>NZ_CP013251.1:4698839-5330714 GCF_001583435.1 Endozoicomonas montiporae CL-33 | reverse complement strand
TCTAATTTATTAGATCGCTTTGGGTTATATGGTCAAGTGACTAAGCGTACACGGTGGATGCCTTGGCAGTCAGAGGCGATGAAGGACGTGGTAATCTGCGATAAGCGTTGGCGAGTTGATAAACAAGCTTTGACCCAACGATTTCCGAATGGGGAAACCCACCGGCATAAGCCGGTATCCTTTACCTGAATACATAGGGTTTAGGAGGCGAACCCGGGGAACTGAAACATCTAAGTACCCGGAGGAAAAGAAATCAACCGAGATTCCCCTAGTAGCGGCGAGCGAACGGGGACCAGCCCTTAAGCAATTTTGGTGTTAGTGGAACACTCTGGAAAGTGTGGCCATAGTGGGTGATAGCCCCGTACACGAAAACACCTTTATTGTGAAATCGAGTAGGACGGCACACGTGAAATGTTGTCTGAACATGGGGGGACCATCCTCCAAGGCTAAATACTACTGACTGACCGATAGTGAACCAGTACCGTGAGGGAAAGGCGAAAAGAACCCCGTTGAGGGGAGTGAAACAGAACCTGAAACCGTGTACGTACAAGCAGTGGGAGCCTACTTGCTCTTTATTGAGCGATGGGTGACTGCGTACCTTTTGTATAATGGGTCAGCGACTTATTTTCAGTGGCAAGGTTAACCGAATAGGGTAGCCGTAGCGAAAGCGAGTCTTAATAGGGCGCCGCTCTTTTTAGAGTAACAAGTCGCTGGGAATAGACCCGAAACCGGGCGATCTATCCATGAGCAGGTTGAAGATCAGGTAACACTGATTGGAGGACCGAACCCACTGTCGTTGAAAAGCCAGGGGATGACTTGTGGATAGGAGTGAAAGGCTAATCAAGCCCGGAGATAGCTGGTTCTCCTCGAAAGCTATTTAGGTAGCGCCTCTTGTATCACCATCGGGGGTAGAGCACTGTTTGGGCTAGGGGGTCATCCCGACTTACCAACCCCATGCAAACTCCGAATACCGATGAGTGCAATCAAGGGAGACACACGGCGGGTGCTAACGTCCGTCGTGGAAAGGGAAACAACCCAGACCGTCAGCTAAGGTCCCAAAGTAATAGTTAAGTGGGAAACGATGTGAGAAGGCCCAGACAGCCAGGAGGTTGGCTTAGAAGCAGCCACCCTTTAAAGAAAGCGTAATAGCTCACTGGTCGAGTCGGCTCGCGCGGAAGATGTAACGGGGCTCAAACTATTCACCGAAGCTACGGGTTCAACAGTTTACTGTTGAGCGGTAGAGGAGCGTTGTGTAAGCGGTTGAAGGTGTGCCGGGAGGCATGCTGGACGTATCACAAGTGCGAATGCTGACATGAGTAACGATAAGGGGAGTGAGATCCTCCCCCGCCGGAAGACCAAGGGTTCCTGCGCAACGCTAATCGGCGCAGGGTGAGTCGGCCCCTAAGGTGAGGTCGAAAGACGTAATCGATGGGAAACAGGTTAATATTCCTGTACCCCTTTTGACTGCGACGGAGTGACGGAGAAGGCTAGGCCAGCACGGTGATGGTTATCCGTGTTTAAGGTTGTAGGCAAGGGTCTTAGGTAAATCCGGGTCCCTCTTTAATAGAGAATGCCGAGAACTGATGACGAACCAGCTACGGCTGGGAAGTGGTTGATGCCATGCTTCCAGGAAAAACTTCTAAGCTTCAGGTCAAAAGGGACCGTACCCCAAACCGACACAGGTGGTCAGGTAGAGAATACCAAGGCGCTTGAGAGAACTTGGGTGAAGGAACTAGGCAAAATGGCACCGTAACTTCGGGAGAAGGTGCGCCGGCTAGGGTGAAGGACTTGCTCCGTAAGCTCTGGCTGGTCGAAGATACCAGGTGGCTGCGACTGTTTATTAAAAACACAGCACTGTGCTAACACGTAAGTGGACGTATACGGTGTGACGCCTGCCCGGTGCCGGAAGGTTAATTGATGGGGTTAGACTCTCTTTTAAGAGAATCGAAGCTCTTGATCGAAGCCCCGGTAAACGGCGGCCGTAACTATAACGGTCCTAAGGTAGCGAAATTCCTTGTCGGGTAAGTTCCGACCTGCACGAATGGCGTAACGATGGCCACGCTGTCTCCACCCAAGACTCAGTGAAATTGAAATCGCTGCTAAGATGCAGTGTATCCGCGGCTAGACGGAAAGACCCGTGAACCTTTACTACAGCTTCACAGTGGATCTTGATGTTTTGCTTGTAGGATAGGTGGGAGGCTTTGAAGTGTGGACGCCAGTCTGCATGGAGCCAACCTTGAAATACCACCCTGGCAATATTGAGGTTCTAACCCGGGTCCTTATCGGGATCGGGACATTGTGTGGTGGGTAGTTTGACTGGGGCGGTCTCCTCCCAAAGAGTAACGGAGGAGCACGAAGGTTGGCTAAGCACGGTCGGACATCGTGCGGTTAGTGTAAGGCACAAGCCAGCTTGACTGCGAGACGTACATGTCGAGCAGGTACGAAAGTAGGTCTTAGTGATCCGGTGGTTCTGAATGGAAGGGCCATCGCTCAACGGATAAAAGGTACTCCGGGGATAACAGGCTGATACCGCCCAAGAGTTCACATCGACGGCGGTGTTTGGCACCTCGATGTCGGCTCATCACATCCTGGGGCTGAAGCCGGTCCCAAGGGTATGGCTGTTCGCCATTTAAAGTGGTACGCGAGCTGGGTTTAGAACGTCGTGAGACAGTTCGGTCCCTATCTGCCGTGGACGTTGGAAGTTTGAGGAGAGCTGCTCCTAGTACGAGAGGACCGGAGTGGACGAACCACTGGTGTTCGGGTTGTGTCGCCAGACGCATTGCCCGGTAGCTAAGTTCGGACGGGATAACCGCTGAAAGCATCTAAGCGGGAAGCCCCCTTCAAGATGAGACTTCCCTTGGCCTTCGAGGCCACATAAGAGACGTTGAAGACTACGACGTTGATAGGCTGGGTGTGTAAGCGTTGTGAGGCGTTGAGCTAACCAGTACTAATGACTCGAGAGGCTTGACCATATAACGCCAAAGCGATTTGGTGCCATGCACTAGAGAGTGTAAAAGCAAGAATAAAGCTTATTTTACTGACAACGTTCCAGACGTTGTTCAGCATTTCCTCCATCCTTGGAGGTCAGATTTTGGATTCCGGAAGCTAGCTGAACAGCTAACTTCAACCAGTTTTGCCTGGTGACCATAGAGCGTTGGAACCACCCGATCCCATCCCGAACTCGGAAGTGAAACGATGCATCGCCGATGGTAGTGTGGGGATTCCCCATGCGAGAGTAGGTCATCGCCAGGCACTCATTAGAAAACCCTGATAGAGAAATCTGTCAGGGTTTTTGCTATGTGTGGAAAAAAGTACAAAGAAGACGAACCCGTGTAAGAGCAGGTCATCGCCAGACAAATATTTAGAGAAGCCCGATAGATAAATCTGTCGGGCTTTTTGCTTTCTGCGGAAAAATAATAAGCGCATATAAGAAAGCATTACCGACAATGTGGTTAACAATTCTCTATGAAAGATAGAAAACCCTAATGAGTAGGGTTTTTACTGTGTTTAGAAAAAGATCAAAATCAAAAAAGAATTAACGGGCAGTGACCTAAAACATCTAAATATCTTGATAAAGGTCAACCTGATTTCGAATCGCAAAATGTAACATTCTCTCACAATAATCTTGAAGTCATTACCTGCGCAGGTGTCTCTATAAACGTCAGAAGTATGCTCTTATCCTCAGGGGGAAGTTATGAGTAAGGACGATAAAAAGAGTGAGTGGGGGCTTATTAATAAGCTATTGGTCGGGATTGCTATAGGTATAGCTATTGGCTTGTTTGCCAATGAATCGGTCATGGGTGTGATTGGTTCGTTCAAGCATATTCTTGGGCAATTTATCTTTTTCACTATTCCGCTAGTGATAATTGGTTTTATTGCTCCGGCTATTACACGACTACGGCATAATGCTAACAAAATGCTCGGAGCTGGAATCAGTATTGCTTACCTCTCAGCGGTTGGTGCCGCTGTTATGGCTTATGTAGCAGGGCTTTTGATTATTCCACATCTTTCTGTACCTATGTCTGTAGAAGGATTACGTCCACTGCCTGATGCTGGGTTTCAGTTGAATATTCCACCGTTAATGTCGGTTATGACGGCACTGGCAACGGCCATTTTGCTGGGCATAACCGTGTTGGGTACCAAAGCCGAATCCTTTGAAAGAGCGCTCAATGAGTTCGAAAAGATCATGATGATGGTTGTGAAAAAAATGGTTATCCCGGTATTGCCATTTTTTATAGCGACTACCTTTGCTGGTCTGGCTTATCAGGGAACATTGACTGAGCAGTTACCTGTATTCCTGAAAGTTGTAGTGCTGGTTCTTCTTGGCCATGCTATCTGGCTTGGTGTGTTGTATAGCATTGCCGGGGCGATTTCAGGCAAGAATCCGTTGGAAGTCATAAAGCACTATGGACCGGCTTATTTAACAGCAGTGGGTACCATGTCCAGTGCCGCTACACTGCCAGTGGCTCTGAGCTGCGCCCGTAAATCAAAAGTGCTGACCAAGGACACTGTTGATTTTATGGTTCCTCTGGGCACAACCATTCATCTATGTGGATCTGTGCTGACTGAAACCTTCTTTGCCATGGTAATCTCTCTCATGCTGTACGGTGCATTACCAGGCTTTGGCACAATGATCACATTCATTCTGTTGTTTGGTATTTTCGCCATTGGAGCACCGGGTGTACCTGGTGGCACTGTAATGGCATCAATGGGTATTGTTGTTGGTGTTCTAGGTTTCGACCCGGCAGGTGTCGCCTTACTGCTGGCTATTTTTGCTCTGCAGGATAGTTTTGGCACCGCTTGTAACGTGACCGGAGACGGTGCAATAACCCTGATGCTGGAAGGTCTTTTCAACAAGAATGGCGAACTCGCCGCAGCTGCTTCCGAAACAACTACGAGTGTTGTAGCCGGAAATACAGCTTCCTGATATAAAAAGAAGCCGGAAGAGTGCAAACTATTGTTCTGCACTCTTTTTTTTGCCTTAAGAAACTGTTTCTGCAGAGATAATTGACTAGGGAGAAAGGCTTTGAAGATCGTTGTTTATAACAGAGAAGCCGGTGATAAATGGGAATCGGCGGTCAGACAGGCTTTTCCCAAAGCCGATGTTCGGCAATGGCAAAATAATCAGGAAACAGGATGGCTGGCTGACTATGGCGTTATCTGGCAGCCACCCATTGAATTCTTCAAAGAGCAAACCGCTTTGAAAGCTGCTTTTAATCAGGGAGTAGGCGTTGATCATCTGATCAATATGGAGGGGCTTCCTGAAAATCTTCCGATTTATAAGTTGCGCGGTGTCGGCATGGAAAAGCTGATGTCTGATTATGTGGCTTATGGCGTTATGCACTTTTACCGCAGCTTTGATGTTTATCGTCGGCAACAAGCAAATAATGTCTGGAGAGGTTATAAAATTCCTGACCAGTCCCAGTGGAGCATTGGTGTACTGGGACTTGGCACGATTGGAAAAGCCGTCGCAACTCACATGAGAGATCTGGGCTTTCCAGTGAATGGCTGGAGCCGAAGCAATAAGAACATTGACGGTGTCAGAACGTTCACGGGCGATGAGGGCTTACAGGAACTGCTGGAACATTCAACAGTGCTGGTTTCGTTATTGCCTGCGACAGACTCTACTTATCGCCTGCTCAATAAGGACTCATTGTCTCGTCTGCCAGAAGGTTCCATCCTGATCAACGGTGGGCGAGGCTCAGTCATTGATCTAGAGGCCGTCCAGAGCCTGCTCGATACAAAACATCTGCGGGGAGCAGTACTGGATGTGTTTGAACACGAACCTCTGGATGAAAATCACCCGCTATGGCAGTACGAACAGGTGATCATTACACCCCATATTTCAGCGCCGACCCCAAGGGAAAGGGCAATGGAGCAGATTGCCACCTATATTCAGCAGTTTGAAAAAGGCATCATGCCAGACCCCGTTGATCGATCTTTAGGCTATTAAACTGGAACTCTGGGAACGAACCTTTACAATACCGCCTTCACGAGATTAAGGGTTTTATTATGGCGATTAACTGGTTTCCCGGGCATATGCACAAGGCTCGAAAGGAGATCAAAAAGGTAATTCCGGAAGTCGATCTGATCATCGAGGTTCTGGATGCCCGGCTTCCTTTCAGCAGTGGAAACCCACTGGTGCCATCCCTGCGTGGAGATACGCCCTACATCAAGGTGCTCAATAAAAGCGATCTGGCCGATCCGGTGGTGACCCAGCAGTGGCAACAGCACATGGAGAAAGAAAAAGGCGTAAAGGCTATTGCCACCACCAACAACCAGCCTGACAAGGTGCGCGCTCTGTTGCCTCTGGCTGAAAGCATGGTGAACCGAAATCTGGAGCTGAAGCCGCTGCGAGCCATGATTCTGGGGATTCCTAATGTGGGCAAATCCACCATGATCAACACACTGGCAAACCGGATTATTGCCAAAACCGGTAATGTGCCCGCAGTGACCAAGCAGCAACAGCGTATCAAACTGCCCAATGGTATGATCCTGCTGGATACTCCCGGCTTTTTATGGCCAAAGCTGGAGCCTGAAGCCTGTGGATATCGTCTGGCAATATCCGGAGCGATCAAGGATGCCGTTATTGAGTATGAAGATATTGCTTACTTTGCGGCCGAGTACTTTTTAAAGGCTTACCCGGACGCTCTGAAACAGCGCTTCCAGATTAGTGAACTGCCTGATAATGACATAGAGCTGATGGATGTTATTGCCCAGCGTCGTAACTGCATGCGTCGTGGAGGCATTGCCGATACTCATAAGGTGTCTGAAATTCTTCTGAACGAATTCCGCAGCGGTGGCCTTGGTCGCCTGAGTCTGGAAACACCAGACATCATTGAAAAAGAGATGGAAATTCTTATGGCGAAGAAAGCCGAAGAAGAAGAACAGGAAGACGCAAAGAAAGCACCCCGTAAAAAAAGACGATAGTCTTTTAACACCGATTTCTGAGAAAAAGGCTGATGGACAAACAGCATCAGCCTTACTTCCTTTTCCCAGTCATGTTACGTTTACCCCTGAAAAAAATAATAATAAAAACAGGTTCTGTCATGTCTTTGTTTCTCAAAACAAGGTCGCCAAAACAACGGTGGCTTGTTCGTGTCCTTCTGCTGGTTCTTGCCTTATTACTGATTCTTGTTCTTTGGAGTGTTAACACGCTACGGAGTAGTTTGCCGGTTCTGGATGGTGATGTCTGGGTACAAGGTGTTGATGACCCGGTTATTGTTGAACGTGATTATTATGGGGTTCCCACGATCACAGGTAATAACCGGACAGATGTCGCTTTTGCTACCGGTTATCTGCACGCTCAGGAACGCTTCTTTCAGATGGATCTTGGACGAAGAAATTCCGACGGAGAGTTATCCGAACTGGTTGGTTCAATTGCACTGGAACACGATAAAAAACAAAGGAAACATCGCTTCAGACTGGTTGCCCAGCAAGCAGCGCAGCTCCTCTCAGAGAAACATCAAAACATCCTTAATGCTTATACCCGTGGCGTCAATGCCGGCCTGACAGATCTGGGTTCCAAACCTTTTGAATATTGGTTACTGAATGTTAAGCCACAGCCGTGGCTGAATGAAGATACTTTTTTAACCGTATTCAGCATGTATCTGGATTTAAACGACGGTGATGCCCATCTGGATAACACCAAGGGGTATCTGGAACAAGTTGCTTCCAGAGAGGTCATTGAGTTTCTGTCACCATTGCCAACACGCTGGGACTCGCCCCTTGTTGAAGATAACCTTTTGGCTCCTGCCCTGCCAGCTTCTGATCAGGTCAACCTTCGCAGTAAACCATTAATGACTTATAAACACCTGACAGGAGAGCGTTTTGAAGATGCTGTACTGGGTAGCAATAACTGGGCAGTGTCTGGTGCTCTCACAAGCCATGGTGGTGCACTGGTTGAAAATGATATGCATCTGAACCACAGAGTTCCCAATGTCTGGTACCGGGCACAGTTTCGCTATCCTCATCCAGAAGACTCTCTGAAAGAAGTGAAGATAACCGGTGTCTCTTTGCCCGGCACTCCCATCATTGTTGTAGGCAGTAATGGTTCTGTTGCGTGGAGTTTTACGAACAGTTATGGCGACTGGGTTGATCTGATTTCTCTTGATATGGAAGGGAATGTTTATCAGACCCCGGAAGGCAATGAATCTTTGTATCAGTGGTCAGAAACCATTGCCGTCAAAGGTCAGAAACCTGTCACTGTTGACTATCAGGCTACCCGCTGGGGACCAGTGGTTGAATCACTGTTTGGCAACACATCCTATGCATTACGCTGGACGGCACACAATCCCAATGCAACCAATCTCAACTTGATTGAGTTGGAATCTGCAACAACAGTAGAGCAGGCGATGACGATTGCCAATGCCAGTGGTATTCCCCCCCAGAACTTCACCGCAGGAGATAGCAAAGGCAATATAGGATGGACGATTGCAGGGCGAATGCCCTCAAAGCTTGAATTGGATTCCACATACCCTGTTCCTTGGGCTCAGGCAGATGCTCAGTGGTCACGTTGGTTGACACCGGAAGAGTATCCGGCAGTGATGAACCCTGAATCGAACCGGATATGGACCGCAAACGCCAGGGTGGCTTCAGGGGAAAATCTTAAGAAACTTGGCAATGGAGGTTATGCTCCGGGCCCAAGGCAGCTACAGATTCGCAATGCTCTGATGGGACTGGATCAGGCCAATGAGGCAGCGATGATGACAATTGCTCTGGATCACAGGGCAATCTACATGAGTGAATGGCGCAATTTGGCTATGAAAACGCTCACTGAATCTGCCAGAGCTGGAAATAGAAGTCGTCAGTCGTTTTATCAATATCTGTCTGAATGGTCTGGAAAGGCTGGGGTTGATGATGTTGGCTATCGTCTGGCGCGGGAACTTAACGACAGTGTGATGCTTAAAATTCAACAGTCTCTGGGGCGTTACTTCTATTCTCTTTCCGGACAAACACTGCCAGAAAGCACTGCTTCGGATTATGATGATGGCTGGATGCAGAAGTTAAACCATGATGAAGAAATGATCTGGCGACTGCTGGACGAGCGTCCATTGCACTGGTTAAGCCCAAAGTATGAAAGCTGGGATGATCTGCTGCTTGAATCCATTGATGATGTGATAAGAGACCTTGGTGGTGAAACAGCGCTGGCCCGGGCGACTTGGGGTCAGCGCAATACGGCGAAAATTAATCATCCGCTCAGTTCAGCCATTCCTGTTATCGGGCAGTGGCTGAACATGCCAGCCGTACCTTTAACGGGTGATCTATGGATGCCCAAGGCACAGCAACTATCGTCAGGCGTTTCCGAGCGAATTATTGTTGCTCCCGGGCGGGAAGAGGATGGTATTTTTCATATGCCCGGGGGGCAGAGTGGTCACCCATTGTCGCCTTTTTACAACCGGGGCTATATGGACTGGGTGAAGGGTGATAAAACACCGTTTTTACCGCAGAAAACATTGCACACCCTGACGCTTCAGCCTCGTTGATGATGTTCCGAAAACGTCATTTCAGCCCCCGGAGTGAACTGCCTGTGAAAGTCATCGCGGTAGGCTTCTGGCAGTTCTCTGGATAGTGTAGCGGTCATGGCAAAGTGTCCTTCATCCATTGTCAGACCCATGGGTTTTAGGAGTCTATTCACATCATCCATAATACCCTGACGGCGGAAGTTTATGTCTGATGGGTTGGTCAGGCCGTCGCAGTTAATCAGAAAACGGACTCTTTGCCATCTGGATTGTTTGTTAACCGGGTCGCAGTTGAGCATGACCGCAAAGTTTTGCAGATCGCTCAGCCACTGCTCACGCTGGCGATAAGGGGCGTCAATGTCGGTATAGAACAAAATCCGATCTGATTCACCCGGATCAAGCTGAGCCATTGTGTAGTCTGTTCCTTGCGATGGCAGCTGTGTAATATCGCCAGCATCAAATCTTTTAGCCAGCCGCTGGCGGGCAACCAGAGAGGCTTCACTCTGGCTGACGGGTTCACTGGCCATAATATCAATCGAGCCGGAGTTGAATGGCAATTGTTTGTATGAGTTATCAGAAGCCTTAACATGGCCGTTTAACTGGTAAGATGTTTCTACCCTTTGTATCATCTGATCGCTGTTGCGGCCGTAGACTACTACTTTTTGTGGAGCCGTTGAGTTATCGGCTTTCATCTCTATTGTTTCGTCAGAGGATAAATGCTCGGTAGCAAAAGCGGTTGGGGCAATATCGAACTTATAAGGCTGAAGAAACTGGTTAACTTTTAATGGGTCGCTCGCGTTGTTTTCGAGATCTTTCATAAACTGAACAGCGAAATGGCGTACATCCGGTGACGAAGAGCTTGTTATTGGCTTCAATAAATCTGTTGCGCGCTGTATTTGCCACTCCTGAACGGTCGCGTCATTGCTGAACCTTGCAATATTCACCACATAGTTAGCTGCTTTTTTATTGGCTGCCAGAGTTTTCAGGTTCATGGTTTGTTCTGCAATAGTTTGGCAGGTATTAGCCAGACTCATTCGAACGAGACGACTATGGGATGAAGAGCAATGGGACAGTTCATTTTCCATTGATTCAGCGATTTGAATCAGCTTATCGGTGTCGTTTGCTTCGGCATACTGCTGGCCAAGCTGGCTGTAAGCATTGCAACGCCAGTCTGCCAGATCTTCGTTTTGTTCTTTCTGTTGTCTGTCCAGTTTGTCGATGAGTTTATGGGCGGACTCTCTGGCTTGTGGGGTGTTGTTCTGTAGAAGGGTATAAACGAGATCCTGTGAACGTGACACGACAAATGAGCGGGCACTCTGACTCACCCCAGCCAGCAGCCTTGCCAATGTAATGCAGGCTTTAACGGTGGTGATATGTTTTACCGTGCGCTCAGACAGTGCCGTAGGAAGCCTCTGAAGCTGGGAGCTGGTGCCTAAGTAAGACTTGCCTTCCTGAGCAGAGACGCTGGAGCTACGAAATCGGGCATTTCTATTTTCGGGCACTTCGGGCTGAGTAGACGAAAAACCAGCGACACTTTCGCTGGATGTTGAGCGCCTGAAAACCATATCACTGTCCCTGCTATTTATTAGGTAAATTCACTTTTCATAATAAAGTTAAGCAGTTAATGGTATGTGCGGCTAGGAGGCTGCCCGGTAGGTAAGCCGGAAAAGCACAGGCTGTGCTTTTCCGGAGATAAGGCTGTTTAATGCGAAGCCTTGGGTCTAATTCCCCGCAGCTTGCTGCGAACTACTCAAGAGCTAACTTGATACCCCGGAGCTTGCTCCGGGGTAGTTCATTTGGATGCAATCAGTTCGCTGCGCGGCGGATACGTCTTATGCACATAATCTTCGATCATCTGCTTGTACTCTTCTGCGATGTTCTCGCCCTTGAGCGTTTTGACCTTTTCACCATCGACAAACACCGGTGCTGACGGAGCCTCTCCGGTGCCGGGCAGGCTGATACCAATATTGGCATGTTTGCTTTCGCCCGGGCCGTTTACAACACACCCCATTACCGCGACTTTCATGTCCTCAACACCGACCCGTTCATGTCGCCATGTGACCATTTTGGTACGCAGGAAGACATCCACTTCGTCAGTCAGAACCCGGAAGAACGTGCTGGTTGTACGGCCACAGCCGGGGCAGGCGGTCACTTCCGGTGCAAAGCTGCGGACTTCCAGTGCCTGAAGAATCTGTTGAGAAACAATGACTTCGCGGTCTCGACTGCCATTGGGTTCCGGCGTCAGAGAAGTGCGAATCGTATTGCCAATACCCTGCTGCAGCAAAATACCCATGGCGATACTGGATGCGACAATCCCTTTGCTGCCCATGCCGGCTTCGGTCAGCCCCAGATGCAGGGCGTACTGACAGCGGTTTGCCAACATCTGATAAACGCTGATCAAATCCTGCACACGGGACACCTTGCAGGAGATCACAATCTTGTTGGCTCCCAGACCGCGTTCAACCGCTGCATCAGCACTGGTGAGAGCTGACAGCACCAGTGCTTCGTGCAGGATTTCCTGAGAAGGCTTCGGGTTATCGGATTTGGCGTTTTCATCCATCAGGCGGGTAGACAGTTCTTTATCCAGACTGCCCCAGTTCACGCCTATACGCACTGGTTTGTCGTATTTGATGGCAACGTCGATCATGGCGTTGAAACGATCGTCTTTCTTATTGCCAAAGCCAACATTACCCGGATTAATGCGATATTTGTCCAGCAACCGGGCGGTTTCGTCGTATTTGGTCAGCAACAGATGGCCGTTGTAGTGGAAGTCTCCAACGATAGGAACCTGATAACCATCGGCGCGCAACTGACGGTAAATTTCGGGCACTGCCGCGGCGGCTTCTTCTGTGTTAACCGTTACCCGAACAATTTCCGAGCCGGCGTCGGCCAGCAGTTTGATCTGGGCCACGGTCTTTTCGACATCTGCGGTGTCCGTATCGGTCATGGACTGAACGACCACTGGGGCATCACCTCCCATGGTGATGTGTCCAACCTTAACTGAATGGGTTTGATGGCGTGGGCCCATTTAGCTGAATCCTCCTAGGGTACAAGTTTTAGAGAGTCGTTAATTTCACCAAGTTTATCACTAATCCGCCAAAGCGTATGGATTGTTATAAAACCTGTCCAAATTGGCTGAAGCCCTTCGGTTTTGTACGGTTTAGGTACAAAACACGATCAGAATAAAAACCGTACTGGTGTACTGTTACGCCAGTACGGTTTTTTTGGATTGAAGTCATGCCTGACACCCAGTGGAATCAGCTTACAGAACTGTTGCATAAACAAAGTAATGCCGGGGACCTGGAAAAGCTGTTAATGATCTTGCTGGCACCTGAAGAACGGGACTCTGTGGCTTCCCGCCTGTCTGTTCTGAAAGCGCTGTTAGCCGGTCAGCAGTCCCAGCGACAGCTTGCTGCTGAGTTGGGTGTGAGCATTGCCACAATCACCCGAGGATCGAACAACCTCAAGTCGCTGGATGCAGCGGATAAAGAATTCCTTATAAAGCAGTTTGGAATGAGCAAATGAGTGAAGCAATACTGACGGGCGCGGAAGCCCGTGGTCAGAAGCGTGGTGCATCGGTGCTCGGAGGCGCATTGATTGTTGCCGGAACCAGCATTGGTGCAGGAATGTTCTCCCTGCCGGTTATTACCAGCGGTGCCTGGTTTGGCTGGTCTCTGGTTATGCTTCTGATCGGCTGGTATTGCATGTATAGCGCCGGACTGTATTTGCTGGAAGCCAACCTTCGTCACCGGGAAGGTGCCAGTTTTGACACCATGGCACAGGCAACATTGGGCAACACCGGACGCCTTGTGAACGGTCTGGCCGTTGGTTTTGTCTGCTATATCCTGACTTATGCCTACATTTCCGGTGGTAGCTCCATTATTGCCCACACTTTGCAGTCGGTCGCGGGTCTCAATGTGGATTCCGAGGTGGCCGGTACTCTGTTTGCACTGGTACTGGGCTCTATTGTGGTATTTGGCCCGATGGCTGTGGATAAGGCCACCACGGTTATGCTGGGTGCCATGGTGATTGCTTTTCTGTGGTTCAGCGGTGGACTGATGGGCAGTGTTAGCACAGAGAACCTGTTTAACGGTTTGCCATTGTCTGAAAGCAGCCCGTTTGCCCTGAGCATGATCTCCTTTATTGCGGTCAGCTTTGGCTTTCAAACCTGTGTGCCTAGCCTGACCGGTTACATGAAGCGCGACAGTGGCAGTCTGAAATCAGCCATTCTGATCGGTTCAGTACTGACGCTGGCTTTTTATCTGGTATGGCAGCTGGTGATACTGGGCAATCTGTCCCGTGATCAGTTCCCTGCTATCATCGCAGACGGTGGCAATATTGGTGATCTGGTTCTTGCGCTGGAGCAAACCGGTCTGAACATGAGCACTTCCAAGATGTTACAGCTGTTCTCGCATCTGGCTGTGGCGACTTCTTTCCTGGGCGTGTCCATGGGTTTGTTTGATTACATCGCCGACTTCTTTGGCTTCAGCAACGATTTACAGGGACGACTGAAAACGGCTGCAGTGACTTTCGTTCCTCCAACCGTTCTGGGTGTCATGCTGCCAAACGGTTTTATTGCAGCGATCGGTTTTGCAGGTATTGGTGCGGTGACGTTTAGTGTGTTGTCGCCTGTGTTGATGGCTTTGAAAGGTCGCTCCGAACGTGATGAGTTTCAGGTGTCCGGCGGCAAGCCAAGAGTCGCTCTGGTGTTCGGCTTTGGTCTGACCGTGCTGGTACTGGAAGTGGTGAACCTGATGGGAATGTTGCCAACCTTTGGCTGATTCACAGCCTTCTCTGTGAACTATTCTCCAAGCCTGATATGGCGCAAGGTGTATCAGGCTTTTTTGTGCTTTCATGGAAGTTCGTCAAACCATGAAACCGGGGGTCATTTGATGGCTAAAGAAACGACCGTTCGTGCCCGTATCGATGAAACCTTGAAAGAAGACGCCGAGGCAGTGCTTAAGGAACTGGGCATTAGCACGTCTCAAGCCATTAACATTTACTTTAGCCAGATAGTCCTTCGGCAGGGGCTGCCATTCGATGTGACCCTTCCTGACAGAAAAAAAGCAGGGAAGTCATCCTGACTCTCTTTTTATGCATGACAGAGACTCACTCTTTTCTGTGTTTCTTCACAACCGACAAAAACACCTAAACTGAAGCCGTACAGAAAACCATCCATGGGGCAGCCGTTCCCTGCTGCATGGTGATGAACAATGTTGCTGATGGTCTATAACCATGAGCCAAAACACATTTTCATTCATAGACAGTGAGCCTTTGCCATGACCGCTCTTTTCAAAACCAGACAAAACAAACACAGCGCGTCTGGCGTGCAATGGATTGAACTGGACAATGGTTACAGGGTGTGGACGCTCAGGGTTGGCTGTGGTGCCGTAAAAGTATTGACGTTACATGGTGGCCCCGGATGCTCCCATGAGTATCTTGAGTGTTTGGAAGAGTATCTGGTGCCTGCGGGCATTGAAGTTATTTTTTATGACCAGCTGGGGTCGTGGTGTTCTGACCAGCCCGATGACGATTCGCTCTGGCAGCTGGATCGTTTTGTGGATGAAATCGAGCAGGTTCGCAAGGCACTGAACCTGGACGGCTTTTACCTGTTTGGTCACTCCTGTGGAGGGCTGTTTGCCATTGAATACGCCCTGAAACACCAGGCCCACCTGAAAGGACTGGTGTTGAACAGCATTACCGGCAGTCTTCAGTCCTATACCACCCATATCAACCATATAAGGGAACAGTTACCCGAAGCCGTCCTTGAGCAGATTAAGTGGTTTGAAGACAAAGATGATCTTGATAATGAAAAATATCAGGGACTGCTTGACGATTATATCCACCGGCAATACACCTGCCGATTGCCAGAATGGCCGGATGCCCTGAACCGGGCATCTGAACATACGAATCATAGAGTCTGCAACGCAATGCTGGGTAAAAACGAGTTCATTCCAACGGGTAATCTGCTGGGCTGGAATCGCTGGAATGAGCTGGCTGAAATAAGAACCGCAACGCTGGTGATAGCGGGACGTTACGACACCATGTCACCGGACGACCAGAAACAGATGGCTTCCATCATTCCTCACAGCAGGGTCGTGATCTGCGATAACGGCAGTCACTGTTGTATGTGGGATGACCCGGAGAATTATCGTCGGGCATTACTGAGTTTTTTCGAGGATGTGGAATCCGGGCGTTTATAGGCTGGCCTCTAAGGTTTCTGTCGTGCAGACCGATTAAACAGGCAGATACCGGATAAAGGTTTCATCCATTCCACCTTTATCTCCCACCGATCACACAAGGGGCACAGGGACGTGCGAATGTTTTCGGGAACCAGTCTGCGAACAAAATGCCTTGTTCGCACAGCGTTAAGCACAGCTGCTTTTTTAGCTGTCACTTCACCAGTCAATGCAACCAATCTCAGTCAGGGAAGTGTCCCCTATAAACTGGCAGTTAACGATTCCAGTGTCATTATTGTCAGTGAAGACCTGACGGCAACAGGTGGTGATGCAGTGATTACCCTTAACGCCATGTCTGGTGGGATTCACATTCAGCAGGGCAATACGATTGATGCAAACCCTGGTCCTTTTGGTTCATCTCTCAATCCTTCTTCAGCTACTGTTTTCATCGATGAAAGCGGCACCCTGACAGGAACACTGAAGAATGAAGGCGAGATTCTGGACGGTGTTTTTATCTCGGGTAAATCAATACACCAGTCGGGTACGGCCTATTGGAGCCTTGGACAGGATGCTGGCAATCAGGCGGATTTGCAGGGTGGCTATGTCGTGCTTGAGGGTGGTGTCACCGAGGTGATGAACGACCATGCGGTACTGATTGATGATCACTCCAGCATAGATTTTGTTGTTGCCAATGGTGCATTAATGTCATTAGGAAATGGCAGTGCAGCGGTTCACGTGACAGAAAATGCCCAAATCAGTGATGGCTTTGTTATTAATGGAACCCTGAGTGCGCCTCAGGGGCGGGGCATTGATATTGCCGGAACGGCAAACGGTGATCTGGGTATTTCTTCAAGTGGTGTTCTTTCCGGAGCCGGGGGGGGAATGTCTGCTGGTGCAGCATTGCTGGTGAGCGGTTCTTACACCGGCCTCTTGGATAATGACGGTGATATTGAGGGTGGCATTTTTATCAGCGGTTCTTACACTGGCACCTTTGATAATGACGGCGATATTAAGGGAGGCATTTTCATCAGTGGCACTCATGAGGCTACCCAGGGTGCGGCTTATCATGCTCAGGGTTCGCTGAATGATCCGGCTACACTGTCTGGCGGCTATACCACGGTTGATGGTGGTGTTTCCCGGTCTACCAATGATCACACGATTTATCTGGATGACAATTCGATCACGGACTTTGTGGTTGTAATGGGGCAAAAATCAGTCACTGAACTCAGCACCATAGAAGCGACTGCAAGCGATAAAAGTGCAGTGTATGTGGAAAATGGTGCCCAGTTGGGTGGCTTTGCCGGTCGTACTGACAGTGACGCAGCCATTATCGTCAAAGACGGTGGCACGATAAAAGCGACGGGGGCTGACAGTAGTGCAATTACCGTTCGCGGTGACCTGACTGGTAAGATTCATGTCGATAACGGTTTTATCACCGCAGCCAGTGCCACGGATGTTGCACTGGATTTTACCACCTCAAACAAACCAATGATGTTTGAGCAGATTGGGGATAACGCCAAAACCACTGGTATTATTTCTGCCAGTGCCCAGCATCTGAACGACTGGGCAGCGTTTCGTGGCGGTAGCTACGAAGGTGAAACCATTCAGAATGTTGATCATCTGGTTGTCAGTACCATCACCAAAGGCATTACCATGTCGGGCAATTTTACCCTGCCTGCCCAGACAACGATTGAACTGGTAAAACAGCAGCAGCTGGACGACCAGGGTCAGGGAGTGACGGACAACAATAATAATCCGGTGTATGAACTGAACAGCAATGCGCTGATGACTGTGTCAGGTCGTTTGAATGCCATGGAAGCAGGCAGCAATATTCAGTTCAAGCCAGCCTCGGCTACCGAATACAAGCTGATGAAAAGTGGTGCATTATTGACTCTGGTTGACCCGGGCAGTATTGACGGGGGATTAGCCGGACGGGTGACGGTCGATTCAGGCAGTTTTCTGATTGAGGCTACAGAAGTAGTGTCTAGTGCGGGGACACTGCAGGTGCAGATTAAATCAAGGGATGCAGCAAGCGTCAAGCAATCCGTAATGAAGTCCGGAGCCGGTTCCCGGGCTTCTGAAGTCCTCGGTAATGCAGTGGATGTTATCAATGCCGCAAGCTATGCAGATGCCACCAAGGGGAACAAGCTGTTTGCCAAGCTGAATTCAACCAACTACGACGTTAAAAAACTGTCTGAACAGGTTCAGCCACGTGTAGCCGGTGAAGTGCAGAAGTCAGCCCAGGGGGTTGCCAATACGGCCCATAACATTGTGTTTAACCGGATACACGGCTTGCGACGTGGTATCAGTTACGGTGACCAGTTTGTGGACGGTTCAGTCTGGGGACAGATGTTGTATAACAGCGGTAAGCAGAGCAAGGTTGATAACGAACATGGTTTTGACAGCCAGACCTGGGGTATCACCCTGGGGGCTGATGCCGAGATCGACCCTGCTGTCCGAATGGGACTCGCCGTTTCACTGGTACGCAGCACGGTGGATGGCAAAGATGGAAGCACCAATAAGAACTATGGTTATCTGGGAACCTGGTACAACAGCTGGAATGCCCGTGGTTATTTTGTTGATACCATGCTGTCCATGGGTAATACGCTGAATGATATGACCAAAACCGTGGACGGTTATCGCATTAAAGCTGACTTCGAGGTAGATCAGTGGGGTGTAAGAGTTATTGGTGGTAACAACTGGCGCATAGGTAACTGGACCATTTCTCCGCAGACAGAGTTTAACTATGGCTTGATAAGAGTTCAGGACTACGATGAAAAAGGCGACAGTGGTTTTGAGCAGAAAATCCAGAGTAAAGACTACAATACCTGGGAGCTGGGTGGTGGCATGAAGTTCAATGGTGAGTACTGGTTCCGCAGGGGCGTGATAAAGCCCGAGTTGACCTTTATGGGTTATTACGATTTTGGCACCGACGGGGTGACTGTTAAGTCCACCTATCTTGCCGGAGGAAATTCGTTCATTGTCACCGGGCCTGACCGGGATAAAATAAGGCTGCATATGGGGCTGGGACTGGGTCTACAGCTGAACAATAGCTGGACATTCCAGACCGGTTACAACTACAACTGGAAAAAGAATTTCCATTCTCACAGCTTTACGGCCAAAGCACGTTATGAGTTCTGATCCTTTCTCTTTTTTTTATAGCAGCATACACTGGTTCTGACCTAACCTAAGTTAACTTAATAAAAACCGGACGGGCCGAGCATGATTAAACTGTGTGCTGTCGATGAGCTGACCAATCCGGGCAGCAAAGGCTTTCACAACGAAAAAGGGCATCTGTTTGTAGTACGTCAGGACGATAACGTTTATGTCTACGAAAACAGCTGCCCACACCTTGGTATTAACCTGGAATGGCACGAAGAACAGTTTCTGGATTCCGAGCAGCGGTTAATTCAATGCTCGAACCATGGTGCCCTGTTTCTGATTCACAATGGCGAATGCATTGCCGGGCCTTGCCCCGGAGAGAAGCTTAACCCGATTCCGCACGAAATCCGGGAGGGAGTGATTTATCTCCCGTAGCCCGGACAGTCAGTATTGATGCAGCAGGTAGTCAGTCGTCAAAGCCAAAATCGGCTTTCTGTTTCATAATATCGCGACGCTGCTTTTTATCCGGACGACGTTCTGGCCTTGGTGTTGCTCCACGCAGTGCCTTGCGTTGTTCGGCACTGGCTTCACGCCGGGCTATGCTGTTGCTGGTTTCTTCGTACAGCTGTTGAGCGACTTCGGCTTTCTGGCGCTTATCACTCAGGGCACGAACAATCACGGTTTTTTCGTCCCAGCCTACTCGCAGGCGAAGCTCATCACCGACTTTGGGTTCTTTGCCCGGCTTACAGCGACTGCCGTTCAGGTGAACCTTGCCACCGTCGATGGCTTCTTTGGCAATATTGCGGGTCTTGTAGAAGCGTGCTGCCCACAGCCACTTGTCCAGACGAATTTTACTGTCGGACTGATGATCACTTTTGTTTCTGGATTGACTCATACCGTTTTTTCAATCGCTACTTTTTCGGGGGCTATTAACTCTCTGAAGTCTTCGACGGCCTCATAACCCTGTGTATCCCATGCCCCTTTCTTGCTATCGGGATAACGGACGGCCAGCAGATGACGAATGCCATAGGTTCTGGCGGAATTCAGGATTCGTACACTGTCGTCGATAAACAGAGCCCTTTCTTTATCAAGGCTGATATCGACTTCCAGATTTTGCCAGAACGCCTGGGATTCTTTCGGGTAGCCATAGTCGTGAGAGCTGATTAAACGATCAAAATAGTGCGCCATCGACAGTCTTTCAAGTTTCAGAGACAGGCTGTCAGGGTGTGCATTGGTGATCATAACGACTTGTTTGCCGCGCTCTTTCAGGCTGTGGAGAAATTCCCGGGCGTGTGGTCGGAAAGATATTAGGTGGTTGACTTCGTTTTTCAAGGCTACGATGTCCAGATCCAGTTCTTTTTGCCAGAAGTCCAGACAGTACCACTGTAACCGGCCTTCCTGTTGTGAAAAGCGGGGTTCCAGTTCGTCTTTAGACTGCTTTATGGTGATGCTGTGCTTCTCTGCGTATTTTTGCGGGACGTATTCCTGCCAGAAATAGTTGTCGAAATGCAGATCCAGCAGGGTACCGTCCATATCCAGCAGAACGGTATTGATGGTATTCCAGTTCATCATTTGGAAATACTCTTGGGTTAAAGGTCGTTTTAAAGCGAGAGCGATAGAGAGGACGAACGATCATTGTCTTATAATAACGCCTCAGTTTGAGACTGGGAACGATGACAACAAATGCCCATAAATAATGACAAGCCTGTCGTGAATGACAGACCCAGGATTAAGTCCTGTATTGAAATTGCCAAAACCCGCCTGTTTCGTGTTGAAGCTCTGGAACTGGAGTTTTCTAACGGTGAGCAGCGAACCTATGAACGTCTGGCCGGTTCCGGCAGTGGCCGCAAAGCCGTAATGGTGGTGCCTATGCTGGATGACCATCGCTTTCTGTTGGTGAAAGAGTTTGCTGCGGGTACTGAGGATTATCAGCTCAGTTTGCCAAAAGGGCTGGTGGAGCTGGATGAAACGTTGTTTGAAGGTGCCGACCGCGAGTTAAAAGAGGAAGCGGGTTTTGGTGCAAGACAGTGGGATTACATTACCGAATTTACCGTGTCGCCTAATTACATGAAAAACCATATTCATGTGGTGCTGGCACGTGACCTTTATCCGGAAAGACTGGAAGGTGATGAACCGGAAATCATGGAAGTGGTTGAATGGTCTCTGGATGATTTACAAACATTGAATGACCGGCCGGACTTTTCAGAAGCCCGTACACTGGCAGCGCTGTATCTGGTTCGGGATAAACTGCAAAACGGCCTCTGAAAACTGTTCTCGCATTCAGGAGCGATAATGAACGAACTGATTAAAGCGGTAAGAGAGATTGCCCGTAAAGCGGGAGACACCATTCTTGATGTTTATGAGCAACAGGAACTGGGCATTCAGACAAAAGCAGACGCTACGCCTGTGACGATGGCGGACTTTCGCGCAAATGAAGTGATTGAGAAAAACCTGCTGCGTCTGGATGTGGCTTACCCGATTCTTTCAGAAGAATCGACCCATGCTGATTTATCGGTTCGTCAAACCTGGTCTCGTTACTGGCTGGTGGACCCTTTGGACGGTACACAGGAATTTATTAATGGTAACGGGCAGTTCACGGTGAATATTGCCCTGATGGAGAAAGCGCCCAATGGCTTCAGTTACCCATTGTTTGGTGTCGTGCATGTGCCCGTGACCAATACAACCTACTGGGGCGGCAAGCAGTCCGGTGCTTTTAAGCAGGTCGGCAGTGAACCGGTAGAGCCTATTCAGCCGCGTGCTCTGAATCTCGATGATGTTATTGTTCTGGGCAGTCGTACTTATGGTACGGCAGGAGCTGCACAGTTTATTGAACGACTCCGGGAAACTTATCCAGACCTTACCCTGCAAAAAGTGGGCAGTGCATTGAAGAGCTGTCTGGTCGCAGAAGGAACCGCTGACCTGTATCCGCGTATCGGGCCAACGTCGGAATGGGATACGGCTGCCGTTCAGGGAGTGGTTGAAGGCGCTGGTGGACAGTTGTTGAATCCTGAAGGCGAACGGTTTGCCTACAACTTCAAGAACCATTTATTAAACTCGGATTTTCTGGTGTTGGGTGATGTGTCAATAGACTGGGCATCCTTCTGGAATCCGGATGCCTTAAACGCGCTGGGATGATTTTCTGACGCTATTGTGTCATCGCCTTACTTTGCGATTCCTAGAAAATGTAGTGGACCTGATCAGCTTCAATGACCGGAAGCTGGTCTTCCCTATGGTTTACTGTGCCTTTGATGACGGTCGCCTCCCGAAAAGGAAGCCCCTGTTCGGGAATGGCATGGGTATCAATTTTGATATGGATATCACCATCCTCACCACGAAACAGGTAGGTACCACACTCAATTTTCCGGATGATTTCGCCGGTAATTTTAACTGGCTTCTCATGGGTAGGGTTGGTAAGCACCTGTTCAATGGAGTGGTGTTCATAATCTGAAAGGGGTAAAGCGTTGGATAGTGTTGTCTTTATTGGCTCAGCAGGTTCTGCTGACAGTATTCCAGTGGTTAACCCTGTTAGAAAGGCCAGCCCGACAGAACCGAAAAATAGTGTTTTCATTCATAATCATCCTTGA
The DNA here is from genome assembly GCF_001583435.1 of Endozoicomonas montiporae CL-33. NCBI lineage: Bacteria > Pseudomonadati > Pseudomonadota > Gammaproteobacteria > Oceanospirillales > Endozoicomonadaceae > Endozoicomonas > Endozoicomonas montiporae. The sequence continues at coordinate 5,308,388 of NZ_CP013251.1, read as the reverse complement.
AAGCGCCTACCCTGAGAATAGCTTCTTACCAAAAACATGCGTTTGCTGAATTGAGGTTAACAACGTGGAAAAAGTGTTGGTCAGTGCCTGTTTGTTGGGCAGACCTGTACGATATAACGGAAAGTCTCTGACCGTTGACAGTCAGTATCTGGATAAATGGCAACGGCAGGGTCGGCTGGTGGCTATCTGCCCCGAAATGGAGGGAGGGCTACCGGTGCCCAGAGCGGCAGCTGAAATTGTTGACGGTCAGGCAGGCGATGTGGTCGATGGTACCGCTGAAGTGATCACTATTGCAGGAGAAAATGTCACGGCTCCATTTATGAGTGGTGCAGAAAAGGTGTTGTCCCTGTGTCGGCAGCACCACATTAAAATGGCTGTTCTGGCGGAAGGCAGCCCTTCCTGTGGCTCATCGGAAGTGTATGATGGCTCGTTGGTAGTGGGCCAGAACTGTTATATCGCGTGAATATTGACCCCAAACTCAACTTTATTAATCAATAATCCAATAACAATATCGTGCATCTTTTCGAGCTTTGAAAAACAAATTGTCTTTCTGGCCAACCGTTTAATCCAAGTCCGAAAATTAAGGTTTTTACGCTCTATCTTCTGAGTGTTTGCTTTACCAATAATATGCATGTTTTCATCAAGGTGTCGCTCATAGGCTCCCCAATCATCGGTGTAAAATTTATTAATACCAAATGGCTTCAGAAGTGTTTTGAGTTCTTTAAAAACTTCATCTTTCCGTTTTCCGAAAACATAAGCAAGCACGGTATTTGTAGCGTGATCAACAGCATACCAAAGCCAGCGTTGGTTCGATTTATCATGAACATACGACCACTGCTCATCTAGCTCAGCCTCTTGGCAGACAAGCCCTACATGAATAATTGCATCTGACTTGAGATCAATAGTTTGAATATTTGGGTTGACCTTTACCAGACCGCTTTCTTTTTTTTTAGAGTCTTTATTACTGTTGTCTTGCTTATTCCGAGTACTTTACTTGTATCCCTGATTCCGCTGCCATTTATTGCCATATCGATGATTTTTTCTTTAACGCCAGGCTCACAGGCCTTGTAGCGATATTCAAGCATGAAGGTTTTGATTTCACATTTGTCATTACAGCAATAGTATCGTGGAACATCATGAGTGCTGTATCCGAAAGGCCGAACTTGGTTACTGCCACATGTTGTACAGAGGACTTGCGTAAGGCACATTTTTAAACCGCATTTTTCAAAGTTGCCGAATGTCGTATTTTAGCAGACAGGGCTAGAATCACAGAACTGTGCCACTACCGGCTCGTTTTCGGGGCGCAGGATTGCCGGAATGGGTGTCACTTCTGCTTTGCTGGAAAGACATGGTGTTCAGGTTTTCAGTCAGTTTCAGCTTACCAGTGCCAGTCATTATCTCAATCGCATTGAAGCCAGTGATTAACGGCCTGCCAAAGTTCGCACCCGAATGAGGACTATCGCCGATAGACCCTGAAAGTCGCTGTGTTAGCCTTTCTACCTGCAATTTTTCCGGAATAAATGAAATGATTAACCGACTACCTGCCTGGGTATGGTTCGGGGGCGTTTTGCTGACTTTCTCGGCAGGAATGGTCAACGCCATTGCTTATCTCAGCTTCACCGGTCAGGCGGTAACGCATGTGACCGGCTCTATCACTCTTGCCTCTGTTGAAGCCGCTAGGGGAAGCTGGCAGAGCACAGTACATTTACTGGCGGTGGTGCTGGCTTTTTTTGTAGGCGCATTTCTGAGTGGGCTGATCATTAAAGGGGAAACGTTAAGACTGGGGCGAGGTTATGGCTTTATCCTGCTTCTGGAATCCTGCCTGTTACTAATATCGCTCTGGCTTTACCATCACAGCTCATTCAGTGGACAGCTGGTGGCATCGCTGGCCTGTGGTTTACAAAATGCAATGGTCAGTACCTTTAGTGGCGCCGTGTTGCGAACCACCCATATGACCGGCATTCTGACGGATATTGGTGCCAAGCTTGGTCGATGGCTGAGGGGAGCCCCTATGGATAAACGACGATTGCTACTTTATTGCCTGTTACTGACAGGTTTTACGACAGGCGGTGCTCTTGGCGCTTTTCTGTTTATGTCTCTGCGTTACAGTAGCCTGATGATTCCAGTCCTGATCACTGCCTCTGCCGGTATCGCCTATATGGTTCATGTGGTGAGACTTCGCAGACAGCAAAAGAGTCTCTATATCGCAGGTTGATGTCGATGGTACAGTACCGGTTAACTCTCCACATAAAACTATAAATGAGTTATCCGGCTATGAAAAAACATTTACTGTCGTTTATTTGCTGTCTTGCGCCTTCTACATGGCTTTTATGAATCAGGCTTTTATGAATCACGCTTTTATGGATCAGCTTTCGGGCTATGCAGGTGCAGGCATAAAGGCTCTTCCTATTGTTCTGTTGATTTTACTGGCATTCAGACAGTTAACCGGAGTCTGGCGAAACGCTATGTTGGCTGCTCTGCTGTTTTCTGCAGGGGGAGATGTGTTACTGGCACTGGATGGCGGCAGTGGCGATTTGTTTATTGCCGGTCTGGGCAGTTTTTTGATTGCGCAGTTAACCTATGCCGGACTGTTCTGGACTCATCGTGTGTCGGGTACACGACGAATCGGGTTGGCTATTTTTGCTTTCGTGTTTATATCGGTGGCAGGTATGGTTGTAGTGCCTTACACCGGTGATATGCAGGCGCCAGTGATGGCTTATATTCTGGCTATTGGTGCCATGCTGATGGGCGCAGCGTTGTGTGACCGGCCTGTGAACCGGTTGTTTCTGGGAGCGCTATTGTTTGCGGTGTCTGATCTGGTGATTGCAGTGAACAAGTTTATTATGCCTTTTGCCTGGGCAGGTGTTGTGATTATGGTGACCTATTACATGGCGCAATATTTTATTGTGATGGGGGTACTAACAGGGGCTGACGACAATGGTTGAACGTCCCGTCATATCGTTTATTTGCTGCTAAGCTTGTGGCTCAATCAATAACAATGAGTAGTAGGCATGTCGATAGAAGCAAGGCTGGATAAACTGGAAGCACAGCATCGCAACCTTGATTCCGAAGTGCACGGACTGGCGAGAGTTTGTGCAGAGATAAAAAATATCGCTCTGACGAACCAGCATGACATCGCTGGTTTAAAGACAGATGTTGCTGGTATCAAGTCTGATGCTTCGGGTGTTAAATCGGACTTGGTTGCATTAACACAAGCGACCCATGCAGGCTTCAAGCGGGCCGATGAACAACACAATGAGCTTGTAAAGGAAGTCAGGGAAAATCAAAAAGAGAATCGAGAGCGGTTTGATAACTTTGAGAGTCGTTTCGACCAGTTTGAAACCCGCTTCGACCAGTTTGAAACCCGCTTCGACCAGTTTGAAACCCGCTTCGACCAACTTGAAACTCGATTCGACCAGCTGGAGCTTCTTATTCGCCAGTCATTGCCTTGCAACTGACTCTACGTATGAAAACCAAAAAAGCCGGAGCAGACGAATCTGCCCCGGCTTTACACAGCAATGGTTTAACGCTTAGCGAACGCCCAGCTTGCGCAGGGTGCCAGGCGAGAAGTAAGAGATCGCCTTGGGCTGTTCGTTATAAAGGGCAGGCTTCGTGTAGTTGTACAATTCATCGGCAAAGTATTCACGAGACACCAGATCGTGATAGAAGAACGTTCTTGGGAATACACCCTGTACATCGTACAGATTGGCGCTCAGACCCATGGACGTGCGCCAGAGGTTGTCACGGTTGTCAAACTGGTCAACGGCGGCAGCGATCCAGGTGTCTTCATCAATATACAAGACACGAGTCTTGAATATATTCCGCTCACCTTCCTTAAGCTTTGCTTTAACAACCCATACCCGGTGCAATTCATAACGCATAAATTCAGGGTTGGCATGTCCGGGCGTCAGCAGCTCAGACATTTCAACATCGGCGTTTTCAAACTTATTGTTGTTGTACGGGATGTACATTTCCTGCTTGCCAACCAGTGTCCAGTTGTACTTCTCCAGTGAACCGTTGAATCCGAATGACTCGTCGGTGGTACGCCAGTTAGCGAGACCCTGTGGAGTGTCGAATGAAATGGTCGGTGCACGACGTACACGACGTACGCCAGGTGTGTATGACCATGCAGCACGGGCTTTGGTTGAGCGATCCATAAACTCATGAACCAGATAGCTCTTACCCTTATCACGGGTAGGTGCTGTTGATTCAATCAGCGTATAGAGAATCGGGTTCTTGCTGGAATCAAACTGACCCACTTCACTGTCAGGATCGTGATAAGCGTAATAATCGTATCGGTTTTGCCCGCCAACCAGCTGGGAACCATTACGATAGGTGACGACCTGTTGAACCTGCTTGTAGGTTGAGTAGGCTGACTTGGCAAGACCTATGTTCCATACGACTTCAGCACCGCTTTGGGGAATAGGGAACGGCGCGCCGCCTACAGCATTAACCACCGAGTTCTGGTCTTCAGACAAGGTGGTGCGGGTTGCGTTTTTGCGGGTCTGCTCAATGTTGTAATCCGAATAACGGGCATCACGATGAGACGGATAAACCGGCATCTTGGAGGTATCCGGATAGTTCTTGAACATGGCCTGCATGCCCGGCGTCAGCTTGTCCTTGTACTGCTCCATATTTTCAGCAGTAATGGTGAACAGCGGCTTTTCGTCAGCATAAGGGTCAACGTAACGGTCGCCTTTTTTATAGCTGGCAGGTGTCTTGAAGTTCGGGTTCCAGGCAGGAATGGTGCCTTCGGCATTACCTGCCATTTCTGCACCCATGGGGGTCAGAGTGGTACCCAGCTGTTTCGCTTCTTCTTCCGAAACCGCGGCAGAAACGCTGCCAGCGAAAAGTGACAGACTCGTTATAGTGACTGCCAGCAAAGATTTTCTTATTTTCATTATTATCTCTCCGTGGCGCTGCTTAGAAGGAATACTTCAGGTTGATGGATGCGAAGTCGCGGTCTGTGTACTTATTATCCTTGGCATCGCCGAAGTAAGCTGTGTAAGCAACACTGGCTTCAATGTTGTCTTTGTAAAAGACTTTGGCAGCAATACTCATCCGGTCAGTGTTCTGGCCGTTGGTGAAGGTGCCGGCGGCAGAGTGTCCGTTGAAGTTTTTACTGAAGCTGACAGGGACTTCCAGGTTAGTGGCTGGTGCTACGTTGTTGTACTTCAGAGTGATCATGCCACCCATGCCTGAACCTGAGCGATCGTCAGTCAGATCCGATACAGAACCATCTTTAACATCCAGAACTCTGTTGTAACCGATTTCTCCAGTGAACAGAACTTCATCAGCAAAGGATGTTTGACCAAAAGAGTGGATCGCACTGAGTTGGACTTGAGCTGTAGAGCCTCTTTTTGGAACGGGGCCTGCTTGGCTATCCACAAGGGCTACAGCGTCTTTTCTGTGAGCAATTTCACCGCCTATGTTTGTGTTACCAATCACAGTACTAAAACTGGCACCTGTTAATTTAATATCCTCAGCGTATTCCAGATGGTATGTTGTTGGAATGATCACATTTGGAGCTTGTGGATGAGGCCCAAAGGATCGAATAACTGATGGGTTTTTGTCATGATAATTCATGTAATAAAGACCGAAATCTGTGCCGTAACCCAGATTTTCAGCGTAATACTCAAAAGCTACACCCCACTGACCAGTGTCTTTCGCATCTATGTCAGTTCCTCTGCTAAAAGAAACTGGCTGGCCTTCAATCAGAATTGATTTACCTGCTTCATCCAGCATGTCTGTATAACTGAAATAACTACCAGACTCATTCACTTCAGTCTTTTTCCACTCCCATTGGGAGTAAGCGGAGACGCTCAGGTTATCAGTCATATCAAACTGCGCCAGAACCTGACCCACTGGAAGATAAATGTCTTTTACTTCAACACCGGGAATAACACTTTTCGATGCATCGGCCGGACTTTGTGCTGTACTCATGCCCGGAATGTAAAGGCTGGTACCCCAACTAACCACCTGTTGACCTACCCGCAAACTCAGACTGCGCTCGCCAATATCAAAGGTGCCGTAAGCAAAGGCATCCAGCATACGAGCTTTGCTGCCGTTGGAGTCTTTCAGCTGGTCGGAAAAACGGTTGTGCTGACCATAACCGTTATAGGTGCCAGCGGAATCATTGTCGTTTTTGCCATAGTAAGCTTCGTCGTAGAACGCACTGCCTCACAAAAACAGTCCCAGGTTTTTATAACGGGTATCGACTTCAGAGATAATGGAGAAACGATTATTGATCATGGAACCTTTCTTGAAATTGCGGTTACCATCATCACCATTAATATCGGCTAACAGGTCATCATCCGGCTTTTGCATCCGCCAGGCCGCGCCATAGGACAGGGTGGTATCCCAGTCGATAGAGACGTTGTCTGAAGGTTGAAAGGATAAAGCCTGAGCATTTTGGGCGGCAAAAACGCCTGCAATAGCAATCGCCAGCAGCGTTTTTCCGGAGGAGTGTGTGTGTCGCATTGTTTGATTTATTCGTCTTTATTATTGTTTTATCAGACAACTTGCCACAGGAACTAAAGGTTTACTGCCTGCTGGTGCTTCCCATGCACCGAACCTTACTTTACTGCATCAGTTTGTGGGCATGATCGTCGATCACGGTGGTGTCAGGCTATAACGATTCCTTATGGCGCAACATACTTAAAAAGGACTAGTTGGAAAAATTAATGGTTAGAGTGTGTTAGACGTATCAGAAGCTACAGCTGTTCGTGCTTCATTTCCAAACGTCTTATCCGACTTTCAAGGCTCATGCTGTGCTATCAATGCTCGGACATTGAGCACAGCATGAACAGACTCATTTAGGGGTTAGCAAACACTGTTAACGAGTCAGGTAAGTGTGCATGAAGGCCGTAATGCCTGCCATGTCTTCAATGGCAATGTACTCTTCAGTGGTATGCACTTTAGCCATGCCGGTAGACAGGTTAACCGTTTTGATGCCTTTTTCGCTGAAAATATTGGCATCGCTACCACCACCGGTTGGCATGGTTCTGGCCTCAAAACCTGCTTCTGCGAACGCGGCTTTTACATCTTCAACCAATTCGTCATCATCGGCTATTTTAAACGCGTTATAAGCACGGGTAGAAACAATGTCGATCTCTGCGCCATGCTTTGTGGCAGCGGCTTCAAAGGTGGTAATCATGTGTTCCACCTGGGCAGCCAGCTTGTCGTCGTTAGTCGAACGGGCTTCTGCTTCGATGAATAGCTCAGGCATTACAATATTGGTCGCCTGACCACCTTTTACCACACCAATGTTAGCTGTGGTTTCTTCATCAATGCGGGACAGGTTCATCCGGGTGATGGCATCAGCAGCAACCGTCAGGGCGTTTATGCCTTCTTCCGGAGCCAGACCAGCATGCGCTGGACGACCAGTGATGTTTACTTTGATGTTCTGCTGGCCAGGTGCAACGGTGATAATAGTGCCAATCGGACCTCCGGAATCGAGAACGATACCGTTTTTGGATTCTACATGAGACATATCAAAGTGCTTGGAACCATGCAGGCCACCTTCTTCATGAACGGTAAAGGCCAGCTCGATGGTTTTGTGCTTCAAACCCTGCTCTTTGATAGAGCGCACCGCTTCCATAATGGCGGCAATGCCTGACTTGTCGTCACCACCCAGAATGGTGTTGCCTGCAGAGCGGATAATGCCGTTCTCTATTACAGGTTCGATATCGTTACCCGGAGTCACGGTATCCATGTGGCAGCTGAGCAGAATGCTGCCTTCCAGATCGCCCGGCAGGTTCGCGTAAATATTGAAACCATTGGAGATGTCCGCTGGCACCGGCAGCTTTTCAACGCGAAAACCCATGTCAGCCAGCTGCTCAGCCAGAGCTTCCGAGATGGCTTTCTCGTTACGGGATTCGCTGTTGATCTTCACCAGGTCAATGAAGTGTTGGACAAGTCTGTCTTGATTGATCTTGGACATAGTTCACTTTCTTCAGGCCTTTCAGCCCGAGACAACCCGCTTAATAAATGACGTTCAACGATAATTGATTTTAATACCTGTGGTCATATGGTGAAATACTTACGCTATGGCTTTTTTAGAGTAGTGATTAGAATTTGTAACAAAGATAACCATCGGCTAATAACAGGTTGTTGAACAGTAATATGATCATAATTATTGATGTTTTTTAACTAAAAAATCATTTGTAGGCGTTTATCCCTATTTCGATGCGAGTTTGCGCAGTTACCGTGCTGCCTTATTTTTTTTACAATTACGGGGATATAAGTCGTTTTCCCTGTTGTTTCAACATATACATGCTGTATTGGTTGAAGGGCATTTCTATGCTCTTTATTTTATTGAATATTATTCAACCAGTCAGTGATAAGTTGATGGACGGTAGTGTGCTTTTTTGTGAAGCGTTAATTCAAATTGATTGACTGGCTAGTCAATATAAAAAGCTTTTCATAAAATAAAAATATCTTAAGTAATGTTTCAGAAATTCAAGAGAAATGTTTCTATTGTCTATAAACTTAAGAACTTGGTATAAGTTGGTTGGGTTTGTTGTCTGTATGTTTTTGAATTCAAATAAGATTTTCAATGGAAAAACGTGTATTGTCCCTAAATTTACCCGAACTATATACACTCAGATAAACCCGAAAACTGGTTTCGGTCATTCAGTCAGGTTATCGAATAACCCGAACTGATTTTAAAAAACTACACAAACGGTCAAAAAAGCAGTACCTAAATTGTGCCTGTCAGAAAACCTCTGAAAAATGGCAGTCGTTCCTGGCCGACAGAAGTTGATAACGGCTGGATTTCAGTTACCAGACGAACAAAGGATGTTTTTTGTACTGCGCTGCTCAAAATACAACCTGATTCGACTATCTACGAGCACAGTAATCTCTCATGCTTGGCATGATCAAAAGTAAACTGACGGGAGCCTGACTGAAAGGCTACTGACGATCTCTGGTCAGCAGAATTTTACCCAACCGCTTCAGGTTGCTGGCGACAACAGCCAGTGCGACATACCGCTCAAAGCCTTCTATCCCTTTATCCGGGCATTTGTCGAGACCATTCGCTTCCAGTGCGTTGATATCGGATTCAACGGCTGAGTGCTTCCTTCTTGCCCGGATAAATTCCGGGTGGCATTCCCGTTTTTTGTCATTGGCTGACAGCCTGCCTTTCTTGGGGAGAACCGGGCGTTCCAGAAGAACTTCCAACTTTTCAAGATTGCCCGGACTCCAGAAGCCTTTGTCGTAGCTCACCTGGCTTAATGTCGGGAACCGCTTTTTGGCAGCCTCGGCCATAGGTACTGTAACCTGGTCGTCTGTTTGTTTTTGCATGACCTGATGATGCAAAGTAAAACCGAACTGATCCTGCAACACGCAGACCCGTAACCCCAGTTCAACCGGAGTTCCGGCTTTGCCTTTGCTGATCCATTCTGTATGAGGCTCAAAGATTGAGAACACCTTCTCATTATGGGGAATCTGCTCATGTTCTATCACCCGTCGGTAAATCAGGTTTATCTGGTGACGGCTGTGGGCTATGTGGTATTTGAGGTTTTCCAGCCTTGGCTCATCCGGTTGTTTTTTCAACAGCAAGGACAAGGTCGTTTCAGCTTTGCGGACAATTGAAAGGCTGTACTTTATGTACTCAAGGTGAGCCATTTCAATGTCGTGCTGCCGCTGCTGTTGTTTCAGTTCACAGGTTGCGCTGGAATGCTTCAGGTTTCGAGCCTTGTTGTAGCGTTTGCGATGCTGGTCTTTAAGATATTTGCTCTGACGCCAGCCCGGAAGCTGGTACTGATTGGAGAGAGCGGATGCAAACTCAATGCTTTTACGGCAAGCGTCGCTCAGAAGGCTGATATCCGTGGGGAAATGGACATCGGTTTTGACTACGAAGGAATCGGCACGGCCATGTAGCGGCTCATCTTTTTTTTAACCAGCTGGTGACCTGCATCCACCGTGACCTGGTTAATCTGATCCAGTATCTCCGGTGTGAAGAGGCTGATGTTATCCTGCAATGTTTGTATGTGGTAGGAATGGGTACAATATGGGCCGTGACCGAGCATTTTCCGTAATGTCCCATGTTCATTAGCCAACTCTTGCAAGCGGTCATAGTCACAATTAGTGACAAGGCGCAGAGTGCCGAAAACCAGAATGTTCCAGAGGTCCATACCGGGACGACCGTTGTGCCGACTGGCAGGAATCATGTTCTCAAGCACCTGAAAAACCCTGTGTCGCAGATCAGGTGTTATCCAGATATGTTGCAGCCCCGAAGCAGACGGGGAATGTCGTCTCTGGACTTGGGATTAAACGTGATGGCAGAGATATCAACTTCGCCCAACTGCATTTGTGGGTTGATGGTTTGGCGCATAAATGTGAAAACAGCTTGTTTTGGAAAATCTTCGAGTACTATATGGGGCTACAGGCTGCTGTTTTCAAGTGTTTGTGGGTTTTCGGACAGGCACTAAATTATCCGAACTAACAAAAGCCTTGGCTAACATAGCGTGCAGACAATATCAGGCAAGTGTTTAGATTTAGAATATTGAACGTCTATTGACGTGCAATGTGTCAATCCAAGGGTAGTCATTCTGTATAAAGAGCGATTTAGGTACAGGCTAATAGCTTCAAGGCCTGAAGTTCCTTTTCTCTAAACAAGAATATAAAATCAAGAAAAATAAAAAGAATAATATAAGATCCTATAGAATAGGAAGTATACTACAGGCGTTGGCTTTTTTCTCTCATATTATGTGATATTCATATCACTCGTGGGCTATTGAAAATCTGGTTTTAAGCTCTCGAACTGCAAAAGCTGCTCCATCAAGTGGTGGTTATTAATAATCGGGTTTTTGGTTCACGAATAAGCAGAGCTTTACTACCTAATGGTGGTTATAAATAATTTCGTTTTTAGCTCGCGTCGTAATAGTGCAATACTGCCATCAGATGGTTAAGTTCAATTCAAATAAGATTTTTAATGGAAAAACGTTCTTCATTTCAAATTCAATTGGCTGTTATTAATGCTTTGGCAAGGCGCGAATTGAAAACTCGGTTTGGTCAGTATCGTTTAGGTATTGTATGGGCATTGCTAGAGCCTTTAATGCAAATGCTGTTTTTTATGGTGATGTTTCATTTCAGAGGAATGAGTGGAGTTGGTGGTCTTGCTCTTCCTATATTTTTAGCAACGGGCTTAGCTCCTTTTCAGTATTTTAATAGGGTTGTCAATCAGGCATCTGGTGCAGTTTCTGCAAACAGAAATTTGTTCATATATCGACAAGTTAGAGTTTTTGATGCATTTTTAGTTCGTTTTTTACTGGAAGCGATCATTTCATTTGTCGTACTTATCACATTAATAGCTGGTACATGGTGGGCTGGCTATGATGTTGCTGTGTATGACTCGATACTGTTTTTACAGGTTTACTTACTTCTAAGTTTTCTCTCATTTGGTATTAGTCTGATTGTTGGTGTGATTACAACACTTTACCCTGAACCAGCTAAGTTTGTACCTTTTTTGTTAAGGCCATTATTTTTTATTTCAGGTACTTTTTTCTCAATCAATGAAATGCCCGCAGTCACTCATGATTTCTTACTGTGGAATCCTTTACTCCATGCATTCGAACTTTTTCGATCTACCCTATCAGTAGGCTATGACTCATCATTGGTGAGCTTGAATTATCTACGACTGTTTACTTTGTTTGCTTTGACACTTGGCATGTTGATGTATAGGGCAAACTGGCGAAAAATGCTGACTGTATGATTACGTTTGACAACGTCACAAAGTATTTCCCTACAAAGAGTGGGCGTCATTATATTCTTAAAGATGTGACGCTCACTTTACCTGGCGATAAAAATATTGGGGTGTTTGGTGCTAATGGTAGTGGCAAAAGTACCCTGATGAATCTGTTAGCAGGTGTTGATTTTCCTAACAGGGGAAAAATTAAGGTTGATGGAGATGTTTCCTGGCCTTTGGGGTTAGCTGGTTATCAGGGCAGCATGACAGGTCGTGAAAATGCAGAATTTATCTGTCGTGTTTATGGTAAAAGTAAAGCACAGTTTAAAGAGCGTTTGGATTTTATTAAAGAGTTTTCAGAGATTGGTAAGTTTTTTGAAATGCCACTGAAAACCTATTCGTCAGGTATGAAGTCAAAGTTTTCATTTGCTGTCAGTATGGCATTTGATTTTGATTATTACCTGATAGATGAATTAACAGCAGTAGGCGACAAACGTTTCAGACAAAAATGTCATGATGTTTTTGAAGAAAAAAAAGGGAGAGCAAATTTTCTCTTTGTTTCTCATAACCTGAACGAGCTTAAGCGTCAGTGTGATATTGGTATTTTCATAAAGGGTGGCAAGATTCATGTTTATGAAAGTATCGACGATGCAATCAAAGCCTACAATGCTGTTTAATGTAGAATGAATCGATAATGACTAAAGCGAAAGAAGCGACACCTATTCCTAATCGACTCACTATAAGAAAAGAAAAAACCAAGTCGAAAAAGGCAGGTCTGAAAAACAACAAGTGGTACAAACTCGCCAGACGCCATCTTTTTTATCGTCAGGCAGGCCGATGGTTTCTTGGGTTTGTCGTTATACCGTGGACATTGTCTGCTGCCTACTACACTGGCATTGCTTCTGAACGATATGTGTCTGAAGCCAGCTTTATGATTGAGAAAAGCGACAGTGGAGCTGGCAGCGTTGAGGGGTTGAGTCTGTTTGGTGTGACCCCCCAGGCTGGTAATGACCAGAGAATTCTTGAGGCGTTTATCAAATCACCAGACATGATGTACTTTCTGGATGAACAGGCAGATTTGCGCAGGCATTACACTGATAAGGCCGATCCTCTGTCCAGGCTTTCTCTAGATGCCAGCCATGAACGTTTCTTGCAATTTTATCGTGATCATATACGCATTCGCTTTAATGATAGCAATGGGATGCTGGATCTTGAAACACAGGGCTTTACACCTGAGTTTGCACAAAATCTTGCCCGGTTAATACTGGAGCGTAGTGAAGCTTTTGTGAACGAGATCAGCCATAGCCTTGCAGCTGAACAACTGAAGTTTGTACAGCAGGAAGTTGGGTTAACGGAACAACGGCTGAAAGAGATGACAGCCAATCTGGTTGCCTTTCAAAATGAGACTGGGTTGTTAAGTGCGACAGAACAGGGAGCTGCCTTAAACAGTATTATGAATGAGTTACAGGCTGAACTTATTCGTAGTAAGACCGAACTACAAACACTGACTTCATACCTGAACGAAAATTCTTCCCAAGTTGTGGCATTGAAGCAACGAATTGCCGCCTTACAGAAGCAACTGAGTGCTGAAAAAATAAGGTTGACCGATAGTGAGACTACGACGTTGAACGATCTGGCTGCACAGCAGCAGGAACTTCAGCTTGATCTTGATCTCGCAACCAAGGCTTATTCATCGGCACTGGTTGCACTGGAAAGTGCGCGTACTGAGGCCAGCCGTAAATTAAAGCAACTGGTTGTAGTCAGTAGCCCGCACCTGTCTGAAGAGGCCAAATACCCACGGGTTGCCTATATCCTGATTAATATCCTGTTGATCCTTTTGGCAATATACGCCCTGGTTCGTATGATACGCGCAACAATTCGAGAGCATAGAGACTAACAAAACAATGAAACTGACCCATGCTTTTGGCTGCGCTGCTGCTTTACTGCTCAGCGTTGCTTCTTATGCCAGTGTGCCTGCACCTGAAAGCGAAACTTCTGGCCCTGAGGTTGTTGAACAGGCAACTATTCGTCCGGTTTTCGGACAAAATCTGTTTGATGGATTCAGGCAGGCCGAGTTTAAAGGCTTTAATCCGGATTATAAAATTGCCATTGGTGACAAAATCAACCTGCAGATGTGGGGTGCCTATGAGGTAGCGGTTGAGCTGGATGTTGATGCTCAGGGAAATGTCTTCATTCCACAGGTTGGTCCAGTAAAGCTGCAAGGTGTTGCCAATAAAGACCTGAACAAAGTAGTAGAAAAGAAAGTTCGCAGTGTGTACCAGAGCAATGTGAATCTCTATGCCAGCCTGAATGCGACCCAACCGGTTAAAATATTTGTAACTGGTTTTGTTCAGTCTCCCGGACTTTATGGCGGCTTCTCTTCTGACTCCATTCTGGCCTTTCTCGCCAAATCTGGCGGTATTCGCCCAGAGTCTGGTAGTTATCTGAACGTTGAGCTTAAACGTGGTAATAAAACTAGAGCCTTCTTTAATCTTTATGACTTCCTGCTCACAGGTACCATTGAGCAGGTACAGTTGCAGGATGGCGACACACTGGTAGTAAATACTCGTCAGGGCATAGCGGCGTTCAATGGCTTGGTTGAAAATCCAGTTCAGATTGAATTTGCAGGAGGCGAAATAGCACTGGGCGACGCTCTGCATATGGTTGGCCTGATGCCTGAAGCTACACATGTTCGTATTGCGCGAAACCAGCTGACTAAGCGTAGTGTTGACTACCTGCCACTAGAAGAGGCTAGAAACGTTGATATCAGCAGTGGTGACGAAGTAACAGTAGTGTCTGACAAGATGCCGGGCACAATCAGTGTGTCGGTTGAAGGTGAGCATAGCGGTCAGGCTATTTATGTTCTTCCTTATGGCAGTACGATTAATGACCTGATGGCCCGATTACAGCCTAATGAACGATCTAACCTTGAGGCTATGCAGCTTTTCCGTGAAGAAGTAGCGCAACGTCAGAAAGCCATGCTGGATGTTCAACTGCAGCAACTGGAACAAACTGCACTTTCTGCACGAAGTAAAAGTGTCGGAGAAGCTCAACTAAGGCAGTCTGATGCTGAGTCTATTCTTCAGTTTGTAGCCAGAGCAAGGCAGGTGAATCCACGGGGTCAGGTTTTACTAGGTCAAAGCCAGAATCGTATGGATGTGATGCTTAAGGATCAGGATCGGATTGTTATTCCAAATAATACTGTTCTGGTGCAGGTTCATGGTGAAGTCATGTTCCCCAATGCCATGGTGTTTGATGATGGCAATAGCATTAATGATTATGTAAACGCATCAGGTGGTTATTCACAGAAAGCTGACCAGTCACGTGTGCTGGTATTGCATCGGGATGGTTCGATATCTCGTATTGAATATAAAAACGGATTATTTAGTAGCGGTTTAACAAAGTATGAAGTCAAGCCGGGCGATGAAATTCTGGTAATGCCACAAATTGACCTGAAAACAATGCAGTATACCAGTGACATCATGCAAGTTGTCTATCAGGTGGCGATGAGTGCTGCTGTAGTGCTAAGGCTTTGATTTTAATAGTAATAAATTTGCAATACTAAAATATTTGTTGACAAAGAAGCGTATTGTTGATTGGCGGTAATTAATTTTCTAAATAATAACAGTTAAAGCATTAAAAAATAGTAATAGTGTTGTTTTGATAGTGCTTTATCCATTCAAAAGCTTGTGCGAAATGTCTATATGCACAGGTTTCATTAACACATAGTCGGAGAATTCAGTGAGTTTAAGTGCAGGCAATCATTATTTGCGCCAGGGACAATATGATAAGGCTATTGCCGAATATGAAAAAGTTAAGCATTGTGATGTTCTTGGGGACACTGCAAGATTTAACTTAGATTTAATAGCAAAAAAAACAAATAGATCTGCTGCGAATGAGAGTAAGCTATTACTTTCTATTGTAATGCCTGTCTTCAATGTAGGCCCCTACCTTGATGCAAGTATACTGTCTGTTTTGAATCAGGGTTTTTCAGACTTTGAGTTGATTATTGTCAATGATGCATCAACAGATAATTCAAAAAAAATAATCGACATGCATGCATCTCAAGATTCTAGAATAAAAGCAATACATTTGGACTTTAATACTTTAGGTGGTGCAGGAATTCCAAGTAATATTGGTATTAAGCATGCAAAAGGTAAATATATTGGTTTCGTTGATAGTGATGACTGGATTACACCAAATGCACTAGCCGAATTGGTAAATTGTGCAGAACAACATTCCGCAGAAATTGTCGTTGGGGATTTTTGCACATTTCATGAAGATGACCGTTCTGTTGCAAAGAGCTATGACAGTGCAAGTTGGCAAGGGATACCCATTGGTGAAGTTCTTTCTGCGAAAGAATATCCACAGGTTTTCAGAATTTCACCAGTACCTTGGAGAAAGCTGTATAGAGCTGATTTTCTAAAGAGCAAAGAAATTCTCTACCCAGAAGGGGATTATTTTTACGAAGATAACCCATTGCACTGGTTTGTATTGAGCCAGACAGAAAAAATGGTATTTTGTGAAAAGGTTATCAGTTATCACAGAATGGCAAGGGAAGGGCAAACTATGGACGCTTCCACCTATAAGCTTTCTGCGATTTGTAGCCACTTGAACACTATTGCCAGCAAGGTAATTTGTCAGGCACCAAAAGTGGATAAGAATGTTGCCCGTGAATTTTATGACTACTGGTATCGTTGTGACTGGATCGCAGCGAGACAATCGGATAAGCGTGTTGAAAATTTAATCAGAAAGCAAATGAGCATTATTTACAATAAATGTAAAGGTGTTATTGAACCAATCAGTGATAGAGCTAATTTTGCGAACAGAGTAAAACAGTGCACGGCAGCATATCAAGATATTGATTTAACAGTTGTTATTCCATCGTATAACTGTGAGGAATTTATTAGATCAACTATTCAATCTGTACTAGCGATAAAAAAAATCTCCATCAATGTTCTTGTTATTGATGATGGCTCAACTGATAGCACAGTAGACATTGTCAAAAAAATCGAAAAAGAAGATGAGCGTGTTATCCTGTTTCAACAAAAAAACCGCGGTGCTGGGCGAGCAAGAAACTCAATAATCCCTCTTTGCACTGGTGAATACACTTACTTCCTTGATGCGGATGATTACATTTATCCTGATGCATTAGAACGCTCTGTGATTGCGGCTAAGAAAAAGCAGCATGACTTGATGTTTTTCAAATATAGAATTGAATTTTATGAAGAAAACAAAAGTCGTGGAATGTTTAATGCTGATGCAGAACTATGGAAAATTGTCGATAATTGCAATGGACATGATGAGCGTAAAAAAGCTGTCGCTGGTTTAATTAATTATCCATGGAATCGGATCATTAAAACTAAGCTCCTGCTAGACGAGAATATTTTCTTTGGTGGAACCGTTGTTCATAACGATATCCCATACCATTGGCATAGTATTTCTGCAGCAAAAAGTATTGCACACAAAAATGAAGAAGTGTGTGTTCATAGAAAATTTAGCAATCGAGAGCAAATCACCAATATCAGCGATAGCAGGCGAATGTCGGTGTTTTCAGCTTTGGAATACACCAATGAGAAAATAAAGCAATATTGTGTCCCTGCGGAAATTGAGTCCACTTGGCGAAAGTTCAGTGCAGATTTGCTAAAGTGGGCTAGAACCAGAATCCCTGAAGAGTTGCTTGAAGATTTTTCAGACAAAGAAATAGCTTTCCTTTCAAAAGATTAAAGTAGAGTTTTATTATGTATGATTACCTGATTGTAGGTGCCGGATTATTTGGTGCAACCTTTGCTCGTCTTGCAACTGATGCGGGGAAAAAATGCCTGATTATAGACAAGCGTAATCACATTGCAGGCAACTGCTATACAAAGCATGAAATGGATATTGATGTCCATGTCTATGGACCTCATATTTTTCACTGTAATGAAAAAAAAGTTTGGGATTTTGTCAATCGATTTTCTGAATTTAACAACTTTAGAAATAGCCCTATTGCGATTCACCAAGATAAAGCTTACTCTCTACCCTTCAACATGTATACATTTAACCAGATGTGGGGAGTTAAAACGCCAGAGGAAGCAGTCGCTAAAATTGAGTCTCAGCGCTTAAAGCTTGATAGAGAGCCATTAAATCTGGAAGAGCAAGCACTAAGCTTGGTTGGTCATGATATCTATCATACTTTAATCAAGGATTATACAAAGAAGCAATGGAAAAAAGACCCTAAAGAACTTCCTGCATCAATTATTAAAAGGCTTCCTGTCCGACTGACATGGGACAACAATTATTTCAATGATAAGTATCAGGGTATCCCTGAGAATGGTTATACAGCCATGTTTGAAAATATGCTTGATGGCATTGAAGTAAGATTGGGTGTAGATTATTTTAAAAATAAAAAAGAATTAAATGATCTGGCTGGTAAAGTTGTCTTTACAGGGAAAGTGGATGAGTTCTTTGATTATAGATTTGGCGAGCTGGAATATAGAACTTTAGAGTTCCAAACAGAAGTGCATGATGCCGAAAATGTACAAGGAAATGCTGTAGTAAATTACTCTGATGCAAATGTGCCATGGACAAGAATTATTGAGCACAAGCATTTTCAGCCCGGAAATAAATCGAAGAAATCATTGGTAACTAGAGAAATACCAGCAGAATGGAAAGATGATAGTGTGCCTTATTACCCTATAGGTAACACAGAGAATAGTGCATTATATAAAAAATATGAAAAATTGGCTAAAGAGTGTGAATCAGTGGTTTTTGGTGGCAGGCTTGCTGAATATAAATATTATGATATGCATCAAATTATTATTTCGGCTATGAATAAGTTTGAATCTATAAATTAACTTTATTATTCTCGAAGTATCTTTAAGACATTATCTTTGGGGTTGAAATTAGACTCCATTATCAGATATATTTCACGAGAACTTCATTCTAATTGTATCTAGCTCACTTCTCATCATTCCCTAAAGTTTAAATTCGAAGCGATTTTCATAGGGAAGTTGTGGTTATCGTCACTCCTTTCGTATGGCTTAGTACAAGCCATTTTTTTTGCGAATACAGTTCGTTTTCTTTATATAAATAGTAGTGAAAACAATGAATATCTCAAACCTAATTAGTAATAAAAGCAAGTCAGCGATTTCAGTTTCAGTTTCGGCTGATCATTTAAGAAAAGTACCCAGAGTAGGAATTACAGGCTCATTTGGTCGAGGAAATTATGGTGATGAACTCTATGTTCAGACCTATCAGCATTGGTTTGGACCTTGGGCCGAACTCCATCTTATGTCGAATTTGCCACGACCAGAATATTTTAATGATTTTTCAAAAGCTCGTGTTGACTTGATGGATGCAATTGTCTTGGGCGGGGGAGACTTACTTTGTGCTTACAAACCAAAAGTCGATCGTGATTTTATTCATCCACATTATTTACGCCGTCCACTACATGTTGCAGGCATTGGTGTGGAACGCAACCGTCCAGACAAAAATCCAGATATCGTAAACAAATGGAAATCATTCCTGAACCATGAAAATGTTAAATCAATAACAACACGTGACCCTGGCTCTAGCACATGGATTGAAGAAAATATATGCCCTAGTCAGCCTGTCGGCCATCATCCGGATCTAGTGTGTGCACTACCCTTGCCTCAAGCAACTAAACCTAAAGGTGCCCCAATTTTAGGAATAGTTACTCGCCACATTAAGCACCCACGTGAATATGTACTATTGGCAGAAATTGGTGCAAAAATGGCCTCCCAGGGTTGGCGTATTCAGCATATTATTGGAGGGGTACGCGAGCATGGGAAAAAAGATTTCGAAAACTCAAAACTTCTGGAAATACCTGGTAAGGAAACGGTCTATAGTGAGGATCTTGACGAAATCAGCCGTGCTATAGGTGCATGCAGTCTTGTTCTCAGCATGAAGCTTCACACGACAATTGTTGCAACAATGTATGGTGTACCTACTATCTGTGTAAATCCAGTTGTAAAAGCTAAGCAATTCTTAAAATCAATTGATAGGGAAGAACTAGCCTTCAGCCCCAACGATCGAAAAATTATTGAACTAATTGACTCTGGAGTACCCGAGGTTCCTATGGATAAAGTAGGAAAGCTCAGAGAGGAAGCTTCAGATTTTATGCGTTCACTCAGCCAAAAAATTTGGAATGATTATCGTGCAACCTCACCAGATCTTGAGTACATTCTAGAAGAGCAAGTCAGGCTGCCTTAATACTAAATCCAGCAAAGTGATCATCTATTAATGTAGTTTAATAGTTGAGGTGGCTTCTCTCTTAGCCTGATGCGTTTGCGACTACTTAACTACCGCAAATGTATTAGGCTCAGTTTTCCTTAAAATTGGAAATTGACATTGCTTCCTCTTTCTAACTTGAAATTCTTCATTTAATTGATGAAATTCAGTTGGTTATACCTGTAGATATATTTTACTAGAAGATCTGAGTAGTTCAGCTTGTAGACAATGGTGACGTAATGAATGAGAAGCTGCAGCAACAGCTGCATTTGGTACAGAATGATTTAGAGAATAAGCTTCTGGAAAACAAGGAGCTTTTATTGGAACAAAATAAACAGCGTGAGCAGCTGCTTTGTTCTCAGGAAAAATTAGAAAAATATTTCCAGGATTCAAAAAAAGCTAAAGCAGAGCTTAAAGAGCGTGATGATGAATTGCAATTGCTTAGGCAGCAACTTGCACAACAGAAGGCAATGTTTCAACCTTCTGAGAGTACAGGATTGCATGTTGCAGTTTCAGTAAATACATTCCATGTCGGAAATGAAGTTCTCGTTGAGCAACTACAAAAAGTTCAAAATGAGTTGGAAAAACTCTATTTTGAAAATCAACTACTTAAAAGAAACGGGATGAACAGCACAGACAGGCATAGTTCAAGTGCTAATCAAACATTCTTATATGGGGCTGAAGATCGAGTAAAGAAACAGCTGTCTTACCGATTAGGTAATACTGTCATTCAGCATTCACGCTCTATTACAGGGTGGTTGTCTATGCCCTTTGCCTTAGGAACAGAAGTTAAAAAATTCAGGACTGATAAAGCTTTACAAAACAGTAAAGCTATACTGCCTCCTATTGCTAGTTATGCTGATGCCTATAAAGCTGATGAAGTTAAAAAGCATCTTTCTTATCGTATTGGCACTGTGTTAATTAAGTGCAGTAAAAATCCGCTAAGCTGGCCTCTGCTTCCTGTTATAATGTCGAGAACAATTAGAAGTTTTCGTCAGGATAGAGCTGTTCTTAAGGCTCAAGTTGAATGATAAAGCGCTTACGCTTTTGGCATTATTTTAATCGTAATAGGTTTGCTAATGCATTGGCCTGTTTAGGAAGTGAGCCAGTGCCTAAAAATGATGCCTCGCTTTGGGCGTGCTATCGTTTAGGGCTTTATAAAACTGTTGTTCAATCTACCTGCGACTGGCGTAGTTGGCGAGGTGGGTATGCGAAAGCGGTGAGTTTTTCAGCAGTTGGTGCACATGGTGAAGCCGTTGACCATACCCGTCGTTTGGTTAGTAAGGGGGTGTCTGAGCGTCAACAGTATTCTCTGGCAAATGCCTTAGCACCTTTTCAGCCTGACTTAAGTCTAGAACTAATAAAAAATATCAACGCACCGGCTACATTACGCACAGCTTTGTTACTGGCTAATGGTCAGAGCATGAAAGCCTGTCAAGTGGCAAAAGAAGTGCTTAAATGTTCAGAACAATCTACGCCAGAGTTAGAGCTTTATCTTAGTAATTCTGATCAGCAGTCTCCTAGCCAACAACTTGTCACTTTAAATAATTTCCTTGCAGCACATGGCTTGTCTGCATTGGCGCTTAAGAATAAAGCAACTGCTCCAGGCCCCAATAACCTGCTTTCTTTGGAAGAGTTGCCAAAGGTGAGTGGACCTCTTGTCAGTATCCTAATGACGACCTACCAATCTGAGGAACGGGTTGAGACATCAATTCGCTCTTTGTTGACCCAGACATGGGAAAATATTGAGCTGATTGTCATTGACGATGACAGCAGTGATAGAACTTCCGAGATAGTTCAAAAGCTAGTAAAGGAAGACAAACGAATTATTTATATCAAGTTGCCGGTTAATGTTGGCACATATGTAGCCAAAAGAATTGGTTTCGAACATGCCAAAGGTGAGTTCGTTATTTGTCATGATTCTGACGACTGGTCACATCCTTTAAAAATTGAGCGTCAGGTTCGACCTTTGATCGAAAATAGCTCTCTGGTATTTACTACAGCACATTGGGTAAGAATGCAGGATGACGGTATTTTCTATGCTAGGCCAGTACACACCTTGTTACGGTTGAATCCTGCGTCACCTATGTTTCGGCGCGAATTAGTGGCGTCAAAAGCGGGTTTATGGGATCTGGTTAGAACAGGCGCAGATAGTGAGTTTCTGGCAAGACTAAAACTGGTATTTGGTCGCAAAGCCATGCACAGAGTGGTAGAACCTTTAACCTTTGGTGCTCATCGGCCTGATTCACTGATGACTGCCGTAAGCACGGGACATGGTGTTGGAGGTATATCGCCTGTTAGGTTGGATTATTGGGAGTCTTGGACTCGCTGGCATATTGCTGAGCTTAATCGAGGTCTGAAACCCAAGCAAAGTGATGATTATTCCACCTCTCGTCGCTTTTTAGCACCTGATTCTATTTGTGTGCCTATGACAGATGTAAGAGCCTGCTTAGCACAGTAACCAATTTATATTCCAAGTAGATTTTAATCAAATGAAAATTTCAGTAGCAGGTACAGGTTATGTAGGCCTGTCTAACGCTGTTTTATTAGCACAGCATTATCAGGTAATGGCTGTTGATATCGTTCATCAGAAAGTAGATATGATTAATGACCGTATGTCACCTATTGCGGACGTTGAGATTGAGAACTATCTGTCAAACAAAGACCTGAACCTTCGAGCAACAACAGATAAAAAACTTGCATACTCTGATGCTGATTATGTCATTATCGCTACGCCAACTGATTATGACCCAGAAACCAACTATTTTAATACAAGCTCGGTAGAGTCAGTCATTAAAGATGTCATGGAAATTAACCCCCATGCAATTATGGTGATAAAGTCCACAGTTCCTGTGGGTTATACACGGCGTATCAAGGAAGAGCTTAACAGTGAAAATATTATTTTTTCACCTGAGTTCCTTCGTGAAGGTAAAGCATTACATGATAATCTTTATCCATCCCGTATCATCATTGGTGAACAATCTGAGCGTGCACGACGCTTTGCAGGAATGCTTGAAGATTGTGCATTGAAAAAAGATATACCTGTACTGTTTACGGACTCTACTGAGGCAGAAGCCGTTAAATTGTTTTCGAATACATATTTGGCAATGCGGGTGGCTTATTTTAATGAGCTTGATACCTATGCTGAGACACATGGATTAGATACTCGCCAAATTATTGATGGTGTTGGGCTTGATCCACGCATTGGCGGTCATTACAACAATCCGTCTTTTGGTTATGGCGGTTACTGCCTACCAAAAGATACCAAACAACTACTGGCTAACTACCAGGATGTCCCTAACAATATGATTGGTGCTATTGTTGAAGCCAATCGTACAAGAAAGGACTACGTTGCCGAATCAATTATTAAGCGTGACCCCAAAGTGGTAGGAATCTACCGACTAATTATGAAGACAGGCTCTGACAACTTCCGTGCTTCCGCAATTCAGGGAATAATGAAGCGCATCAAAGCCATGGGGATTGAGGTAGTTGTTTACGAACCAGTACTTGATGAAGATGAGTTTTATCACTCTAAAGTGATTAAAGATCTTGAAGAGTTTAAGCACATATCGGATGTCATCGTTTCAAATCGTATGGTTGAAGAATTAGCAGGTGTAGCAGATAAGGTGTATACCCGCGATTTATTTGGCTCAGATTAAACACAGTCTACAAAACTTTGAAAGCTTAATTGCTACAAAATTTCTCCAATCAAATATTTATAATATTAATTGATAATGTCAGTTCAAATTAAAAAAGCCGTATTCCCAGTCGCAGGAATGGGAACTCGTTTTCTACCAGCCACAAAAGCCTGCCCAAAAGAAATGCTACCTGTTGTTGATAAGCCTCTCATTCAATATGCTGTTGAAGAAGCTATTGCAGCAGGTATTACCGATCTGATCTTTGTTACATCCTGGACAAAGCGACCTATCGAAGACCATTTTGATAAAAACTTTGAACTTGAATACAAACTTGAAGAAGCAGGCAAAAAAGAGCTGCTGAATACGGTAAGAAATATTTTACCCAAGGGCGTTAACTGTTTTTACGTCCGCCAGCAAGAGGCTCTTGGCCTCGGGCATGCGGTTTTATGTGCGAAAGATATTGTCGGTGATGAGCCTTTTGTCGTCTTGCTGGCTGATGACATGATTTACTGCGATGAAACTGCTTGTCTTGACACCATGATCAATCTCGCTAATGAAGATGCTAGTTCAGTAGTCGCTGTTGAGCAGGTTCCAATGGAAAAGGTCAATAAATATGGCGTTATCGATCCGATTGACCTGAGTGACCGTCTGTATAAGTTGCAAGGTGTTGTTGAAAAACCACCTGTTGAAGAGGCACCTTCAAACCTTTCTATCGTCGGTCGTTATGTACTTCAACCACGCATTTTCGAGTTGCTTGAAAATACACAACGTGGTGCCGGTAATGAAATACAGTTAACAGATGCCATCGCAGCTTTGCTTGAAGAGCAAGCCATTTATGCCTATGAATTCGATGGCATCCGCTATGACTGTGGTAGCAAGCTCGGACACATGAAAGCGAATGTGGAGTATGCTTTACGACATCCTGAACTGAATGGCGCATTTCGAGAATATCTGAAGGGAATTGTTAGTTAATGACAAAGCAAGTTCTTGTCACGGGAGGAGCAGGCTACATAGGAAGCCACACATGTGTTGAACTTCTGACTAACGGTTATCAAGTCGTTGTTCTTGATAACTTGTGCAACAGCTCGCGGGAAGCAATTCGCAGGGTTGAATTGATAACTGATGCAAAAGTAACCTTCGTTGAAGGTGATATTAGGGATCGCAAACTACTCAAGCAGCTGTTTAGTGAGCACCGCTTCAATTCTGTTGTCCATTTTGCCGGATTGAAGGCTGTCGGTGAGTCCACTGTTGTCCCGCTCAGATACTACGATAATAACGTCAGCGGAACGGTGACTTTGTGTGAGGAGATGGCTGAACAAGGTGTTTTCAATCTGGTGTTCAGTTCTTCTGCAACGGTCTATGGTGATCCGACCAGTCTGCCAATAAAAGAAGATTCTCCGCTAGGTGCTACGAACCCTTATGGTCGTTCAAAGCTAATGGTCGAAGAAATCCTGGAGGATCTCCATCGTTCAGATAGCCGCTGGAATATTGCTCTTCTGCGTTATTTCAACCCAATTGGAGCCCATCATTCCGGCATGATTGGTGAAGATCCAAATGATATTCCAAACAACCTGATGCCCTATATCAGTCAGGTGGCTATTGGTATGCGTGACAAACTTTCTGTATTTGGTGGCGACTATTCAACCAATGATGGAACAGGTGTAAGAGATTACATTCATGTTGTCGATCTTGCCAAAGGGCATGTTCGTGCCATTGAAAAGCTGAATACAGAGTGTGGACTCAAGGCGTGGAATCTCGGAATGGGAGAAGGACACAGTGTTCTGGAAATGATCGATGCATTTGAGCAAGCTTCTGATCAGACTGTTCCATACCAGATTGTAGATCGTAGACCAGGCGATATCGCTGCTTGCTGGGCCGATGCGAGCCTTGCAGAAAGAGAGCTTGGTTGGGTTGCCGAGAAAAGTTTGCAGGACATGATGATCGACACATGGCGGTGGCAGTCAAATAATCCACAAGGTTATGCTGTGGCTCATAGCTCATAGCTCATAGCTCGTAGTGCTGTCGAGCTTTTAGAATCTTCCGATGTTACTTGCGGTTTTCGTACTTTTACATAGGAAAAAGTACGAGTTTTGGTATTTTTTGATAGAAAAAAATACTGATAATTGTCTGACGTCGTTATCTGTGGCAGTAGAATTTAGGGTGATCGTGGTCGTGTACTAAAGCGACGTTTCTGTAAAAATCATTGGTCGAGGCAGATGAGCAAGTGCTGTAAGAAAGCTACCTGTAGCTGCTTGCCACTACATGTGAATGATGGGTTAGATATTCTTAGTTGTTTACTTCGACTCGGCCAGTTTATCCAGTTTTTCAGCCAGCTTGGTTAAGGCCTTTAATTTGTTGGCATGTTGGGTTCGCTCTTCATCAACGGTAACGATCAGTTTCGTTGGCAAGTGAACGATTTTTACTCCGTTTTTTGCACGAGGAATGGGGTGGTTATTTGTGCTGCTCCAAGTCGTGATAAGCAGTTCTTCTGGTTTAAACTGGTCGTTCATATTTAAGACGTAAAGGCTTGATTAGATGACAGTTAAAGAGCTTATTTCACTTTTAAAGCAGCTTCCAGAAGATAAGCGGGTTTTCGTCCGTAGTTACGAAGAGGGTTTTGACCCTGTCTGCTCAGCAAGTCTTAAAATGCTTGAACCTGAGGTGTCCGGACGCTGGTACGTGGGGTGTTTTCAGAGTTCCGATGGGGTTGATAAAAAGACAGCGTTTGAAGGGGTTATTATTGGTGGTGATCAACGGTCACCATAAACTGGCAAACCTATATAATGACTGTATATACAGTCATTTGTTGCGTTTAACACTGTTTTGTAGCTATATAACTTCAAAAATATTGGTGCTTACGAGTACCAGAAATTGAATCTGGTTATTCTTAATGGACGACAATGGCCAGCTGATGGCAGCTCCTTTTTATGATCTGATTTTCAGACCCTCTCCATACAATCAGTATTCAACGACTGCTGGCAGTAGGATGGGCGCTTGCTGCTAGACACTCATATCAAATCTATTTCGAGGCTTGTCATTTTTGAGAATCGAGTCTGACATAGTTTCGATTTCTGTTTGTACATAAGTCCAGTATTCTGGGTTGTCAAGCGTTCTCTGTTTGATATTTTCGGGAATAAAGCGACTCATTTCAGCAGCAAAGTCTGTTCGTACTTCGTCGTTTTTTAGTAGTTTTAACATTTGGCTGAGCAGTGCTTGTTTGAAGTCTGTTTTGGTTTTATTTCTTGCTTCCAGTTTTTTGTCAATCAGCGCTGTAGAAATGTTAATACCTTTTTGTTTTATCCAGACAATATCCCATACATCTCTGGGTTTAATGCGTCTGGCTCGGTAGGCCAGAGCAATAAATTTATCCGCAAGTGTTTCTTCGAGAGACTGAACGGGAACAAGCAGTCCTTCAGTAGGTACGACAATAGGGTAGTGGTTGGCAAGCGCTTTTTTCTTCACATCAAATGATGGAATGGCGCAGACGTCTATATGCATTTTTTGTCTAGGTAAATCCGGACGATTAGCTTCTTTCTCTATACTGATCTTCCATGAGGAAGTGTCGCCCTGTTTGTCTTGACTGGGTTTGTTGACCCATACGTTTGTTTCGTATTTGTTCTGTATGTAGTTTTGGATATCATTTTCCAAACCATCGAAATTGCTTGGCTTGAAGTCATGCCCACCGTTAAAGTCCAGATCTTCCGATAATCTGGAGCTGTTATAGCACATTCTAAGGGATGTTCCGCCTATGAAGGTGAGTGGCTGCATTGCCCCCTGCTTGATCATGACGTGCAGAATATCGTGATGAAGAATTTCTTTTTCTATCACAGGGGTGATGGCGGCAAATTCCGGGTTTGATTGCACTATGCTTTGAATTTGTGTAGTTAACATTTTAACGTTCCAGCATATGTAGGTTTCTTTTGCAGTCTTTCAGGTCTGCAATGGCTTGCGAAGTGTTTGCTCTGTACATGTTTACAGTGCTGTCAAAATACAGATTGGGTGAAATACTGCTGACCGATTTTTTTGAGTGAGTAAACTCAATCACTCCGTATGGCGTTGTAAAGGTTCCACTACGACCCTTTGTTACGATGGTTAGCCGACCCATGGGGATTTGAGAGATAGTGCCTGTATGACTGAGCTGGCTTTCAAGGCTTATGTAGCTAATGACATGATTACGTAGTTTCTTCGCTATTTTATAGATGGCTGTTGTTGGGGCGGGTGGCGTCAGCGTACTTTCAAACAGTCCCGCCGCCACTCTGCGAATTAAGCCTTTTTTGGCACAATCAGCAAGAAATTTAGTCAAAGCAGGGGAGTACTTCTCTCCAATCAAATAGGCTATTTCCTGTGCTGTGTAAATGCCTCCACCGGCAGCAGTAGCGTCTGACAAGACGGTTAAGAGTTTGTCTTTTTTGGTCATTCAGGTCTACAAATTATTACGTTTAATGTAATTTATTGTAGACTTGAATTGCATTGAAAATCAAAGTCTGTTGAATTTAATGCCCCTCATCCTGCTTCTATCACCCAGATACATACTCTAAGATGGAGCAAGAGTCCCCTTTATCAGGCTGATTGTCATCATGTTTGAAACCATCAATACACTAAAGTCGGAATTAGATTCCCTGCGACCATTGCCCAGACACAGCGTTAAGTCACTGCATGAAGCGCTAATCGTGGAGTGGACATATCACTCAAATGCAATAGAAGGCAACACGCTCACGCTGAAAGAAACCAAAGTGATACTGGAAGGTATTACGGTGGGTGGAAAATCCATGCGGGAGCATTTCGAAGCTATTAATCATAAAGAAGCCATTGAGTGGGTTGAGGCGGTGGTGGCGAAACATGAAGTGTTGAGTGAGCGCCTTATCAAGTCTATCCATCATCTTGTTTTGAAAAACATTGATGACAGTAATGCTGGTGCTTATCGTACTGAGAATGCGATCATCGCAGGTGCTCAGCATACGCCTGCTGATCATTTGCATGTCCCCCATCAAATGGAGAGGCTGATTGAATGGTATGAGCAGCAGGGTGCTCACCCAGTTGAGCGAGCTGCCCGTTTTCATGTTGACTTTGTAGGCATACACCCTTTTGTCGATGGCAATGGCAGAACTGCCAGATTGCTTATGAATTTCGACTTAATGACCAGCGGCTATCTGCCGGTTATTATCAAAACTGAACATCGGCTGGCCTATTATGAGGCGCTGGATAAGGCACATACTCAACAAGACTATCAGGATTTTATTGTACTGGTCGCTCAGGCGCAGGAAGAGGCTTTGTCGAGATATTTGAACGTAGTTCGCTAATTAAGGACCATCATATGCCCCGAAAAATCAGCCATGTACTGATCACACCGGAAGCCTACCTTTCCCACGAGAAGGCAGCCCAGGAAACCCGGCATGAATATATCGATGGATATGTGGTTGCAATGGCTGGGGGTTCAATCCGACATGGAAAAATGATTACCAACATTGCACGATTATTGGGTAATCATTTGGTGGGCAAGCCTTGCGATGTGTTCTCATCCGACGTCAAGCTCAAGGTCGAATCGGCTTTTGTAAAATCATTCCGATATCCGGATGTGATGGTTTCCTGTGAGAAAAACCGAACATACGATGATATGTGCGAATCGGCCACGGTGTTGGTTGAAGTGCTTTCTGAAAGCACAGAACTGACTGATCGTGTCTACAAATCGGCTGAATACGGGCATGTACTCAAAGCGACTAACGGTGAATATCTGGTGATAGACCCCGATCATCCAGTCATTGAAAAGCGGATGTGGCACGGCGGGCGTTTCGAAGTCGTTGCAACCTACCATTCCGGCGATGTCATTCGACTGGACAGTCTGAAGCTGGATCTGGCGATGGACGACCTTTATCCGGATGAACTGTAATGGACTTTGACCCTTATAGAACGCCGGCAACATCCTCATAGATTTCCTGCAAGGTCGCGGTAAAGTCTATGGAAAGAAAATGTATGTGTTCCTGTTCATGAGTGAACCGGATGACCTCCCAGCCGTGCCCTGTGTTCTGGTACAAGTCGATGGCTATTTTGTCCTGATGCACCAAAACATACTCCTTTAAACCGGGAATTGAGGTGTAGGCAGCCAACTTCTCCATTCTGTCTCTGGCTTCAGTAGAAGGAGACAATACTTCAATAATGATTTGCGGGTGGTTTTCTACAAAAGCATCCTGGTTTGCCCGATTGCAGCTGACCATGACATCCGGATAATAAAAAACCGTATTACCTTTGTGGCTGGCGTTGACCTTCATATCACTGGCAAACGTCTGACAACCAGTGCCGCGCAAATGGTTGCGCAGCAAGGAAGCAATAGTGAGAGTGAGTAAATTGTGCCTGCGGCTGGCACCAGCCATAGCGGTTATCAGTCCATTTACGTATTCGTGCTTGATGTCCGACTGCTTCTCCATTGTCATGTAAGTATCAGGATCTATAAATTCAAGAGGTTGTGCCAAGGCCATTGGTTGTTTTCTCCCTGAAGTTGTTATGAAAAGTGGGGAAGCTACGGAATGCACCAAATTATTTTCAAGTCAAGACTATAGCATTTATGTCAGGCGTCCGAAATTTGCATCAACCAGTGCAGCAAGTAGCACGATACGCTGTTCTTTGTTCCTCACCGTAAAGAATTTATTCATTGTCCCAGTTCATCACTTTTTCCAAAGGCATTTCGGGAGCCAACGAGCTTGAATGCCTCATTGGTGAGCCTGTCTCCCATGTAAATGCTTTCCAGCAGCTAACTAAAAAATTCAGCGGTTCAGCTGTTACTACCCTTGGCTGGGGAAGAAAAAACAATACGTCAAAAGCCAGAGCATTCAGTCGTAAGAACGACATCCCCATCTGGAGTCTCGAAGATGGTTTCATTGCCTACCTTGGTCACCCCGCACTAGGCGATCGTCGTTTTTCCCTGATCGTGGACAAAACTGGCATCTATTACGATGCGACCCAACCTTCCGATATTGAATACCTTTTAAACCATCCTGAAGAGTGGTTAACAGCGGAGCTACAGGCTCGCTCAGTCAATCTGCTCAGGGTTATTCGTCAGCATCAAATCACCAAGTACAACCATGAACCGGTATCCCGTTGGGAGCCGGAAAATAAAGTGCAGAATCGAGTATTGGTGGTTGACCAGACATACGGCGACTGTTCTATAAAATATGGCATGGCTGATGAATCCAGTTTTGACGCTATGCTGACCGCTGCTCTTTCTGAAAACCCTGATTCTGAAGTCTGGGTGAAGGTGCATCCGGATGTGGTGTTAGGAAAAAAGAAAGGCTATTTCGAGCTGGAGCCCTGTGGACAGAAGATTAAAGGATTTGCCAATGATCGCCTGAAGGTTATGGCTGAAAAGGTGAATGCTCAGTCTTTGTTTCCTCATTTCAACAAAGTCTATGTGGTGACATCGCAGCTGGGTTTTGAAGCTCTGTGGTATGGCAAGCAGGTGGTTTGTTTTGGTGTGCCGTTTTACAGTGGCTGGGGGCTAACGGACGACCGGATTGGCTGCACTCGTCGTACGGTGCAACACAGTATTGAGAGTCTGTTTGCAGCAGCCTGTCTTAAATACACCCGTTATATCGATCCGGAAATGGGTGAGCGGTGTGAGCTGGAAGACATTGTTGACTTAATCGCACTGCAAAGACGTTACCAGAAACAGGAAGTGAACACGCTGTATGCTGTTGGCTTCAGTCTTTGGAAGCGCGCTTTTCTTGGCTGTTTTATTGGTGGTCGTGCGCAACAGGTCAAGTTTGTCAGTTCAACTGACAAGGCCGTTGAAAAAGCCTCTGAAGGCGACGGTATTCTTTTATGGGGCGCAAAACAGTATGACTTTCAGGCCCCGCAAGGCATTGCTTTATGGCGGGCAGAAGACGCCTTTATTCGTAGCAATGGCTTGGGTGCAGAGTTGCGTCGGCCGGGTTCACTGATCATCGATAAGCAGGGTATGTATTTTGACTGCACCCGACCTTCTGATCTGGAAACGGCCATCAATACCCTACAGCTGTCAGATCGGGAGAAAGAGCGAGGCGAGCAGCTGGTGCGCACACTGGTTCGTCAGCGTGTCAGCAAATATAACCTGTTAGGAAAAGAGCAGCAGGTGTTTGCCAGTGCTGCACATCAACAGAAAAAAATTCTTGTGACCGGGCAGGTGAATAATGATGCATCGCTGAAGTGGGGCAGCCCTGTTGTACAAAGCAACCTTGAGTTGCTAAAAGCGGTAAGAGCCTCTGCTCCGGATGCTTTTATTGTGTATAAGCCTCACCCGGATGTGCTATTGGCGGGCAGGGAAGGGCATATACCCGAGCCACAGGCTTTGCAGTGGGCAGACAGCATGGTATCAGACAACGATATCCTGGATTGCATTGATCAGTGTGATGAGCTGCATGTCATGACGTCTCTGGCCGGGTTCGAAGCTCTGACCAGAGGTAAAACGGTTCATTGTTGGGGAGCTCCCTTCTATTCAGGCTGGGGGTTAACCATTGACCAACTGAACATACCTCGCAGAACCGCTAAACGGTCGTTGGCAGAACTGACCTACTTTGCTCACTGTTATTATCCAAACTACATACATTGGGTAACACGTCGCTTCACAACGGTAGAGCGTATGATTCAGGCTTTGAAACAGGAAGCCACCGTTCACCAGACCCGGTCGAACAAACTGGTTAACTGGCTGGCAAGAAACAGGCGTAAGGCGGGTTACCTTGTAGAGGTATTTACGAAGTAGCGATGCGTAAGTCCACCATCCGGATTGCATTATTATTCTGAGAAAATGGTCGTTTATTTAGACAACAATATAATTTTTTATCTGTCTTAAGGCAGGTACTTTGGGTCGGTTCAGCGTGCATAAGTCGTCTGTATTATTTTTACAAGGTCCACTAGGGCCTTTCTTTCGGGAACTGGCCGGGGCTTTTTCGCGTGCAGGCTATTGTACGCACAAGATTAATTTTAATGGTGGTGACCGCTTTTATGCCGGAGCAGACAAAGTGGTCGATTACCAGGGGGAACCAGATAACTGGCTGGCTTTTCTGCAGGAATATCTGATGGAGCACTCCATTGATGCGGTATTTCTGTTAGGCGACTGTCGTTATTACCATCGCATAGCAAAGCCTCTTTGCGACAGTCTGGGTGTTGCATTTATGGTCTTTGAGGAAGGCTACCTGAGACCCAACACCATCACTCTGGAAACTCACGGTGTGAATGCCTTAAGCCGTTTGGATTTGTCCATTAAAACGCTTCGGGAAACGATCGTGCAGCCTACTGAAGAAGCCCCTGTGACGATTGGCAGCACAATTTTCGCACGTGCAGTTTATGCATCATTATATTATTGGGCAGGCTACTTTGGTCACGGGCAGTTTGCTCACTATCGGCATCACCGGGCGTCGAATCCTGTCAGGGAAGGTTATTGCTGGATACGGGGATTTGCCCGCAAATGGCTGGTAAAACCTGCGGACTACAGGATCAAAAGAAAGCTGACAAAGACATTCAGCCAGCGTTTTTTTCTGGTGCCTCTGCAAGTGCACGATGACTCCCAGAAGATCTACCATTCTAACTTTAACTCGGTTGAGTCGTTTATCTCCGAGGTGATTGAATCGTTCAGAAGCTATGCGGCACCGGATCAGGTGTTGTGTTTTAAGCATCACCCCATGGATCGTGGCTACACGCACTATGGCGATTTTATTCGTGAAAAAGCCAGACGTACCGGCTTGCAGGGCAGAGTCCTGTATTGTCACGATGTGTCACTGCCTGATTTGTACGATCACGCTGCCGGTGTTGTCACAGTAAACAGCACTGTTGGAGTTTCTGCCATGCTGCACAGCGTGCCTGTTAAAGTGATGGGCAGAGCTATGTACGACATTGAAGGGCTAACCCATCAGGGTAGTCTGGCCTCTTTTTGGCAAGCGCCCCAACCCGTTGACCGGCAGTTATTTAAACAGTTTCACTCCCGGCTGTTTCAGAAGACGCAGATTAACGGCAGCTTTTTTAAGCTTCCGGATCTTACCTGTAACAATGCTGTGGCTTTTTACGAGCAGCTGGCAGGCCAGCCTGCAGCGGTTTCTGCTATTTATAAAATGACACCTCACAGTTGTAACAACATTGAAGTGGATGACCTTCCTTTGAATGCTGCATGAAGTGTGGCATTTCCTTTCTCTATATCTTCCTTTAGGATGAATTGGTTATTTATTGATCAATTCATCATCTCTCGATTTCTTCCGATAAGACAATAATGATCAGGCTGTAATCCAACCTTTCTTACAGCAGGAGAAATGAGTGAAAAAAGGATTTTTCTACGCTGGCATGATGTCATTGCTGCCTTTCCCTGCCTCTGCTCTGGATATCCGTCCAGATGGTCTTTCTGCCAGTTATGGGCAGTACCTCCCTGTTGTCAGTGGTCGTAAGGCGAATTATGATCACTATCGCATTGGCATTCAGTGGGATTGGGGAGATGAGCTGTACCGTTCAGACAGTTTGGTGATGTCTGGTTATTTTGAGCTCGGTGGCAGTGCCTTAAAAAGTCGCCTGAATGCTTCTGATAGCCCCAGCCCTGAGGGTAAAGACAAAGCCACAGTCGTCAGCTTTTCGCCGGTCTTTCGCTTCTCTTCTGCCCACCCCCTGTTTGGCAATGCGTTTCCTTTTCTGGATGCTGGTGTTGGTGGCGCCTGGTTTTCAGAAAAAGATCTGGAAAAAGAAAAGAAGTCTCCCATCAATATGGGCAGTCACTGGTTGTTTGAAGTGCGACTGGGGGCAGGTTTTACCTTTGGGGAAGGGCAGCGATATTCAGTGAGTTATGGCTGGCTGCATTATTCCAATGGGGGGCTGGCCCGACTGAACGAGTCTATTGATTTTCATTCGGTGTCGTTTGCCTATCGGTGGTGACGTTGAATACAGTCTCTGAGGCGTCCGGTTTTGCCAAGCTTCCGAGACTGTGACACCATTCCCTCCTCTCTCTGTACAGCAGTAATTTCCCTTCTCAATGGATTCTATCGACCGAAAAATCCTGCTTGAATTGCAGGAAGACAGCACACTTTCTCTGGCCGACATCGCGCAAAGAGTCTGCCTGTCGCCTACGCCCTGCTGGAACCGGATTAAACGCCTTGAAGGGCAGGGGTATATTAACAAACGGGTAGCCCTTATTAATGCCGAAAAGGTTGGGCTGGGTGTTTCGGTGTTTGTTCACATCAAAACACAGCACCATTCGTCAGCCTGGTTGAAACTTTTTTCAGACACTGTGAATCGTTTTCCGGAAGTGGCCGAGTGCTATCGAATGAGCGGCGAATACGACTACCTGTTAAGGGTGGTCACTAAAGACATACAGTCGTTTGATCTTTTCTACAAAAAACTGGTGAACAGTGTTGACGGACTGTGCGATGTAACGTCGAGTTTTGCCATGGAGCAGATGAAATACACCACGTCGTTGCCACTTTGAAGCAACCAGAGCCTGAAAAAGTTGCGCAAAACCCACATCGAAATTGGATTCATTACTGGTACTATTAACCCAGTTTTAATATTGGGGAGCACGTTATGCTGCGGCAGTTAAGGTTTTTATTGTTGTTTATGGTGGCTTTTGTCTTCGCGTTGCCGACGTTTGCTTCATCAAAAGAGGAGCTGGATGCCACCGTTCAGGAGAGCTTGTCGAATCTCTACGACAAAAGCCCTGCAGCTAAATCTCTGGGCAAAGATGCCAAAGGCATTCTGGTGTTTCCCAAAATCATTAAAGGCGGTGTGTTTCTGGGTGGTGAGTACGGCGAAGGCGCGTTACTGATCAATCAGGAAGTGGTGGACTATTACAACACGGCTTCTGCCTCCATTGGTTTTCAGCTGGGTGCCCAACTGCGCTCGCAGGTGATTATGTTTATGACCGACGAGTCCCTGAATAAATTTCGTAACAGTAAAGGCTGGGAAGCCGGTGTCGATGGCAGCATTGCCATTGCCGAGTTTGGAGTGGGAGAAACCATTGCGACCAATACCGCACAGTCACCGATCATTGGCTTTATCAACGACAACAAAGGTCTGATGTATAACCTGACTCTGGAAGGCACCAAGATTACTAAAATACAAAAGTAATCATAATTCCACTGACGTTTAACTGAAATGCAGTGAATGAAGGGCTGTTGGCTCGTTGCCGTTAACGGTATTATTTATTCACTTAGTGAATTTCGACAATCACATAAAGAGCTAAAAACTATAAATTGTTAGCATTGCGGCCTCTTCTGAGCTCTTCAGTTCTGATTTTTTCGGGGACAACACTTTGGGAAAAACATCGCAGTCATGAGTCGTCCAGCCAAGGCGGTCATTAATCTTGATGCCCTGCAGCACAATTATCAGCTTGCCAAATCCCTGGCGAATCAGGAACGACGCAATGGCAAGGTACTGGCGGTGGTCAAAGCCGACGCTTACGGGCACGGAGCCGTTGCCTGCGCGCAGGCGTTGGCTGATCAGGCCGACGGGTTTGCGGTTGCCTGTATTGAAGAAGCTTTGGAACTGCGCAGCATTGGCATAAGACAGTCCATTCTTTTGCTGGAAGGTTTTTTTGAAGCCAGTGAACTCGTTGAAATCAGCCGCCATAAGCTGGACATTGTCGTGCAAAGTCCGGAACAGCTTTTAATGCTGGAACAGAACCCTTTGCCTGCTCCGGTCAGAATCTGGCTGAAAATGGATTCGGGCATGTACCGTGTCGGGCTGTTGCCAGAAGAGTTCCGTTCAGCTTGGCTACGCATGGAAACGCTGCCCTGGGTGAGCGATATTGTCATGATGACGCATCTTGCCTGTGCCGATGAACCAGAGAATGGCTATACACGACATCAGCTGGAAGTGTTTGAACAGCATACCCTTGGTCTGCCGGGTGAACGCAGTATTGCCAATTCTGCCGGGCTGGTGGATTACTCTCAGGCACGAGCTGACTGGAATCGTCCGGGGTTGTTGCTGTACGGTGCTTCTCCCTTTGAAACCCTTCATCCTATTGAGCAGAAACTGCAGCCGGTGATGGCGCTGCAGTCTGCCATTATCAGTATTAAAGACATTCCGGCCGGTAGCCCTGTAGGCTATGGCAGCACATGGGTTAGTCAGCGTCCGACTCGTCAGGGAGTGGTTGCCATTGGTTATGCAGATGGTTATCCGCGTCATGCTGCCAATGGTACGCCTGTGATGGTGAACGGCCGGCGTGTGCCTGTCATCGGGCGAGTGTCTATGGATATGCTAACCATTGACCTGACCGATGTACCTGAAGCCCGACCGGGAGACAGTGTTGTGCTTTGGGGAAAGGGTCTGCCTGCCGCCGAAATTGCCCGTCATGCCAGAACAATTCCTTATCAGCTGTTCTGCAATCTTAATCGCGTTCCGGTGGAATATGTTCAGTCGCCAGTGATGGTAAAAGCCTGATTATCCGGCAACGAACATCATGCTGTGAGTACTTACTTTCATTGGGCTATCTTGCTTGTTTTTTTCAGCAAACGGAAAATTTACATACTTGGTCTATTTAAGTACTTGAAGATTTTCTGTCTGTGCCATACTCTCACGCACCCTCGGAATGTTCACTTGTGCATGTTTATGCGAAGTCAGGGCATATTCCTAAACGGCGTAGCTGAAGGGATTTTTCCCACAGCTATTAATGACAGTTCGTCAAACAACAGCTGAAACCATGAGAAGCCGCAAAGAAGTCGTTCGCCAACTAGACAGGATTGATCGTAATATTCTGCGTACCCTGCAGGAAAACGGTCGTATATCCTATGTAGACCTCGCTGATCGTGTAGGCCTGAGCACCACGCCCTGCATGGAGCGGGTTAAAAGACTGGAGCGTGAAGGGATTATCCAGGGTTACAGTGCCCGGTTAAGTCCACAGTTCCTGCAAGCGGGTCTGCTGGTGTTTGTCGAGATCAGCCTGTATAGCAAATCTGCCGACATCTTTGATGATTTCCGCAAGGCAGTGATTAACCTGCCTAATGTTCTGGAATGTCATCTGGTATCCGGTCACTTTGATTATCTGGTGAAAGCCCGTATTTCGGAAATGGCCTCTTACCGGGAACTGCTGGGCGACATCCTTTTAAAGCTGCCCGGTGTAAGGGAATCCAAGAGCTACATTGTGATGGAAGAGCTGAAGGAAACCCTGAATCTGCCCATTCCGGATTGATGCTGGATGCTATAGCTTCGGCTGATATTAGACGCTATAGCTTCGGTTGATATTAATAGTCACGTATGAAGTAATTCAGCGCCACAAGGTTCTGTTCATCGATTTCCCGCAGCTGAAATCCGGCTGAGTAGTTCTCGGGAGCCTGGTTTTCAGGGCTATCAGCAAAGATAGTTTCGGGGGAGTCAGGCCGGCTTTTGTCACCCTGTGTTTTCCCCGACTGACACCAGACACATTCTGCGATCAGTGATACGCGATGGTAGCTTTTCTGGGGACCTGGCAGTACCAATGTAATATTTCGTACTTCGTCCTGACGAATATTATGGTAGGTTAACAGACTGAAGCCACCTTTTGAAACATCCTCCAGAACCCCCAGCAGCTGCCCGGTGTCATTATCCAGAACCTGTGCCGTTTCCTTCAGCAGCTTTCGGGGGAAGCGACGCTTTTCAAGTACAGTCTCTGTCATGGATCGTCCTCCTTTGCGATCTATCAAGATACCCATAAACAGTCCCTGATGACAAATTGCGCTTTAATCCTGTTGCTAAAAACGCTAACTGGTGGAAAAAATGGGTCTGACAGATCGTTAAATCAACCGTCGGTCGTATGTGTTGATAATAAGATGCACGTTATTTTTTTGCAGTTTGCAGAGATTTGCTGTTAAAAGTTGACAACAGCTTCCGATCTCATTCTTAATCGCAATAGGGGACTACAATCCCTGCTGCGATAGTCCTCAAGCCACCCCGCTTGCAGGATGCCTCAAATAATAAAAAGAAACAAAGCAAAATCAGAGCCTTATCCGCTCTGAACCATTCGGAGGGATCCCGTATGTTCAGACAGATAGCCGAGGCCAGAATGAATGATATTCATATCAAGCACGATGAACATTCAGGCCTGAAATCCATTATTGCTATTCATAATACCCGCAGAGGCCCGTCGCTGGGCGGTTGTCGATTTATTCCTTACCCTTCCTTTGATGATGCCGTTACCGATGCCATCCGGCTGGCTCAGGGCATGAGTTATAAAGCAGCCCTGGCAGGGCTCGACCTGGGTGGTGGTAAATCAGTGATTATGATGCCGGAAGGCGATTATGACCGCACCGAGCTGTTCAGCGCATTTGGGCGGTTTGTTGAAGAGTTGGGCGGACGCTATATCACTGCTATGGACAGCGGTACGAGAGTATCTGATATGGACGTTATTGCCTCACAGACGCGCCATGTCACCTGCACGTCTTCCAGTGGCAACCCTGCGCCCTCAACTGCAAAAGGCGTTTACTACGGTATTCTCTCCACACTCAAAGCTCATAAAGAGTTTGGCTCCAGTCTGAAAGGAATGACCATTGCTGTTCAGGGATTGGGGAATGTGGGGTATGCCTTGTGCCAGCTACTGCACAGAGGTGGCGCAAAGCTGATTGTGTCAGACATTGATGAAGCCAGGATTGAACAGTGTATTCGGGAGTTTGGTGCCAAGGCTGTTAGCCCTGAAGCCATTCATTCGACTCCCTGTGATATTTTCAGTCCCTGTGGTCTGGGCGGTATTCTGAACGAAGAAACCATTGACCAGCTGCAGTGTGGTGCGGTGGCCGGTTCGGCTAATAATCAGCTACTGACGCCCGAGTGTGGTGAGCAACTGTTTAAAAGAGATATTCTTTACGCGCCGGATTACCTGATTAATGCAGGAGGGCTGATTTTTGTTGCCATGGCTTACTCTCGGAAAAGTCATCATGAACTGAACCTGAGAATAAAGAGCATTGGTGAGACACTGTTGCAGATATTCCGCAGACAACAGCAACAACAGGAGCCTGTTAACCGCATTGCAGACCAGATGGCTGAAGCCATGTTGTTTGGTGATGAGCTAAGGCAGCTTTCCGCTTAGAGCAAGCTGACCTGAGCAATAATTCAACGAACAACCGAGGCTTACCATGGAAAAGAAAGAACTTAACCCTATTCCTGTTTATCAGTATCTGGATGCAGAAGGTGAAGTGATTGAACGTCTTCCTGGGTGGACCCGGAACAAAGATATTCTGCTTAATTACTACTGCAATATGGTCCTTGGGCGTCAGGCTGATGCCAAGGCCATTGCACTTCAGAGAACCGGCAAGCTGGGCACTTATCCCTCCTGTCTGGGGCAGGAAGCGATCAGTACCGTATTCTGTTCGCTGATGGAAAAAGACGATGTATTAATTCCTTATTATCGGGATCATCCCGGACTGCTGGCGAGGGGTATTCCGCTGTCAGATATTCTTCTTTATTGGGGAGGGGATGAACGAGGCAGCGCCAGTGAACACTGGGGCAAAGACTTTCCCAATTGCGTCCCCATTGCTACACAGGCTGGTCATGCAGCCGGGGTGGCGGCCGCCCTGAAGATTCGACATGAACCGAACATTGCTGTTTGTGCGCTGGGAGATGGTGCTACATCAAAAGGTGACTTTTCAGAAGCGTTAAACCTTGCCGGTGCCTGGCAACTGCCAGTGGTGTTTGTCATCAATAATAATCAATGGGCGATTTCTGTACCCAGAACCATTCAGTCCGGCGCTCCTACGCTAGCCCAGAAAGGTATTTCAGCCGGTTTGCCTTCTTATCAGGTAGACGGCAATGATGTGATTGCCCTCCATGAAGTGCTCAGTGAAGCCATGGACAGAGCCAGACAGGGCAAAGGTGCAACGGTGATTGAAGCCATCAGTTATCGTTTAGGCGATCATACAACGGCAGACGACGCCAGCCGTTATCGCAGCGGTGATGAGTTGCAACAGGCCTGGAATAAAGAACCGATTAAACGGCTCAGAACCTTTTTGCATCATCGTGGCTACTGGGATGAGCAGCAGGAGCAGGCTTTGATTAAAGACGTTGGTCAACAGATTGAACAAAACGTTCAAACCTATCTGAACACGCCGCTTCCCCCGGTAAAAGACTTGTTTGATTACCACTACGCCAACATGCCTTCCACCCTGAAGCAACAAAAACAGGAAGCCGAGTTGAGAGCCACGGGAGGTAAACATCATGAGTAAAATCACCATGGTAGAGGCGGTGAACCTGGCGCTTGATCATGCGATGGAGAATAACCCGGACGTTGTCATGCTGGGTGAAGACATTGGCGTGAACGGTGGCGTGTTTCGTGCGACACAGGGGTTGCGGGACAAGTATGGCCTGAAGCGGGTGATGGATACACCGTTGGCTGAAACATTGATTGCCGGTATCAGCATTGGTATGGCGGCACAGGGTTTAAAACCCGTGGCAGAAATTCAGTTCATGGGCTTTATCTTTCCCACCATGGAGCAGCTGATTTGCCATGCGGCCCGTATGCGAAACCGAACCCGTGGTCGTTTATCCTGCCCGATGGTTCTGCGAGCGCCTTTTGGTGGTGGCATTCACGCGCCGGAGCATCACTCTGAAAGTACCGAAGCTTTGCTGGCGCATATTCCCGGTTTACGGGTGGTGATTCCTTCTTCGCCTGTGCGTGCATATGGTTTGTTGCGATCAGCCATTAATGAACCTGACCCTGTGATCTTTTTGGAGCCTAAACGCATTTACAGGGCATCAAAGCAGGAGGTGGACCAGAACACACCGCTGTTGCCGCTCGACAAGTGTTTCACTCTGAAGCAGGGACAAGATGTAACGCTGGTGAGCTGGGGTGCTTCTGTCAAAGAGACCATGGAAGC
This sequence comes from Endozoicomonas montiporae CL-33, assembly GCF_001583435.1. Lineage (NCBI taxonomy): Bacteria > Pseudomonadati > Pseudomonadota > Gammaproteobacteria > Oceanospirillales > Endozoicomonadaceae > Endozoicomonas > Endozoicomonas montiporae. Next base: position 5,267,049 of record NZ_CP013251.1, on the reverse strand, counting down.
AGCACGCACAATGGAACAGCATGGTGTTTCGGCAGAGGTGATTGATGTAGCCACCATTAAGCCACTGGATATGGAGACCATTCTGACATCGGTTCGCAAAACCGGTCGTTGTGTCATTGTCCATGAAGCCTGCAAAAGCTTTGGTGCCGGAGCGGAAATTGCCGCCAACCTTGCCGAACAGGCTCTGAGTGTTCTCAAGGCACCGGTAGAGCGGGTGACAGGTTTCGATACGATCATGCCTTACTATCGAATGGAAGATCATTATTTGCCAAAGCCAGACGACATTATGAAAGCGGCATTAAAAACCTTGTCATTTCATTGAGAGTTGATTCATCCAGAACAATAAAAATAAGAGGCTGCCACATGAAATTCTTTAACCTCCCCGATCTGGGCGAAGGCATTCCTGAAGCGGATATTGTTGAGTGGCATATTCAGGAAGGCGAGCACGTAAAAGAAGACCAGATTATTGTTTCAGTTGAAACGGCCAAGGCGATTGTCGAAGTTCCTTCTCCTGTTACGGCTGAAGTGGCGCGATTATGTGGGCAGCCCGGCGATACGATTCTGACCGGTGCGCCACTGGTGGAGTTTGTTTCGGAGGAAGAAGACTTGGGTACAGTAGTGGGAGAGCTGGAAGTCGCGGCTGCAAATACAACTGAAGATGAATCTTTTTTTATTGGCTCGCCACCGTCAGGTGCAACTATGAGCCAGCCTGCAAACGGCTCTGTCCATGATCTGGCTTCTAGCCTTGGTATGACACAAGCAGCACCAACAAAACAATCGAGCCAGACAGGTTATGCTCTGGAAAATCCGGAACCTTTAAAAGGTGTTCGCAAGCATATGGCGAACACCATGACACAGTCTCATGCCGAGGTTGTGCCGGTTACCCTGTTTGATGATGCCGATATTGATCATTGGAAAGACGGTGAAGATATTACTGTCCGACTGATTCAGGCCGTTGTTAAAGCTTGTCAGTCAGAATCGGCACTGAATGCCTGGTTTGACGGAAGCTCGATGAGTCGGGAAGTGTTTGATTCAGTCCACCTTGGGTTGGCAGTAGACAGTGATGAAGGGTTGTTTGTTCCGGTGATTAGAGCCGCTGAAACATTGGATGGCAAACAACTGAGGCATCAGGTGAATACCTTCAGAACCGCTGTCAAAGAACGCAGCCTGCCACCTTCGGAAATGGCTGGTGCAACCATTACACTGAGCAACTTTGGTGTGTTTGCCGGGAAATATGCAACGCCGGTCGTTGTCCCGCCAATGGTGTGCATTGTGGGTATTGGAAAGTTGAGGGCAGAGATTGTCAGCATTAATGGTCAGCCTGCCAGCCATAAAGTGCTGCCGGTTTCTTTAACCTTTGACCACAGGGCTGCAACTGGTGGGGAAGCAACACGCTTCCTTCATACGCTGATTGCCGAATTGGAAAAATAATCGCTTGCTGGTGGCGAAGGAACTTGCAGAGTGACTGTCGCGCACCAGCATAGAGCATTTTCGTTCAGTAAGAGTGCTATCCGGTAAGAGTGTCGTTCGATACATACGTCATATGACTGATGTCATACATTCATCACCTGCCTTTTAGAAACACGAAATACGGTATTTTAAGCGTTTAGCTATTGCAGATTGCTTAAAAACTCCACATTATAAATTCAAAGGGGCTTGTTTTTTTCCGCTCTGTTTGAGTTAACCTCCAATAAGTTTTTCTTATAAGTAGGTTAAGCGTTCCATGATGTCAGCCAATGGAAATGGCTGTCAGCCTCGGCCACTTTTTAATAACAGACTCTGAGCTGTTTTTTGACAGTTCTATAATAAAGAGTGGTCTTTGTACTGATTCTGTCGATAACCCAATTGTGAGTACACCGTTTGTGCAGCCACAGTATGGGAATCGACCAAACACATCAGACAGGGCAGGTGACGCGATATGGATATCTTTGACAGCTATCAACAGAGGTTTAAATCCCATCAACAGGAAGAACTGACGATTCAGGAATACCTGCAGTTATGCAGGGATGAACCTTCCACTTATGCCAATGCTGCAGAGCGGATGCTGCATGCTATTGGCGAACCCGAAATGATCGACACGTCCAGAGATCCGCGACAAAGCCGGATTTTTTCCAACAAACTGATCAAACGTTATCCCGCCTTCAGAGAGTTCTATGGCATGGAAGAGGCCATTGAACAAATGGTGTCGTTTTTTAAACACGCTGCCCAGGGGCTGGAAGAGAAGAAACAAATTCTTTATTTGCTGGGGCCTGTAGGCGGTGGTAAATCCTCTCTGGCCGAGAAGCTTAAAGCCCTGATGGAAAAAGTACCGTTTTATGCCATCAAAGGCTCACCTGTGTTTGAGTCACCATTGAACCTGTTTAATGCGGCTGAGGACGGAGATATTCTGACCAGCGAATACGGCATTCCCGGCCGTTACCTGGGAGGCATTATGTCGCCATGGGCCGTTAAACGACTCAATGAGTTTGGTGGTGACATCACCAAGTTCAAAGTCGTGAAGCTTTATCCCAGTATCCTGAATCAGGTCGCCATTGCCAAAACCGAGCCGGGCGATGAAAACAATCAGGATATTTCCAGCCTTGTGGGTAAGGTCGATATCCGCCAGCTGGAGGAGTATTCTCAAGATGATCCGGACGCTTACAGTTTCTCCGGTGCGCTGTGTAATGCCAATCAGGGCATCATGGAATTTGTGGAGATGTTCAAGGCGCCCATCAAAGTCTTGCATCCTTTATTGACCGCTACTCAGGAAGGCAATTACAACAGCACCGAAGGCATGGGAGCCATTCCCTACAACGGTATTATTCTTGCCCACTCCAATGAATCGGAATGGCAGAGCTTCCGCAATAATAAAACCAACGAAGCGTTTATTGACCGGGTCAATATCGTCAAGGTGCCGTATTGCACCAGAGTAAAAGAAGAGATTCAGATCTACGAGAAACTGCTGGAAAACAGCTCGTTGAAAGAGTCACCCTGTGCACCGGATACTCTGAAAATGCTGGCACAGTTCTCGGTGTTGTCTCGGGTAAAAGAACCTGAGAACTCCAACGTGTATTCCAAGATGCGGGTGTACGACGGTGAAAGTCTGAAAGATACTGATCCCAACGCCAAGCCTTTGCAGGAATACAAAGACGCCGCCGGGGTTGATGAGGGTATGGAAGGGCTTTCAACCCGTTTTGCCTTCAAGATTCTCTCCAAGGTCTTTAACTTTGACCCCGGTGAGGTTGCCGCAAATCCGGTACACATGTTGTATGTTCTGGAGCAGCAGATTGAGCAGCAGCAGTTCCCGAAAGAGATTCATGAGCGCTATCTGCGCTATGTGAAAGAGTTTCTGGCACCGAAATACATCGAGTTTTTGGGCAAAGAGATTCAGACTGCATATCTGGAGTCATATTCTGAGTATGGTCAGAATATATTTGACCGTTACATCACTTATGCAGACTTCTGGATTCAGGATCAGGAATACAGAGACCCGGAAACCGGTGACATTCTTGATCGCGCTACGATCAACGAAGAACTGGAAAAAATCGAAAAAGCGGCCAGCATTGCCAACCCTAAAGACTTCCGTAACGAAGTCGTTAATTTCGTATTAAGGGCCCGGGCAAATAACAATGGTAAAAATCCGGCATGGTCGAGCTATGAGAAGATGCGTGCTGTGATTGAGAAAAAAATGTTCTCCAACACTGAAGACCTCCTACCCGTGATTTCTTTTAATGCCAAGAGCAGCAATGATGACCAGCGTAAGCACAACGAGTTTGTGAAACGGATGGTGGAGAGAGGCTATACCGAGAAACAGGTAAGGCTTCTGGCTGAATGGTACATACGCGTAAGAAAGTCACAGTAGCTTCTGTCAGTCGTCAGAAGTCCCGGTAGTCAGTGTGAGGTCAGCAGGCGGGGCAGAGATTGCCCCGGTGGAGGACTAACCAACAGGGAGCGTGTGGATGAGTATAATTATTGATCGTCGTCTGAACGGAAAAAATAAAAGTACAGTCAACCGTCAGCGTTTTCTTGATCGTTATCGTAAACACATCAAGAAAGCGGTCTCTGAAGCGGTCAATAAGCGCTCTATTACCGATGTCGAGTCTGGCAGTGAAGTCACGATTCCCACCAAAGATTTATCCGAACCTCACTTTTCCCATGGCCAGGGCGGTCGTTACAAGCAGGTGCATCCGGGCAATAAAGAGTTTGTTCAGGGTGACCGCATCAAGCGACCTCCGGGCGGAGGAGGGCGTGGCAGTGGTTCTGGCAAAGCGGGAAATTCTGGTGATGGGATGGATGAGTTTACCTTCCAGATCAATCATGAAGAATTTCTCTCTCATATGTTTGATGATCTGGAACTGCCTAATCTGGTTCGCAAACAACTGCACGAAGCGACAGAGTATGAAACTAAAAATGCAGGCTTTACCAATGAGGGCTCGCCAGACCGCTTAAACATTGTTCGATCACTGCGTTCGGCTCATGCGCGTCGAATTGCATTGGGTGGTTCCAGCCGAAAAGAAATACGAGCACTTAAAAAAGAACTCCGGGAGATGGAAGTCGGTCCCGATGAAATCGATCAGAAACGGGCGAATGAGTTAAGGGAAGAAATTAAACGACTCAACGGTAAGCTCAAGAAACTGCCCTTCATTGATGATTTTGATCTCAAATACAACAATCGTATAAGAGTTCCACGTCCGAGTAACAAAGCGGTCATGTTCTGTGTCATGGATGTATCGGGTTCCATGACGCAGGAGATCAAGGATATGGCAAAACGCTTTTTTATCCTGTTGTACCTGTTCCTGCAGCGTAATTACAAACAGATCGAAGTGGTCTTTATTCGTCACCATACGGCGGCAAAAGAAGTGGATGAAGATGACTTTTTCTATTCAAGGGAAACCGGCGGCACCATTGTTTCCAGTGCGCTGGAGATGAGTCGGGACATCATCAACAAACGTTACAGCCCGTCTGACTGGAACATTTACATCGCTCAGGCTTCTGATGGCGATAACTGGGAAGGTGACTCCAGCGTCTGTTCCAAAATTCTCACTGAATCCATTATGAGTAAGGTGCAGTACTTCTCCTATGTAGAGATTACTGACCGTGCCCATCAGAACCTCTGGCGCGAATACGAATCGGTTGCCGAGCAGTTTCCCGATCATTTTGCCATGCAGCAAATCAAAACGCCTGAAGATATATTCCCGGTCTTCCGGAGACTGTTCGAGAAAAAGGAAACCGCATGAGTGATGACACAACCTTGAATGTTGATGAAGCCACTAGCGATGAAAAAGACAGGCAGTACATTTCGAAGGGGCCCGACTGGACCTTTGAACTGATTGAAAAATACGACAGAGAGCTGGCAAGAATTGCCGACAAGTTCCGGCTGGATACCTATCCGAACCAGATCGAGATCATCAGCTCTGAACAAATGATGGATGCCTACTCATCCACTGGCATGCCATTGATGTATAACCACTGGAGTTTTGGCAAACAGTTTCTGCATACACAGCAAAATTACCAGCGTGGTCGAATGGGGCTGGCTTACGAAATTGTGATCAACTCCAACCCTTGTATTGCCTATCTGATGGAAGAAAACACCATCACAATGCAGGCACTGGTGCTGGCGCATGCCTGTTATGGGCATAACTCTTTCTTTAAAGGTAATTATCTGTTTCAGACCTGGACCGATGCAGAGTCGATCATCGACTATCTGATGTTTGCCAAATCGTATATTGCCCAGTGTGAAGAAAAGTACGGGGTGGAAAAGGTTGAAGAGGTTCTGGACGCCTGCCATGCCCTGATGAATCAGGGGGTGAATCGTTACAAGCGGCCTCGTCCCCTGTCTGCCGAGCAGGAAAAAGCCCGTCAGGAAGAACGAGCTGAATACATTCAGCGTACTTTGAATGACATCTGGAGCACGATTCCGAAGACAGAAGAAAAGGCAGAAAAGAAAACGGTTCGCTTTCCAAAAGACCCTGAAGAAAATGTTTTGTATTTTCTGGAAAAACACGCACCCTTGCTGGAGACTTGGCAGCGCGAACTGGTGCGAATTGTCCGGAAAATAGCTCAATATTATTATCCGCAGCGACAGACTCAGGTGATGAATGAAGGCTGGGCAACGTTCTGGCATTACAACCTGATGAATGAGCTGCATAAAGAAGGCAAAGTAGACGACGGTTTTATTCTTGAGTTTCTGCACTCGCACTCCAACGTCATTTATCAACCTTCTTTTGACAGTCCATTTTACAGCGGCATCAACCCTTATACTCTGGGCTTTAACATGTTTCAGGATATCCGCCGCATTTGTGAAGATCCTACGGATGAAGACCGGCAGTGGTTTCCGGATATCGCTGGTAGTGACTGGCTTGAAACCGTGCATTTTGCAATGAAAAACTTCAAGGACGAAAGTTTTATTCAGCAATTTTTGTCGCCCAAGGTTATGCGGGATCTGCGGCTGTTTTCGGTGCTGGATGATGAAAGCAAGTCTTACCTTGAAGTTGACGCTATCCATAACGGCTCCGGTTATAAGGAAGTCAGGGAAGCACTGGCTGCACAATATAATCTGGGAAACCGAGAGCCGAACATTCAGGTTTACAATGTTGATACTCGTGGCGACCGGACATTAACGCTTAGACACTATGAACATCAGGGGCGACCACTGGATAAAACCACACCTGAACTCTTAAAGCACATACACCGGCTCTGGCAATTTGATGTCACCATCGAAACCTGTCAGGGTGATAAAATTGTTCAGTCCTATCATTGTCCGGAAAAAAACACTTCATCCAAAGACCGATAAGTTACAAGCCAAAATCTACGCTATTGGTCAGGTAAACTGATCGGCACCAAAAATATTCTACAGGCATTTGAATACGCCTATAATGACAGGGCGTTACGTGATGATTTTAATAAAAACTAACATCCATTGAGGTATTCAAATGTGGTATGAAGGCATGCTTGCCCTCTCACTCTGGGGAACTATTCTGGCAACTCTGTTGCTGACCCATATTACGATTTTATCTGTCACTATTTATCTGCATCGACACAGCGCCCATAATTCTGTTGACCTTCATCCGGCCATACAGCATTTTTTCCGACTCTGGTTGTGGCTGACTACCGGAATGCGCACGAAAGAGTGGACTGCTATTCATAGAAAGCACCATGCTCAGTGTGAAACCAAAGATGATCCGCATAGTCCGGTACAAAAAGGTTTAGCAACGGTACTTTGGCGAGGCGCTGAATTGTATCGAACTGAAGCCGGAAACCCTGAGACAATCCAGAGTTATGGTCAGAGAACACCAGATGACTGGATTGAAAATCACCTTTATACCCCGCATCCAATACTGGGTGTAGTCATTATGCTCTTGATCGATATCATTCTGTTTGGCGTTATTGGCCTAACCGTTTGGGCCATTCAAATGATCTGGATTCCTTTTTTTGCAGCGGGGGTGATTAATGGTGTCGGACATCATTCCGGCTATAGAAATTTTGAGTGTCGTGATGCTGCCCGAAATATATTTCCATGGGGGCTTCTGATAGGTGGTGAAGAATTGCACAATAATCATCACACCTACCCAAATTCTGCCAAGTTATCTGTTCGACCATGGGAATTTGATATTGGCTGGTTATGGATTCGATTGTTCTGCTTCTTAGGTCTGGCTCGTGCAAAAAAGACTCTTCCACTGGCAGTATGCAACAAACATAAAAGTCATATAGATCGTGATACGGTAATGGCCGTGATCAATAATCGATTTCAGATAATGGCTCAGTATCGCAATCAGGTCATAGTACCTTTAGTGAATCATGAGCGAAAAGTTGCTACAGAAAAGACAAAACGCATTTTAAAATCAGCTCAAAAACTTCTTGCGCGGGAAGAGCAACTGTTGGCTCCTGCACACAGAGAGAAAATTCATTCCATTATTGATACCAGTCAAGTTTTAAATACAATTTACAGGAAAAAGAAAGATTTACAGGCCATCTGGCATCAAATTAAAGATCAAAATGAGCGCATTGAAGCCTTAATTCTCTGGTGTCAGGAAGCGGAAAACAGTGGAATCAAAGTGCTTCAGGATTTTTCAAGAAGTTTGAAAACGTATACACTTCCTGAACCTTTGTTAAGGCAGTGATGATTTGATCACAATTCAGTGGTGAGTCATTCAGAGAATCAATAAAATATTGATTGACCCTATTTTAAGTCAGCAAGGTTATATTGTATTCATTCAATTGGATTATTTTACATTTTTATTTCGTAAATTAGAGTTGAATGCTTCCATCAATTAAAACCTTGCTGTATAAATAAGGTCACTTAGATTAACACCCAAGTCCGTACAAAGCATAATTCGGATAGTAAGTCAGATGAGGGAGTCATTTTAAATGAACGTTTTTGAAGAAATTCAACATCGCCTGAGCAGCAAAACCCGCATTCGTTCCCTGTTCAAAGATGTCCATGCAGAAGATCTGGAGCGCATCATTTCTCGCATGAACGACGTTCTTGCTGAAAAGCTGGAAGCTCGCGATAAAGAAGAAGAAAAGCGTCAGGCTAAAATCGAAAGCATTGAAGCGATCAAACAGATCATGAGTGACCGTGGTGTTTCTCTGGATGATCTGGGTGCTTTGGAAATTGAAGCGCCTAAAAAACGTCGCAACATCCAGAAGTACACTTTTGAATACCAGACCGAAGCCGGTGATACTGTTCAGTGGGAAGGTGCTACTACAGGTCGTCTGCCTCGTGACTTCCAGGCTTACCTGGATCGCACAGGCAAAAAACGTCTGGACTGCGTTGCTGAGTAAAAAGCGCTGAGTAAAGAGAGCTGTAGAGCTTAGCTATTGAAGGTTAAGCTTCTGATCTCAAGTCAGCCAGTTAAAAGCAAAAAGGGAGCCATTCGCTCCCTTTTTGCTTTTAATCCGTTTGATGACGGATGGTCAATCCACCAGAGCCATCAGACGTTTCTTGGGGAAATGACAGACAAATTTACTGCCTTTACCCGGGTGGCTGCTGATACTGATTCGACCACCATGACGAAGCATAATGTGTTTCACGATCGCCAGCCCGAGACCCGTTCCACCGGTAGCATGACTGCGACTTTTATCCACCCGGTAAAAACGTTCGGTCAGACGGGGAATATGGACCGGGTCAATACCAACACCGTTGTCTTCTACCATTAAATGACCACGGTCTTCATCCTGCCACCAACGTACATAAATTTTGCCTCCGGCCGGGGTATAGCGAACAGCATTGAATACCAGATTTGAAAAGGCACTTCTCAACTCATGAGCACTTCCTGCAATCTCGGCCTGTTCAGGACATTCCAGTCGAATCTTATGCTGGCTCTCGCCACTTAATGCCTTACCATCTTCAACAATTGCATGAAGCATTGGTTTGAGCTGGACTGCACTGTCGTCATCAATTTCAGCCGCTTCCAGTTTGGACAGTGTTAAAAGATCCTGCACCAGCCCCTGCATACGCAGCGATTGCTCCTGCATACGGTTCATTGCATTGCCCCAGATGGGCGGAAGGTTTTGGTCGTGTACACCGTCGATCAGGGTTTCCAGATAGCCTGAAATAACCGTCAATGGTGTTCTGAGTTCATGGGATACGTTAGCTACAAAATCCTTACGCATGGTTTCCAACTGCAACAGCCGGGTGACATCGCGGACAATCAACATTCGATTACCACGACCGTAAACCGTGATGTTGATTTCAACCTGATACTCATCATTCAGAGGTGAGGGAATTTGCAAGGGTTTTTGATAACGCCCCTGCTCAAAATAATCCACAAAACGGGGATCTCGCAGAAGGTTTGTTACAGGCTGCCCCTGATCGTCAGGCATTTTGAAACCCAAAAGATCTTCTGCAGCATTATTCCACCACTCAAGGTTGTTATGGCGATCTACCATGACCACGGCATCTTTCAGTGCCGATGTTGATGACTGAATCCGGTCAATCACAGTGGAAAGGCGACGACGTGCACGACCATGGTGTTTTTGCAGGCGGTATATTCCATCAAATATCTCACCCCACAACCCCTTGCTTTCAGGAGGCTCTTCGTTACGATCTCTCGCAGCATTTAACCAGTCCATTAACCGGAATAACTCTTTCACACTCCACAGGCAATAGCCTGCCAATACAACGGAAAGTCCCAAAAAAGCATTGCCCAGAAGCCAGCCGAGACAAAAACCGACACTTGAAAACAACAGCATTCGGCTCAGGACGTAAGATTTGGTAATACTGGTCATTCCGGATCTTTTTTCGAGTTTTGGTTAAGGAAGTATTCGGTATAAATACTTCCTGACAGTCTTAAACTTTTAACGAGAATCGGTAGCCCGTCCCGCGCACTGTCTGCACAAAGCCTTCATAGTCAGACCCCAGTGCTTTTCGCAGACGACGGATATGAACGTCAACGGTTCGTTCTTCCACATAGACATTGCCGCCCCACACCTGATCCAACAGCTGCCCCCTGGTATAAGCACGTTCCTGATGAGTCAGGAAAAACTGCAGCAGGCGGTATTCGGTAGGCCCCATTTCTGCCGGGTTTCCGTCGATGCTGACGCGATGGCTGACCGGATCAAGCTCAAGGCCTTTTATGACAATCGGACTCTGGGCATCTAACCCTCCTGCACGACGAAGTACGGCTTTTAAGCGAGCTGCCAATTCCCGTGGTGAGAAGGGTTTAACAATGTAGTCGTCTGCACCGGTTTCCAAGCCCTGAATTTTATGATCTTCCTCGCCTTTCGCGGTCAGCATGACAATAGGAATTTCAGAAGTCAGTTCATTACGCTTTAAGCGTCGTGCAAATTCAATACCGGAAATGTCGGGTAACATCCAGTCCAGCAAAATAAGGTCGGGTTTATTATCAACCACCTGGGCATGGGCTTGCTTGGCGTCTGCCGCTTCCAGACAGTTATAACCCGCCATTTCCAAAGCGACAGAGACCATTTCCCTGATGGGTTCTTCATCATCGACGATGAGAATTGTTCTTCCTGACATGCCTGTTCACCTTTCGTGTCTCATCCGTTGCGTCTTATTGGTAGTGGAATCAGACAATCTGTTTCACCAGACAGATTCCTCCTATTTGCGCCATTACAACGCCCAAATGTTACAAACAGATGACACTCCTTTTTTGTGGAAGCTTAAAAAGGCTTAAACATAACTGAAAGCAATGCCCAAGAAAATCACGGCTCCTACCCAATGATTGCTGAGAAATGCTTTAAAACAGTTCATTCTTTCACGGTGTTGCGTACGTAACTGCTGATGGGTAAATAAACCGGTCGCAATCAGCAACGAAACATAAAAACTCCAGCCAAGTCCTGCCTGAATACCGACCATCACTAATGTTGCAATGGCGAGGCATTGAAGAATTCCGATGATGATATTGTCCAGATCTCCAAATAATATCGCAGTCGATTTAATGCCAATCTTCACATCATCATCACGATCCACCATGGCATACTGTGTGTCATAGCCGACCGTCCAGAACACGTTACCAAGAAATAATAACCAGCCAACCTGACTTATCGTTCCACTCTCTGCTGCATAGGCCATTGGAATAGCCCAGCCAAAGGCGGCCCCTAGCACCACCTGGGGCAAGTGCGTGAAACGCTTGGCAAAGGGGTAAATAGCAGCAAGAGCCAGGCCACCCAGAGAGAGCATTATGGTCAGAGGGTTGGTCAGTAGCACAAGAAAAAACGACAGGATGACCAGCCCGGAGAAAAGCAGTAAAGCTTCCTTTTTGTGGATTTTTCCTGTTACCAGCGGGCGGTTATTGGTTCTCTTCACACTGCCGTCAAAGTCACGATCCGCATAGTCGTTGATGACGCAACCTGCACTGCGCATCAGAACCACACCGGCAATAAAAATTAACAGGTTTTTCAGGCTTGGCAGACCTTCTGCAGCCATCCACAAAGCCCAAAGCGTGGGCCATAGCAAAAGATAAATGCCAATAGGGCGATCCAGCCGACATAGCTGGACAAAATCCTTTACGCGGGGGTAACGAACCGATAAAGAGTGAAGATTGAAAGAGTCCCCCGCCAGCTTTTTGAGATACGTCATAATGATTATCATTGTTGCAACTGGCTTGGGCATCAGTCTAACAGGTTAGGCTTTTTATAAGTACTCCTACATAGGGGTGAGATCGTATTCCGGTAGGAAAAACTCACAGACCGAAATCGCTTTGCCGTTCAGGAGAAACAGAGAACGTCTGCCCCAGCTTTGTTCTTTTTGGTACGGTTTATCTAGATAGTCATTGAATTGGCTGGCTGAAAGTCTGTCGATTTCAATAGGACCACGCTCCAGCGAAGGCTGCTTAAAAAGAAACTCTCCGAGAGGGCGGTCGCCCAGCTCCAATAATTCCCGGTTTGCGCCGGTCAGGCTGGTTGCAGGCAGTACGCTTCGAGCAAACACTCTGGGCTGGTCATCAACCATTAGTAGCACTTGCCGAATGCTGGCCATCTCATGATTGCAGCCCAGAAAATCTTGCTCTGAACGGGGAGGAATGCCCCATTCGTGTTTAAGCACCCTGACTCTGAATTCCTTGGTGCACATCGATTTCAGCCGTTGCGTCAGTGATCCCGAATCAAGCAACCAAGTTCTGTAAGGTTCCGGAATGTCATTGATGCACTCATGACCATGTACTGGTTTGGGTTGCCAAGTCTGGTCAGCAAAATCTGTAAGTGGCATTTGTTGTATTCGTCTGGTCTACTGGCTTCCCGAACACAATAGCACTTAAAAAGAGGGGACTGTAGGACAATTCTGAGTGATGTCCTTTCAGAAAAAGGCAGAGGTATGCCGGGAGCACACCTCTGTAAGATGAAGAATGATTTAGATTCCAAAAAACACAAATTTCAGTGCAAATAGTGCAGCAAGAATCCAGACACTGATACTAACGTCAGATGTTCTGCCCGCCAGAACTTTGATGACCGGATAGGCAATGAAGCCCAGTGCAATACCATTAGCAATGGAGAAGCTCAGGGGCATCATAATAGTGGTGATCAAAACCGGGCCCGCTTCTGTCAGGTCATCCCAGTCGATACGGGTCAGGCTGCCTACCATCAGAACGGCTACATAAACCAGAGCACCTGCAGTCGCATAAGCAGGTACAATACCTGCCAGTGGCGACAAGAACATACACAGAAGGAACAGAGCGCCTACGGTAACAGCCGTCAGACCGGTACGGCCACCCACTGCAACACCGGAAGCACTTTCAACATAAGTGGTCACGGTCGGAGTACCCATAATCGCACCAATCCATGACGCACCGCCGTCCGTCATCAAGGCACGGTTCATGTTGGTCATCTTGCCGTTTTCATCAGCCAGACCTGCTTTATCACCCACAGCAATCAGTGTGCCAGTGGTGTCAAACAGGTTTACGAACATGAAGGCAACAATCACACCAATCATTTCTGGCGACAGAGCCCCCATGATGTCCAGCTTACCCACGATAGGCGTGATACTGGGTGGTGCAGCCACAATACCGGTAAAGGAAACATCACCAGCGATCAGGGCGATCAGTGAAACAATACCAATGGCAATCAACACCGAAGCCTTAATGCCACGGAACGAAAGACCGAGAATCAGGAACAGGCTCAGGCTCGCCATCAATGGGCCAAACTGGGTGATATCGCCCAGAGTCACAATCGTTCCGGGGCTGGCAACCACAACACCAGCACTCTTCAGGCCAATCAGAGCCAGAAACAGACCAATACCACTGGTGATACCGACACGAAGCCCGGAAGGAATGCTGTCGATGATCCATTCCCGTACTTTAAACAGGCTTAGCAGCATGAAGCCAATACCACCCCAGAACACGGCTCCCATTGCCTGTTCCCAGCTATAACCCATGCCTTGCACTACCGCGTAGGCGAAAAAAGCATTCAGACCCATGCCTGGTGCGAGACCCACCGGCCAGTTGGCGTAAACCCCGATAAAGATAGTGCTCAAACCGGCAACAAGGCAGGTGGCGGCAAACAATGCTCCGGAATCCATACCGGCATCCGACAAAATAGCCGGAATCACAAAGATCACATAACACATGGTGATGAAGGTAGTTGCGCCTGCCATCAGTTCCGTTTTGACGGTCGTGTTGTGTTCACTCAGTTTGAAAATACGTTCGAGAAACGATGGTTTCAGCCCTGCGGAGGACCTGAGAACCCCCTGTGTCGTGTTGTTCACACCTGACTCCTCAATAGTTCAAGTGTTTATTATCCAGTCATGGTTCCAATATTCATATCAGAACAAAGCGCATTCAATTTAGTTGAATGTGACGCTTTTATCTGACATTTCCTGTTCAGGATTGGTAAACTCTCTGCGCGACCGGATTCACATCGATAAAGATAACGTCGTCGCCGGAGGGGTTAGTATGAAAAAGTGGCAGTGTGTGATCTGCGGACTTATTTACGACGAAGCAGAAGGCTGGCCAGAAGATGGCATAGAGCCCGGTACGCGTTGGGAAGATGTACCTGAAGACTGGTACTGCCCTGATTGTGGTACCGATAAAACCGATTTTGAAATGATCGAAATTTCCTGATTTCAGCGAAAAGCCTGAATATCATGGCTCACAGGCTCATTCAGCTATTGCCCTCACGGCAACAGTGGATTAGTCTGTTGATTGTTGCCTCACCAATGGAACACAAAAAAACAACAAGGGAGTCCATGACACCATGCGCAAACCAGATCTCGTTAATGCTATTGCCGATCAGGCAGACCTTACTAAAGACGAAGCCGGTAAGGCCCTGAACGCTCTCATTGACGTTATTACCAAAGCACTCAAAGAAGAAGATACTGTGAGCCTTGTGGGCTTTGGTACTTTTCTGCAACGCAGTCGTGCAGCCAGGACAGGCAAAAACCCGCAAACCGGTGAAGCTATTCAGATTGCAGCCAGCAATACCGTTGCTTTCAAGCCCGGAAAAGCATTGAAAGATGCGGTAAACGATTAAAATCGTATTTCAGTACTACATACAATAATAGAGCCCGTCTGTATCAGCATTCGGGCTCTTGTTGTTTTGAAGCTGCCCTAATTAGCCTGCCTGAGCCAGATTTTTTCTGCAAAATGACTGAGTAACCAGAAGCTCAACCCCAGCAGTACAAAAAACAGTGCCTGATGCATCACCTCCCACAGGTATTCAAAAAACAATGTATAAATAAGAAGAATGAAAAAGCTGATGCCCACGTGTCGGTAAAGGTCATCATCCCATTGACTGCCAGCCCAGACAGCCAGTCCGCAGGCAATGGCTAAAGGCAAATTCCATTGCCACAGTTCAAACTGTGACACATCACTCCAACTTGCAATACTGTCGTAGTTACCAAATAGGGCGACGCCCCACAGCCCAATAAACAGGCCAAGCAGACTTATCGTTTTTGTCATTGGAAACAGTAACCGGGTGCGGGCACTGCAAGGCATCAGATAGCTCAGTAATAAAATCGCTGCAGCAAACAGGCTGAATCTGAGAGGCATGTTCATGCCATAGAAGTAAAGAGAGTGCCCTGCCTGATAATCGGTTTCAGCAACAAACCACCAGAATAAAGTCATCAGGGCGAAGAACCACAATGTTCGGGAAGCAAGAACCAGACCTGTAATGGCATAAATAAAGAAAGCCGGAAGTAACAGCAAAGAATAGTGGCTACTTTCAGTATTGAGTGCTTTTCCCAGAAACCAGTCCGATGCAGCAATGAATAAGACGGCAAGAAAGTAGATCGACTCGCGAGTGTAAAATCGTTCAGGTGACTTTTTCGCAACCCTGTAGCCAAAGCACAGAACCAGGGTTGCAGCGACTGCAAACCCGGCAGATTTTATAACGGCTGAAGCGTCAAACAGCCTGAGCAGAAGTTCAATGAGTTGCTCATCCATAAGTACCGCGACAATGGCTAAAACGCCACAAATCACTGTGCAATAAAAGGCATAGCGTGCCAGGATTTGCCAGCCGGCTTTTTTTGGTGTGACCGATTGTCGAAGCCGTTCCGACTGTTCGCTGGTCAGCAGCTCCTTTTCTACCCAGAAAACCAGCAGTTGGTCCAGAAGCCTTATGCCTTTTCTGTTTACCTGCATTCTGACCCCCCGGTAATGACTTGAGCATCAAATACTTATCAAAGTACTTTTGCCATGTATGCGTAAAATCCGCAATCATTTTTTCAGCTGCAAAGTGTTGACTCTTTTGGCGATCATCCCTACTATTCGCACCACTTGCTGAGCACGACAACGCAGCTCACGAGGCCCAGGTGGCGGAATTGGTAGACGCGCTAGCTTCAGGTGCTAGTGTCCGAAAGGGCGTGGAAGTTCGAGTCTTCTCCTGGGCACCAACTCATTACTTGATCAATGAGTTTAAATCGGGTTTAATCCTGATCCCACAAAGAACATTCAAGAGTTCTTAAAAAACTTGATTTGCCCAGGTGGCGGAATTGGTAGACGCGCTAGCTTCAGGTGCTAGTGTCCGAAAGGGCGTGGAAGTTCGAGTCTTCTCCTGGGCACCAAATTCCCCAAAAAAGCCGAATCAGCAATGATTCGGCTTTTTTTATTTGTTTTTTAAGCAATCCCTTCTTCAATCGTTTTGCATTCTTCTTAATCTGCATTTGATTCACTAACGAATCGTCGATTTCTCACAAAGACAATCGCATTTTCCTTATATCCGGATTTTTCTGTTGCTGCATAATAAAACCATCAGTCAGGCAGGATGCCAAAGAGCCAGGAAGGCTTAAACTGAATCAGGAAGCGGTCTGGCAGGAAGCCACCGAACATGGAACGTGACGAAAACAGACCCTAAGGGTCTGTTTTTGTTTATAAATCCATAAAGCGTGTTGACAAAAACAAGCTTCGAACATAATATACGCATCGTTCCTTGCCGGTATAGCTCAGTTGGTAGAGCAACTGACTTGTAATCAGTGGGTCCCGAGTTCGACTCTTGGTGCCGGCACCAAACAAAAGCCCTGTTAATTCAGGCACTTAAAAGCCTCAGTATTGTCTGGGGCTTTTTTGTATCTATCGAAACTGACCACAAAAAACCTATGTCCAGCTAGCATATTTGCGAAAATCATTTTTGATGAAGAAAAAATTGTGATTAAGCTGCTTATGTCGTACGAAGGCTTTCCCCTATCCTTTTTAAACCTCTTTGCAGTTGTCAAAATATTGAACAATCAAATGCCGCACTTTTCAGTATGCTCTCAGGGACCATGAAATGGAGTTTCTCTTAGCTAAAGAACTCAAAACCGAGCCGATGTCTATCAAAACCTTAAATAGGCGATAGCACCATTTCGACGTACTGCTGTTTAAGGTAGTCTGGTAGCTTCAAGGAAGTCTGGAGCTAATATGCGAAAAGATTGGACGTCAGAAGAATTATCTCTCATTGTTGCTGATTATTTTTCTATGTTGATGGATGAGACAGCTCAAAAGTCTACAACAAAGATGAACATCGTCGTTTGACATTGAAGCAACTGAATAATCAGCAATTCCCGACAAATATACGCCTTAAGACGTATACCCTGCTGCAGGGTGAACCATTTTTCGGATTTGCAGCAAACAACCTTCAGCCCAAAGCTGACATTCTGGATGAATTTTTCGCTCAGACACAGGCTCACCCCGGCAGCTATGAAGTATCTGGAATAACAGAACGGATATTATGACCAACTCCTTCAGAGGTTCTTGAGATTATTGCCATAAAAAAGTCTCGCCAAGAGTCAATGAAAAACCACTGAAACAGGCTTCTCATATGCTCCCAAAGCGCTTTTTTAGAGTGGCTTGCCGTCCAGGCTTTCTGAAACAAGCAACACCCTAACTGTTCTATCTGATCAATAAGGAAGGCGGTAAACGTCAGGCAGGCAAAGTTTGTAGCCAAATGCTCCTTGCCGTGTCCGTAGTTGTGTTCGAGGTGGTAACCCTGTGTCTTGAGCGTGTTGAAGGTTTCATTTTCAATCTTCCATTTCGCACGGCCTCCGCGCATCACTCTGGTGACGCTGTCGTCAGTCAGTTGGATATCTGTTACCCAGACATTGGTGTATTTCTCGCCCTTGGGGCTAATCTCAACATATTCCAGATAGTTGACCAGAACATCCTTGTGACTCTTGTTGATGGGAACGTTGTTGACGTATCTGAACCAGTGCCGGTAGCCGTCCTCATCAACGTATTCATAACGGTTAACCTCACCCCTGGCATCCAGATTATCAACCGCCTCAACCAATGACGCATGGTCGCTGTCCTTGGCCACCATAATGAAGCTGTACCCATAAGACTTGACCATTTTTATCGTCGGCCCATCTGAATACAGGTCATCAAATGTCAGTACCAGTTTTAGTTTGGGATGTTCTCTGTAGACGTTTTCCAGCAACCGCTTTAGTGCGGTTTTTTCGCAATCGTTTTTAGAAGCATTGACCTGCTTGGTAATAGGCTCTGGCATCAGAGGCAAGACCTCTTTTTGTCCGGGCTTGACCAGACATATAGCCAACAGTTGGTGGTAATACTGGGGGGTATCAGTATCGGCTTTTTTGATACAACATTCAGGGCAGCTGATCTTGCCTGAAGCGAAATGCCCTGTACCATCCACTGGAGCCAGATAGCCTTCTTCAAAATACTGAAACTTTTTTAGCCACTTCGAACTCTGGACGTAAGAGAAGAGTGACTTGAAAAATGGCCTGAAATGATCAGTTTCAATAGGGTCAAGTATCTCCCGCAGATGGGTGTCACTGGGAATACGCTGAACGCCGTACATCTGGCGCAGGTTGTGAACAACCCTTGGATTTTTACATTCATGCTCAAAGCTCAGAAGTGAAGGGCATTTCATGTGCATCACAGCCAGACCGGACATTATTGCATCAGAGAGAAGAATTTTTTCCTTGCAATTATTGGGACGATGATCAGGTATTAGGGATGCTTGCTGGCGAACAGTATTGATTAACCGATCGACCAAAATTTTGTCTTGCTTAGCAGGCATAGAAATACGACAGTGAATGAGTACTGCATGAAATTTAGCTCAAAGTTCAGGAATTTGCTTTTTTATGGGTCCTTCTCAGACCTTGGTACTGTTGGGCTGAATTAATTCGTCGGGAATTGCTGCTGAATAATCGCTTTGAAGGATCAATAGAGTTCAAACATTGCAACATCAGTGCTTTACTCCATCAGCTGAATATGCTTAAAGCCGAAGCAGTTGATCGCTTCTTTCTGACTTTTATC
Organism: Endozoicomonas montiporae CL-33; assembly: GCF_001583435.1. NCBI lineage: Bacteria > Pseudomonadati > Pseudomonadota > Gammaproteobacteria > Oceanospirillales > Endozoicomonadaceae > Endozoicomonas > Endozoicomonas montiporae. Next base: position 5,247,925 of record NZ_CP013251.1, on the reverse strand, counting down.
TGCCGCCCTGTTACACAGATCATGGATCAAGATTAGCGGTACTCTATATAATCCTGATCATAGAGCCAATCAGTGAGACGACTGTCGGGGGAAGTCAGTGAGCCTTGCCGGAATGAGATCAAACCGAGGGGCAGCTAATCCCGCACTTTCAATTACAACCAGTAATCACAAGGGATTCAGCAGCGTAGAAAATTGAAGCATTCGCAGACTTTTGCGTCTAATTTTGGGGGATAGACGACCGTAATCAGTTATTCAGAGCCATGCCTGATCATAAACCACGAAAGCATCTGTGCCTCGACAGCATGATCCAGATGATCTACGACAGCTTCGACAGCATTCCAGACCACCGCCCAAACCGCCGTAAAGACAAGATTTCATTGCTGGACACCTTGATGTCGGCTTTCGCTATGATGCACCTCAAGTACCCATCCTTGCTGGAGTTTGACCGTGAGCGGGAAACCGAAGAACTCAAGTTCAACTTGAAGCATCTATACCGGGTTCAAGGCAGGATACCCTGTGACACTTACATGCGCTCCACCCTTGATCCTGTAGATCCAGGGGCAATGAGAGAACCTTTCAAGCTGCTGTTCAATGAAGTACAGCGGGGTGGAGGGCTCAAGGGCTTCCGCTTTTCTTGCGCCGGCCTGAAGGATCATTACCTGTTAGCCATTGATGGGACAGGGCTTTACTACTCCGGCAAGTGCCGCTGTCAGGAGTGCTGTATAAAAAATGAAGGTAAGGCCAATGAAGCTTACTATCACCAGATGCTGGCCGCCTGCATTGTCCATCCTGACAGAGAAACCGTATTGCCTCTGGCCCCCGAGCCCATTGTTCACCAAGATGGCACAACCAAGAATGACTGTGAAAAAAATGCCCTCAAACGTCTCCTTTCAGACATCAAGCGAGATCACCCACAATTGAAGCTGGTTATTGTGCTGGACGGTCTCTACGCTGATGGCCCGACAGTTCGACTGATAAGAAGTTATGGGTGGCACTACATCATTGTTGCCAAAGATGGCAATCACACTTCGATGATTGAGGCTATGGATGCGCTGGATCAGAAGGGCGATGTCAAACGATTTGAGATGACTGACGGCAACGGTGCCAAACACTGGTGCCGTTATGCCAATGGGGTTCCCCTGAACAAGACTGAACCGGTTGAAATCGTCAATGTGCTTGATTACGTCGAAACAGACAAGAAAGGCAAACGGCACACCTGGGGCTGGATAACCGACATCCCGTTAACCGAAGAAACTGTACTCCCCACAGCCGAAGGAGGAAGATGTCGTTGGCACATAGAAAATGAAACCTTCAATACCCTGAAGAACCAAGGCTACGAACTTGAACACAACTATGGTCACGGTGAGCAGCACCTGGCAACCAATCTGGCTTACCTGACCTTCCTGGCTTTCCTGGTGGATCAAATACAGCAACTATGTTGCCCGGTCTTCCAGAAAGCCCTGAAACTAAGGGCGCGTGGAACACGCACCTATCTCTGGAAATTGATTCTGCGTTACTTTCTTTCCTGGCTGATTGAGAGTTGGGAGGAGATGTTCCAAGCGATCATTCACGGTACTGCTGCAAGAAAGATCCAGTTCGACACATCATAGCGATCATCGTAGCCGGGGTTTCAGGGTAAACAAACTGGAAAAGGAGCACGAAAAGCGTGAGGCAGTTTTTATGCGCTCATCAATTATCTGTACGACCAATCAGTTTTAATACGACTTAAGGCGTATGTTGTGCGGGATTAGCTGGATGATGAGGCCGTTGGCAAATCAAGAGGTGGTCTGACGACTAAAATCCATGCTGCTGTAGATGCTCTGGGAAATCCGGTTCGCTTAATACTGACAGCAGGTCAAGCATCAGAATATGGTCAGGCAAATGCATTAATAGAGGCTTTTTCTGCAGATTATGTTCTTGCAGATAAAGGCTATGACTCAGATGCATTCATTCTGGCTATCGGCTGTATAGGGGCTGAACCGGTTATCCCGCCGAGAAAAGGAAGACTGCAACCAAGGCTCTATGACAGAGAGCTTTACAAGGAGCGCAATCTTGTAGAAAGGTTATTTCAAAAGCTGAAGCACTTCCGGAGAATCGCAACCCGATACGAACGGTTGGGTCGAAATTACTTGGGAATGCTTCAGTTGACAGCTTCTTTGGTCTGGTTGGCGTAATTGAGAACGCCCCCTAGGTCTGATTCTGGTTCTTTGGGTTCATTCAGCTTCTATCAGTGACAGCCTTTCTGGAGAGATATTGCTTGCCTGTGTGATCAAGCACTTTAAGAAAATCCGTAAGGTTTGGGCAGACTGCGGTTACAGAGGGTATCTGGAAGAGTGGTTTTATCGGAGAAAGCCAAGACGAGAGCTGGAAATCACAAAGCGCCCACGGGGTAAATTTGTTGTGCAAGCCAAGCGATGGGTCGTAGAGAGAACCTTTGGGTGGTTTGAAGGCTCTCGTCGCTTGGCGAAGGATTATGAGCAACTACCAGAAAATTCAGAATCGTTTATCTATATATGCATGATTCGAATAATGGTTAAGAGGCTTGTTTAGTTTTAAAACAGCCTCTTAATTTACAAAATGAAATGTCATGGGAGACAACGTGTCGCAGATAGAATGAGGCGGTATCAGTATTTCAATGACCAGAGCATAGAGCCACTTACCTGTGGCTCAGTGGATCATCGATTGAGTAGCTGATCAATCTTATCTTCGAGCTTATCGAACCGGTCATTCATCTTGTTGAATCTGTCGTCCATTTTATCGAGTCTGTCATCTATCCTGTCGAAGCGGGCATTAGTCGCAGCCTTAAAGTCAACCAGCTGCTCAGATACATGAGTGGTCTGGCGGGTTAACTCATAAATCATCTGTCTTAATTCAGCCAGTGCTACATCCTGTCTTGCAGCCTCTTCGGCCTGAGTTACATTGATGCCCAGCTCCACCAGTGAATCGTACAATGCTTTGTTGATCACTCTACGCCTCCCTTTATTCCTGGGAGCTGAGTATAGCTAAGACCGACAGATTCTCAGGGCTTTGCAATCGGAAAATCAGGCCGTGCAGGTACTTCAACGGGTTCTTTCTCCAGCTTTTCAAGAAGAAACTGTATGGCTTTGTCGAGCTGAGCATCGTTGCCATTGAATGTGGCATGAGGCAGGTTGTCGATCTGGATATCGGGTTCCAGCCCCCAGTTTTCTCCTACCCAGCGACCATTGGATTTATAGCCTGCCCGATGGGGAACGGTAATAAAGCCATTGTCCATCAGTTCGGAGAAGAACATCCAGATACGACCGCCCCAGGTTCGGGTGCCAATTAACGTGGCCAGTTCCAGTTCCCGAAGGTCTTCAGCCAGCTCTTCTGCGTCAGAAGCCGTATGTTCGTTGATCAGAACAACAATGTGCCCTCTGAAGGCATAGGGCATGTTCCAGTTAACCGCGTTGCCCAGAAAAGTATTGAAGGTAAGAGCCTTTCTTTGCAGTCGGCTGATAATCCAGCTGTCAATGTTTCCTCCCGTGTTGTTGCGAAGATCAAGTATTAAGCCGCCACGGTTGAAGACAGGATAGTATTGTTGCACCCACTGCTCAAAGTCTTCGGACTCCATACCCTTCATGTGCACATAGCCCAGCTTTCCCTGTCCCTTAAGCTCGGTGTGTTGTTGTCGGCTGAATACCCATGAATCGTACAGAAGGTTGGCTGATTGTTCAGGGTCTACAGGCCAGACAATTTGCTCAATGGAATCCTTGGTTTCGGCTTTATTAATGGTCAGTAGCACCTGCTGGTTTTCTTTGAAGGTAAGACGTTCTTCTATGGGTTGGTCGTTATCCAGAGGCAGGTGATTGATCGCAGTAATAATGTCCCCTTCTTCAATCTGAGTACCCGGACGAGCTAATGGAGATCGTTTCAGAGGATAATCAGGATCGGTTTTATAAATCTGATCAATCTGCAGCCCTTCGTCTTTTTTGGATAACACTGCACCCAGAGAACTTTCTATACTCCACCTGTCATTGAAGCGCAGATCGCCTCTTCCGTTATTCAGGTGCAGCACGCCCAGTCGGCCAATCATACTGCTAATGATTTGGTTCAAATCCTGCCGGTCAGTCACGCGGTCGAGCATTTGCAGATGGTTGTCCAGTTGTTCAGGCCAGTCGGTGCCATTCATAGTGGGGTCTGCAAACAGATTGTTCAGTAAAGACCAGACGGTGGATAACAGTTGTTGCCATTCATCCCTGGGCGAAACAAAAACACGCCACTGCTCCAGAGAGACAGGCTTAAAATCAATGCTGTTTTCCGGAACTCCGGTAGGAATCAGAGCAAATTCATCTCTGTCACCATGAATCAGAATCTGTTCTCCGGATTTTGCTGGCTGATAGCCCGTTAAACCGGTTGCGACTGTAAAAGGCTGATTATCCGGCGTATTACTGACTTCCAGACTGCGCAGTGTAAAGGTGTTTTCAGAGTCGGGCTCTCCCCAGAACAGGTAGCCACCCGCAAAATCCAGACCATAGTAGTCCCCGGCAGGAACCGGCACCTGATACAGACGATCCTGCAATTCGTTTAGCTCAACGGTAATACGTTCAGGTTGATGGTTTTCAGCAGCTTCTTCTTTTTGCTGTTCTTTTTCCATCATCCGGGCAATCTTTTGTTGCAGGACTTCGTTGTCAGGTTCAAAAGGCCAGATGGCTTCCGGGTTCATGGCGTACATGAAAATCCCTTTGGTTTGTTCTGAGTAAGGCTCTGGCTGATTGGTATCGAACGGATTTGAAACTCTGGAGTTAAAGAAACGTTGTGAAATAAACATCAGCCATTTACCGCTCGGGCTCCAGACAGGAGTATGGCTGTCTGTACGGTCGCTGGTGATGGCGGTCAGGGTATTGTCTGAAAGACTATAAAGATAAATCTGTTGTTTGAGGTTTTTGGCCCGGTGAGAAAAGGCGAGCCACTGGCTGTCGGGAGACCAGCTGAAATGTCCGGGATCCATGACATCCGGTTCAAATTGTTTAATGGTTTCTGTCACGCCCGATTGAATATGTGTTAACCGGACGGTGGCGGTGGAATCTGTCCAGACAAAAAACTCGTTATCCGGTGAGAGCACAGGCTCAACTTCTACCGTTTTATCCGTCTGATGGATTTTCACCGGTTGATTGCTGCCATCCGCAGGTAATAGCCAGAATGACTGATGAATGCCTTCCCAGGCGACTCCCAGAAGATGGTTGGAAAGGGGTAAATATTGTGCCGACTGGAAGAATACATTCTTTTCAGGGTTTGGAATGGATATTGTTCTTCCATCTTTTACAGGTAGTAAGTTCACCTGTCCTCGTGCCACCAGAGCCAGTTGGGAGGCGTCTGGGGAAAGGTCGTAATTAGACAAATAACCTGCAGGCCAGTGCAGCCAGTGTGGTCGTCGCTGCTCAAAGTCGGAAGCCAGTGTTATCTGGATTTTCTCTGCTTTGGCGTTGGTCTGTTTTAAATCCAGTGCGTAGAGGTCTGGTCCCAGCTGATAAACAAACTGGCCATTGTCCTGAGCGATATAGACAATATCCATACCTTTGTGAAAAGTATGCTGAATAAGATTTTGCCCGTCTGTATTCATTGACCAGAGGTTACTGCTTTCGTCCCGGTCACTGATGAAATAAATGCGCTGATTCCAGAACAGAGGCTGTTTACTGGTTCCCGGAAAGTCTTTGGTTAAAGGTATGGCTTCTTTGCCTTCAGGGTATTTCCAGATGTTCTGTGCCGTTCCACCCTGATAGTGCCTGATTTTGTGGCTAGGGCCGGAAAATCGGGTAAAAAAAAGTGCCCTGCTGTTTCCGGCGCTGTCATCAAAACTGCCCTCAAAAGCCTGAGCCAGAGGTAGCCAGTGCTTTGTCAGGCTTTTTGTGTCCTGTGTAACAAGCTGGAAGTTTTCTTTGTAAATGTTTCGCTTGTTGGTGGCGTAGAGTATTTCTGTGTTATTAACCCAGCCTCGTGGAAAGACAATGCCCTCTGAAAAAGTCAGCCGCTTCGGCAGTCCACCAGAAAGCGGCATGGTGTAGAGGTTGTATGAACCATCGTATTCGGCAAGGAAAGCGACCTGCTGCCCGTCCGGAGATATAAAAGGAAAGGCTTCACGACCATGGCTGGTAGTCAAACGTGTGGCCGTGCCCCCTGCCAGTGTTGTTTTCCACAGATCCCCCTCTGCCGAGAAGACAATCGTGTCTTTATGAATACTGGGGAAATGGTAATAGCCTTCATTACTGGCACTCAGGGAAAAGGAGACAAAAAGCAGAGTTGCCAGAAGTAAGGTAAGGAAGCGCATATCAAGCCCGTTGTTTTGATTTTATTTCATTAAGGTAGCAGTTATCGGCAGGTTCTGTTTCCAGCGTCTCTAACCCTAAAGACTTTTTGATGGTGCCGAAATACGATGAATAGGATAGTAATAAAAGACGGTTAAACCTATAGGAGGCAAGGATGCCCTGCAAAAAACTGGCTCAATTATTTCCAATGGCGGTATTGAGCATAGCCATTGGAAAAGCGAATGCTGCGCAAACTATTGAAGTACCTGAAGGTGAATACCGGTTGACTTCAGGCTCTGACTCGGCTCTGATTGTTGTGCGTTCCAGTTATCCTGACGGTCATCGTTTCAGGGTGCCCATTAATGGAACCATTATTGTTCGCGGTAGCCTGATTATGGATAACGGGTTTACGGCGAACGGTGTCCTGTTTGATGACACGGAGAATCCAGATGTTGATATCAACATTCTACCGACAGGGAAGATTCTGATTAATCAGGGGGGTGGCAGTAATATTAAGTTTGGTCGCTCAGCCTTTTCTAACCTTAGTAACAAAGGCTATCTGTATAACAGGGATTCAGAAATAATCGGGATTTCCCCGGACAGTCCCAGTCAGGCAACCTCGGTGACGGGCAAGTTCATCAATGAATCTCTGGGCATCATGGAAGGTGCCGGACTTATGAGGCTCTACGAAGGTGAATTCAACGGTGATTTTATCAATGAAGGCACTATTACCACGACGGGGTCTTATGGTATTTCACTACAGCTGGCATCTTATTACGGCAACATTATTAACAAAGGCACCTGGACCAGTAAAGGTTATGCCCTGCATATAAATGATGCCAGTACTTTTAGTGGTAATTTTGAAAACCATGGCACTATCACAGCCTCGGATGGACTAGTACGAATTACCGGGGACAAACCAGCCACCGATGATGCCTTTGCCAATTTTGACGGAAGTATTATCAATCGGTCCTTTGGTGTGATGACCGCTGAAAATGGCAATGGTTTTGAATTCAAGGATGTGGCGTTTAGTGGCTCGATTACCAACGAAACATCCGCCAGAATGATCGCTAAAGGTGATGGAAAAGCCCTCATTTACATTGGCGCAGCATCGGATAGCAATGAGTCTCCAAATGAAGGAAATATTGCCGGCGGTGTTTCCAATGACGGGTTTATGTCAGGTTACTATGTGGTTAAAAACGATAACCCGAACCATACGCTGGAGCTTTCGAATGGCTCTTCTGGATTGATGACTGGCAGGCTGGCCGGGAAAATTAACTTGACCAATGCTGGTTTGTTTCAGACCGAAAGAGGCACCATACTGACAGGCAACTTTAATCACTCCGGCGTTCTCGAGCTCACTGTGGATGCAGCAGCAGCGACAACACCAGTCATGGATGTGAGCGGCACCACAACACTGGCCTCTGGCAGTGCTGTATGGGTAACACCGGGTTTTGAACTCTATAACAATGACTCCCTGATGAACGGAGAATCCTATCAGCTGCTGAGCGCAGGCACTTTGACAGACAATGGTGCTGGTGTTGAGGGTTCGGTGTTGACAAGTGTTAATGTCGTTAGCAATACCGGTAACATATTGACCGTGACCATTGATCGCAAAACGCCTGAAGAGGTATCGCCGGGGTCAGACGCTACCAGAGCTGTGGTAGAGGCTGCTACCCGCTCCAAGTCTCTTTTTGACTTGGTGGCAGGTACGCTGACTGAAGCTGATCTGAAAAAGCTGGTTCAGGAAAACTGGGTTAATAATAGTGCTGCCACACAGCAGATGAACCTGATTGTTCAGGAAGAAGCGGTATCCATTCCACTCCAGCGTATGAGTACGGCACGCAGCTTCTCCAGAGGTTTGTCTTTTGGTGATCAGCAGGCCAGCAAAGGTATCTGGATGCAGATTTTGGCAGCGGCTGCTTCACAGGACAGCCGGAAGACCGGGGACGGAGACCTGGTGTCAGGCTTTGATGCCGATGTCGATGGTTTTAGTCTGGGACTAGAGAATTCTCTTGATAAAGGGCTTTACGATATCACCTATGGTGCTGCTGTGACGGTCGCTGACGTTAAAGCCGATAAAGAAAACTCAATCGATGACAATCGCCTGAAAAACTATCAGTTGAGTATGTATGGTTCTTACACTCGCGATGAGTGGTACGTGGATGGTGTACTCAACTTTGGACGCAGCAAGCATGATCGTGTCCGTTATGTTGAACTTCCGGGCATTGACCCTTCTCCGATTGAGTCTGATTTCCACAGTAATCATTACGGTCTGAAGCTTCTGGCAGGTGTTATCTTCCCATACTGGAATACCATGCTTCAGCCTGTGCTTGGTTTTAATTACTCCCGGATCGTCAGCGATAGCTACAGGGAGAAAAGTACCAGCGCTTTGGCGCAGGCTGTCAGTAGCCAGACATACCAGAAAATAGAGCTGGGAGCGGGTCTGGAAATGGGGCGCCTTTATGAACTGGAAAAGGGGACTCTGGAGCCTTCGGTTCGTCTCATGGGTTGGTATGACATCAAGGGCGACAAGGTTAAAACCGATTCGGTTCTGATCGACGGTGGCGGGGCGTTAAACTTTGAAGGAGCCAAGCCAGTCAGAGACAGCTATTCTGCATCGTTTAGCCTGACTTACCGCAGGTTTGACAACCTGTCTCTGGTGTTGGGCTATGATCGTCACCAGAAATCCGGTTACAGAAGCAATAACTACAGTTTCAAAATGAAGTACGATTTCTGATTCAGAAAAAACGGGGTAGCTTCCTGCTTCTGCCCCGTTCTCTCTCCTCCTTTTGATTATCCTGATCAGGACTCCAGAGCTTTCCGGCAGGCATCTATAGTCACTACACCAATCACATGGTTGTGAGCGTCCTGTACCACCAGTGCGCGGATCTTGTTCTTGTCCATCAATGCCTTGGCATCGTTGGCGCTGGCTTCTTCCTTAATGCTGATAGGCGCGCCGTTCATAATATTGCGGGCTCTCATGCCGCTTAAACTGTCTACTCCAGACAACCCGCGTCGTAAATCTCCGTCAGTAATAACACCCGCCAGATCTTCACCGTCCATCACCAGACAGATTTTGGAGCCGGTTGCCGTCATGGCCTGCATGACATCACTGATCTTGCTGTCAGGCTTAATGCGACCATAGTTGTCGGCACTCATGATGTTGCGTACCCAGGTGATTTTCTGGTCTTTTCTCAAGCCTTCCAGATCACTTGCCTGAAAACGGTGCAACGCTTCGGCCAGCAGGTCGCCAATGGCCAGCAGAACGGTGGTATAGGTGGTAGGCGCATGTTCCTGATCCGCCAGATCTTCCGTCACACTGGCATCCAGAACAATATCGGCCTGTTCTGCAACAGGGCCTTTCGGGTCACCGGTGATGGCAATGACTTTGTTGCCCAGATGTTTAATCGCCGGATACAGTCTGACCAGTTCTTCGGTCATGCCACTGTACGACAGCATAATAATAATATCGCCACTGCCGACCATGCTCAGGTTGTCGTGCCAGGCATCGGCAGGGTTAATGAGGTGACAGGACAGACCCGTGTTATAGAGAGTGGCCGCAATTTTACGACCAATATGACCAGACTGGCTCATGCCCAGCATAATGACACGACCACGGCAGCCAGTCAGGAGTTGTATGGCTTCAGTAAATTCGCCGTTAATGCGTCCCTGAAGTTGTTGCAAGGCTTCAATCTGACGGGCAACACTGGCTTTCATACCTTCGCTCATTGTTTTCTCCAGCAGCGTGGTGTCATTGTTATTCATGGCCATAAGTCTCGTCCTGTATCCTTTCGTCATTCTTTGTCCGGCTTTTTATCTGTCGGAACTAATGTCTTCATTTGTTTTCATACTCTCACACAATCAATACCTGATTATTGATAACCGTCAACATAATGTTTTCATTTCCCGGGCATATTTTGCCGCCAGTTTGATGGCTTCAATCATGCTGACAGGGCTTGCTATGCCTTGTCCTGCAATATCAAACGCGGTTCCGTGATCGACCGAGGTGCGTAAAAAAGGCAGTCCGCAGGTGATTGAAATGGTTTTCTCAAAATCCACCATTTTGGTCGCGATATGACCCTGATCGTGATAAAGGGACAGAACGGCGTCGTAACGCCCCTGCAAGGCTTGATGAAAAACCGAATCGGCAGGCAATGGGCCAAATACATTAAAGCCGTCCTTCTGAAGTTGCTGAACGGCGGGCTTGATCGCCATTATTTCCTCACTGCCAAATAATCCCTGTTCTCCACCGTGAGGGTTTAATGCGGCAATGGCTAATCGTGGGTTCTGTACGCCGAGTTGCTGAAGCGCCTTAATGGCTTGTTGCGAACAATCAATAAGACGACGGTCGGTAATGTAGTCGCATGCTGCTTTTAACGACATATGGCGTGAAAGAAAAAAGACCTTTAACGTATTTACCTGAAACAGGGTCAGAGGGTTGGGGCAGTCGGTCAGATCGGCCAGTATTTCGGTGTGGCCTATGTGTGAAATGCCAGCCGCTTTCAGCGACTCTTTATTGATGGGCGTGGTGGCCAGAGCATCAACATGGCCTTGCAGTGCCAGTTCGGTGGCTACTTTTATGCATTGATAAGCCGTTTCTCCTGCAGAACGGCTAACGGTTCCAAAGGTGGTGTCATGCAGTGACGGGCAGTGTACTGGCAGCAGATTTAACGTGAGCGCCTCATCGGTCATATCCGTTACCTGTCTGCAAAGGTTGAAAGACAGTTGGGTCTGACAGATCTCAGCCGCTCGCTTCAGGCAGGCTTCGGTTCCGGTAACAATAATACGGCAACCATCGAGCACATCGGATTCAGTCACTGACTGAACAGTAATTTCAGGACCAATGCCGGCAGGGTCTCCCATTGGCACGCAAACCACAGGTTTCATCATTTTGAGTCATCAGGGCAGAGGAGTCGGTCTACAGTTTAGTCTTGGCTGCTCTGACCTATGCTACCAATTACAAATAAAGTCATTTTTAAAGGTAGTGGTCATGGCCGGAGGATTTGCAAAAGACGGAGCCGTTCAGGATCAGATTGACGATACGGTGAGCGATGCGGTTGATCAGATTCGTTCCCGTTTGCCGGACTCAAACAGTGAAAGCGCAACAGAGTGTGATGAATGTGGAGAGCCGATATCTGAGGAGCGTCGCCGTATTTTTCCGGGCGTGCGGTTATGTGTTCGGTGTCAGGAAGAACGGGATCAGGAACAGCAGTTAAACGACTTGTTTAATCGTCGTGGCAGTAAGGACAGCCAGCTCAGATAGCGCTGAATCAGATAGCGCCTAAACAGATAGCGCCTAAACAGATAGCGCCGAAAAGGCAGAAAACCACCCGACCAATACAGACGAGTGGTTTTCTCTTCAACAATCAGGCACGAATCAGCTGGCCGCCAGCTTCTTCGATGGCTGCAATGTTTTCATCGTGGAAACGAGCATCGGTGATAATCGTGTCCAGTTCATCCAGCTGGCAAATAGTCTTCATGCTGGAAGCACCGTACTTGCTGGAGTCAGCCAGCAGAATCTTGCGGTTAGCACGTTCCAGCATCTTGCGACGGATGTAGTAGTGGTCGGTAGAAGCGGTGGTCACACCGTGTTCCAGACTCCAGCTGTTGGTGGCCAGGAATACAACGTCGGCGTTGATGCTGTCCAGGAAGCTCAGGGCTGCCACATCGGTGTGTGCCTTGGTGATAGAGCTGACCAGACCACCGGTGGTGTATACCTTGGCAGTGGTGGAGTCGGACAGTTGCAGGGCAATCTTCAGATCCGGAGTGATCACAGTCACACGCATGCGCATCAGCATTTTTGCCAGAGCCATGGTGGAAGTGCCTGCGTCCAGCAGCACGATCTGACCTTCACGGATGTGTTTGAAGGCTTCAGATGCAATGGACTTCTTCTCTTCGATGTTCACGGCATTTTTCTTTTCGTATGGAATATCTTCCATCAAAAAGCTTTTGGACACCGCACCACCGTAGGTCACACGCAGTTTGTCTTCCTGCTCAAGAGTTCGGATGTCTCGGCGGATGGTCATTTGTGAGACGTCAAACTTCGAGGCCATTTCTTCTATGTTGGCGCAGCCCTTTTCTTCAACATAAGCCAGGATGTGTTCGCGACGCTCGACGGGAAGCATATAAAAACCTCTTTCTTTGGATAAATCGCTCCGTACCGCGGAAAGTGACCGATTGTCAGTGTCAGTCAAGCTCCTGGCCATGATGGCAGTCACTGGTAAAAAAGCGACTATCATAGCCTGGGGCGGAGTACTTCAGCGCCAGAGCCATAGCAATGCAGAACATGAGGCTTTGCTCATTGTCTGCGAGAGAAATTTCACAGGAAGTGTAGCTGCAGCTATAGATCGGGCGCTTGCTGTTTCTGCCGATACATTAGGGTGACAGAAGCAGAACTTCAGCGAATTGCGATTATACGGCACAAATGATGAAACAATGAAGGCAGATTCTTTACACCAACCCGCTGACACAGCCAGTCAGGACCATCATCATGCTCATCCGGTGGATAGCAACATAACGCTTTGTCCCGATTGTGACCTTGTGATCAGGGAGGTGGCTTACCCGAACCCTACACGCAAACTGATCATCTGTTGTCCAAGATGTAACCGAAATTTACGTGAGTATCACCCAGATGGACTGATAAAAACATTGTCATGGGTCATAACTGGCTTACTCCTTTTCCTTCCCGCCAATATTTTTCCGGTTTTGCAGATGGAAATTCTGGACCATCAGGAAGCCAGCACCATCTGGGATGGAGTGGTTACCCTTTATCAGGAAGACCTGCAGGGGGTGGCATTGCTGGTGTTTTCGCTGGCCATTCTGGTGCCGGGTATTCGCTTACTGATTTTGCTTTTTGTTATGGGTGCCCTCTTTTTGAAAAAACAGCTTCTGAAAAAACAGCGACCGCTGGCCGGGCTCCTGTTTCGTCGTTACCTGCAGCTGGGCGAGTGGGGAATGGTTGAAATCTATCTGCTGGGGGTTCTGGTGGCGGTGATAAAGCTGGCTGATATGGCCATCGTTCATCCCGGTGCCGGGCTGCTATGTTTTGTCGGGCTCATGGCAGCGGAACTGGGCATCAGTATTTGTATGGATGAGCAGGAAGTATGGGAACAGCTGGAAGGTGGTTATGAACGCTGAACCAGATAATGGCAGACATTGGTGTAGCGGCTCTGATGCCGGACTAAAGCTTTGTCTGAGCTGTCACAAAGTGTGCCCTGTTCAGGTCTCGAACTGTCCACGTTGCAGTGCCGTTGTGCATCAACGACAGCCGAACAGTCTTGTACGGTGCTGGGCTCTTACCCTGACAGCCGCCCTGTTGTACATTCCTGCCAACCTACTGCCCATGATGACCGTCAGCAAGTTTGAAGAAGGGCAGCCGCAAACCATTATTTCCGGGGTTATTGAGCTGGTTCAACAGGGCATGATTCCCATAGCGCTGCTGGTGTTTATCGCCAGTGTAATGGTGCCCATACTGAAGTTACTGGTCATGGTGTGGCTGTTATTGTCGGTTCACTTTCCCCGTGCTGCTCTGCACAGACAATTAATGCTATACCGGATGATCGTCTGGATAGGGCGTTGGTCAATGCTGGATATCTTTATTATTTCCCTGCTGGTGGGGCTGGTGAAATTCGGACAACTGGGCACGGTGACCGCCGGTGCCGGGGCCTATGCTTTCGCCAGTGTGGTGGTGACCACCATGCTGGCAGCCATCCAGTTTGATCCTCGCTTGTTGTGGGATGCATTGAGAGCGGAATCAGACACCGGCAAACCGCTGGAAGACTATCCATGAAAAAATAATGAGAGAGTCATGAAAAAAACAACGAGTGGGTCATGAAAAAAACAATGAGCGGGAAACGATGAATCAGAACACTTCTGCACCGGAACCTGCCGAGGCCAGGGTTAAAAAGCGCGGAAATATTTCGTCTGTTTGGTTATTGCCGGTGGTGGCCTTGTTCATTGTGGTCTGGCTGGTGTGGAAGGCTATCAGCGAGGCGGGTGTCACGGTTGATGTGCAATTTCAGAATGGCAGGGGCATTAAACAGGGCAAAACAGAAGTCCGGTTAAACGGTATAGCGGTGGGAAAGGTTACCGCCATGGCGATGTCTGAGGATCTGAAATCCGTTAATGTGACTCTGGAAATGGATCGTCGTATGTCAAACAGCCTCACTGAAAACAGTCGCTTCTGGCTGGTTCAGCCGCAGGTGAGTGTAGCGGGTATATCGGGGCTGGATACGCTGGTGTCTGGTAATTACATTGCGTTTCAGCCTGCGGATACAGGCATTAAACGCAAGAAGTTTATTGCCCTGTCATCGCCTCCTCCATTGGGAGAGCAGGAAAACGGTTTAAGCCTGACACTCAGGGCAAAGGAGTTATCTTCCATTCAGAATGGTAGCCCGGTGTATTATCGTCGTCTGAAAATTGGTGAAGTGTCGTCTTATGACCTGTCTGCAGATGATCAGTATGTTGATGTAGAGATCTTCATCAAGCCGCAGTTTGCCCACCTTGTTCGGCGCAATACCCGGTTCTGGAATGCAGGAGGGATTGAACTGTCTGGCAGCTTGACCAATCTGAAAGTCCGGGCACAGTCCATCGCGTCCATGATTCAGGGCGGTGTATCGCTCTACACCCCCGAGTGGGAGCAGGAGTTTCCCGAAGCGTATCAGGGTGATGTGTTTCCATTGTATCGGGATTACGATGAAGCAGAAGCGGGCATTGCTGTAGAAATTGATTTCCCGCTGGATGTTGCCCTGGGGCAGGGAAAAACGCGCATTCTGTTTCATGGTATGGAAGTCGGGTTAATTAAGGACACTGAATTAAAAGATGACTACTCAGGTATTGTTGCCAATGCTGTTGTAAGACCCGATGCCGTCAACCTGATGGTCAAGGGAGCGCGGTTCTGGCTGGTAAAACCGAGTATTGGTCTGCATGGGGTTTCCGGGCTGGAAACATTGCTGAGCGGGCGCTATATCAACATGGATGTCAGTAGCAAAGATATAAAGGCTGCGGCTCCGGAACGTCATTTTAAAGGATTAGCCAATGAGCCCCCGGCATCGCCTTCTGCCCCCGGCTTGCACCTGAATCTCCGTGCTGACTCACTGGCTGGTATCAGTCATGGCAGTCCGGTGCTTTTCCGGAAAATGCAGGTGGGCTCTGTTCAGAGCCATGAACTGTCTGACGACGGTGTTCTTGTAAAAGTACTCATCGACCCTGCTTATCAGCACCTTATTAACAGCAGTAGCCGGTTCTGGAATGTCAGTGGCATTACATTGCAGGGTGGGTTACAGGGGTTCAGCATCAAAGTCGGAACACTTAATTCCATGCTGGCAGGAGGCATCGCTTTTGATACGCCGGACAAAACATCAAACACAGTGAAAAACGGTACCGGTTTTGTTTTGTTCAACAGTGTTGATCAGGCGCACCAGACCGGTCAGAAAATTACGTTGATCTTTGAAACCGCTGAAGGGTTACAGGTGGGCACCAAAGTGAAATATAAGGGGTTGGTTGTAGGGCAACTGACCGGGCTAAAGCTCAATAAAGAGAAAGGACATATTGAGGCAACCACCCTTTTGAAGGACAGCGCCGAATGGGTGGCTCAGAAAGGCAGCCGTTTCTGGCTGGTCAGGCCGAGACTGGGGCTGGCTAATTCAGCTAATCTGGAAACACTGGTAACCGGACAATACATCGAGGTACAGCCTGCAAACAGAAAAGACGCTGTGGCGAAAATGGTTTTTACCGTTGAAATGACCGTACCGGATGACAAGCCTCTTAACACCGGTCTGCGGCTGCAACTGGTGAGTGATCAGCTGGGCTCCATTCGCCGCGGTAATCCGGTGTATTACCGGGAAATCCCGGTGGGCAAAGTAACAGGCTATCGTCTGGCAGACCCTGCGAGCCACGTCCTGATTTTTATTAATATTGAAGACCGTTATACGTCGCTGGTCACTGAAAAAAGTCGTTTCTGGAATGCCAGTGGTGTGGATGTGAAATTTGGCCTGTTCAGTGGTGCCAAAATACGTACAGAATCACTGGAAGCACTGCTGGCTGGCGGTATAGCGTTTGCCACTCCGGAAGTCGGAGAGCCTGTGTCGGCAAACCATCAATTTAAGATGGCAAAAGAAGCAGACTCTCAGTGGTTAAATTGGGCACCTGCTATTTCACTGGGTGACGAATGATGCAAATTCTTATTTACTCATGTTACGCACCCAGAAAAATCTGCCATGCTTTAGAGCATGAACACAGAGCTGTTTGAGCTGTATAGCGATTACCTGCTGTCCTCATTCGGCAAAACGACAGCTACACAGCTGTCATCTTTGCTGGACGGCGCATACAGCCATGATCAGGTAACACGCCTTCTGTCCCGTAATCACTTCGACAGTAAGACTCTTTGGCACCATGTTAAAGCCGTTGTGCGTCAGGAAGAGCGCGATGATGGAGTACTTATTGCCGACGACACTATTCAGGAGAAACTCTACACTGATGAGAACGACCTGATTGCATGGCACTTCGATCACACCTTTGGTCGTTCGGTAAAAGGTATCAACCTTCTCAACTTTGTTTACCATGTCGGTGATATCTCTATTCCCGTCGCCTACAAGCTTATCGAGAAGCCTATTCAATACTCCGACGTAAAAACTAAAAAAGTTAAACGCAAGGCTGAACCCACCAAGAACGAAGACTTTCGGGAGATGCTGAAAGTTTGTTGTGATAATCAGCTCAAATTTCGTTACGTGCTGGCAGATAGCTGGTTCTGTTCTAACGACAACATGCTGTATATACGACACAAATGCGATAAGCATTTTGTCATGGCCAGCAAGTCAAACCGGAAGGTTTCGCTGAGTGAGGAAGATAAAAGTCAGGGGCGCTCACAGCGCATAGATTCCATTGATTTCTCAGAAGAAAAGCCCATCAAAGGCTGGATTGCAGGCGTGGACTTCCCCGTTCTGCTGTTCCGGCAGGTCTTTACAAACAAAGATGGCAGTAAGGGCATTCTCTATCTGATATGCAGTGATCTTGAGTGTGACGCAGAGGCTTTGAAGGCGATCTACAAAAAACGGTGGAAAGTTGAAGTCTTCCATAAAACACTCAAATCTAATGCATCAATGGCCAAGTCACCGACTTATACAGTTTTGACGCAGAGTAATCATCTGTTTATGTCGATATATTCGGCATTTCGTCTCGAGGTTCTGGCTAATAAGCTTGATTTAAACCATTTTGAGTTGCGGGCAAAGCTCTATCTTACTGCATTGAAATCATCGTTCCAGAAACTTCAGTCGATGAAGGGGTGCGTAACATGAGTTATTTAGAAGCTGTTCACGATCTTATTGAGGGCTGCAAATGTTGATAAATTGCCCCTGCTTTTTGATCTCATTCGTTGCGTAGCACCACTACGCGCCTCATGAGATCAAAAAACAGCAACAATTTCTCACCATTTTCGCTTTCCTCAAAAGATCATGAACAGCTTCTTAGAAGATGAAATTGGGATGCTGCATTGAGAACTTCAGTTAATGCGACAATAATGTCTCTGGTTTTCAACACAGAATAAGTACAACGATGTTTGCCCAGACTCTCACTCCCCGCTTTTGCGAGACCGATGCCCTTGGTCATATCAACAACACGGTCTTACCGGTCTGGTTTGAAAAAGCCAGAGAGCCGATCTTCTATTTGTTTAACCCTGAAATGGATTTGCAAAAATGGCAGCTTATCATTGCCCGCATTGAAGTAGAGTTTCTGAAACAGCTGCGGTTTGGCAAGGACGTAGAACTGAGAACCTGGCTGGAAAAGGTGGGTAATTCTTCAATGTATATTCACCATGAGGCATGGCAGTCCGAAGCGTTATGCGCAAGGGGTAAGGCGATTCTGATTCACTATGATTATGCCGCTGAAAAAGCAGCCCCTATACCTGACGAAGTTCGTGTAAAACTGCTGGAACATCTGGAAGAGTAAATGTCGTCGATACTGGATATCAAAGCGGGGCCTGCAGCGCTTGCCCGTGTCAGGGATGAAGGTCTGCCCCAGAGCAGTATAGAAGTGATGCCGGGGGCTTCAGGCGGGCCAAAATGGTTTGTGCTCACAGGGCTGGATAAGGCGTTAATCGGAGAGTACTTCAAAGATCGTAAAGAACCGTTGCACCTGCTGGGTACGTCGGCAGGGAGTTGGCGCTTTGCCTGCTATGCCCACCCAGATGCACTGAGTGCTCATGAACGGTTTGAGCAGGGTTATCTGCTGACACAGTATTCGGATAACCCGACGCCGGAAGAAATCACCTCTAAATGTCGTCTGTTGATAAAAGAAATTATTGGCAGTCATGCAAAAGGCATTCTCGATAACAGTGTCATGCGTTATAACCTGATTGCTGTACGCAGTCGCGGGTTAGGCAAAAGCAGCCGAAAAGGGTCATTGATGACTGGTCTGGCCATGGCAGCACTGGCAAATGCCGCCAGTCGCAAAACGTTGGGATTATTTTTTACCCGAACACTGTTTTATACCCCGGGCGTAACATCACCTTTTCATACCATGAGTGACCTGCCAACGGATCGGGTCGAGTTATCGGAAGCGAATCTGGCAGAGGCGATTCTGGCTTCAGGCTCCATTCCCATGGTGATGGAAGGTGTTGAGGGTATTTCTGGGGCACCCAGTGGTGTTTATCGGGATGGTGGTGTAACGGATTACCACTTTGATACCCGCTTTGCTGGTAATGACAAACTGGTGCTCTATCCGCACTTCTATGGTCACCGAATACCCGGCTGGTTCGATAAAGGCATCAAATGGCGTAAACCTTCAGCAGTGAATAGCGAAAACCTTGTTATGGTGTCACCGTCTGATGAATTTGTGGCAAAGCTTCCTTACGGCAAAATTCCGGATCGCAATGATTTTGTGAATTTGTCTTACGAGGAACGGGTTCGATACTGGAAGGTTGTGATTCAGGAAAGCCAGCGTCTGGGGGACGAGTTTTTGGAGCAGGTGAACAGTGGTCGAATCCGGGAAACAGTTCGACCACTGTAAATTAATTTAAGTATTTATATGGATCACTGAACGGTCACTGTTTCTGTCAGCAGAATGTTGTCAGAAGCATTACCGACACGAATTTCATAGCGGTCACCCAGAGCCCAGTCACTGGTTTGTTCATTCCAGTAAGCCAGATCATTTACATCAATATCCAGACTGACCACTTCAGATTTACCGGCTTCTACAGAAACCCGCTCGAAGGCTTTCAGCCGCTGCAGGGGCTTTTCTGAACGGTCAAAGAGGTCTTTGATGTACACCTGAATCACCTCGTCACCTGCACGTTTGCCAGTATTTTTAACGGTGACATCCAGTTTGATGGTGTCGTCTTTAGCCACAGACTTTTCTTTAAGGCTGAGGTCGGTCATTTCGAAGGTTGTGTAGCTCAGGCCATGACCAAACGCCCACAGCGGCTCTTTGTCAAAATACAGGTAGGTACGCCCTTTGGTGATGTCATAATCATTGAACGGAGGCAGATCGTCCCAGCTTTTTACAAACGTCAGTGGCAGTTTGCCACCCGGATTATTGTCACCAAACAGAGTGTTGGCAATGGCATTACCGCCTTGCTCGCCCGGATACCAGCTTTGCAAAATGGCGGGTGCCATCGCTTTTAGCTCGGGGCTTTCAATGGATGAACCGCTTTGCAGTACCACGACAGTGTTTGGATTGGCTGCAACCACGCCTCGCAACATATCCGTTTGCTCCGGTGGCAGACCTTCAAAAGCTCGGTCAATACTTTCGCGCTCATACTCAACAGACAGTCCCATCACGGCAATG
Source organism: Endozoicomonas montiporae CL-33 (assembly GCF_001583435.1). NCBI lineage: Bacteria > Pseudomonadati > Pseudomonadota > Gammaproteobacteria > Oceanospirillales > Endozoicomonadaceae > Endozoicomonas > Endozoicomonas montiporae. Next base: position 5,227,880 of record NZ_CP013251.1, on the reverse strand, counting down.
ACAGCATCGGCCTGCTTAGCAACTTCCAGCTCTCCGCCTTCAAATTCACTGTCTTCCTGGGGCAGCTTCCAGCCAAAGCTGACAACATGTTCGTCGGCATTATTCGAGCGCATCGAAATGATGCTGATTTCATAGGTTTTGGTGGCATCCAGTTCAAGGTTTGTTGTTGTACGGCTAACTTTATGATTGTTGCCGTGGTCTCTCATCAATGGAGCGCCATTGACCTGCACCATAACATCGGCTCCCTTGGTATCAACAGCAAAGGTATAGAGGCCGCTTTGTGGAGGTACAACCGTTGTCGTATAGGTAGCCGAGTACCGGGTATTGGAGAGCTTTCTGCTTGGCTTGTCTTTCCCTGACCATGCGAAGTCAATGCTGGCAACATTTTCTCTGGCGACAGGTTTGCCGCTGGCATGAGGGTTGTTGTGGTACACCACATTCCATACCCCCAGACCCTGACTGTCCAGAGTGGTTATATTATCCATGGGGATATCGCTGAACGCATCATTATCCGATGTCCACGGCACGTAGAGCACTTCGACATCATCGCCCAGATAATCCCGGATACCCTGTAAAGGCGTCACCGGGTCAGTCGCAGTGCCACTGTAAGTGCCGTAGTTCAGAACATCCGCGTTGGGGCCAACCACAGCGACGCTTTTCAGTTTGCTCTTGTCGAGAGGCAGTAGAGGTTGTCCGTCAACAGGTTCGTTTTGTAGCAGAACCATGGACTTTTCAGCCAGCTCCCGGGCAAGGTCTTTAAATGATGTCAGAGTTTCAAACGGCAGATCTTTCCAGGGAGACAGTTCTTCGGGATCAAAGAAGCCCAGCTTCAGACCAACACGAATCGTGTTGCGGAAAGCACGATCCAGCTGTGCAATATCCACCATCCCCCGTTCAATGGCAGTGATCAGCTCTTTGCGAAATACTCGTGTATTGTCAAAGTCCAGAGTTTCGGCATTCATCACTGCGGCACTGGATTCAACGTAATTGTCGTAGATTTCATGGCCTTTGAAGCCCCGTTCTCCCCAGCCTTTGGTGACCATCAAAATAGAGCCGTAATCGCCGAGTACAAAACCGTCAAAGCCCCATTCACCACGCAGAACATCGCGTACCAGCCAGGTATTTGTGACCGCAGGTTTGCCATTAAGTGCATTGTAAGCGGTCATAATGATCTGGGCATTGCCTTCTTCAACCACTTGTTTATAAGCAGGGAAGTAGTACTCGCGCAGCTGTTTTTCAGAAATATCGGCGTTGCCGTGAAAACGATTGTGTTCTTCGTTATTGGCAACAAAGTGTTTGGCGCCGGCTGCGGTTTTCAGGTAAGTCGGGTGATCACCCTGCAAGCCCTGAACATAGGCGGTTGCCATCATGCCGTTGATCAAAGGGTCTTCACCATAAGCTTCCTGCGTACGCCCCCAGCGCGGATCACGGGCAATGTTAATAACAGGTGACCAGAAGGTCAGAGGGCCACGCTGCCCCCGGCTGATTACCGGGCCATTGTGGTACTGGGCGCGGGCTTCGTCGGATACCGCATCACCCATACGTTTCATCGCTTCCGGATCCCAGGTGGCAGCAAGACCGATGGATTGTGGAAAAACAGTGGCAGCATTGTTTCTTGGTGACGCCAGTCCGTGCAGAGCTTCACCTGGCATATAAGCCTTCATGCCATAGCGTGGTACACCGGGGTTCCACAGGGTAATCATGTGGCCTTTTTCTTCGGGAGTCAGACGGGCAGTAATGTCATCAAGCCGTTCCTCTATGGGAAGCGTATGATCATAAAACGGAATATCAGGGCGTATAACGTCTTCTGCTATTACTGCGCTGCTGACAGAAACACTGACGGCAAGACTTAAAATTGTTTTCAAATAACGCATTCAAATATCTTTTAAAGAGATTCAGGAGGAGATTGTCGCTTTAGGTGTTTAATAATTGTGATCGATTTGAACGGTGGGCTAATTGATTATGATCAAGCAATAAAACGTTAAAATGAAAAAAGGGTAACGAATGGGTGGTTATTTGATAGCGACTATTTGTGCTATTGATTAACGCGTGCGAATCGAGCCTGTTCACGCGCGTTTAAAAAAGACTGTTATTCCATAGCTGTTTTTATATGAGGCCAGACATTGTTAAAAATCATGGGCTGGGCCTTCGCCACCGGGTGTATTCCATCCGGCTGATTCAGCTTCGGGTGTCCTGCAACACCGTCGAGAAAGAAAGGGACTACAGAAACTGTATATTCTTTGCCGAGGTCATGAAAAATTCGGGTAAATTTTCGAGTGTAGACGGGGCCATAATTAGGAGGAATCATCATTTCAAACAATAAAACATCGACATCTTCTGTCTGAGCTTGCTGAATCATCTGCTCCAGATTGTTGGACACGGATGTCAGTGGTGTTCCCCGCATGCCGTCGTTTGCACCCAGCTGCAGCAACATTAATTCCGGTCGATGTTCTTTTAGAGCGGCGGGTAAGCGGCTGAGTCCTCCGGCAGTGGTTTCGCCACTAATGCTGAGATTGACCACCTTCCAGTCAGACTTGGTTTGATCAAGCTTTTCCTGTAATAAAGATACCCAGCCCTGTTGTATTTCAAGACCATAAGCGGCACTCAGGCTGTCTCCGTACACCAGAATGGTTTTCTGGCTGACGGGAGAAGCAAAAGCCGCTTGTGCGACAAGGGCGAACAAAACGATAACACTGGTTGCTAAACGACGAATGACTAAAAACAAAAACGCATCCTCCCTGACGAATCCTCATACGACAGCTGTTATGGCCAAGGCTCTGGAAAAACAGGTTGTTGCCCAGAGTGGTTCTCTCACCATACTGTCCGGACTTGACCTTCAGATCAAGTCTGGTGAGTCCGTTGCTATTGTCGGTGCTTCCGGTTCAGGAAAATCAACCTTGTTGGGTATTCTGGCCGGTCTGGATTTGCCAACAGGCGGAGAGGTTCATCTGGCCGGAAATCGTCTTGATACGCTGGATGAAGATCAGCGGGCAAAAGTACGGGCCAGACATACGGGCTTTGTTTTTCAATCATTTCAGCTATTACCCAACCTGACAGCCTTGGAAAATGTCATGCTGCCACTGGAGTTGTCGGGGAGCGAAAAGGTGGTTGAGAGCAGTCGTGCAATTTTGCAGCGGGTTGGTTTGAGTGAGCGGCTGGACCATTACCCAAGACAGCTGTCAGGAGGCGAACAGCAACGAGTCGCCATTGCCAGAGCTTTTGCAGGTTATCCGGATATTTTGTTTGCCGATGAACCCACGGGGAATCTCGATGAAAAAACCGGTGAGAGCATTATTCAGCTGTTATTTGAAGTGAACCGGGAACGGGGGGCGACTCTGGTGCTGGTGACTCATGATATGGGGCTGGCTTCCCGTTGCGATCGGGTGCTTCGTTTAACCCAAGGGGTGATTGTTGAGGAGCAGCGTAAAGTTGGGGTGACGGCATGAAAGCGACTTGGCTGTCTCTCCGGTTTTTATTGCGTGACTGGCGTTCGGGTGAATTGTGGTTGCTGGTCTTATCGCTATTAATGGCGGTCAGTGTCAGCACAGCCATCGCCATTTTCAGTGAACGACTGCAGTTGGCTCTTGGACGACAAGTGGCGGAAGTCATGGGCGCGGATATGATGATTCGCAGCTCCAGCCCGTTGTCTGAAAAAGCGCAGGCAGTGTTGGATGTCCAGCCTGTGCAACAGCTTCGGATACTGGAGTTTCCAACGGTTGTGCTGGCTGGAGAACAAATGCAAATGGTGGCAGCCAAGGCTGTCCCGGATGGTTATCCGCTGCGTGGGCATATGCGCATTGCTGATCAGCCATTTGCTGAAGATCGAAGAGCGTCGGGAATTCCTGCGCCCGGCGAAGCCTGGCTGGAGCCAAGGCTGTTTTCTCTGTTAGGTGTTGAGATTGGCGATTCGGTGGATGTCGGTGAAACCACCCTGAAGATTACCCGGACGATTACGCTGGAAATGGATCGCGGAGGGAATTTTTACAGCCTTGCTCCCCGATTGATGTTTAACCTTGCGGATGTGCCAGCCACTAATGTGATTCAACCCGGTAGCCGTGTCAGCTGGAAAACCCTGATTGCCGGTAAAAGCCGTGATCTGAAAGCCTTTCAAAAGCAGGTTAAGCCTTTACTAAACAACAGCGAGCGGTTAACGCTGGCAGAAGACAACCGGCAGGATTTAAGAAATTCTGTCGTACGACTAAGGCAGTTTTTAGGATTGGGCAGTCTGGCAGCTCTTTTGTTGGCAGGGGTTGCGGTGGCCATGTCCAGCAGACGTTTTGCTGAACGACGCTTTGATGCCATTGCTGTCATGCGTTGTCTGGGAGCAACACAAAAGCTGTCGATGCAGATTCTCACTGGAGAGCTGGTGCTGGTGGCGTTGCTGGTGGCGATTCCCGGTGTTGCTCTGGGCTGGCTGATGCAGGCTGGTGTTTTATTGTTGTTGAAAGGCGTTCTGCCAGCCTGGTTACCTGAAGCGAGTTTCATGCCCATGCTGGTGGGTGGTGCTACGGGGGTAATCACGCTTATTGGCTTTGGATTTGCGCCTCTGCTTCGTTTGCAGGAGGTAACTCCTTTGCGCGTGCTTCGCCGTGACTTGATGCCAGCACCAGTGAGAGCCTGGCTGGTTTACGGACTGTCTCTGGCAGCTATGATTGCGTTGCTCTGGTATCACACGGGGCAGCTGATGATGACAATCGGCATCACATTGGCAGGAACAATGGTTCTGGCTCTGATTACTTTTTCTGTAAGGATTGTCCTGAGCTTTGTGCACCAACGGCTGCGTAGTCATTCTTTGCCGTTGCAATGGCGTTTGGGGCTGAAGCGTTTGTCACAGGAGCAGGGGCAGACCACTGCACAACTGCTGGCGTTTTCCCTGATTTTTATGTCGATGGCCATTGTGCTTCTGCTGCGTACTGATTTGCTGGAACGTTGGCAGCAGCAGTTGCCGGAAGGTACGCCGAATTATTTTGCGCTGAATGTTCAACCTTCGGAGATTGATGGTTTCCGTCGCTTTTTGGAAGAGCATCAGGTCGAGCGCAGCAGACTTTACCCTATTGTTCGTGGGCGCTTAACACACATCAATGGAATACCTGCAAAAGAAGCCGTGTCAGAAGAGCAGCGTAGCCACAACTCGCTGAACCGTGAGTTGAGTCTGACCTGGGCCAATGAATTTCCAGAAAGCAATCAGTTGGTTGACGGTCAGTGGTGGCAGAAAAACGGTGAGTCTGAACTGTCAGTGGAAATGAGTATTGTTGAGCACCTTGGGGTTAAGCTGGGTGACAGGCTGACTTTCGCTATTTCTGGCCGGGAGGTGAACGCTACCATCACCAGCCTGCGCAGGGCTGACTGGGAATCCTTTCAGCCGAATTTTTATATGATGTTTCCGGAAAGTACGTTGGCAGGATTACCAGCCAGCTGGTTGAGCAGTTTTTATTTGCCACCACAAAAACGACTGTTGTTGAATGAGTTTGTGCGTGGCTTTCCAACAGTAACGTTGCTGGATCTGGACGCCATTATCAGTCAGGTGCAGGGAATGGTTCGGCAATCAATACTGGCTGTTGAAGGTATGCTGTTTGCTTTGTTGCTGGCAGGGTTGCTAGTGACGGCATCGGCTATTGAGTCCAGTCTGGATGCACGCCTGCACGAAGGCGCCCTGATTCGTTCTCTTGGCGGAACCCGGCAGCAACTATTGCGACTGCAGGTGGGTGAGTTTGTTGTATTGGGATTTCTTTCGGGTCTGATTGCGGTCGCAGGAACGGAGTTATGTAACTGGTGGCTGCAGAGGTATGTGTTCAGAATGAGCTGGCAGCCAGCTGTGTGGCTGTGGATTGTTTTGCCTCTGGCAGGTGGTGGGCTGATTGGCCTGGCTGGTTGGCTGGGGGTTCGGCGCGTTGTACGGCAGTCTCCAATGGCTGTGTTGAATTCTGTATGAATTTTAAACAGTTGTTACGCGAGCGCTCTGGAAAGCACTGTCAGAAACATTATCCACAGGTCATTCAGAGGGTTAACCGGTTATTTTGTGAATAAGTGGATAAGTTTTTCTGATCGATGTTGTTCATCTTTTGAAAGGCCGTGTTAGAGTGGAATAACCAGCCTGATTTTTCGGGTCAGGTCATTCTCCGGGCCATGGAATAGAAGCGACTTGAGTATTAGTCATTTCAATACTTAACAAGCTTCCCAAACAAAAGGACAACCGCATGAGCCATCAAGAAGAAGCTTACCTGTGTCTACTTTGTCTGCGTGACAGCACCCGAAGAATTGCCCGGCTGTACTGGACTTATATTAACCTGAGAACCCTGTCAGGGGACGTGCCTCCTGTGCTGATAGTGATGTTGAATGTTCTTTGTAATAAGCAGGATGGTCTGCACCAGAAGCTGTTGAACAGTTATCCCGATGATATGGAACAGGGGAAGTGGCACGACCAGAGCGTGCAGAATAAGAAGTTGTCCGAGATGACTCTGGAGACCCAGCAGGAGCTACAGAAAATCTGCACAACAGAGTTGACCATGATTATGCTGGTGGGAAAAATGATGGAGCAATAATCCCTTAAGAGGTTGTGGATAACTCGTTGGATAACCTGATGAACAATGGCTGAAAAGCCTTGTTCAGGCGGTTTGTACAGGGTGTAGAGTTATTCACCGAAGTGTTTTACCCTTCTTTATGTTGTTCCTTCCGGCTACCTTTCAGCATGCGTTTGAATTGGTGGGCAAAATCCTGTGGATTTTCAGCTTCAGCTGCTGGAACCGGTGATTCCTCAAAAGTATGGATGGGTGTCACCTGATGGCTGGTCACGCCAACAAGAATATCTTTATCGCCTACCCGAATCAGACAAACGCGCGCCTGACTTGAAACCGGTGCACTGGCTATGACAGTAATGCCTTGTCCCAGTGTCGGGGTGCCGGGGTTCATTTTCTTAACCAGCCAGGCCAGCACAAAAATCAGCACAATAACCAGCAACAGGGGCATAACGACCTGCATCAGGCTCAGGTCTTCTATACCGGGATTTTGTTCTTCTGCAAACACTTGAGTAACAAGCAGGCAGGGAAGCAGAGTGTAGTATCTAATAGCCATTTCCTGTTCCTTGATATACCCATAGCCTTTGAAGATGTGGGGGTGTTGGCTGCTCGCGCTCACCCCGATCACCTACTATTCGTAGGCTCACTGGCAACGCTCCCTGCGTTGCTCAGCATACACTCCATCCGTGGAGATAACGGGGCTTCGTTCGATTGCCGCCTACCCACATCTCCAAATCCAATGGGTATAAACGGCTGTTATTCGACTATAAAACGACCACTCGTTAATAACAAGGCGGCCGGTAGTCGCTCTGGCGTAAACAATATTCATCGCCAAACGATAATAATGGATGAAGCAACCATCGCTTTTCAGGAGCCGACAATGAACGCTTCGGATATCGAGCAAAAGCTGAAACAGAGCTACCTGGATTTGTCCAAAGCTCATCAGAAACAAGACTGGCAAGTGCTGGCGGGTCTGGAAACTGCGGCCAGAGAGGTGATTAGTGAGGTGGCTGACAGTAAAGTGGCGTTGACGAGAAAGAGTCAGAAGCTACTGGATGATTTGCAGCAACTGTATAAGGAAATTATTCAGACCTGTCAGCAGGAACGCAGTCAGCTTCAGAAACAGATTGTTGAAGGACACAAACGACAAAAGGCTCTTTCTGCCTATTTGAGTCAGCAGGAGCAAAATAGTTCTGACTGAATGGCATACTAGCGGTTAAGGGGCTCAGTGGCATTAAAGTGAAGGGTGAGTAATTTTGTGACTGCTTTGATGTTCTCCTGGTTGAATCCTGTTTCATCTGGAAAGCAGACTTCCTTAATTTTACCTTCACGTTTTGATTTGCTTTCATCCCGTATGGCTTTCAGGTTTTCGGGAGTGATGAATTTCATGGCGTGTCTGAATTCTTCCCAGTCTGGGACATTCAGTGTTTTATTTTTTGCCATATAGAACGGTATTGTTTGAGCATTCAGTGAGCTGTAAAAGACCAGCATATCAATGGCCTCTCGATCTCTACTCAATGAATCAAAGCACTGAGACAGAGCAATTGTTTTCTGAGTTGTCGGAAAGTTATCATCCTCTTTCATAAATTTGAATTTGGTCATGAAGGGTTTAGATAGCTTCTGTTGATGGGCGGGAGTAACTTCAGCCATTCTGGTGGCTTGAGGAAGTAAGGTCATCAGGGTGTTTGCACTGAGTAATTTGCTTTCTTTACACCAGTGCAAGGCCTTACCGATATCTTTGCCGGTGGCTTTATTTCCCAGCATCATGGGGAGCAGGTGGTCTGATTTTTCCCTTTGCTCAAGGTCGGTAAGTTTTTGTCTGGGATGCTTGACCAGATGGTGGGTGAAATCGCAGGCTCGTTTGATATCGGTAGCATTTTTAAGAACGATTTTATCCTGATAGTAAGGCCGAAAATAGTCGAGTTTAGGAAAGATAGCCCGATCATCGCCATAAGCTTGTACCATTTGTTGAGCACCAAACAGATGAAACTGGTTTACCCAGACTTCGGCGGCTTTTTCAGGATTACTATTGATCATCAATCCCAACTCGGATATCCGGCAGTCATTGGCTTTATAGAGATAGCTGGCTTTATTAGTCAGGGTTTGCCGATAAGTATTCTCATCCCACTCATCGACAATAACAATATCTTCGTGAGTTTCGACCACATCAGTCGCTTCATCTTTTTTACCATCCATTTCGAAAGATAATTTAGCGGTAGATCGGTAAGTCACCTGCGCCCTGTTATCTGGTGATTTCAGGGCTGCCTTTATCGCTGATATAGATTTACTCAGGCGTTCTCTCTGTGAAGCTATTTCGTCGGCTCTTCCCAGCTGGTGGGTCTGAAGCAGCTCAAATACCTCATGAAAGGTCAAGCGTTTCAGTCTTTCAGCGGTTTCTCTGTCAATAAAATTGGGTACTCTGCCGGACATGTTGATGCGATAGGGGTTCTTCCAGGAATGCGCTTCTTCATTGTCATGAACATTACCGGGTGCTAAGCACAGGTCGTTATCAATTAAACGCACATCGTAATAAGGTTCATCTTCTTCGTCGGTTTTTTTTACAAAAAAGATATTACTCATGTTCCTGTCGATACTGCCTGCCAAGTGATCAAGCAGTTGGGCATCAGCAAGCGCTTTCTGTGTTTTGGGGTGCCTCAGGTCAAGAGGAGGGATATCGACCACCTGCTCTTTCGTCAGCTGGATTTTTTGGGCTGTGAACAGATCCTTGATTTCCTGATCGCTCATTTCAGGAAGCGTGAGTGGATCAAGCCCTGACTCATCACTCACCTTGAATCCATTACCTTCTTCAAGCCCTTCTCCTCTTACAATCTGGGGTACAAGATCTACCATATAGTCTTTATGGGTGGCTTCAGGAACGTGCTTTCTGGTTGTGACATGAACGCCTTCAACAAACTCCTGACAAGAGCCGGGCTGTCCATTGTGAATGGCATAGAATGTGGGGGGAGTGAGTTTCATCCCGGTCAGGAGGTCCAGCTCATAAAAAAACACCGCTCGGTGAATCAGTTTGGCTGATTCAGAGTCGCCTGTAATACCAAATGTTTTTGCTGCTTCTGCTTTTATTTCTGTAGGTTCAGAGGCTTTGAAGACGGCTTTAAATGGAGGGTCTTCAGGCTTTTCTCCCTGATAAGTGACCAGAGCAATAGAGGCTGAATTACCATGAGCAAAATTTTCTTTGGATTCTTTTTCATTCTCAGGCTGATATATTTTTCCATAAGGGTGATCAAGCCCAAAAATTAATCGTCTTTCCTCATTAATTTTATCTCTGATTGAAGTTTGCACGAATGCTTTTTTGTTCTCATTGTCTGAATTTTCAAGGTACTTGTCTGCTGCAACTTCAAGCTGTTTCAGTACAGCAAGTTTTTCCATTCGAGCCTCAGTCATTGCTCTGGGAAACTTATTGTATTGAGAAGCTAAATCCAAAACCTCATTATACTCAGGGCTTTCAAACAACCATCGGGGCTGTATTCCATTAGCTTCAGCGACTTCCCGGGTAGCGATTGGGCAATCGTTTAGCGGATCTTCGAACTCCCCTACCTGTACTTCTGATAACAATCCAGCTTCTTCCGGGTTATGTGCCCGTATAGAATAGCCTTCAAAAGTTGCTTCTTGTTGACGGATAGAGCCTGTAGTTTCATCCGGTATGTATAGAGACGCCATCATCAGAGAGGGAGGGCCGTTATAATCTTCCATGATTTTTTCCGGAGCTTTACTGGTATTGTTGTCACTATCAGCTTTAGCTATCGGCAGAGAGGCTCCAATGAATAAACCTTTTTCCCAAGCCTGTGAAAACAATAAAAGACCTATCCTGAAAGTGCTCGAACACTTCTTTACCGAGTCAGGCAAAGTACTGGAAATAGGCTCCGGAACCGGTCAGCACGCGGTTTGTTTTGCACAGCATTTGCCTCATCTTGTCTGGCAGACATCGGATTTGCCTGACAACCATCCGGGTATCCGGCAATGGATATCGGAAGCGGGCCTGACCAATCTCAAACTCCCCTTTGAGCTGGATGTGAGCAGCGATACATGGCCGGTTGATGGCATTGACTATGTGTTTTCAGCCAATACGTCACACATCATGCCCTGGGAGTCGGTTGTGAAAATGTTTGAAGGGGTTGGAAAGTGGCTGACAGAAGGAGGACGGTTTGCCTTGTATGGCCCGTTTAATTATCAGGGCCAGTTTACCAGTGACAGCAATGCAGCGTTTGACCGGCATCTCAAAGAGATGGAGCCTCATCGCGGAATCAGGGATTTTGAAGCGATCCAGCAGCAGGCCGGTCATAATGGCTTGATGCTGCTGGAAGATGTGGCGATGCCTGCCAACAATCGTTTGTTGGTCTGGAGTAAAGGTTGATTCAGGGGTTATTAGCCCATTCCTCAACTTCTGCATCCAGATAAGCGTGTTCCAGTATTTCGCCCACCCATGGGTAGTCGTTTTCCAACTGGCGCAATACGCGCAGGGAAACCACCTGGGCGGCGGGCAGTGAGCTCCAGATGGTTTTGCCCAGACAGCGCCAGTGATCGGCTTGTATTCGTTTGGGCTTGCCGTCCAGATAGCCCAGCTGTTCCTGACAGGTTTCACACACCATCAGGCAATGGTCGATATCAGGTTCTGCCGGAACAGGGGCTACTTCATGGGTTTTCAGTGGCACACCGGCAGCCTCGCACAACTCGCATTTTGAACTGGCGCGTCGGGCAAGGTCTTTACCCAGACGATTCAGGGCATCAACCCGTTCCTGATGTTTCTGCAAACCTTTCGCCATCATTAAACTCCTGAATGAGTGATCTGGTCTGGATAGTAATGACTCTGGATAGTAACGACTTCAGAGAGTAGAAGCGACAGGCAGCAGGATTTAGATGCAGATAGTTTAGATGTAGATGGTTTGGTGATAGGTTTAAAAGATCAGCACCAGAGATTGCCTATGAACGTCTATCGACTGACCAGCCCTAACTGTGACCAAACCGAGATTGTTGTTGAGCACGTTGTTCTGCATTACACGGCTGTGGATTTGCAGGGCACTCTTGATATTTTCATGCATCGTGACAACGGCGTTTCTGCCCATCTGGTGATTGATACGGACGGTGCCATTTATGAACTGGTCAAATGTCTGGAAGGGAAGGCATGGCGAGCCTGGCATGCCGGTGTCAGTTATTACGGCGACAAAAAAGCGTTTAACGATCACTCGGTAGGCATCGAGCTGGTGAACCTGAACGGTAATCTGTTCTCGTATACAGATGCCCAGTACGACGCTTTGCAACATGTGGTGCAAACGCTTAAGCAACATTATCCCCGGCTGGCTGATCCTGAAAGGGTAGTGGGGCATGAACACATTGCCGGTTTTCGCGGCAAGGTTGATCCGGGAATGCTATTTGACTGGCCGCGTTTTTATCGTCGATGCTACCCTGAAGTCACAGCACCTGAACGCAAAGCGGTTCTACCGGATGAGCTGCATCAGGCGCTCATGCCTCTGGCTGAGACAGTTTCTGCCGAGACTAAAGAAAGTGCCCGCTACTGGCAGGCTGTCAGCTCTCTAACCGAGTCAGTAGTGAAGCTGCTGAAAGAATAACAACTGTTGACTGATTATGAAGATCCTTCGCTACTTTATCGTATCCATAGTGGTTGCATTTGTGTTTGTGCTGGCGACCTCGGTTTACCTCTGGTTTTACCTCAATCCGTCTACGGCCGGCAAACAACTGTTCGTGAATGGCGTGGTTTTTACCATGGACGATTACGACACGTTGGCTGAAGCGGCTCTGATTGATAACGATCGGATTGTGGCAACCGGAACTGAAGAGGCGCTGCGTAAAAAGGCCGAAGATGCTCATGTTGTCGATTTGGAAGGTAAAGCGTTGATACCCGGCTTTATTGATACTCAGGGGCATTTTTTTAGTAGCAAAATGAATATCTCGTTTGCCGATGGTCTGGGTACGCTAAGTTATAACGTACAGAACTATCTGGTACAGGGTGTCACCAGTGTTCGTGCTGCCCTGCCTCGTCAGGCTGACAATAAACCTCTGGAGCTGTTGTCGAAGATTGGCCTGATTCCCCAGCGTGTCTTTATCCAGAAAAACCATAAAGCCTATACCAGTGACTTTGTAGAACCTCTGAAAACCATCAGCGATTCGATGGCTCAAACCGAAGGACAGTCGGCTGATAAAAATAGCCAGTCTCAGCACATCATGCTATTGCTCAGGCGTTTCACTATTGATGCAGCAAAAGAACTGAAAGTGGATCAGCTAACGGGATCCATTGAAGCGGGCAAGCAGGCAGATTTTCTGGTGCTGTCTGACAATCCTCTGGCACACCAGAACAGTCTTGACCAGATTCATGTGGATCAGACATGGATTGGCGGCGTGGAACGATTCAACCGCCATGAATTTTCAGAAGACGACGACCGTTTACCAGCGAGTCAGCCCTAACAGTTTTTGTCCAAGCTCTGTCAGTTCAGCGACTTCCCCTTCTTCAGGGTCTTTCTGATAGGGCATATTCCGCCATTTCTCGGGAGCCCGCTTTGCCTGCCATAATGCGATTCGGCTGGCACGACTCTCTTCCGAGTCTTCCGGACACATTGAAATGTACTGGGCCAGTCTTGGCTGGTCCGATGTATTCGTGTTGCCAGAGTGAGGAAGGCGGGAGTCCCAGATAACCAGACTGCCCGCTTTGGCGGCAATGTTTTTGATTTCATAGCCTTCCAGCTCCTCTTCGGTGAACCAGAGGTCTTCTTTTTTCTTCAGTACGTCCGGCTGTTTGAAGAGTTCAGGCACACAACAGAATGCCCCCTGATTTTCCGCTGTATCTGTCAGGTAGAGAATCCCCTGTAAACGCAGAGAGGTGATTTTCTGGTAAGGAAAGTCAAGATGGATGTTGCGCTTGTCAAACGCTTCGGGTTGCTGTTGTGGCGGTTTAAAGGAAAGCCGATCCAGTCTGACCCAGAGTTTTTCACTGGCAAGAAGTTTGGCAAATGCCTGATGGATGGCAGGTTGCTGTCGTACATTCCAGATCGCCTGATGCTGATGAACAGGGACAATACCATTGTGACCCAGCTCTTTGTCATACCAGCTGTCAGGCTTGCTCAGGTTAGCCCCGGTAAACGACGTGATCACGTCTATCACATCGTTACAAAGCTGCCGGGGTATGATTTCGGGTAGAACAATATAGCCTTCGCTGGCCAGAGTATATTGGTGTTGTTTGGTTATGTTCATAACCAGAAGTTTAATGCAGCGTGATGTTTCTGTCTTGCTCTTCGATACTATCCAGCAGCGTTTCTACAACATTCCGGATAACCTGAGTGTCATGGTTCAGCTCATGAAATTTAATGATACCCATAAGAATCTGAGCCAGTGGGTAGGTGCGCAGGTAGTCTTTCATTTCCCCGGGCTCAATCGACTGCAATGCCTGGTCAACAAACTCATTGGCACCTTGGGTAAAACCGGACTGGGCTGCGGCAACCAGCTCGCGCAGAGGCTGACTGTCGGGTAGGTCGTTGTATTGGATTAACAGCCGGGCAAGGGATTTCTGGTAGGTATCCATCAGCTGTTTTTCTTTGTTATGGCTATCACTGGACATGGGTAATACTCCTGTCTTCAGTACAGTAAATAGCAGACTAAAGATGAATAGAGTCCTAACCTATCCGTAAATCTCTAATCTTTATGAGATTTATTGGATGAATTGATGGGTTTTTACCGATCCTGCGGTGGATTTCTCCTTAATACTTCTGGCTGAAAGTAGGCCGCTTGAATATTCCGGCTTGCAACCCAACATATCCAGCACACCCATGAAGTTAACAGGGGGCAGGCCAGTGAGCAGTCCTATTGTCCATAAAACACAGATTCGTAAAGCCCGGGAAATTGATATAAGGCCTCTGATTGAGCTTTGTAAAGAGTCGCTTCTGTCCAGTTACGGAGAATTGGTTGAGGCTGAGCAATTGCATCCATGGTCTGAAGGCGGGGATATTGAAAAATACGTGCGCGGCATCTGGCCACAAATGCTGGTAGCGGTTGCCGGACCAGATCTTGTTGGCATGCTTGCGCTTCAGGGCAATCACATTGATATCGTCTGGGTTTCACAGACGATGCGCCAGCAGGGGATTGGTCAGATGCTGATGGACAATGCGGAAGAAGAGGTAGCTCAGCTCTGTGAATCCATAGAGGTGGAGTGCCTTGGTCCGGATATTAAAACCATTCAGTTTTATGAAGACCGTGGCTACGTCAGAAAAAGAGAGTATGTGGATAACATCAGCGGTGTGGAGAAGATCGTGATGTCCAGAACCTTTGAATCTGTATAATGCGCATCCATTACTCATTACCCATCGGGCATATTTCTTTATGACTCATAAAGCACTGAGGTTGAAAGACCGGGCTGACCGCCGTCTGAAAGCCGGTCATTTGTGGATTTACAGCAACGAAGTGGACACCAAAGCAACGCCACTGAAAGGCTTTGAAACGGGTGAGCTGGTGGCTATTGAAAATGCTGCTGGTAAAGCCATTGGTACGGGGTATGTGAATCCAAACACGCTGATCTGTGCCCGTCTGGTCAGCCGTGATGCCAAATACATGCTCGACAAATCCCTGCTGGTACATCGGGTCAAAGTGGCCCTGAGTCTGCGCGAGCGTCTGTTTGACAAGCCTTATTACCGACTGATTTTTGGTGACAGCGACAGCCTGCCCGGTCTGGTGGTGGATCGTTTTGGCGATGTGCTGGTGGTACAGATTTCCACAGCCGGTATGGAAGCGGTAAAAGACCAGATCGTGGAAGCACTGGTGCAGGTGCTGAAGCCAACGGGTGTATTGCTGAAGAACGATGGCACTTCCCGCAAGTTGGAAAACCTGCCGGAATACATCGAAGTGGCTCACGGCGAAGTGGCTGATGAAGTTGAGCTGGAAGAGAACGGTGTGCGTTTTCTGGCGCCTGTGATGAAAGGGCAGAAAACCGGCTGGTTCTACGATCATCGCCTGAATCGTGATCGCCTGCGTCATTATGTAAAAGGCAAGCGGGTTCTGGATGTGTTCAGCTACGTGGGTGGCTGGGGTGTTCAGTGCGCAGCGTTTGGTGCAGAGGAAGTCATTTGTGTGGACGCTTCCGAAAAGGCTGTTGATCTGGTGCACCGTAATGCAGAGCTGAACGGTTTACAGGACAAGGTGGGCACCATGCAGGGCGATGCTTTTGAAGCCCTGAAGCAACTAAAAGCGGAAGGTGAACAGTTTGATGTGATCATTGTTGATCCGCCTGCTTTTATTAAACGACGCAAAGATGTCAAAGCCGGTGAGCTGGCTTATCGCAGAATCAATGAAATGGCGATGCGACTGCTGGGTAAAGACGGCATTCTGGTCGCTTGTTCCTGCTCCATGCACCTGCAACGTGACAGTATGCTGGATGCTCTGCGTGCAGGCAGCCGTCATATCGAACGTACTTTGCAGATTATTGAACAGGGTCATCAGGGACCTGATCATCCAATCCTGCCTGCGATTCCGGAAACGGAATACATTAAGGCCATGACCGCCCGCATTACCCGCGTTTAACGATAAGCGCTTACCGCCGTTTGCCCAACAGCGGGTTTATCAACTCAGCCAGCGTGTCTATATCGCTGGCCGAGTTGTAGAGGTGGGGCGAAAGCCTCAACCCTTCGCTGCGCAGGTCGCAGTGCACGCCCGCACTCGTTAATGTTTGCAGAGCCTTTTGATTATTGCTGAAAGAGACCACAAAGGTGCCTCCGCGCTCGTTTGGTTGACAGGGCGAGTTAACGTTTAACTGGGATGCCAGCCGGCTCAGCAACTTCTTGTTATGTGAGTGAATGTGCTCAATGCCTGCAGAGTGCATCAGTTTGATGCTTTCTGTCGCCAGCGTGAAAGGAATAACTGAAGGCGTGCCGCCTGTAAAACGTCTGGCGTCAGGAGCATATTCAAAATTATTCATAGTCAGTGACATCGGGTCTTTGTGAGAGAACCAGCCAATATCGTCCGGCTGACATTCATGAATATTGTTGTCGCTGACCCATAAATAACCGGCACCGGGCCCTCCGCAAAGCCACTTCACGCATGAACCTATAACGAAGTCCGCCTGCCAGTGAGACAGGTCAACGGGAATAATTCCAGCCGACTGGGCGATGTCAACGATCGATGTAATGGTTCGGTCACGGCAGAGTTGAACGATGTCCCTGATCGGCAGCTTTTGACCGGTGTTAGAGACAACGTGGGTTATCAGGGCGATGGAAACCTCTTCATCCAGAAAGTCACTCCAGGTTTGCGGGTCGGCAAGATTCCTGTCCTGTGGAATCATGACGGGTTCAAGTTCCAGAGTTTTACAATACTTCTGAAGAACGGTGCCTATGGATGGAAAGTCTCTGGCAGAAAAAACCACTTTGTTTCGATGAGTGGGTGTGGGTAACGAGAAAAGTATCTTGGTGAGTGCGCTGGATAAATTAACCTGAGGACAAAAATTCTGTGCATTGCTATTGAAGAGTTGCGCCAGAGCTTGAGTAAATGCGTTGATATTATCCAGCCAGTTTGTCCAGGCATGACCGCCGGAGTTTGCCCAGGGGCGAAAAAAGGAATCCGACAGGTGTTTTTCAGTGCTAACGGGAAGGCAGCCAACGGAATGGCTGAGCAGATATATTCCATCGGGTACGAAGAAGGTCTCCTTTGGGTAGCCCGGTATCATGTATTACCCTTTTGGTTCGCTCTGGATTTTATCTCGCTTTACACCGTATTCGCCGCCCCATTCATCGGTCATTCTGGAACGAATTTCCCAGAGTTCGGGAAAGAAGTGGTGCCTGGCTCCCTGCTCAAGAAGGGTGACGGAGCGGCCTTTGAGAGATTTGGCGTTGCCCCCAATGGAACGCTGGATCAGTAGCAGGTGATGAATACGGAAGGTTTGAAATAATTCATCAAATT
Organism: Endozoicomonas montiporae CL-33; assembly: GCF_001583435.1. Classification (NCBI taxonomy): domain Bacteria; kingdom Pseudomonadati; phylum Pseudomonadota; class Gammaproteobacteria; order Oceanospirillales; family Endozoicomonadaceae; genus Endozoicomonas; species Endozoicomonas montiporae. The sequence continues at coordinate 5,210,457 of NZ_CP013251.1, read as the reverse complement.
CAGTCAAGGCTTCTGCTATTACATAGGCATCGTCGTGAGCGTATTCTGAATTGTATACGGTTTCTACACTCAATCCCCGCTTGTCGAGATACTGTTCTTTATAGCTCTTCCACAGATGTTCAGGCATTTTCAAAAGAGTGCGAAACCCGGGTGACTCCTGTCCGCTGCCGTTACCGAGCTGCAGCCGGATTTGCTGATACTCTTTGGGAGACATGGTTTCCAGCACATCCAGCTGTTGGGTCATCAGCCGGAGAATACGGCTGACTCTCCCGAACAGTGTCAATACCCTGAAGGTTTCTGTTTGCTCAATGTATTCATTGATATTCAGAAGCGAGTAGGCAATCAGTTTCATCCACAGCTCTTCAACCTGATGGACGATCTGGAACATTAGCTCATCCTGATTGCACAGCGCGTCAAAGGATTTCTGGGCAGTCAGAAGTGTATGAGTGTTTAAATAAATTTCGTAATCTAAGTCAGACTTCCCTTCCATCAGTCCATAGAAATCAGCCCTGTTCATACGGGTTTTACCTCCAACGCTTTTTACTTCTAACAATACCCTGCCTGACATTGGCCTTCAGGGGTGGATGGATCAGCCAAGATTAGCGCAAATTAAGCACCGTCCAGTTTTTTTTGCGGGCCACCCGCTCAAGTTCCGGATCAGGGTTCACGGCAAAGGGGTAATCCACTGTCTGCAACAGAGGCAAATCATTTTTGGAGTCACTGTAGAAATAGCTTCCCTCCAGACTGAACCCGGGATTATCTGTTAGCCACTCCTGCAAACGTATCACTTTGCCACCCTGAAAGGTGGGGGTACCAACGACGTTACCGGTATAACGGTTGTCTTTTATTTCCGCTTCAATAGCCAGAAGAGTATCGACCCCGAACTCACGGGCAATAGGCTCGGTGACAAAGCGGCTGGTGGCTGTAATAATCATCAGGTGGTCGCCCTGATCTCGGTGCTTTTGCAGCAGTGTCCGTGCTTTTTCCAGCATAATGGGGCGAATCTGTTCTGTCATGAACAGGTCATGGTAGTGTTTTAGTTCTTCCATGCTGTACCGGGTCAGTGGCTCCAGTGCAAAACCCAGATACTCGTGAATATTCATGGTGCCTTGCTCATATTGCTCGTAGAAGTGGTCATTGCCCCTGCGGAAAGTCTCCACATCAACCAGCTTCTGCTCGCACATGAATTTCCCCCACAGGTAATCACTGTCACCAGCAATCAGGGTGTTATCAAGATCAAAAATTGCGAGAGCCACAAAACCTCCTGCTAAACTCCACGTTTTAAAGCATTTTTATAACTGCATATCCGTAAAACTGCATATCCGTAAATAGGAACGCAGCTCTGACTGGAACAGTGTACGCCATCAGCGTTACAAAATTAGGACTGATGTCAGTCTTTTAAAGAAAATGTTGAGGTTGTGAAGGCAGATAAATCACGAGGTAAGGACTAACCTGTCTCTTTTCAGAGGCAGATCAATATTAGTCCAACTAAATTGGCATCTTCGTTGCTGTGTTTGCGCCGTTTGTGAAACAATGCGGTATAAGAAACATTTTAGGTAGCCGCAGGCGTGATTGATTCAGATGGATTCAGACCTAACGTCGGTATTATCCTCGCAAATCAACACGGTCAGGTTCTTTGGGCGCGGCGTATAAGACAGGACGCATGGCAATTCCCCCAGGGGGGGATCAATGATGGAGAATCTCCGGAAGAAGCCATGTACCGGGAACTCTATGAAGAAATCGGTCTTCAGCCGGAAGATGTAGAAATTCTGGCCTGTACCCGGGGATGGTTGCGTTATCGATTGCCTCGACGTCTTGTACGCAGGGAGCAGTACCCACTCTGTATTGGACAAAAACAGAAGTGGTTTCTGCTGAAGTTGCTCACAGGTGATGACCGTGTCAGCGTGGATCATACGCCGTCCCCCGAATTCGACGGATGGCGTTGGGTCAGTTATTGGTACCCCCTTGGGCAGGTAGTATCCTTCAAGCGGGAAGTGTATCGGCGAGCCTTGCGGGAGCTGGCTCCAAGGATTGGACGTTTGCAGAGTGGTGGAAGCTGAGAGCACTGAAACTGCTTGTCACAGGTGACTGATAGCAAATGCGCTATGGCAGATGAGCCGATAAAGGAATTTTAGCCGGAGGTTGAGAGCAGGCGACTATGTTGAATACCCTGCGCACAATTGTTCAGGAAGTCAGTGCTGCTTCTGACCTCAGGGCTGCGTTGCAGATTATTGTGCAACGGGTTCGCGACAGCATGCACACTGACGTCTGTTCTGTTTATCTGTTTGACCTTGAGCAGAGCGAATACACCCTGAGCGCTACCGAAGGACTCAATCCTTCTGCCGTGGGCGTTGCCAAAATGACTCAGTCAGAAGGATTGGTGGGGCAGGTCGGGCTGCGGGAAGAACCCATCAATATTGAGGATGCTGCCACACATCCCAAATTTCACTACATCAAAGAAACCGGTGAGGAACGTTACCACTCGTTTCTCGGGGTGCCGATTATTCATCACCGCCAGATTCTTGGTGTTATGGTCGTTCAGCAAAAAGAACGTCGTCGTTTTGATGAACACGAAGAAGCCTTTCTTGTCACGATGTCTGCCCAGTTGGCAGGGGTTATAGCCCATGCCGAAGCGACAGGCTCTCTGCACGTCACACCCAATAATCCCAGAAAAACCGCCCGTTTTCAGGGGACTGCCGGAGCCACCGGTGTGGCTATTGGTGAAGCCGTGGTTGTGGTGCCTCCGGCGGATCTCGGGGCTGTACCGGATCGACAACACGACGATCTGGATGCCGAACTGGCTTTGCTGGGCAAGGCGCTGGAAGCTGTTCGCTCAGAGATGAAGGAAACGGCTGATAAGCTCTCGGATCTGCTTCCGGTTGAAGAGCAGGCTTTGTTTGATGTGTATCTCCGCATGCTGGATGACAACGCACTCGGGCTGGAAATTCGCAATCAGGTTCGTGCCGGCAGCTGGGCTCCCGGTGCCTTGCGTACTGTGATTGATGAGCATGTTCGCAACTTTGAAAAGATGGAAGATGCCTATCTGCGCGAGCGGGCTGCGGATGTTAAAGACCTTGGCCGACGGGTGTTGTCTTATCTTCAGAAAGAAAACAAAAACAACATCTGTTATCCGGACAATACGATTCTGGTCAGTGAAGAGCTGACACCGGTTATGCTGGCCGACGTTCCCCGTGAGCAGTTGACAGGTCTTGTTTCGGTGCAGGGTTCGGGCAATTCCCACGCTGCGATTCTTGCCCGTGCCATGGGCATACCCACGGTGATGGGTGCCGTTGACCTGCCTTTCCTGAAGTTATCGGGTCATCAGTTGATTGTTGACGGCAATCTCGGGCTGGTTTATTCAACCCCCTCTGCCGAGCTGCTGGAACATTATCAGGTCGTCGTCGAAGAGGAGCAGGAGTTTACGGAAGGTCTCGAAACCATCAGTGGTCTGCCTTGCCTGACGCCGGACGACTACCGGATTCCGCTCTGGGTAAACACCGGCCTGATGACCGACACGGTTCGTTCTCTGGATCGGGGCGCAGAAGGTGTTGGCCTTTATCGAACAGAAGTACCGTTCTTGTTACGGGAGCGCTTCCCCAGTGAACTGGAGCAGGAAAAAATTTACCGTCACCAGCTGGAAGCTTTTGCCCCAAGACCTGTCACTATGCGTACGCTGGATATTGGTGGTGACAAGTCCCTGAGTTATTTCCCCATTGAAGAAGACAACCCGTTCCTTGGCTGGCGTGGTATCCGGGTCACACTGGATCATCCGGAAATTTTTCTGGTGCAGGTTCGTGCCATGCTCAAGGCCAGTGTCGGGTTGGATAACCTGCGCATTATGCTGCCAATGATCACCAGTGTGTTTGAGGTGGAAGAGGCGATGCATCTTATTCACCGGGCCCATACTGAAGTTCTGTCAGAAGGTTTGCCGGTTGTTATGCCCCCGGTTGGCGTGATGATCGAAGTGCCTGCTGCGGTTTATCAGGTTCGGGAGCTGGCAAAACTGGTGGACTTCCTGTCTATCGGTTCCAACGACCTTACCCAGTACCTGCTGGCGGTCGATCGCAACAATCCGCGTGTGGCTGATCTCTACAATTCTTATCATCCGGCTGTGCTTCAGGCTTTGCAGAAAGTGGTTGAAGATGCGCACAAAGAAGGCAAGACGGTGAGTATCTGTGGTGAAATTGCAGGTGATCCTGTGGCGGCTGTTCTGCTGGTTGCCATGGGTGTCGATATGCTCTCGATGAGTGCTGCCAACCTGCTCAAGGTTAAATGGGCACTGCGGCGCATCACTATTCAAAAAGCCAGAGAGATTCTCGCAGAAATATTAACCATGGATAATGCCCAGGTAATTCGCAGCTCTCTTGAACTGGCTCTTTGTCGAGAAGGTCTTGGCAAGGTGCTGGGTATCAAGAGTCGTCGATTTGCAGATTGATTTTTCCTTCCTTTGCTCAATTGTTGTCTATCCTTCTGGCATTGATTTTTCCAAATCATATTTTTCCCAGGTTATAAGTAATAATTGTCGTCTACCTCGGCTCCGTGCTAATTCATCAATGGTGAACGGGGTTCGCGGCTGTTGAAAAGACGTGCTACACGATCTTTTTATCAAGGGAGCCAGTATGTCCGATTATCTGTTAATTGAATCCCGTGACCCCTTTGACAGTGGTTGCAGTCACTATCACCAATTGGCTGAAGATCTGGTCAGGAGTGGCAAAAAAGTCACCCTTCTATTGGTGCAAAATGGTGTTCTTCCTGCCCGTCCATGCGATGCGTCCAAAGCACTGACAGATATGTCACGACAGGGAGTAGAAATTCTTGCTGATGATTTTTCTCTGCAGGAGCGTGGCATAGATCCGGGCTCTCTGGCAGAAGGGGTTATGGCTGCTTCCCTTGAGATTGTCATAGAACAGATGGTCGAAGGTCGAAAAGTGCTCTGGCATTGATTAATACTATTTTCTTTATGGGGATTTGATATGTCTGAAAAGAAAACCCTGACCTTTGCATTGATGGATGCTCCTTTTGAAAATGCCAGAACAACCACCGCATTCCGGTTGCTGGATATCGCTGCCCGGCAAGGGCACCACCTGAAAGTCTTTGCTTATGAAGGTGCCGTAGGGTTGGCATTTGCCCGGCAAAGGCCGCACGCGAATGCTGTACATGGCAGAGATGTGGAAGAAGAAGATCACCCGTTGTCGCATAAATGGGTTATTGCCCTGCAAAAGCTGGCAGAAGCCAGTGGTGGCAGTCTGGAATGGATTAACTGTGGCCTGTGTGTTGATGAAAGAGGCATGGATGAGTGTGTAGAAGGTGTCGGACGTGGTAGCCCTGCAGACCTGTGGAAATTTGCCAGCGCGTCGGACAACACGCTTGTCATTCCAACCCGATGAGAAATCACCATGAACGTATTAAGTATTGTTGAAACGGCTTATCGGGCAACCATTGAGGAGCAGGATGATACGATTATCTGGCTCAGCCATGCGATCAAAGGAGCCGGTGCCGGTCTGGATATCTTGTTGCAGGGAAATGCTGTGAATTACGGTGTGCTGGAGCAGGATGCCGGCGGGCTGGCTATTGGAAAAGACCCCCAGACCCAGCCGCCGGATATTGTAGGTGATATTGAAACCCTGATTGAGAAGGGCTGCAAAGTGTTTGTTATCAGTGAAGACCTTGAAGCCAGAGGAATAAAAAATGCTGAGTTACTCGAAGGTTTGAGCCATATTTCGCGCTCAGGTCTTGCCGAGTGCATGAATGGCTATGATCTGGTCTGGCACTGGTAGGCATTGGTCTGAAATGTTCAGTCTTCATTGGCTAGTTGCACCTGAAGGCTGACAAGTACGGTTTCTTTCGACTGTAAGCCGTAATTCAGGCTGACCTTCTTTATTGTACGACCGTTGATTTCCACAGGGATTATTCTCGAGTTATTGCCTGACCGAATCATCCTTTGAATACTGGCATCTATCTTATCACCGTCGTTTAGAGTCAGCCTGACATAGTTAGCTTTGATATCGCCTTTTGAAACATGAAGCCGGATCGATTTTATATTTTTACTCTGAAAGGATTCGGGAATAGGTATGGTAATCGTTTGTCGTGTTGACCGGGCTTTGGCACTGCCAACGGTTTCCCAACTGGCTTCTTGTGCCACAGAGCACATGGATACAAACAGCAATCCAAGAAAAAGACTGCGAAAGCTTGGCATTTGAACGGTCATCGTCCAATCCTCCAGTAGAGCACAGTATGAAGGTAGACGCTTTTTGTAGTGATGGCTGTTCTCTGTCAGGCTTCAAGCTTTAAGCTCAATAGAAAATTGCTTCAATGACTGATGACGTCCATTGCTGCCATAAGTCTGCTCATGCCAGCTGATCCCATTATTATTATCAAACGTCAGGATACTGGTATTTCTCGTTCCGTACTCTGGACTACGAATAAAAATGCTGGAAAGCAACACTTCTTTTTCTTTCCCTATGCCGGTGTCTGGCAATAAATGATCGACGGCTATTTCAGTGTTCTGCATGATATCCAGCAGAGTTGCAGGATTGGCAGAATTATCGGTGTCCAGAGCTTTGGTGACGGCTTCTTTTGCTTTGATCAGTTTTGGCCAGGGCGAGTTGAGAAATTGATTACAGAGTCCGTAAATACCGGGTTTCAAAGTGACTATCCGGTTTTCAATATTAGAGTAGTAATACAACTTGTTCATATCGCCAGCAATAAAATTAAACCCGGTGTACAGGTTCGAATTTTCCTGAACCGTTTGTAGAAATTCATGGGTTGGTAGTGAGCTGCTTAAGGAGTTTTTGACCAGATGACCTCTTGAGACTTGCCCCTCAGGTGCAGGCCACTTTCTATAATTGGTCACGGCAGCAAAGCGGCCTGACCGGTTGATAGCCAGCCAGCTGCCCCCTGCTTTTTCATCCTGACCACCAAATATTTCAGGGTTGTCTGGCCAGAAATGAGCTGGTTTTGTCGGTCGGTCATAAAACTCGTCCCGGTTAGCGACCAGGGTCATTGGGTGTCTGGCTTCTGGTTGCCAGGAGAAAATAATCAGGCACATTAAAATACAGCCTTCGATTTATTATCAGTTTTAAGTGTGTCAGTGTTAAGAAAAGAAAAAAAGTTTTGCAGGCAGTATTGTTTATAAAATTACTGAGGTTTTCTCTATGCTTAAAGCCGCTGTCGTACAACTGTGCTCCAGTGATGATATTGACGACAACCTTGCCTCTATTGATTATTTACTTGCTCCTCTACTCAGCCAGTCAATCGACCTTATTTTGCTACCGGAATGTTTTGCCCAGTTAGGTGGTGATGTTTCTGCCTTCGGTAAAAATACGACGAAAGTCAGGCAATGGATGGCCGATACTGCCAGACGACATCAAGCCTGGCTGATCGGTGGATCCATTCCTTTTCAGCTGGATGCAGCAGAAAACAGCAGAGCGTCGTGCTTTGTTTTTAATCCTCAGGGATTGCTGGAAAGCCGGTACGATAAAATTCACCTCTTTGATGCCAGTGTGGCCGACAAACACCGCTTATATCGGGAATCCAGTGATTATTCGGCGGGTAGTCAGCCCTTTGTGGTGGACATGGGCGAAGCCAAGATAGGTTTAAGTATCTGCTATGACCTCAGGTTTCCGGAATTGTTTCGGAAACTGGTGTCTGCCGGTGCCAATATTCTTACTGTCCCATCGGCCTTTACCCATGCAACGGGTCAAAGCCACTGGGAAGTATTGTTAAGGGCCCGTGCTATTGAGAACCAGTGCTATGTGCTGGCGGCGAATCAGGGAGGGCTTCACGCCAATAAACGACAAACCTGGGGGCACAGTATGATTATTTCCCCCTGGGGTGAGGTGCTGGCCAGTGCAAACAAAGACCCGGGGGTTCTGGTGGCAGAGCTGGATATGAAAGTGCTGTACGACATTCGCACAAAAATGCCCTGCTTGGAACATAGAAAGCTGTGAACATCAGACTCAGGTCTCAGGAAGCCCGAGCCTGATGTTTAAACTGTTAAGGCACGTAGTTTGTCAGGGTTTCAAGCAGTTTGCGCTGAACATTCCGGCGACGCTGTCTGCGATTCGGCTTGTTCTGCACATAAGAGCCGTCACTTTGCAGCGTCCAGCTGCGCACATTGTCACTCAGGAATAGCTCCAGCTCTTTCTTGATACGATTCGCCAGTTTGGGCTCTTCAATAGGGAAGCAGGTTTCAATCCGGTTATTCAGGTTTCTGCTCATGCCGTCAGCACTGGAGCAGTAGACCTGACTTTCACCGTCGTTTTCAAAGTAGTAAACACGGGAATGTTCCAGAAAACGGCCAACAATTGATCGCACTTTGATGTTTTCCGATAAGCCCTCTATGCCGGGTCTGAGGCAGCAGATACCCCGAACAATCAGATCGATTTTGACACCCGCCTGAGACGCTTTGTAGAGAGCGCGAATCATCTGCTTTTCAGTCAGGGCATTAATCTTGATGATTACCCGGGCCGGTTTGCCTTCTTTGGCATTGGTTGCTTCGTTATTGATGCGATCAATCAGACCTTTTTTCAGGGTAAACGGAGCGTGGAGCAGCTTTTTCACCTTAAACGCTTTCCCCATGCCGGTGAGCTGCTGGAATATCTTGCGAACGTCGTTTGTGATGTCTTTATCACAGGTCAACAGGCTGTAGTCGGTGTATAAGCGAGCATTTCCGGCATGATAGTTACCCGTACCCAGATGAGCGTAACGTTGAATGCTGCGGCCTTCACGCCGGACAATCAGCATCATTTTTGCGTGGGTTTTGTAGCCTACTACTCCATAAACGACAACTGCTCCTGCTTCCTGCAGCCGTAATGCCAATGCAAGGTTTTCTTCTTCATCAAACCGTGCCCGTATTTCAACCACGACGGTTACTTCTTTACCGTGACGGGCGGCCTCTACCAGAGCGTCTGCCATTTCCGAGTGGGCACCGGTTCGGTAAAGGGTTTGGCGAATAGCCAGCACGTTCGGGTCTTTTGCTGCCTGACGCAGCATATCAATCACTGGCGTAAAGGATTCATAGGGGTGGTGCAGCAAAATGTCTGCTTTTTTGACATAGTCCAGAACATTGTCGGTACTGTTTTGACGGGTTTGCAGAACCTTGGGGTATTCCGGCGTGAATGATCTGAAGGTCAGATGTTCATCATTTGAACTGTTGTTGCAGACTGACGTCATACGGGTCAGATTCACCGGACCATTGACCCGGTAAAGCTCTTCTTCAGTGAGGCTGAATTCTTTCAGTAGAAAATCAACCAGTGGTTGTGGGCAGTTATCCACCACTTCAAGGCGTACAGCTTCACCATAACGACGGGACAACAGTTCACCCTGCAGAGCTTTGGCAAGGTCTTCCACTTCGTCTTCCAGATCAAGATCACTGTTTCTGGTCAGGCGGAACTGGTAGCAGCCTTTAACGTTCATGCCTGGAAATAGATCTTCTATGTGGCGATGTATGATGGACGACAGGAATACATAATTTGTACCGTCATTGTCGCATATATCATCAGGCAGCTTAACGACCCTAGGTAGCGAACGGGGGGCTGGAATAACCGCCATACCCGTATCACGGCCAAAGGCGTCTTTACCTTCCAGTGAAACGATAAAACATAACAGCTTATTGGCAAGACGTGGAAACGGGTGAGCCGGATCAAGACCAATGGGGCTGATGATGGGCATTACTTCGTGATAAAAGAAGCGCTTTATCCAGATTCTTTGTTTTTCATTCAGCTCGGAACGCTTAAGGAAATGGATGTTCTCTTTTTTCAGCGCCGGTAGCAGGGTTTCATTCAGAATTTCATACTGACGGGTAACCTGTTCTTTGGCGTATGAGTTAATTTCTTTCAGAACCGCACCCGGCCCCATGCCATCAAGCCCAACCAGTTCACGACCGTAGCCGATTTGCTGCATTAGCCCGGCTACACGAATTTCAAAGAATTCGTCGATGTTGGAGCTGTAGATCAACAAAAACCGCAGGCGCTCGAGCAATGGGTGTTCTTCATTCAGCGCCTGTTCCAGCACCCGGGTATTGAACTGTAGATGGCTTAACTCACGGTTAAGATAGTATTCAGGATTGCTCAGGTCGGTGATTTTTGGCGGAGTCTTTACTGCCTCTTTGGACGATGCCGGTGGGGTTTCTGCCACGGGATCACTGGCTGATGGTGCTGGCTGCTGGGTTGGGCGCTGGGTATTGTCCATAGGAACTCTTACTGCAATCGGTGGGCGCTGGGGCAAACAGCCCCAAGCTACCAGAAAACTGTTACAAAATAATGATTCTGTTTATAAAACCATCCTTATATTCACTCTTAAGGCTAGGAGGCTGTCCGAGAATAGTCTGCCCTACCGGCAACTGCTCCTGCGTTGCCCTAGCTCCGGCATCCATACCGTCGTGCGGTCGTGTAAATTGGTCTAAAAATCCGATTTTGTTCGTCAAATAGCTCGCTATTCTCCTCTCAAAACCAAATTTTTATCTTCAATTTTCTACGATCCTCGCTACGGGCGCTATTCTCGGACAGCCTCCTAGGAGTTGACACACCCTTTGCCAGTTATTGGCTTAAGGAGTCTGGCAGCTTCTTTGGCAAAGTACGTTAAAATCGCATCGGCACCGGCACGTTTGAAGCACAGCAACGACTCCATCATGACGGTGTTGCCATCCAGCCAGCCATTTTCAGCAGCCGCTTTGTGCATAGCATATTCGCCACTGACCTGATAGGCAAAAGTAGGCACTTTGAATTCTTCTTTTACCCGGCGCACTAGGTCAAGATAAGGCATACCGGGTTTCACCATGACCATGTCTGCGCCTTCTGCCAGATCAGCAGCCACTTCATGCAATGCTTCATCGGAGTTGGCGACATCCATCTGGAACGTGTATTTATTGCCTTTGCCCAGATTGGCAGCGGAGCCTACGGCATCCCTGAAGGGCCCATAGTAGGCGGATGCGTATTTGGCAGAATAGGCCAGTATAGAAGTGTTCTGGAAACTGTGTGCTTCCAGCGCCTGCCGGATTGCCCCGATTCGCCCGTCCATCATATCGGAAGGCGCAACGATGTCTGCGCCAGCTTCAGCGTGAGATAGTGCCTGCTTTACCAGAACCTCAACGGTTGGGTCATTGATCACATAGCCGGTTTCATCCACCAGACCATCCAGACCATGGCTGGTATAAGGGTCCAGGGCTACGTCGGTGATAACGCCCAGTTCCGGATATTTTTGTTTAATGGCACGAACCGTTCGCTGAACAAGCCCTTCCGGGTTGAAGGCTTCAGCGGCATCGTCAGACTTTTTCTCCTGCTCAATAACCGGAAACAGGGCAATGGCAGGAATGCCCAGACTGACCAGTTCATCGGCCTCATGCAGAAGCTGGTCAAGGGTGACACGCTCGATTCCCGGCATGGATGGCACAGCTTCCCTGTCATTGGCACCCTCTTTAACAAAGACAGGGTAAATCAGATCACTGGCCGATAAAGAGTGCTCCTGCATCAGACGGCGGGAGAAGCTGTTAAAACGCATGCGTCGCGGGCGGCTGCCTGGGAATGGGCGCTGAATCATGGAAGCGGATTACCTCTTGCTGTGAAAATGCATCTTCATCACAGGCTTCTGAGTAGTCAGGCTTTTTAACATTGTGCGTTTGTCTACCGGAGCCCTTGATGCGATTATACGGAAAATACCTAATAAGTCTTGTGCTGCCTGCAGACAAACGAGTGTGACGAATGAATAAATCAAAGATCCTGTTGCTGCTGGTGCTGGCTGCTGCCATTGGTGCCTTTTACTCACTGGATGTGCAGCAGTACCTGACCAGAGATTTCTTTCAGCCGCTTTATTCCGATAACCCCCGGTTAACCATTGGGATTTTCTTTCTTGTTTATGTGGCTGTGACAGGGCTTTCGCTGCCCGGAGCCGCCATTCTTACCCTGATTGGCGGGGCTATTTTTGGCCTTGGTACCGGGTTTCTGATTATTTCGTTTGCCAGTACGATCGGGGCAACACTCGCCTTTCTGTTTTCCCGTACTCTGCTCAGGGACTGGGTTCAGAAAAACTTCAGCGATTATATGGACACCATCAACAAAGGCGTACGGAAGGATGGTGCCTTTTATCTGGCTACCCTGCGTTTAATGCGAAGCCTTGGGTCTAATTCCCCGCAGCTTGCTGCGAACTACTCAAGAGCTAACTTGATACCCCGGAGCTTGCTCCGGGGTAGTTCATTTCCGGCTGTTCCGTTTTTTGTGATTAATCTGGTGATGGGGCTAACGCCTATCAGGGTCTGGACCTTTTACTGGGTGAGCCAGTTGGGCATGTTGCCGGGGACGGTGGTGTATGTAAACGCCGGGGCACAGCTGGGGCAGGTAGAAGAGTTGTCGGTATCAGGGATTCTGACGCCGGAACTGATTGGTTCGTTTGTCTTGCTGGCGCTGTTTCCCTGGCTGGCCCGCAGCGGGCTGGAGCTTTTGCGCAGGCGGCGGATTTATAAACCCTTCAGCAAACCGGCTCACTTTGATAATAACCTGACAGTCATCGGGGCGGGTGCCGCCGGGCTGGTTAGCAGTTATATCGCTGCAGCCGTCAAGGCAAAGGTGTCCCTTATCGAGAAGCACAAAATGGGAGGAGACTGCCTGAATACCGGCTGTGTGCCCAGCAAAGCACTGCTTCGGTCAGCCAAAATGGCACATTATATGGGACGGGCAGGGGAATTCGGGCTTGAGAATGTTAAAGCCGATGTGAATTTTGAAGCGGTTATGGAAAGGGTTCAGGCTGTGATTCGCAAAGTCGAGCCCCACGATTCTGTGGAACGCTATACCGGCCTTGGGGTTGACTGTGTTACCGGTACTGCCAGAGTGTTGTCTCCCTGGGAAGTGGAAGTTGACGGACAGGGTATCACCAGTAAAAACCTGATTATTGCCAGTGGTGGGCGGCCTTATGTGCCACCTTTGCCGGGGCTTGACCGTGTGACATGGTATACCTCGGACACTATCTGGGAGATTCGCGAGAAACCCGGCACCCTGCTGGTTATTGGCGGGGGTCCTATCGGCTGTGAACTGACCCAGGCGTTTACCCGTCTCGGAGTGCATGTCGTTCAGGTTGATCATGGTACCCGTCTGCTGCACCGGGAAGACCCGGATGTCTCAGAGCAGGTTCAGGCACAGTTTACGGATGATGGTGTCGATCTTAGGCTGAAGCATGAAGCCCGGTCTTTTCATGCAGAGGATGACCGGCAATGGCTGGAAGCGGGCGTAGAGGGAGAGAAAGTTGAAATAGAGTTTGATGCCGTTCTGTTTGCCACGGGAAGACAGGCGAATACCGGCAATATGGGGCTGGAAACCCTCGGACTGGAACTGACCGAGCGTGGAACGTTGCAGGTGAATGACTTTATGCAGACCCGCTTTCCAAATATCTATGCCTGTGGTGATGTGGCCGGGCCTTACCAGTTTACCCATGTTGCCGCTCATCAGGCATGGTATGCCGCCGTCAACGCCCTGTTTGGACGGTTTAAGAAGTTCAGGGTGGATTATTCGGTGATTCCCTGGTGTACCTTCACTGATCCGGAAGTCGCACGGGTAGGGCTGAACGAAACTGAGGCTCAGGACCAGGGAATTGAATACGAAGTGACGAAATACGGCATTGACGACCTGGACCGCGCCATTGCTGATGAAGAAGCCCGGGGCTTTGTCAAAGTGTTGACCCGACCCGGTAAGGATAAAATCTTGGGTGTAACGATTGTTGGTTATCATGCCGGTGAGCTGATTACTGAATACATCAGTGCGATGAAACACGGCCTTGGTTTGAACAAAATTCTGGGCACTATTCATATTTACCCGACTCTGAGTGAATCCAACAAGTATGCAGCGGGCGAGTGGAAGCGGGCTCATGCACCACAAAAGGTGCTGGAATGGGTTAAGCGGTATCATTCATGGATGCGCCACTGAACATTTAGCCAACCTGCTAGATTTATGAAAGAGCCTCTGATTGAGGCTCTTTGTTTTTTATGGGGGTACAGCAGGGACTCATGGCTTCAATCGACAGTTTTCAGGGCAGTGTCGCACCGATTCAGGGAGATACCGGAGCAAGGATACGGGTAAGGTTTCTACAGAAGAGGCATCCAATCCCGGACGCATGAATCGCTCCAAGATTACGCGGCATCGGGGCCAAGCCATGATACGCCGGGGAATTCGCTCAGGCTCTGCTCCACAGCAAACCTCAATCTTAAAGCGTAAAGCGCCACAACCGCCTGCAGAGGCTGTTAAAGCGAAGAAGTCTCGCCCTGCGCCAAACTCTGCAGATAAACAGTTAACACAATTAATGAAAGGGGTTGAGCATTTCAGGGCGAACCGAAATAAGGCGGAAAATAAAGGCAGCGAGAAAGAACTTCAGCAGCAAGTTCACACGCTGACACAGGAGCTTAAGTTTGCTAATAACCTTAAAGAATCAATAAAGGACATCATAGTAAGTAATCATTTGAAAGAGTATAACCTCGGTGATGATGAGGTTTCTGGTTTAACCAAGGAGAGAGAGTAGGATTAGTAGTCAAGTCATGGGTTCTATTTCCGAGGCAAAGCAAGAACTGAAAGAGGCACAAGTAAAGCTCAAGGCTTTCAAGTCCAATCAAAAATCTGCTCAGGCAAATAATAAAACAGACAACGACGCCAAAACCGAACCAGGCTCTGCCAGAGAAAGAATGATGGCCGCTCGTGCCGCAAGAAACAAAAATGCTGCCACCTCTGAAGCAGCTTTTGCCAGACAACTCCGGTCTGAATTGCCCAGTAACCAGAAAAGGCCATAGAGGCTGACAGATCTATAATTAACATTCGTCTATCAATGAAAAGGAGATTCTATGCCAGCTCAGGGTCTATTGGCTGGCATACCAAACCCTATGAAAAAAGATAATCTGAGCCAGCTACACAAGAAGTTGAATGAATCTATTGCTTTCCATAAAGCGTTAAGTGAAGAAATTGCATCGGTTCAACACGATGCGGGTCAGCAGGCCCAACAACTGTCCAGACTGAATGGCAATATGGCGATGCTTGAAAGCAGTAACGAGCCGGATGAAGAATTAGCAAAACGGATCGACAGGCTTAAGCAGGAACTGGATGACGCCGAAGCCTTTTACAAATCCCTTCAAGCCAGAGAGAAAAAACTGCAAACTGCTGAAATACACGCCGCCCAATCCGTACAGACCCTCCAGAGTGAACTTAAAATGGAAGAACTGAAAAAAGGTCGGGATTGATTTTCCCAAGTCAGCTAGCTGATGCTTTCTTTCGAGGAATCCCCAACTTCTGCCGACGTTCCCAGAGAGTCTTACGACTGATACCCAGCTTTTGAGCCAGTTCGGTTTCAGTCATCTGTTCCTGATGTTCCAGTACAAAACGCTGGAAGTAATCTTCCAGTGTCAGGCCGTCCTGAGCAGGACTCTCATGCTGTAATTGTGCATCGACTTTAAACAAGGAGGCTTTTACCCGAACATCAAGATCCAGATATTCCGGCGTGATGATGTTGTCATCGCACAGGATGACAGCCCGCTCAATGGCGTGTTCCAGCTCGCGAACATTACCAGGCCACTGGTGTTGGCAGATAGCCGCCATCGCTTCCGGAGAATAAGAATGTGACTCTTGTTCGAGTTTTTCACAAACACGATCCAGAAGTTTTTCAGCCAGCATTAAAATATCTTTGCCCCTTTCGCGCAATGCAGGAATTCTCAGCTCAACCACCTTCAGCCTATAGTACAGATCCTGACGAAATTCACTGTTGGCTGCCAGCTGCCTGAGGTTTCTGTGTGTAGCTGCAATCAGTCGTACATCGACTTTCTGAGATTGAACGGAACCTATACGACGGATCTCGCCTTCCTGAAGAACCCTTAATAATCGTGCCTGTGCTTCCAGAGGCAGTTCACCTATTTCATCAAGAAACAGCGTGCCGCCGGATGCGGCTTCAATCAAACCTGTTCTTGCTGCAGTGGCACCGGTAAACGAACCTTTTTCGTGACCAAACAGCTCCGATTCAATCAATGTCTCAGGGATGGCTGCACAGTTCACCGAAATCATGGGTCCATTCGAGCGTGTACTGTGGCTGTGAATGGATCGTGCAACCAGCTCTTTACCCGTACCGGATTCGCCCTGAATCAGAACGGTAGCGTGAGTTGGAGCTACCTTTTTAATGCGGCGAAACAGTAGCCGCATGGCATCACATTGCCCGAGAATGCCATCAAAGCCTTCCTGGTCACTGTCTACGTCATTATTCTGACTTTGAGCTCCAGACGGATGATCCACCTTTGGACGACGGGCAAGAATATCGGAAACCCGCTCCAGCATTTCGCTGTGGTCAAAAGGTTTGGCAATATAATCGACCGCTCCCAGTTTCATGGTACTTACGGCAGAGTTGAGACTGGCATAACTGGTCATAATCAACACAGGTATATCGCCTGCCAGATTGATCATTTCGGTGCCTGGCGAACCCGGCAGGCGAAGATCGCTGATGATCAGGTCAAAGTCATTCAGCGTATACGACAGCTCTGCTTCATGGACTGAACCCGCCTCGCTGATGGTGTGTCCGTGCCGTTCAAGGAGTCTTTTCAACGATGCCCGGATAATCTCTTCGTCTTCTACAATCAGAATATTTCCGTGACTCATAAGACTTCCCCTTCCATCATGGACTCCGGGCGAGAGGCAATAGACTCTCTGGTTGCCGGGTCGATATTCTTGTTTGCTGAATGATTCTCTGCTTCGTATCTGGGCAAAGAAATAATGAACTGCGTACCGGTTTTTAAAACCTTATTGACTGGGCTTTCAACCCGGATTGAACCAAAGTGCTCTTCAATGATATTCCAGGTAAGAGCCAGTCCGAGCCCAGTACCTTTTCCAGCCTCTTTGGTGGTGAAAAAGGGTTCAAATAACCGGTCCTGAATGCATGGCGGAATACCATGCCCCTGGTCTTCTATGGTTAGAGTAACAGTGTGAGCATTGGCAGCGGTATGTAGAGAAACTTTGTCGTTAGCTTTGGATGCATCGACTGCATTAGCGATCAGGTTTATCAAAACCTGTTGTATTTTTTGCTGATCTCCGGCGACAAGATGGTCATGGTGACAAAGGTTCTCAAACCGGACCTGACTGTTCTTATGACTCAGTTGTAGAAGGCTGATGGCTTCATCAACACAGTGTTTCAAGGAAACAACGGCTGATTTACTGTCCTCATGTCGTGTTTGTCCGCTGTGAGCATAGCTCACCAGTGTTTGTACAATTCGGGTTACGCGCTGAGTCTGGTCGAGCATCTGCGAGGCCACTTCCCGGGTATCAGATTCATCTGAAAGAATCTTAAGTTCCTGGGCAAGGCTGTCGATGGCTGTGATCGGGTTACCTATTTCATGGGCAACCCCTGCTGCCAGCTGACCAATAGAAGCCAGCCGCTCGCTGTGAAACAACTGGTTTTCAAGCATCTGGTTTTCCGTGCGATCCTCCAGCAGCATAACTTTATTATCTGAAAGGTTACCTGAAATGTTGCCAGAGGTGTCAGATGCCGGTGCCTCTACCATCGCTTTGTGAATACTGAAATATCGTTGGGTTCCTCCCACTTCAAGCTTATGTTTATGCAGATGCGGGTTGTCCAGCGATGAAAACTGACAAAGCAGCTCATTCCATGGAGACGCCAAATGTCGTATGTTGAGTCCAACCACTTTACTGGCATCAATGCCGGTCATTTTCGACATAGCCTGATTCCACAACATGACTTCCTGATTCGCATCAACGGAAAATAGCGCCAGAGGCAGTTTGTCGAGAGTATCCCGGTGGTAACGACGAAGGCTGTCCAGTTCGGCTGCCAGTCCGCTGAGCTTTGAATGGTAGGACTCCAGTCGTGATTCCATGAAGTGAATATCCTGGGCCACATAGTCTTTTTGTTGATCCCAGGGCAGGAAGGTTTCGACGATTCCGTGGGAAACGGTTGGCCCGAACAGACCAGACAGATTTTTTTCGAGCCTTTCTCTTAAACGACGCAGGGCGTGTGGGCGTGTTTCGTCTTCCCGCATATTCAGGTCACACAGGGCTTTTTGAACTTCTTTAGCGGCTGTAATGCTGCCCAGCGGTTTGCTGAGCATTTCCTGAAACTCATAGGTGGATGATGCGATGGGAATTCTTCGGTTGCTGCGTGTAGGGCTTTCAACCTGACAGGCCGCTGCGGCACTGGCTTCAACAGGCCTCATTCTGGTGAACAGAGAGATAACAACAACAAGCCCTGCATTGGCACCGAGTGAGAGAAAAACGATCCTGTGCCAGTTGTCGTACAGCATATTCTGATAAACGACTAACGACTGATTGTAGAGGCTGATATCAATCATTAATGGCACCAGCATTGTCACCAGCCAGATTAAACAGCCCGCAGATAATCCGGCAATAAATCCGTAATGGTTGGCCTTGGGCCAGTAGAGAACGCACAGAGCGCCGGGCAACAGCTGAAGTACCCCGACAAAGGCGACCAGTCCAAGGCTGTAGAGTGAATGCTGGCTGTCGAATAACAGATAAAATCCGTAGGCCGTCATGATCAGTGCACTGATCAGCAGTCGTTTAAGCCGGACCAGTGCCCGGTAAATATCAACATCAAGGTTGGCTTTAGGCCGCCAGAACGGCATGACCAGATGATTAAGAATCATCGAGGACAGCGCCAGAGTTGTTACTATGATCAAGCCACTGGCGGCGGTCAGGCTGCCAACAAAAGAGACGACAGTGAGCCAGGGTTTATCCAGGGCCCTGCCTATGCCGAGCGCGTAATATTCGGGACTGAATGGCAGGTTCAGTTTGATTCCGGCCCAGGTCAAAACAGGCACTGCCAGACTGAGTACCAGCAGAAACAATGGAAAAGCCCAGCTGGCAACGTTCAAAGAGTGCTCGTCCCGATTTTCAGTGAACGTGATGTGAAACATGTGTGGCATGACAATCACAGAAGCAAAAAACAACAGCAGCATGCTGCGCCAGGGGCTGTCTTCTATGGGTTTCTGTATGGTCGCAATGTTGTCGTTACTGGAATGTAGCCAAAGTTCTAACCCATCAAACCCGCCAAAGACTTCATTTAACGCAACAAAGCCCAGCGTCAGCAGAACAGCCAGTTTTAGAATGGACTCCAGCGCCAGAGCCATCACCAGACCCTGATGATGCTCATGGCTGGATATATGTCGGGTGCCAAACAAAATGGCAAACAGGGTGACGAGTACACAGAACAGGAATGCCAGATTAATTCTGGAAATATCCTGATTAATCAGATGAATACTGTCTGATACTGCCTGAATCTGCATGGCCAGCAGGAGTGTGATACTGGCCAGCATAATCAACGTTGCAAAGATACCCGCAGCCGAACTGCGAAAGCGAAAAGCAAACAGGTCGGCGAGGGAACTCAACTGATAAGAACGGGTGATCTTCAGAATCGGGGTGAGCAGTATGGGTGCCAGAAGAAAAGCGCCACTGATGCCTATATACAGAGTCAGAAACAGGTAGCCGCTGTCTCTGGCTATACCAATGCTGCCGTAGTAAGCCCAGCTGCTGGCATAAACGCCCAGAGAAAGAACATAAGTTAACGGGTGTCGTACAACAGACTGCGGAATCCAGCCTTTATCAGTGATCCATGCGATAGAAAATAACAGCAGCAGGTAAGCGACACTGACAAATAACAGGGGTTCCAGATCATAGCCCATCAACGTCCCCTCGTGGCTGCAGCAGGAAACCTACAAAGACAACCATTAGCCATAACAGCCAGGGCTGATACCAGGAGTTGCCATAGGTGATCCACCACTCCATGATCGCGGTCGAGAAGAGGAAAATGCCTATGACAAGGGCCAGTACCAGACGATAGATATACATAGAACGACAGTGCTCATCAGCTGGACTGCCATGTTATAACTAATAGCAATAAACCGCAAAATCTTGCGGCTTGTACCTTTTTGTGTTGGTTGGGGGTTATTTGGGCGGGGAAGCTGAAACTTCTTAGTAATCAGGAGCGTTATAGGTTACCCAGAACACCATGTTGCCGGGGCAGTCCTGACCAAGTACTTCATTCATCAGCTCATTGGCTTTGAGCTGACTCATTTTTTTTATCCACTTCGGATCATCAAGCTTTTCTTCGACAAACCAGTTTGGCAGAGACGCAGCCCGTTTGTTGTAGTAAGCCAGAGGAAAGCGCATGCCCTTGGGAAGTCGGCCGCGTTTGATGCTCAGCGCTGCATCGCAACGAACCACCAGACTTTCGGCGATCTGTTTCCGCTTGACCACATAGTTACCTGCTTCCCGGCGGTACTTATCTTCATAAGGTCCCATCAGCTCTTCAAAGCGATTTTCAATACAATGGTCGTAGGCGCGGCTGATTTCATCATTCTGATAGCCCATTATACGACAGGCTTCTGTCACCCGTTCACGGAATTCCGAAGCAATTTGCAGATACCATGGGGCGTGGGGGCCAAGAATATCCTGCGCTTCCTGATTGGCGACAAAGTACAGGTTTTCGTCAGGCGTGAAACAAAGAGCAGCATCTTCCGATGTGACCGCATCTATTTTGGTCAGGTCGGGTTCTTTGCTAATGGCAGAGTCACGTGCGTAACGTGCTTTCTGACAAAATTCAGAGTTGGAGATATCTATCTGAACATTGGGCATTGGCGCCACGTTATCAGGCGACAGTGCGATGACTGATGAGGTTGAGAAGGCGGACAATAAAAATACAACTGCCTTGTAAAACGTTGACATAATCAATCCCTGATATGCATTGTTAAAACAGCTGTGAACAAAAGCTTCTTATAGGTTATAGGTGCTGTGATTGTTCGAGAGTGACTCTCATCGTTTATGTATACCATTCAGTCCGTTGCTAAAGCAATGGACTGGCAGTCAAAGATTGCCACACCTTGAATGGTTGAGGTTACTATTCAGGATATTATGATATGAGTAGCCTCTAAATTTTTACTGGCCGAAGTGCCCGCTATTTCCGGTTTTGACTATCACATGATTTATTCCAGAAAATTAGGGTGCGCTGCCGCTAATGCAGCCAGAAAGATCATGCTGATATTTGTCAACGAGCCAACCTGTCCGCTTTTTCGAACCAGCAGATGATGCTCATCACTGTCAGTTGTGTTTTCAGAAGGTATTAACACGCCTTCATCCCAAAGCCTGGCTTTACCACCGGATACTGTCAGAATCTGTCCAGAAGAGCCAAACTCGATTTTTTCAACAGTGCCATTATGGCGCAAAGTAGCGATTTTTGATTGGTAGTAGCTAGCTCTTCCGTCGGACATTCCTTCATAAATCAACTTCCATAAAACTATATTGCCACTGTCTAAAACGACTGCGAATCTGTTTACTCCAGAGTTCCAGTCAAATTTTATAAAATGAACGGGGTTGAATACCTCAATAGAAGCGATACTGCTACGACCTTTCCGAAACAGATACGCTTTTTTATCGTCACAAACACCAACAAAGATATCCCCGTTTTTACTGTAAGAGATATCTGTGCAATTTACGGATGACGCTATATGATAAGCCTTACTCCAATCGTTAACATGCCTGAACTCAAACCCTGAATCTGTCACAGCAGCGAGCAAGCGATCATCGGGTACGAAGAGCAGCTTTCGGACAGTGCTGGGGTAGAAGAGTGATGTATATTTGAAACCCCCCCCTATACTTTCCTGATTAGACATTAAATTAGCGAGTATAACTTGATGCTTGCTGTTATCCAGGGCAATTGCTAGTGTTATATTCGTATCAGCTACTTTGGTGATATTCGTATCAGCTACTTTGGTAACTTTCGTATCGATAGCAACGGAGGTAACGTTGCGAGTATGTATGGTAAAAAGTTGTCCCAGCTTCATAGCTTTATCCAGTCCTACAATGTAGACGAAGCCTGTATCCCCCATCATAAACAGAGCATTTTTGTCAAACACGACTGAGTGTATTTTGTCAAACCGTGTTTCTGTGCCTTTGTAATTATCATGGACTGATACAAAGACTGGATTACCGTCTGGTGTAACCTTCCATATTTTGATTTTAAAACCACCGCCTGATATTGTTGCAAAATAGCTATTCTCTGGACCTTTTACTAAATCAGTCCAGCCGGTGTCGTGTATTACGTTTTGACGTTCAGTCTCAAAACCTCCGGTTTGCCAGACCTCGGCAGAGTCACCGCAGGTGAGTACAAACTGGTTTTCGGTTGTGAAGACGGCATTCCAGACATCACAGTCACCAGTGGCGACTTCTTCAGGTTTGAGGTATCTGACTTCTTCGGCATAAACTTCAAGCAGTGAAAAAATAAATGTTATAACACCTATATATATTGTAGTTTTCATTAGTGACCACCAATATCTAATGAATAAAAAACAACCTACCCACATCTTCAAAGGCGATGGATATAAACAGGTAAACTCGAGAGAATCCATTCCGGCACGAAACACTATCTTTACAAAGTTTATACCATCAGTGGATAAGTGGATAAGTGGATAAGTGGATAAATGGTAGACTTTTGTCGTTTAGTTACAGCTTGGCGGAAAGTCAGGGCTGGACACGGGAGATTTTTCCAATTCCATTTGTTACTCAAAAACACATTTGCTCAAAGGTCACTTTCGAGCAGGGAAGAAGATCTGATGATTTTGTCCGGGTTCCAGTTTTCTGCACCCCAGTTAATAATATATGTTGTGCTTTCACCCTCCAGACCTTTCGGAGGCACATGCCCCAACGCCTGTAATGCTTTCAACAGCAGTGGTCGCGGATTGTCCAGAGGTAGTTCAGGAGCGAGATTCTGTTTACTGAGCTTGTCACCATTGTCCTGAACAATCACTGGAATATGGGCATAAGTTACCTTATTCATGCCAAGAGCAGATTGCAGGCTGATTTGCCGTGGGGTGGAATCGATCAGGTCGTTGCCACGAACGATGTGCGTAATCTTCTGAAACTCGTCGTCTACACAAACCGCCAGCTGGTAAGCAAAAAGCCTTTCCTTGCGCTGCACAATAAAGTCGCCCAGTGCTTTCATATCAAACTGCTGATGTCCCTGAATCCGGTCATCAAACTCAATGATTTCGTCCTGACTGTTCAGCCGCCAGGCATAAGGTTTATCCGGAAGAGTGTTCAGGGAAGCATTGCGGCACAATCCGGGGTAAATACCCTGATAGGGTTGTAGTTGTTTGCGTGAGCAGGTACAGGGGTAAATGGCCTGAGATTGTTTCAGTTGCTCCATGGCCTCTTCATAAGCGTTACTACGCTGGCTCTGGTAAAGCACCTCTCCATCCCAGTGCAGTCCGTACACGTCCAGGGCTTTCAGAATTTTATCCGCAGCACCCGGCTGTTCTCTGGGTGGGTCAATATCTTCCATACGAACCAGCCAGGTTCCATCCTGATGGCGAGCGTCGAGATAGCTGGCTAAAGCTGCAACCAGCGAGCCAAAATGCAGGGGGCCTGTGGGAGAAGGGGCAAATCGTCCAACGTACGGCGAAATGGTCATAGAAGAGATAAAGGTGACATATAGATAAATGGTTACGACGACCAAACGCATACAACCAAGCCGCGAGACTTTGCACGATAATGCAACGGTCGCGGCTTGTTGATGGTCACGCAATGGGGCTGCTTTATGCTGAGCAATCTGTTAAACCATTAACAGATCATGTCTGCATTAGTTATTGACCCAGCTGCCTTTCCTTAATCTCTGCCAGAGTTTTGCAGTCAATGCAAAGTGTCGCAGTAGGACGAGCTTCCAGACGACGAACACCGATCTCCACCCCGCAGGAATCACAAAAACCATAATCTTCTTCCTCAATACGAGTCAGAGTTTTTTCGATCTTGCGAATCAGCTTACGCTCGCGGTCGCGGGCACGAAGTTCCAGACTGAACTCTTCTTCCTGACTGGCACGGTCTGCCGGGTCAGGGAAGTTCGCGGCTTCGTCCTGCATGTGGTTTACGGTCCGATCCACTTCCTCCATCAACTCCTGCTTCCACTGCCTGAGGATGTTGGTGAAGTGCTCGACCTGTTTGTCATTCATGTACTCTTCGCCGTCCTTCTCCTGGTATGGAGTGAAGGAACGGAGCAGATTACCTTGATCCGCTTTTTTCTGTGCTGACATGATTACAGCCTCATCACCTTTTTCTAGTAGCCGTGCTCACGCATTTCTCACGGCTTTCCATCCGATGTCGGGCTGGCTTTATTGCTTAACAGCCTTATGCCCGACCTCCCTGAAAGCTGAGGTCAACACTTCGGGTGCCTGACTTTTAAACAGACACTCACCTCTTGCCTTCCTAACAGAAGCGGAGAAACTACCAAAACCGATGACAATCCGCCACAAAAATGTCATCGACTTATCTGGTCACGTCGATGTTTATTCACTACTTATTGACATCAGACAGTAATTTCGGGAAATACCCAGTCCGCTATCTTAGAATGAAAAAACTGAATATCAAACAATAGTTTAATCACAATATAGTATGAAATATCCAGAAATTCTTCAGGAAGGCCGTCTGATCCGGCGTTACAAGCGTTTTATGGCCGACATTGAGCTGGCAAACGGTGAGCAGATTACGTTGCATTGTCCGAATACCGGCTCCATGAAAAACTGCCTCTACCCCGGTCACCGTGTCTGGTATTCCGATTCCCATAATCCCAAACGCAAATACCCCTGCACCTGGGAGCAGGCTGAAATTCCCGTTGCCTTCAACGGCAGGGAACGTATGACTCTGGCAGGTCTCAATACGGTCAGGGCAAACCCTCTGGTTGAAGAGTTACTGCAGGCAGGAAAAGTCGCGTCGCTGGCACATTACGGCAACATTCGACGGGAAGTGAAATACGGTGTTGAGAACAGTCGCATTGATTTTTTGCTGACCGGTGAAGCTTTGCCCGACTGCTATCTGGAAGTGAAAAGCGTCACTCTGGCCATGGGTGACGGATTAGGCCTTTTTCCTGATGCTGTCACCAGTCGTGGTACAAAACATTTGCGTGAGCTCATGGAGATTTGCGAAAGCGGTGGACGGGCGGTGTTGTTTTTTTGTGTGCAGCATACCGGGATTGACCGGGTGTCACCTGCTGATGAAATAGATCCAAAATATGGCGCAGCGTTGCGTGAAGCGATCAAAGCAGGGGTTGAAGTGGTGGCATGGGGGGCAGAACTTTCGCCGGAAGGTATTGAACTGAAAAGGGAGTTGCCGGTTCTGGTTGAACAGCATTTCAACCAGTCTGAAACCGTCAGTGGAAAATAAACAGCTATCTTTAGGAGCTGGAAAAATCCAACCCTGAGGATCACTGGCGACTATGCTCAGGACCGCGGTTATTGGTACGGGTTATCTTGGGCGATTTCATGCGCAGAAATACGTTCAATTACCTGACAACGAATTGATAGGTGTGGTTGATATTGATAAAGAGCGGGGAGGTAAGGTTGCAGATGAATGCAGAACCCGGTTTTTTGTCGATTATCGTGAACTTTTTGGCAAGGTTGATGCGGTCAGCATTGCTGTTCCTACGTGTCACCATTATCAGGTAGCCCTGGATTGTTTACAGGCAGGCGTTCATATTCTGATAGAAAAACCCATCTGCGATAACACTGAACATTCCCGCAGGTTGGTGAATCTGGCACGGGAAAAATCGTTGATCATGCAGGTGGGGTTTCTGGAGCGATTTAACCCTGTGTTATCCGATATACGCCCAATGGTTCAGGCGCCACGGTTTATTGAGTCTCACCGGCTGGCCGGTTTTAAACCACGCTCTATGGATATCAATGTCATCATGGACATCATGATTCATGATCTTGATATTGTGCTGGATCTGGTGGATTCCCCAATCAGTCAGATTGCTGCCAATGGTGCGAGCGTTCTTTCCCGTTCTGTGGATATCGCTCAGGCCCGGCTGTCCTTTGCCAGCGGTTGTGTGGCAAACATCACAGCCAGCCGGATCAGTGAAAACAGTAAGCGCAAGATGAGGATCTTTCAGCAGGATGCCTGTCTTAGCATTGATTTCCAGAACTTCTCGGTCAAACAGTACTTCAAGGGAAAGGGTGAACAGTATCCCGGCGTTCCATCAATTGAGCACAAAGCCTTCAGCTATGTGGATAGCGATTCGCTGAAACGCGAGATTGCTGACTTTATTCATTGTGTCCGGTTTCGCAAAACGCCAAGAGTTTGTGGTGAAAGCGGTCACAGGGCACTGGAAGTGGCTACCCGGATTTCAGACATCATTGCCGGAGCTGAACAATGATTTCAATGGTTGATCCAACCGTCTGGCACGCTTCTATACAGAACGAACTGGAGCAGGCAGCACTGGAAGTGCTGCGCTCAGGACGTTTTATCATGGGAAGCAACGTCGCGGCTTTTGAGCAGGAAGTGGCGGAATATCTTGGCAGTCGATACGCCATCAGTTGTGCCAACGGAACCGATGCACTGGTGCTGGCCTTAACCGCTGCTGGCATTGTAGCAGGAGATGAAGTGATCACCACTCCGTTCTCTTTTTTTGCTACTGCCGAAGCCATTGTTCAGGTGGGTGCCTGCCCGGTGTTTGTGGATATTAATCCAGAGTCTTTTAACCTTGATGTTGATCTATTGGAACAGGCGTTGTCTGACAAGACTAAAGCTGTTTTGCCAGTTCACTTGTTTGGTTTGCCTGTCGAGGTCAAAAAGATTCAGGCATTCTGTCATCAGCATGGGTTATGGCTACTGGAAGATTGCGCACAGTCGTTTGGTGCTTCAGTTGAGGGGCAGCATACGGGTACCTACGGCCACTTCGGGTGTTTCAGTTTTTTCCCCAGTAAAAACCTGGGTGGGTTTGGGGACGGTGGCCTGGTGATTACACAGGATAAGGCACTGGCAGAGCAGCTGATCCAGCTTCGTAATCATGGCAGCCAGCAGCCTTACCTTCATCACCAGATAGGCTACAATAGTCGTCTGGATGAACTTCAGGCCGCTTTGTTGAGAGTAAAGTTGCGGCATATCGATGAATACAACCGGCAACGACAACAGGTGGCTGAATGGTACTGGCAGGCATTTTGCCGCAGCGATATACAGCTGCCGGAAGGTGAGGGGCATGTTTTCCATCAGTACACTGTGTTGCTGGAACATCGCGATCTGGTCAGGCAGGCTCTGGAGCAAAACCATATAGCCAGCGCGATTTATTATCAGATGCCTTTGCATCGTCAGCCTGCGCTGATGGATGTGGCAAAGTTCAGCCAACTGCCAGTGGCTGAAAAGATAAGTCGCCACTGCCTGTCTTTACCTGTTTTTCCCGGTATGAGTCAGAATCAGGTGAACACGGTAGCAGAGCAGGTGCTTTTGTTCGGATCTGGACATTAGACAAGCAGTCAGCTTTTGCTATTTTGCGTGTTCTGTATAAATAAAAGACCACAATCATGTTCCGATGGTTTGTTGCTGCTTTTCTGTTAATGCTGCTGTCTTGCGCTTCGGCAGAAACCAGTAACACTGAGGCTCTCTGGGTGACGAACCATCGCTATAATGGCTCTTTCACCAGCCTGTCTGTTCAGAAAGAAACGGCTGAACGCTTGTTCAATGGGTCGTTCAATGGGTCGTTCAATGGCTTGCTCAATGAAGGGCTCAATGAAGGGCTCAATGGGTCGTTTGTTAATGAAGTTCGGAGTCAAAAAGGGTTTTCAAACTACTACCTTAATTTTGTCCCTCTGGAAAAGCGGGATTTTCTGTTTGGTGCCGTCAGCAAAACGATCTACTCAATCGACATAAAACCTCTGGTTTCTTTTAGCTCCAGTGATGTGTTTGCCCGAGTCAATGCGCCCCTGAATTATTTCTCTTATCTGGCAAAGCTGGGCGTAAAAATACGCGAAATTGCACTAAAAAAGACCAAGTTCGATGTTTCCAGACTGGAGCTGAAAGCACTGGCTCATGTTGAAAGCCTGTCATTGTATGACGACGTAACAGGTTTTATCCCGGTGCCTGAATCATCATCCATGCCATTTGAAAATACTTCCCACGGCTTGATTGAACAAGTCTTCTCTGAATCTGTCTGGCAGTTGTCGTTTAAAGAAAAGGGTTTTGAGAGACCTGTCGTGTTTTCGGGTTTTGTCGAGCCAAGAGTGGCTGAACAGGTGTTGAATAGTGCTCTGTTTCTGGACGACACAGTGTTTGGTCTTAGCTGGGGACACGGGAAATTTTCACACCTGATTCAGCTGGGTATGTTGCTTGATTCTGGAACTGTGGATAAACAGTGGCTCGGCCTAATGGTCAGAAATGATGAATGGCGACATCTCTTTGATCGAAGCATGGCCGGATGGTCTGAGGTGGTTTTGTCTTCATCGCACCGAACGAATACGCACTGGATTAAACCGGTTCCCGGCTTCTCCAGCCCGAACGCCTTGCAGGAGAGCTTGGTACTGCATCAGTTTTCAGCGGTTGTTCATCAGATGGCCTCTGATTCAATGCAATCCTGCCAGTATCTCAAGCTGTTTTTCGGGCAGAATGCCAAGCGTGTTGATGAATGCCGTTTGATGCTTGAAGCCCATGCCGACAATCTGAGAAGCCTTGAAAGCTGGGTCATACTCGATTTTATTGATGATATTCAATTGATGCGCGAGCTGGCTTCAGGCATTCCGTTTTTTCAGAAACAGCTTGTCGGCCTGATAGAAAATACAAGGCAAGAGCGTGAACAGGGTAATGACTTGAAAGAGGTGGGAGAAGTGCTGGCGTGCAAGGGTGAAGTTGGCTGTTTCAGACAGTTTGTAATGCTAATTGGCGAAGTTGCCTGCATGGCCACTTTTCATAATACGGTTGTCGAGCCGTTTATCAGTCTTCGTGAAAAGTATTATCTGCAACAGGGTTATTTACCCATACATCGGGGTAATGGCTATCGGGTTTACCTCCTGCCCGAGTGATTGGCAGCCACGATGGCTGCATGTAAGTGACAGGAGGTGAGGGAGACTGAATATTATTTCTGCTGTTCGGATTGTTTAACCTTGTCACCGGCAGGAGCCAGCATCAGGCTTTTGCCATGATGTTTCAGCCAGATGTAATCGTACTGACGAGACATGGCTTTAAGTTCATCCTGCACTTCATCGTCGTCATCGGTGGATATCATCAGCAGACTCTTCACTTTAGCGTCTGGTTCGCCCGCTTTCAGGTAAGGTGCCAGTCCCAGATCATTACGGGCATGAAACGCCCGGGTAATCAGAACCGAGTTTTCCTTCACAGCCAGCAGCATTCGAGCCATAAAATAATCCTGTAGTTGCTGGGCTGCCAGCAGGTAATCCACTTTTTCTTCAAGGTTGTCTTTGGAGGCCGGATGGCTTTGGGACATGATGGTTCGAAGCTGTTGCATCTGCTGTTCAGACAAGGCTTTGCCTGTTTGGGCTTTGAGCCACTTTCTGGCTTCTTTGTCTTTCATTGCCTGCAACTTGTCCATGGGAACCGCTGCGGCAATCACCGGTATCTCTTCTTGTTCCAGCCATTCGATCAGGGATTTATAACGACTGTGAAGTGCCGGACTCTGCTTTTCGAGCTGTTCCAGATAAGTCAGCTCTTCTGCATTCAACTTTGACTGCAGCGAGTCCATGGCAACCGCTTCCAGCCACTGTTCTTTATTCAGGGTCTTGAGAAGGTTTAGCAGCTGGTTCTGAAGATAACGACTCTGGTGCAATTCACCCACCACAATGTAGCGTGCATCCTGCAAGCCCTTTGCCAGCTCGGTTTCATTGATCCAGCGCTTGTTACTACTGTCCCAGATCTCTGCAGACGGTTTGGAGGGTTCCTGATCTCTGCTTAATTGGGCACAGCCTGCCAGCGTGAAAGCGAGGATAACGAAGCATATTTTTGTCAGTTTTGTCATGGCGCGATCCTTGGAGCCTGCCCGGATCGCGTTAGGCCAGTCGGTGAATAACGACGACTGGACAATGATGTTCTGGATAATCCGGCGCAGAAACATGAATGTTGAACACAGAGTAGACTATTTCTGGCACCGGAATGTTCCCTGTAGTGAGTGTCAGGACTCAGGTGGGAAAAAGGCTTTTGCCAGCTCTACCGCCAGTTCACCGGTTCGCGGACCCAGACCCCCAAGCAACATCCCCGGATCAATGGCAACCAAACGTCCGTTTTTACCGGCCGGAGTTTGCTTCAGAATGGGCTGCATATCGATCAGCTGTTGCGGTGTTGTGCCTTTGCCGTGGTCTGAAAAAATCACCAAATCCGGCTTTTTCGCAGTAGGTCAGTGGTAAGTCCGACAGGCTCCTAGCCAGCTCAATCAGGGTATGAGCAGAGGTAATGATGCGGGGAATGTTTGTTTCTTTTGCCTGAACCGCCGTGGTCAACGCGGCGGTAATCATCATTATTGTTATTCTTTTTAAGGCATTCACGATCAGGTGTCCTCCATTAATACCTGTGCTGCGGTGATGTCGTGCTCACTGAGAAACATCATCAATTGAACCAGGTTCCCCAGCGGTGCTTCTTTATCACCTGCTACCAGAACGGTGGTGTCCGGTTCCGCCTGTACTTCGCTCAACAGAGCAGCGGTAAAGGCTTCAAAACTGTCGTAGCGTTCTTCAGACACCGCCCAGGGCTTGCCTTCGGAAAGAATGCTGACGGTCAGGGTTTTTGGCTCATGGGTGACTTCGGCCTGTTCCCGGCTGGCTTCCGGCAGGTTTATCGGCAGGCTCAGTGTCTGGGCATTGGCGGTGAACAGCAGGAACACCATGACGATAAAAACAACATCGAGCAGCGGTGTCAGGTCGGCAGCTGGAAACGAAGCACTGGTTTCTTCGCCGTCGTTAATGCGAATCATGCGGCAACCGCCTTCAGGCAAGGTGTTGTGCCTTCGGATTCATCTGCCAGACCGTGCTCGTCCATTTTCAAACCTTCCAGCAATAGATTGGCGTGGTTCATGGCAAATTCCAGACGGGCCATGTAGTGATTAGCCCATACGCCCAGACCATGGGCAGCAGCCAGAGACGGAATGGCAACAATCAGACCAAATGCGGTAGTGAACATGGCAACCCATAAGCCGTCAGCCAGAATATCCGGAGTCACGGGCCCCTGAACGGCAGCAATGTTGCGGAACATTTCAATCAGACCCATAACCGTACCGAGCAGACCCAACATAGGTGCCAGAATACCAATCAGCATCAGAGGCTTGAGCCAGGAGTGCAGGTGACGTTTCTGTTTCAACAGCCACAGACCTGCCACTTCTTCACGCATTTCCTTGTTGGCACTGTTATGGCTCAGAAGAACAGCAATACCGTGGCGAATGCCTTTGCCGTTTCTCAGGTTTTTGCACACACTGTTTTTAGTGTTGCGACAGCTGGCACAGCCACGCACTTCATCAAACAGCTTATGCATGTTCTTCCGGTTCAGAGACGGCAGCATGGCATACGTCAAAAGTCGTTCAAGAATCAGGGCAAAACTCAGACAGGAAGCCACTGCCAGTGGCCAGCCCATCATTCCCATTGAAGCAATCTGTTCAGTGATCATGTGTGTCTACCTGTTTATCTCTTTTCCCGCAGGAAAAGTACTTGATTAATTCAGTTGGAAAGCCACCGGTACATGCACCCGTGACTGAACAAAATGGTTGTTGCGTCTCTGGGGTTTAAACTCCCAGCTTTCTACGGCGGCAATGGCTGACCGGTCGAGTGTATCGAAGCCTGATGATTCCAAAACCGAAATGGTGAGCGCCTTGCCGTCTTCATCAACGGTGACTTCCAGCATGACAACACCCTGCTGATTTCGACGCTGAGCCGAACGTGGGTATCGGGGCTGCGTCCAGTTCAGTATTTCCGGCTCACTGACAAATACGGGTTCATCGCTTAAGCCTTCAACCTCGGTTTCTTCAAGGGCGCTTTCAACCACTTGTTCGATTACCGGTTCCGGAATCTCTTCCTCAACCACTTCTTCTTCTGGCTCTGGCTCAGGGATCGGGTCGGGAATCACCAATGTGTCTTTCTTGGGCTCTGGCGGCTCGGGTTCCGGTTCGGGAGGCGGCTCTATTTCCGGTTTTGGCTTGGGTTTGGGTTCTGGCTGAGGTTCCGGTTCAGGCAGCGTCACGGTTGAAAAAGTCATGCTGATCGGTGCTTTCACACTGCCCATGCTGATGGTGTGCTGCTCTTCCTCTGTTTTATGGATGAGCTGGTATGCCACTGCGGCGTGAGCGGCAATGGAAGCGAGCAACGTAAATATCAGTTTCCTAGGCATATTGTTGTCGTGACGACGAGTGTTTCCAGAAATCGAGGACAAGAGTACTTGATGTTAATTGTTTGTTCAATGATCTAAATGATAATAATTTGCATTTGGTATTGCATTTACGTAGTATCCGCAATGAAAAATCAGGAGTGAATAAAAATTACTCAGCCTTCCGGCAACTCAAACACTAAAAACAACAAGGTTATCAATCATGTTTAACAGGAACAGGCTGGCAATTGCGGTAATAGCTGCGACCTCTGCCATGGTTCACGCTGAACAAATAGCGACTACCCAACCGACAATGATGCAGCAGGTGACTGTTACTGCGACTCGTACTGAAAAAGAGGTGAAGGATGTTGCGGGTCCTGCCTGCCAAAGTCGGTTATGCCAGTGCTGATAAAGGTTTTTCTGAAACCCTGACGTTTGCAAATCGATCTCCACTCTTTCGGGCTTTTCTATGAAAAGCCCGTTCTTTTCAGGAACGAATTAAAAAAAACAGCAGGTTTCGTAGTTTGATCTGGGTCAAGTCGAAGTTAGATAGGTATAAAACCAAATGATAATGATTTGCATTTGAAAGTTTCTTTGCATACCATCGTACCCACTTGGTCATAGTGCGCTGCCCCTACCATCATTCCATTGTTACAAACCATTGTTACAAACCATTGTTACAAACCATTGTTACAAACCTTTGTTGCAACTGTTTCGTCGAATGAGTGTCGGCACACTGAAGTTTTTTGAAGAAGTACAGACACACATGAATCCATCCCTGATCCGCAAAAGCAGCCTTTCTGTTGCCATTGCTTCCATTGTTGCCACGACAGCTGTCGCGCAGGAAGCTCCCCGTACCCAGCCAACCCTGATGAATCAGGTAACGGTTTCGGCGACACGTACCGAGCGGGAACTGGATGATATTGCAAGCAGCGTATCTGTGATTACGGCTGATGATGCAGAGAAGCAGGTGGTTGGAAATATCCGTGATCTGGTGAGATATGAGCCTGGTGTAGAAGTTACCGACGGTGGTCGCTTTGGTCTGGGTGGATTTAACATCCGCGGTATGGATAAAAACCGGGTTAAAATTTCTGTGGATGGCGTAGACCAGGCTAAGGCATTTGGTTACGAAAAGTTTATCCAGTCTCAGCGCAACTTTTTTGATATCGACAATATGAAGCAGGTAGACATTGTTAAAGGTCCTGCTTCTACTCTGCATGGCAGTGATGCAATTGGTGGTGTTGTTGCCTTCACAACCAAAGATCCGGCTGACTATCTGAAAGCAGAAGGTGACGACACTTACGCGTCCATTAAAGCGGGCTATAGCAGTGCAGACTCAAGCAATAACCAGTCTATGACCATTGCTAATCGTTCTGGTGATCTGGAAAGTATGCTGATTTATAACCGTCGTAGTGGTAATGAAATGGAAACCTACGGTGGCGGTTACGATGGAAAAGGCGTTTCTCGAGAAGAAGCTGACCCACAAAACTATAAAAACCAGAGTTTGCTGGGTAAACTGCAATATCAGATAAACGACGATCATCGTATTGGGCTGACCGCTGAATGGGCAGAAGGTGAGTCCGACATTATTGAATACTCCAGCTATGGCACGTCTACAAATGGTATGCCCGGTGAAACTTATGGTGACTTCCGTGCTGATGATGAAACCAAGCGTCAACGTCTCGGTGTTTTCCATGAGTGGGATGCCTACAATGCCGCATTTGATACTGTAAAGTGGTCGCTTAACTGGCAGGAAAGTGAATCTAACCAAGTCTCAGAAGTTGAACGTAAATCATTTCAGGGTGGTGATCGTCGCAGACTCGATTACACCTATACAGAAACCAGCTGGCAGTTTGATACCACTTTCAATAAAGAAGTGTTGATGGGAAGTGCCGACCATCTGTTCACCTACGGTTTCAACTATGAAAACAAAAAACAGGATAACCTGAACAAAACGTATACCTTGACTGGTAATAATCCAGGGACCCCAGAGGTCGAGCGTTATGCGCCCGTAGCCACTACAAATCAGTTTGGCGTGTTTCTTCAGGATGAAATCAGCTTGATGAATGATCGACTGACTGTGACACCGGGTATCCGCTACGATCGCTTTGAAATCGACACCAAAGTTGATGACCGCTACCAGAATGGTAAGGATGTGGGTGACCGAACTCATAACAGCTGGACTGGTCGCTTAGGTACTGTCTACAAAGTCAATGACGCTGTTTCTGTATTTGCCCAGTACAGTGAGGGCTACAGTGTTCCAGACCTGTTTGCGTTGTACTTTGAAAAGACCGATGTTCCTGCTGTGCAAGTGCTGGCAAATCCAGACTTGAAACCAGAGCGCAGCCAGTCAATTGAAGCAGGTTTCAGGCTGAATGGCGATCTGGGTAGCATGGAAGTGACAGCTTTCTATAACACTTATGATGATTTCAGTGAGCAAGTTTATCTGGGCAGAGGCGGCGGTATTTTTAATCCGCAGATTTTCCAGTATCAGAATCTGGATGATACGACGATCAAAGGGATTGAGCTTAAAGGTATGATGTGGCTCGATCAGTTTGGTGCACCCGAAGGTTCCCGTTTGAATGGTGCAGTAGCATACGCCCATGGTCGGGGTACCGTCACAGATATGGATGGTGTGCTGCATGAAAACGAACCGCTGAACAGTATTGCTCCTCTGAAAGCATTTGTTGGCCTTGGCTATGACGCACCTTATCAGGATTGGGGTGGCGACCTCTCTTTAACTCTGGTTTCCCGTAAGAAGACACGAGATATCTCAAATACTGATTCAGAAGGCAGTATGGATGATCATGGTGGTCGTCAATTTGCCACGCCAGGTTATGGATTAGTTGATTTGACAGCCTATTACAAGCCTCATCAGGACATCACTCTAAGTGCCGGTATCTTTAATATTGGCGATAAAAAGTACTGGATGTGGGACGATGTTCGTGGCTTCTCTAATGACTATGCCGGTATTAACCGCCTGACCCAGCCGGGCCGCAACTACTCCGTCAGCGTGAAATGGGAAATCTAATTCTGATTATTAAATAACCAAAAGGCGCGTATGCGCCTTTTGGCGTTTCTGAAGATTTATACGGACTTGTACACACCATGACCAAACCAGTTGTTCTGACAGAAGCCATGACGGGACGTTCTGTGCCTGACCCTCTGCGCCATGCGTTCGATCTGAAAACCTCGGCCCACAGTCGTGGTGCCGGGACACCGTTGCCGCCAATGATGTGGCAGGAAAGCTGGAACCAGCTGATGTCCAAACCTTTTGGTGAAGGCAAGCGTGCCGCGTATTTCCACATTCCTTTCTGCCGTACCAAGTGTTCTTATTGCGGGTTTTTCCAGAACACCACCAAAGAAGCCATGGTCGAAAAATACGTCGATTATCTGGTACGTGAAATCGAAATGACGGCACAGATGCCGAATGTGCAGAGCGCACCGATTCATGCCGTTTATTTTGGTGGTGGTACGCCGACTGATCTGACAGCAGAACAGATTCGCCGTCTGGGTAAAGTTATTCGTGACAATCTGCCATTGGCAAACGATTGCGAAGTGACGTTTGAGTCACGTTTTAATGGTCTGACCGATGACAAGATTGATGCCTGTGTCGAAGCCGGTTTCAACCGTTTTTCTCTGGGTGTGCAAACTTTCAACAGTGAAATTCGTCGCAAGATGAGCCGTATTGATACGGAAGAAGTCTTGAACGAACGCCTGCAGAAACTCATGTCCACCGGACAGATTGCCGTTGTCGTTGACCTGATTTTTGGCCTGCCTTATCAGACCATGGAAGGCTGGCTGGAAGATCTGGACAAACTGGTTGAAAGCGGTATTGATGGTGCCGACCTGTATCAGCTGATTCTGATGGGTGGTACCCGCATGGCGGCCAGCATTGAAAAAGGCAGCATGCCGGAACCCGCCAATACGGCTGAAAAGGCGGGCATGTTCAAAGCCGGTATCGAGCATCTGAACAAACACCACTATCGTCGTTTGAGTGTCAGCCACTGGGGTCGTACAACCCGCGAACGTAATATTTACAACCATTTGTCCAAATCCGGTTGTGATGTCATTCCTTTCGGTTCCGGTGCGGGCGGCAACATTGCCGGTCACAGCATGATGTTGCATCGCAAACTGGATGATTATTTTGCCGCTATCGATAACGGTGAAAAGCCGGTGATGGGCGTGGTCGTGCCAAGCGCTCTTTACAAAGCGTTTGGTGCCGCCGGTGCTGGCTTTGACCTGGGTTACCTGAACCTGAAAGAGATGGACAAGAGTGGTTTTGAATTCAGCACCCGTTGTGAGCCGCTGTTTGAAGAATGGGTGGCTAACGGTCTGGCAGAACGTTCCGGACATTATCTGAACCTGACACTGGCCGGGCAGTTCTGGGCAGTGAATATGAATCAGGGTCTGCAGGCTTACATGCTGGAACTGACGGAAGAAGTGGCAGAGTCCGGTAACCACATGGGCGGTCACAACAAAACCGGTGACGAGCTGGAAAAGCTGATGGCAAAAATGCCGAAAAGCATGCTCGATAAAATGCCAAAAGGTCACTCTTTTGGGAAAGACGGTTTCACTGGTAAGGAAGACATTCCATCCGGCTGCCCGGTACACAAGTTAATTAACTGGATTCGCAAATAAGAAGTTAGGAGTCAAATCAATGAACACTCAAGAAGCTGTACGCAAACTGATTGCTGAAAACCCGGAAAAGCTGCCAGCAGAAATCGCGGCCGAGTTGAACATTTCAGAGCTGGAAGCCGTATCCAACCTGCCGGAAGACATGGTTACTGTGCTGGATGGTAGCCTGTTTGAAACGTTAACCGAAGAGTTTCGTACCTGGGGTGAAGTGCTGACGGTTCTCGATGTGGAAGGTCACATCTTTGAACTGGCCGGTGTTTTCCCGAAAGGTGGCAAGAAGTTTGGTTACTACAATATGAGCGACCGTGACACGCCACTGAAAGGTCATCTGAAGCTGGACGGTTTCAGCAAAATTGCCCTGGTATCCAAACCTTTCCACGGTGTTGATACAAAGTCTGTGCAATTCTTCAGTCACACTGGTAAAACAGTCTTTAAACTTTATATTCGTCGTAATAAAGACAAGAGCTTTGTCGCTGAACAACTGGAAAAGTTTGAAGCGCTGGAAAAGCTTGCAGTTTAAGAGCAAATAGCATGAAAAAGCAGGTTGCGCGTCGCGCTAAGGAACCACTAGAGGGCGAACTGGCAAAAGAGTTCAAAACCATTGTTGCCATGACACATATTTATTGTCGTGATCATCACAGCCTGAAAAACCACGGCAGTATTTCCGGGTTATGTGCTGAATGCAGCGAGTTTAAGGACTTTGCCGAGTACCGTTTGTCCAAGTGCCCTTATGGTCAGGACAAGCCAACCTGCAAGTACTGTCCGGTTCACTGTTATAAAAAAGAGATGAAAGAGCTGGCCCGGACCATCATGATTTACAGTGGTCCGCGTATGTTGCTGAAGCATCCGATACTGGCTATCCGACATCTGTTGCATGATCGCAAGCCGGTACCTGATCTGCCGAAAAAGAAGCGACGTAAGCAGGATACAGAAGAAACGGTAATAGCAAGTGAGCAGTAAACCTCGTATCAGCATTGTGGGTTATGGTCGCGTCGGCCTGCCTCTGGGGAAAACCCTGAAAGCCAAAGGCTATGACGTCACCGGAACGGTGACCAGTGCAGAAAAGCGTGACACTCTGATGGCTGAAGGACTGGATGCCCATATTCTCAGTTTTGACCCTCAGCCTCAGGGCGATCTGACAGCGGCTCTGGAAGCGGATGTTCTGGTCATTACCATTCCGCCCTCCATGCGAGCGCCTCAGGATTATCCGGCCATTCTTGAAAATCTGGCCAATGCTGCAGCAGACAGCGGCATCAAAAAGGTGCTGTTTGTTGCCACAACCTCTGTTTATCCGCAAACAGGTGATGAGGTGCGTGAAGAGGACGCGACTCATGAAGCCAGCCCGTTTCTGGGTTTTTCCTGGCTGCCTCTGGAAGAAACCTTTACCGGCCGTGACGAGTTTGCAACGACTGTCGTGCGTTTTTCCGGCCTGATGGGTGGTGGCATTAACCCGGGCATGTACTTTGCCGGGCGTGAGCTGAAAGGTGCCAACGACCCTGTGAATATGATTCATGTGGACGATTGCGTAGGCGTTATCACTGCTATCATTGAGCAGGATGTATGGGGCGAGGCGTTTAACGCATCGGCTGACGAGCACCCGCTCAAGCGTGAGTTTTACACCAAAGCCTGTGAAAGCGCGGGTATGCCAGCTCCGGTTTTCAGCGACGATCCTTCCCCTTACCGCATTGTAAACTGTGACAAACTGAAGCAGCGTCTGGGGTATGTGTTCAAGCATCCTGATCCGCTGGCCGGACTGGACAGCTAACGAGATTGAATAGCGGATGATGAAAAAGATATTGCTGGTGATTGGTGGCTGTCTGTCTCTGGGACTTGGCATTCTGGGGATTGTTGTACCATTGCTGCCAACCACACCTCTGGTGCTGTTGTCGGCCTGGTGCTTTGCCCGTTCCAGCGATCGTCTGTACAACTGGCTCATTTCCCATCCCCGGTTCGGTCAGGTGATTCTGAACTGGCAGAATCACCGGGGCATGCAGGCAAGCCACAAGAAAAAGGCTTTATTGCTAACGATTGCCAGTTTTGTAATCAGTATTGCGCTGGCTCCCATGAAAATTAAGATTCTGCTGGTATTTATCGGGATTTGTGTCATGACGGGTGTGAGTCTGATCCGTGTGATCCCTGATTCTAACGAGGTTTAAGTCCTCCCAGCTTCGACAGTATCTGGAAGTATTGCTACTTTTTAACCAGAGTTTTAAGACCTCCTGGGGTCTGAGCAGGCTTTCCAGATACCCGAGCCGAGAATGACAACCAATAAATACCATATTGCTGCACCTGAGCATCTTGATCACCCATACCCTGTTTATAAAGCCCTGAGAGAGCAGCAGCCTGTTTTCTATGATGAGTCGTTAGGGTTTCATGTGGTGACGGGCTATAAAAACGTTAAAACACTGCTTGCCCATCCTCAGATCAGTTCCTGTCGCCAGCGTTTCATGGAGGAGATAGCCGCCCAACTTCCTCCCGGCACATTGTCTGATTACATTGAAAACAGCCAGTATTCGATGATTCAGCTCGATCCGCCAGAGCATACCCGACTCCGCAAGGTTGCGAACACGTTCTTTCATAAGCCGACGGTACAGGGTTGGGTGCCTGTAATGGAGCAGCAGTTCCATAGTTTACTATCCAGTGAAATGGCAGACGGGCATATTGATGTGTGCCGGGTTGCCCGGACTTATCCTTCGGAAGTGATATGCGATTTGTTCGGTATGCCTGAGGAATATCGCGAGCAGTTTATTACCAATACGATCAGGCTTGGGCGAATCTTTGGCTCGCCCCCCCGTGATCAGCTCGAACATTTTGCCCGCGAAGCCAATCAGGCCAGTGTTGAGAATATGCAACTCATTGCTGATTTGCTCAAGGAGCGAATGGATCACCCATCGGATGACCTGCTCGGCAGCATGGCAAAGGCGTGTGCGGAAGACCTGATTTCAATCAATGAGGCTGCTTCACTGAGCGGCCTGTTAATGGCTGCGGGACATCTGACCACAACCGAAATGATCTGTAACGGGGTTTATCAGTTATTAAGCCATCCCGATCAATGGCAGTGGCTGAAAGAAAACCCTGATGCTATTGAACAGGCAATTGAAGAAATTATCCGGTTTGATTCTTCTGTTCCTTTCATTTTTAAGTCGGCTAAAGGTGATATTCAGTTGGAAGGTGGTCAGTTAGCGTCGGGTGATATTGTGGCTATCGGACTACTGGCGGCGAACCATGACCCGGTATTGTGCGATCGTCCGGATGAATTTGATATCACCCGCGAACCATCAAGGCATTTGTCCTTTTCCACAGGGCCGCATGTCTGTCCGGGGGCATTAATGGCCAAGGCAGAGTTGAAAGTCGCTTTTGTACAGTTGATTCAGGCTTGTTCTGATTTGTGCTTTGATCCTGCCAATCTGCCTGTCAGACGGTGCAACACGGTGATGTTCAGAGGGTTTGAATCACTGAAACTTCTTTATTGAATGGCGGTCTGCTTCTATTTCAAAACAGACGTTCATTCAGAGAGTGGTGGCTATTGACGATGCGTGTGTTGTCATTAGAGCGTGCACAACAAAGGCGTGCATTATTGATTCTTGCCTGCTGTCATATTCTGGTTATTGCCTCAAGTAATTATCTAGTGCAATTGCCGTTCAGTATTTTGGGTATTCATGCCACTTGGGGTGCTTTTGCTTTTCCGTTTGTCTATCTGGCAACGGATCTGACCGTTCGGATTTTTGGTTCGCCTCTGGCCCGGAAAATTATTTTTGCATCAATGATTCCTGCTCTTTTGCTGTCTTATGTTGTGTCGGTGGTCTGGAGTCAGGGTGTCTATGTCGGGGTTGATGCGCTTTTAACGTTTAACAGTTTTTTTGCCCGCATAGCTCTGGCCAGCTTCTCTGCTTATCTGATGGGGCAGCTCATGGATATAAAGGTATTTTCCAGACTGAGGCAATACGCAGCTTGGTGGGTAGCCCCTTTGGGCTCCATGGTAGTGGGTAATCTTGTCGATACCTTTGTTTTCTTTTTCACCGCCTTTTATGCCAGCTCTGATGCCTTTATGGCTGATCACTGGGTAGATTTCTTTATTTCTGAATACGGTTTCAAACTATCGGTGTGTTTAGTGCTGTTTTTACCTGCTTACGGCGTGCTGCTGAAGTATTTAATCAGGGTCATCCTGTCTAACAAAGAAAGCAGGCCGCTGTCGAAGCGTTTTTCCAATGATTAACAGTCAGCTTGCAGGTCGATGGATTTCTTCTATCTTGGATGTTCTCGAATCAGGTAGGTCAACCTGCTCATTGATTGTTGAATGAAAAAAAGCAGTTCTTTTCAGGGGTGAGTTTTGGTTGTATTTAAGCAGGGCATTCTTTTACTTGTCACTATTCTGGTATTTGGCAGCCTCTATGCCCCTCAGCCTGTTCTGCCCTATCTAGCAGACTATTTTCAATCAAACCCTGCACAAACCTCTGAACTGGTGACACGCATTATGCTGGTGCTCAGTCTTGGAGCACTGCTGTCCGGTCTGTTTTTAAGAGCGATCCCGGCCCGAACGTTATTGCTGGTGTGTCTGCCTCTGCTGGGAGGAATGGAGATTCTTTTTGCGTCAGTGGTTCATATTGAGCATGCACTTGCGCTGAAAACGGTGGAAGGTCTGCTGTTTTCCGCTATTTTACCGGCACTGATGACTGCAATGGCGGATACTTCGGGCAAATCCGGTGCCGCCGTGGTGTGGTATGTGTCGGCTTCTGTTGCAGGCTCTGTGTGTGGCAGGCTACTCAGTGGTTCCCTGATTTCTGCCGGTCATCACGCACCGGTCTGGATTGCGCTTGGCTGTGCCATGCTCTGTGTTTCACCGTTTATTCTGTTTCTGGATCGAACCTCGGGTAACCCTGAACAGATTCAACTGAAGACGGCACTGGCAGATGTTTTGGGTCGTAAAGATGTCTGGGCCTGTGTATTCATCATATTTACAGCAATCTGCTGTCTGGCTTCAGTACTTAATTACCTGCCTTTTCACATGCGTTCACAGCATCCGGCATTGAGCGCTGCACAAATTGCCTTCCTTTATACCGGGTATTTATGCGCCATTGTTTGCTCAATGATGATGCCGAAAATAAGACGATTCGCAGGTAATGACCGGCTTCTTTTTCGGCTGGTGTTGATTTCTTTACTGTTGGGAATGCTGATTCTGGTGGTGGATTATTATGGCTCCTGCCTGATCGCTGTTGCAATTATGTGTGGTACGGTCTTTATGGTACACAGCGGGCTGTCAGCGTATCTCAACCAGAATATTCCTCAACATCGTCGGGTTGTGAATGGGTTTTATCTGACCAGTTACTACCTTGGCGGAGCGTTCAGCAGCCTGTTACCGGGTAGCCTGTTCATGTCCATGGGTTGGCACTGGCTACTGGTTGGTTTGTCTGTTCTGCTATGTGTTGCGATCGCTATGGTCAGTTTTATCAGAGGTTGATTTAACACAAAATACCATCCAAGTTTTGCTTATTGTTGCTTCAATGTTACATAGTCTTTCGTACGTGTTTTAACCTGTGATTGTTTGATTTAGATCACTCAGGCTGCAGTGCCCCTTCCTTTATATTCCGAACCCGAAAGGAATATTTCGAATGAATGGTTCGGGGGCAATAAGCAATGAGAAAGACTCTTCTGGCAATAGCGGCTGCAGCGGCCTGTTCTGCCAATATGGCAGCTGCGGATACAACACCTACCAATGTTGTGTTGTTTACCGCAGATGATCTGGGCTATGAAGTCTTCAGCCTGTTTACAGAAGGGTTACCTGACCTGACCCCGAATATGGATAAGTATGCGGCGCAGGGCGTGCAGTTTATGCATGCACACTCCAATACCTCCATCTGTATGCCCAGCCGATCCATTATGGCCACCGGATTGTACGGTATCAGTAGCGGTATGATGGGTTTCATGAACCTGAAAGACCAATCCATTCCTACCGTAATGGGCACACTGTCTGATCATGGTTACCGTACTGGTGTTTTGGGCAAGGTATCCCATTCAACGCCCGATCTGGATTACCAGTGGAACTATGTTCAGGATTATCGTGAACTGGGTGCCGGCCGTGACCCCGAGCTGTACTATCAATTCACCAAAGACTTTATTGCTGAAAGTAAAAAGAACGGCCAGCCTTTTTACCTGATGGTTAACTCTCACGACCCGCATCGAGCCTTCCACGATCCTGAAAACCCGATGCGCAACGGTGATATTGCCAAGCCTTCCAAGCTGTTTTCTACCGATGAAGTGATTGTGCCTGAGTATCTGCCAGATTTGCCGCAGACGCGTCTGGAGCTGAGCCATTATTACAACTCTGTACGACGTCTTGACGATACCTTTGGTCGGGTCATTGAAGCACTGGACGAGAAAGGCGTAGCTGAAGACACCATGGTGGTTTTCCTGTCTGACAATGGTTCTGCTTTCCCGTTTGCTAAAGCCAACACGTACATGTTCAGTAGCCGGACACATTTCTTTGTGAACTGGCCTAACGGTGATCTGAAAAGCGGTCATGTAGACGACAAAAACTTTATCTCTACTGTCGATATCTTCCCAACCATTTTGGATGCAACAGGTATTGATCTGGATGCCAGCTTTGATGGTGAAACTTTTTTACCGTTGTTGCGTGGTGAAGAGCAGGACAACCGTGAGTACGTTTACACCCAGATTGATTACAAGATTGGCGGTCCGGCGACCCCAATGCGTGCCGTACAGAGTGAAAAATACGGATACATCTTTAACCCGTGGAGTCAGGAAGGTGCGAACTATCGCAACTCCAATGAAGGCGAAATCATCAATGCGATGCTCGACAGTGATGATGAAGCATTACACGACCGAGTAACGATGTTCCGGGAACGTGTTGTAGAGGAGTTTTACGACCTGGAAAAAGATCCGGGCAGCCTGAACAACCTGATCGATCATCCGGAATACCAAGACGTGGTCAATGAATATCGTGATCGTCTGGAACAGTGGATGGAAGAGCATAACGATCCGGTTCTGCCGATGCTGGCGGTGAGTGATAACCCACGCAAGCTGGATCGTATGATGCAGCGTGACTACCCGAAAAAGAACTCTCTGATGCCGGAAGCCCAGCTTGAAAAAATCCGTATCAAGCAAGAGGAGCGTCGTGCCCGTCGCAACCGGAATAACCAAAACAATCAGGGACGCCAAAGGTTGAGTGAAGAAGAGCGTCGTGCCAGACGAGCTGCCAACAGAGCTGCACAAGAGTAATCCTGTTCATCATCCTCATTAGTGGTGGTCTGCTCTGAGCAGGCCTCCACCTCCTTCTTTTTCATTCAAACCTCTTCATCTTTTACTCAAATCTTTCTGGATAGAACATTGAACCTAAATTCATCACTTGAGAATCCCGACTAAACTGTAACCCCATCTGCGAAGAGGGATACAGATGATTTTTCCACCAAAATCTGTTCACCCAAAAGGTGAACTTAAAGAACTCAGCAAAAAGTGCTCAACGACCTCTCTTGAAGTGGACACGTTTGAGGGAAAAATCCATGTTGAGTGGGAACCTGGCGCATCAGTCACACCAATGGGGCAGTTACCCTTTTTTATTCAGTTTTTAAAAACAGGTTGTAGATTTGAACCATGGGTTGAAGATTGCCCTTTAACTTACAAAAGCAATAACGCACCTGAAAAAGTTAATGTAATAGGTTCCCTTTTTCTCTCAATACTCTCAGGTCACAAACGTTATGCTCATATTGGAACGTTAACCGGGGATGGAGTGAATCCCAAATTACTGGGTATGACAAAGGTAGTCAGTGATGATTCTGCTCGTCGGGG
This sequence comes from Endozoicomonas montiporae CL-33, assembly GCF_001583435.1. NCBI lineage: Bacteria > Pseudomonadati > Pseudomonadota > Gammaproteobacteria > Oceanospirillales > Endozoicomonadaceae > Endozoicomonas > Endozoicomonas montiporae. Next base: position 5,165,935 of record NZ_CP013251.1, on the reverse strand, counting down.
TTTACTCAAAATAGATGAGAAAGAAGGTGTTGAATGGATGCAGCATCATTTGCAGGAATGCTATGAACCCTTATTAAAGTTACCATGGATATTAGATGTCGACGTTACGATAAAAACCATTTACGGAAGTCAGGAAGGAGCAGAAACAGGTTATAACCCTCATAAGAAAGGGCGTCCTTCACATACTTATCATTCTTACATGATGGCTAATTTAAAGCTGGTTCTTGATGTTGAAGTTCAGCCCGGTGATAAAGGAAACAGTAAGCATTCATTGCCCGGTTTAATAAATCTATTAAACCGTCTACCAAAAGAGTGTTGGCCTGAATTTGTTCGAGGTGATTGTGACTGGGGCAGTGACAGAGTGATGTCAGAACTCGAACAAGCAAATTGTGGTTATCTATTCAAAGTAAAGAAGACAGCCAACGTCAAAAAGTCCATATACCATGCGCACTGTAGCGGGGGATGGGTTCGCTACAACAGATATTGGGAAGGCAAGGAGTCAGAATTAAAACTAGGTGGTTGGGAGAAATCAAGACGAATCATTATTGTTCGAAGAAGATTATCAGGTGATTCTCTGTTGCTGGAGAAAGAGAATAATAAGAAGCAAAAAGAAATCGCTTTTATCTCAGACCCTGAAAACATCAAACTCTTTGAGTACTCAGTATTAGTGACCAGTCTTGATAATGACGTTGTATCCATCATAGATCATTACAGAGACAGAGCTGACTGTGAAAATAATTTTGATGAAATCAAAAATCACTGGGGATGGGGAGGTTACACAACCAAGGATATAAAGCGATGTCGTATTCTATCAAGGATGGTTGCACTGGCATATAACTGGTGGACTTTGTTTGTAAGACTGAGCAATCCTGATTCGCATAAAGAAGCAATAACCAGCAGGCCATTATTGATGAGTGCTATTGGCAAGTTAACAGAGAGTGGGCGTAAGAAAAAAATAACGATTACCAGTCAGCATAATTTGATAAAAAAGATCCAAACAATGCAGGAAGATCTCTGTGTATTTTTTGATGCCATTAAGAAGACTGCAGCGCAGTTGACTCCAATTGATATCTGGTGCCGAATATTAACGAGGGCTGTGTCGAAATTTTTAACAAAAGGTGAAATTATTACGCCTGTCCAGCTTATTAACTCAAGTTAAGCGAAAGCAAGGTTTAGCAGGATAGTAGCTGGCATTGCTCTCTTAGAGCGCGGTGGGTAATCGCTCAACTGCTGAATTTAGGTTGAAAGCAACTAAATGGCAATCGGGTCTTTTGGCAACAGCCTGTGCCTTATCAATCAATAGCTGGGCAGCCCCGGTTGTATCAACCAGTGCCATTGAAGCCCGGCGACCGAATATTGTTCTTCTGTTTTCAGACGACATGGGTTATGCCGATGCCGGTTTTCAGAACATCAGTCAGGATGTAGTCACGCCCAATATGGATCGTATTGCAGCGGATGGTGTGACCTTCAGTTCCGGGTATGTGACCGGAACCGTATGTGGCCCTTCCCGGGCAGGCTTGATCACTGGCCGCTATCAACAACGTTTTGGCTACCACGATAATACGGCACCTTATTCCCGGGATGCCGATACGCCGCTAGGGCTTGATTTGAGTGTGCCTACCATGGCGAATTATCTGGCTGATGCCGGTTATCGCACAGGCATGGTGGGTAAGTGGCACGACGCAGAGCCAGAAGAATACTGGCCTCATAACAGGGGCTTTGAAGAGTTCTTTGGTTTTAATAATGGTGCAGCGACCTATTATGTTGGCCCAATGAATGAAGCCAAGCACGATTATAAAAAAGAGGCGGCTATCTACCGCAATGGTGAGCTGGTAGATAACTTCGATCAGTATCTGACTGACAAGTTTGGCGATGAAGCAGTTGATTATATCAGGCGAAACAAGGACGAACCGTTCTTCCTGTATGTCGCTTTCAATGCGATTCACAGCCCGATGGAACCAAAGCAGGTTGATATGGACCGCTTTGCAGATATTGAAGATGAGAATCGTCGTAAGGCTGTCGCCATGAATTACAACATGGACGAAAACATCGGAAAGATTCTCGACAAGCTGGAAAAAGAAGGTTTGTCAGATAATACAATTGTTGTCTACCTGGCGGATAATGGCGGCAAGCGAAACGACAATTACTCTTTAAACACACCATTGCGAGGTGAGAAGGGAAGTTTCTGGGAAGGGGGGATTCGTATTCCATTTGCCATGTCCTGGAAAGGTGTCATTCCTTCGGGGCAAACTATTGATGAGCCCATTATTTCGCTAGACCTCATGACCACCTTCCTGTCTGCTGCCGGTATTGAAAACAAAGCCGAGTGGCAACTGGATGGTGAAGACCTTTTGCCGCTGGTGACCGGGGAAGTGGGTCAGTTGGAAGATCGCTTCCTGTTCTGGGCGAACTCCAGAGGTTGGGCTGTTAGAGACAGAAACTGGAAACTTTACGATGAAAACGCTCGTCGAATCAGACAGAAGCCTATGCTGTTTAACCTGTCTGGAGATAGGGAAGAACAGCACGAACTGACTGAAAAGTTTCCTAAAGAAGCTGAGCGTCTTCTGACCGCTTACAACGAATGGAATGCCGAGAATGACACCCCGCGCTGGGGCTGGAACCGTCAACAATTTCCACACTACAACGGTCATCACAGTCGTGAAGAACGCCTGGCTCAAGGCGAAGAAGTAAGAGAAGCGGAAGATGCCGCGAATGAGGTTCGGCGTGCCAAGGCGCGAGCTGTGATTGATGCTTCATAATAGGTATTCCGTTTTATAAAGTTTGCCAACCCGCTACCTGTCTCAGAGTATGATTTGAGACAGGTGTATTTCTTTGTCCAATGCTTTATTTGTAATGGAAATCTCAACTAAACGTCAAATGTTGTTTACATAGCAGGTCAAATCCAGTGAAATAAATGAGCGACAAGCAAAACACATTGATAATAAAAATAGTCAAGGACGTAAAATGCAATATAAGCAGTTTGGACTGGGGCTGGTTCTGTTTGGTTCCCTCCTGATGGCAGGCTGTGCCTCTGTACTCAGTGAGAGTAGTTACCCAGTCACGCTTCAGTCAACACCCGACGGTGCTACATTCACAATTACGAATCAAAACGGACAGGTTATTCATTCCGGCACAACCCCCGGTACTGTCACTTTGAATAGTGGCTCCGGGTATTTTTCCGCAGCAAGCTATACCGTTCAGTTTAAAAAGCCGGGATACACAGGTTCTACGATAACCGTCAACTCCACAATGGATGGCTGGTTTATGGGGAACATACTCCTAGGCGGTTTGATTGGTATGCTAATTGTTGATCCGATAACAGGAGCTATGTGGAAGCTGCCACCTACGGCATCGGCTCAGCTTGATGAGATGCTTGTCACTCAACCTGCGGAAGGGAAAGAGCTGACTATTAAAACATTGAGTGAAGTACCAAAGGAATTGCAGGAAGAAATGGTTCCTGTTTATTCCCAGTAATGTGCAGAATAACGCTCAGGTTATTTAATCTGAGCGTTATTCATGAGCCTATTTCGTTGAACGTTTCTTATAGGATGAGGATTTGCTGGGGCTGCCTTTATACTGAGTCAGACAGATATTCACTGGAATGCTTTTTTTAGAAACCTTTTCACCTTCCACATAGCATGGCACAACTGGCAGACCGCCATCACCATTGGATTTGCTACCAGTTTTACTACTCACTGCTGCGAAAGAAACGGAAGCCCACAGAGAGGCGACCAGACACGTCATCAATGTTTTCACGGATATTTCCTCAATGTTTTATAGCTTTCGGATAACGGCAGAGTACATTTTATTGATCGTTTATTATTCTGTCAGCTTTAGAGAGGAAGGCGGCAGGTGGGGGCAATAGCTGGGCTAATCAGCGGACACAAAAAAGCCCAAAGTGCTTACTAACACTTCAGGCTTTGGAATTCATGGTGGGCCCAGCAGGACTTGAACCTGCGACCAATCGATTATGAGTCCCGATAAACCGTACTGCCGTACCATTCCATAAAATGCTTAAAAATGGCTCAAGCCCTTTATTTACTTGGGTTTTTCTTTCCCGCATAATTCCAGACTGTACTATAGTTTACCTCACTAGTCCGACAGAAAGAGGGCGCAAATGTGGGCGCATTTTCTGGCTTGCGCCCACCTTGCGTTAGTGGGCGCAAATGTCAGTACAGATTGAAGAGGTCAAAGAATGGGAAAACTTACCGCTTTAGCTATCAAAAGCATGAAGTACAAGCTCAGTGAACCTGTAGGCAGTCGGGGTGATGGGGCTTTATTGCTGGAAAAGCGGAAGAGTGGAACCGTTGAGGTCTACTATCGTTACAAGCACCAAGGCAAGGAAAGCAAGGTCAAGATAGGTCAGTACAAAACGACCAGAGACGGTAATGGTTATTCACTGGCAGAGTGTCGGGACAGAGTACAAGAACTGGCGAAGACTCGCAGGGAGTGTGACGGTGACTTAAAGGAGCACCTCACAGGCCAAAAGCAAGAGCAGGAACGAATTAGAGCGGAACGAAAAAGGAAATCTGAACTTGAAGCTTTGCAGGGAACGCTTGGAGAGCTATGTGAAAACTATGTAGCCGCACTTGTTCGACAGGGGAAGAAATCAGCCAGTCAGGTAGAAGGCTGTTTTGAACGTTATGTTCTAAAGCCTTTTCCCGATCTTGCCAGTAGAAAAGCCCGTGAAGTTTCTGTTGATGACATAGTAAGCATTATCAGACGCATGATCGAGAAAGGGATAACGACCACCAGCAACCGGTTAAGAAGCTACCTACACGCCGCTTATGAATACGGAATGAAAGCTGATAATGATCCCCGTGAACAATTGGCACACGGTAAGCGTTTTCTAATTGAGCACAACCCTGTAGCAGCAGTACCAAGACAAACAGACTACGAACGGGTCAGAGACCGCTATTTGTCACACGAAGAAATACACCGGCTATGGCATGACTTCAGCACAATATTAAGTAACAGATCGCCTATATACGGCTTGTTACTACGTTTCATGTTGGCTACAGCAGGCAATAGACCGGAGCAGTTACGACAGTGTAAGTGGTCAGACATAGACTTTAACAGACGAACGTTTACGTTTATCGAGCGCAAGGGGAAAGGCGGTATTCCTAAAAAGCGGGTTATGCCACTGACTAACAGGGCTGTCAGTATTCTGGAAGAGGTAGCGATAATATCAGGTAACTTTGAATGGCCTTTCAGTGCTAATGGTAGGGGCCCTATTAATATTTCTACTTTCAGTCACAGGATTAGGGACTATTGTTTCTATCTGGAGGCAGAAGCCAAGGCAAAAGGCGAAGAGTTGCCGGAAAGTTTCACGGCTAAGGATATTCGCACAACCGCTACGAATTTGCTGATTGAAAGCCGGGTTCTGCAAGAGCAACGCTTTCTGTTACAGAGTCGGGAGGATGGAAGTATTGAAAGTAAACACTATGACCATTCAGACCGCTTGCCAGAAAAGCGGGAAGCGTTAAAGCGTTACGATGCTTTACTTGAAAAAATTATCAAGGGCGAGAATACAAAGCTGGTGGATTTTGAACAGTACAAACAGTCCACCAGCCAACAAAGTAATTTATAAAAACACATAGGGTAGGACACCCCTAAAACCCCTAGAAAGTGGCTTTATCAAGATAGAGGCAAAACACAATGCCAGTCAGACAACAGAAACCGCAATACATTACAGACGATCAGGGCAACCGTGTATCTGTCGTCTTGCCGGTTGGTCAGTATCAAGAACTTTTAGAAGACCTTGAGGATTTGGCAACCGTAGCAGAACGCCGGGAAGAAGAGACTGTATCCCATGAGGAGCTTATTAAGTCTCTGAAAGCAGACGGCAAACTATGAGGCGGTACGCATTACGCTGGAAGAAGTCAGCACAGAAAGAACTCAGGAAGCTACCAAAGGCAGCAGTCGTTAAGCTGGTGGCTCTTGCTGAATCACTGACAGACGATCCGCACCCGGACGGATGCCGGAAACTGGCAGGGACAGAACACACATACCGGGTAAGGTCTGGTGATTACCGGATCGTGTACCAGATACACAACGGACAACTGCTAATCGAAGTTGTGAAGGTGGGCCACCGTAAAGAGGTTTACCGTTAAGCGTTTGGCTGGACTAGGGAAGCGTACCCGAAAGAGCGGATAACCCACCCGCTTTGTCTGGCCTATCAGTTTGTGGGTATCACTGGAGGCAGTGATGCTAGTAGATAATTTTGAAGACGTTGGAGCTTCTCAGGATCAGATTCTTTCCTTGAAAGACGCTGTTACCCTTGTTGTCAGGGAGTGCGCCTATAGTCCTAACATTGACGAACTTACTATAAAATCTTTTGAAGATTTGTTTACCGAAAAATTTTTAAGTGATACGAGCCACTTAAGAGAAAAGATTCAAGATGAACTATTGGAGGCTTTGCGAGAGGGCGATATAAACTCCGATAATTTCTATTCTCAAAAAGGTTTATTTAATGATTACCATGAACCAGAATTATCTGAAATTTTTATCTCGCCGTGGGATTTAGGACAGTGGATAGAGAGCAAAGGTTATACTCTATCGGATTATTGGACGGAAGATTTACAAGACTTATTTCTTGAAATGGACTATCACATTGGGCGAGAAATAAGAATTACACGGGATGTATTGTCTGTTTATATAAATGCCTTTAAAGGTAGTTACAGCAGCATTGATGAAGAGTCTCCAGACGACGAATATAGCGTTAGTTTTTTTTCAAAAATATCAAGCTATGTAGAAAAATGTTTGATTGATCATCAGAAGCAAATATCGTTTCTGCCTGAAAAGGGTGAAAGCGTCGAACCTTCTGATAGAACAAAAGAGTCATACTTAACAATTATAGGGGCATTGGTAACAGTTTTAGCCGAATTGGATGACACTGGAAAAAGGCCGTTGGAGCGTAAGAAAATGAAACTTTCATCAGGTAGAATTTCAGCCGAAAGCATAAGGGATGTACTGTTAGAGCGGTTCAAAAAAGACAGATACCTGAAAAGCTCCGAACGAAAAATATCAGAAGCACTGAAACTGATACAGGAGTACAACTAATTTCCGTATACGGTTTTTTTATCCGAATTATACGGTTTTTTCAGTCCTGACCCTCTTAGTCTCATTCCCGTGGATAGTCAAAGCACAACACGGGAAGCTTCACCAAAAAAACGTACCTTCCCCCGCATAGCATGGCTATCTGTAACTACGGTTTAACAGACACGGATGCTACGCATGAATACTCAAGCACAGTCCAACCAGACCCACCAGCCAGCAATCAGACAACAGTCAGAATTGTATCTCACCCGACAGCAGGTATTAGGCCGTTACAGAATTGGCAACACGACTCTATATCGTTGGATGAATGACGACAATGTGAATTTTCCAAAGCCGGTACAGATGGGACCGCGCTGTGTTCGTTGGAAGCAGTCTTTACTCGAACACTGGGAAAAGCAACGTCAGACAGAAGCCGCATGAAGGCAAGGACAACGGGCGACCAGTCCCCCACCGGAAAGCCCGCTACCTCACAAGGAATGATCATTATGAAGCAGCCAACGAAATTAGAAAACAGCCTGTATGCTTTTCTTGAAACAGGATTGAAGGGCTTACGTCAGATTGAAGTTGCCAGCCCGTACAAAGGCTATCCCTTCCAGCATCAACCCGGTTTGTTCTGGAGCAGTTGCCTAAACACGGACGTTTCACGACTGGGTAAGCAGGGCATTGTTATTGCTCGCCACCAAGACCCCTACACCCGTAAAGATGGTGATCAGGCCAACTTTAAACGCTATCGCTTGCCAGATCGTAAAGCAGCCAGAGAAGCACTTAACCACCTGAATCAATACCGTGTGAAACGGGGGGCCGAACCACTAAGCAATGACCTTGCTTCAATGCTGGTGGATCAATTCCCCGACACTGTACCCCATGAACAAGCCAGCTAACGGCAATCTTCGATTCAGAAAACATACAGGGTAGCTAACAGTGAAAAGGGGTAAGAAGTCCCAAAGGGAGAAAAGTCCCCTTGCTACTCTGGCGCATTCAAGTTCAGGTGATGAGATGTTAAATGACATAACCGTCAGGGGGCGAGTATTGCCCAGTGATGAGCAACCAAAAGAGCAACAGAGGGTAACCCTTGTGCTATGTGGGTTTGCGGAGCATGAACACCACAAAGAACAACACAAGAAAAACAGCCAGCAAGGGCAAGAGGAAGGACAAACCACCAGCCTATATTTAAATTACCAATTGCCAGTAATGGAACGTTACGGTAATGTAATTAGCGTTACAGCAAAATCTGTAACCCGGATTATCACCCCGGTATTATACAAGGCGCAACAGGACGCTTATCGTCCTTTTTTGTTGCCAGATTTTCAGCATACCTACCAGTTTATGGCAGGGCTGAAGGGGCTACCTTCGGGTAGGCCGGTTTCCTTGTATGCCGGTGGTGATAACCCTTTCAGTCCTGTCACCAAATCAGAATTATCACTCTGGGTGACAGGCTCCACAATACAAGGAGACTGTCCTATGGCTATCACCTGCCGTCTTGCCTTACTTGAAGGTCATTCACCAATCCTGTGTAACCGTCGTGTACGTGGTTACATTGTCCTGTCGTTTAACTCTCACCAGCAAGCCAGAAAAGAAGCCCGTAGGCTTAATGCTGTTGTATGTGGCTGGAGGGTTTAGTCATGAGACTTTTAACCCGCCACCCGAAAGACCAGAGCCGCGAAATCACCATAGTTCTCACTGAGCGGCAGCTTGAAGCCATTATCCGCACCTTACGTGAGCTGTCCCTGATTCTGGAGTACAGCTACAACCAACTGACCGACGAAGACAAGAAGTACGCAAAGCTGGCGCAGCGAGAATTAATGAAGTCGCGCACTTGGAACCTGTTGGAAAAGATCCAGTTGGAGGCGCGACCATGAACCGCAAGCAAGCCCTTGAGATTGCCCTTGTAGCCCTGAATACGCAGCAGGTTGAAGCGAATCATTACGCCAGAGGCCAGTATACCAGCGAGAAAACCCGCCAGTACTGGCAGCAACAGCACGACGAAGCCAAAGCAGCTTACCGCGTATTAATCGAACTCCTGAAAGAAACTAATAACAAGCTAGGAGAAGCCAGAGCATGAACAATTATAAGCTGGCAGAAATCACCAAGGGGTTAAACGATAACAGCAGTCCGGCTTATGGCTTGGCTCGCCTGTTGTCAGAGGAGCTGGTATCGGTTGAATGTGGCATGAGCGGAAGGCTGACCAGTACTGAACTGACTTACATAGCAGAGTCATTAAAGTATCACTGTCGCTCACTGGATTTACTCGCCTGTAGGCTTCACGAAGAGTCAGAAGAGAGCAAAGAGGCCAGCCAATGAAAGCGCATATTTACACCGAACGGGTAAAGCTGGCGGCTGGTGGTCAGTGGGATAGCATCTTACAGGCCGTGTGTGGGCTGACTGATAACGAGGTAAACCCACGTAAGCGCAATATTCCCTGTCCCCATTGTGGCGGCAGAGACCGTTACGAATTTAAAAGCGCAGACAATGGCAATTACTTCTGTCGTCATTGCGGATCAGGTGACGGGTTTAGTCTGGTTATGAAAATGCAGGAGTGTCGTTTTCCTGAAGCCGTCGAACAGGTAGGCCGGTATCTGGGCATCGAGCGCAAGCCTTATCAAAGTGAAGCTGAAGAACTGGCAGAGCAAGCCCGTTTAGCTGGACTAATGGAAACCAGAAAGCAGGAACGCCAGAAAAGGCAGAAGCAGGAAGCAGCACGAAAGCGGAACAGACAACAACAGGTAGCCGCTACAGTGCCGGGTATTCTGGCTGACGCACAACCGGCAGACCCGAACCACCCTTACCTTGTCAGAAAGCAGCTCCCACCCTTGGGGCTGTATCAGCAAGGCCGCTTACTGCTGGTGGCTTTATACATTGATGGTCACAAGCTGGTTAATCTGGAGCGCATTACACCGGAAGGAAGAAAGCTGTCTCTTGCTGGTGGTCTACGTGATGGGGTTTATCATCGTTTCGGCGGTGAAAGCTGGACAGTGTATATCTGTGAAGGCTGGGCAACAGGGGCAAGCCTGTACCTGATGGATAACCAAGCGGTAAGAGTTTACGCAGCTATGGGGAAAGGCAACCTTGAAGCTGTCGCCCGGATCGCCAGAGAACAGAACCCTGACAGTCGTTTAATTGTGGCGGCTGACAATGACACCCACCAACCCGATAACCCCGGACTGTCTGAAGCCCTGAAAGCGGCTGAAGCGATTGGGGCGGCAGTGTTGTTGCCAACTCAGGTACAGGCCACCAGCAACGGAACCGATTTTTCTGATTTTTATCTTGCCAGTGGAGGGCTTAAAGATGGCTCTATGTGACAAGGCAGCAGTCGCTATTATTCAGCCAGACGATGTATCAGAAGCTATTCGGCAAAGTGGCATAACCACCAGCCAGAACCAACCCGTTTTAGACTGGCCTGAACTGAAGCCCATTAAAAACGACCTGTTACCCGTCAAACCGATAACGCCTGATATGGTTCCAGAGGAGTTATCAGGCTGGCTGGTGGACATAGTGGAACGTATGGACAATGCGCCCTTTGATTATGCCGCTGTCTCTGCCGTAACCGCACTGGCGAGTCTGATTGGTCGAAAGGTCAGTGTAAAACCAAAGCAATATGATGACTGGGCTATTATTCCTAACCTGTGGGGCTGTTGTATTGGCAGGCCAAGCCAGAAAAAAACACCCGTCATCAAATCCGCTACCTCTCCATTAAACAGACTGGAAGCTGTGGCAAGAGGCGAATATCAGGAAGGACTAAAGCGGTATCGGACACAAGACAAGTTAAGCCAGATGGCAACCAAAGAGGCTGAAAAGAAAGCCGCAACTCTGGTTAAAAAAGGCGACCTGAAAGCCGCTGAAGCCCTGTTAATGGATGACTCGGGAGACCCTGAACAACCTGTCAGCCAACGCTATATAGTCAATGACGCTACTGTAGAGAAGCTGGGTATTCTGTTGTCTGAAAACCCGTGGGGTTTACTGCTGTTCCGTGACGAGCTGTCCGGCTGGATCGCTGGGCTTAACCGGGATGACCGGCAGCAGGACAGAGCGTTCTGGCTGGAAGCTTTCAACGGTGACGGCACATTCAGTTATGACCGTATCACCCGTGATGATGTTTATATTCCTTCAAACACTGTATCCCTGTTGGGAGGTATTCAACCCGGTAAGTTATTACCCCTGCTATTGTCACAACGCGAGGGGGCAGGTGATGACGGACTGGTAGAACGGTTTCAGTTAATGGTTTATCCCGACAAAGGGGTATTTCGTTTCGTTGACCGGATACCCAACAAAGCCCACAAGGAAAAAGCGTTTCAGGTATTCCAGCGATTAAACGACATCGAGTACCAGCCAGAAGAAGAGGACAGGCTCGCGCTCAGGTTTGACAATCAGGCACAGCAGATATTTAACGCCTGGTATTGTGGTCTGATGGCTCGCATTACTGGGGATGCTATCAGCCTACAGATAGAGAGCCACCTTGGTAAGTTTCCGTCTCTCATGCCTTCACTGGCCCTTGTGTTTCACGTTGTCCGGTACGGGGCAGCAGGAAGCATTAACAAGGACTCAGCAGAAATGGCTATTCGCTGGTGTGATGTGCTGGAGACTCACGCCCGGAGGGTTTACGCACTGGCTGATGATCCACTGGCAGGGGCGCGAATACTGAAAGACCGGCTAGATAAACTACCCCGCACTTTCAAAATGACTCACCTGAAAAACAAAGGATGGGTAGGACTCACCGAACATAATGACCGGGAGCAGGCTTTAGTGTGGCTGGAGCTTCACGGTTACTTGGTCAAAGAAGAGATAAAAGGGCGCGGTCGTCCTTCTGTTACCTACCATATAAACCCGTACTGCTTACCAGATGAACAGACAGATTAGAAAAGCTACAGGGGTAAGACCCCCTGAAAACCCCCTTAAAGACTTTTTAGGGGTTTCTGGGGCTACCTATCCTGTACGTTTTTCATTTTTCAGGGGGAGAACAACAGTGCTTATTCATGCTGAACAACGATTCATAACAAATCAGTGGGCGGTAATTAATATGCTGGCTTCATTTTTGGGAGTGCCAGCCACTCAGGTAAGAATTACCAGACTAACCAATGATACCGAGCTGGGGCTGTGTATCGAGGGGGAGTACCGAAACGGTAATAGCCAGAACTGGCAACCTTTCAGACCAATGACAAGGCTTCACAGTCAACACCCATACCAGCAACAACAAAGGCAGCAATAAACCAGCTACACCGGGTTATCTATGCCCGGTTATTTTTGCCCGATACAAGGGGGCACAAGGGGCACAATATGAAGCCAGACCAGATACAGGAAGCTATCAGGCTTTATCAGGAGGGGAACGGTTACAAGTCCATTGCCCGACAGATGGGTTTTAAGTCAGCCACCAGTATCAGACGAGTGATTACCCGAGAGGGTCTAAATGATCGTAGCCGCTCTTGTGGTTTTCAGAAGGGGGCACAAGGGGCACAACCAGACTATACCGACGACAGTGTATTAATGCGGCAGGCTGGGTTATTCGCACAACAGCAAACAGCCAGCTTGTATACAACCATTACTAAGGCTGGTTTTGTCTTGGACTATATGCCGGTACTGACCATTGATCGTACAGACCCAACGCTTTGTGATTTCTGGTTTGATGTGGAACACGGACAGATAACAGAACAGGAGGCTGAAAGGCTGGATACATTGGCTCAGTCTGCTGGTGGACTGTATGAAATAAGGGTGACGGATAGCGAGCAGGACAATAGCGATATTGTCCACCAGATCGGCTACTACAAACGAGAGGAACTGATTGATTTTCTTTCAGGCTGTAACCCTTTCGACCCGATCAGGGCAAAGATCATTCAAACCGTTATCACTGAGTCAGTCATTAATGACTATGTGAAACATGCGCCTGAAGGTTTTGATTTTGAAGCAGCAAGACTATCAGGCCAGATACAGAAAACCCGTGACCGTATCCGGTTCTGTGGCATGGCTTCACAGTTTGCCGCTCACTGGGCTGGTGGTTCGGTTCCTGATGAATTGGTAAGGAAGGATCGCAAAGAGAAACGGGAGCTTGAAGAGACGTTATCAGGTTTAGAGCAGGATTGGTTAAGCCGCTACGGTGTGTCGTATCAACAGTTTATTGATAAACCGAACAGCTTATTGTTAACCAACTGACTTTAGATAGGTTCTTTCCAGCACCCCGGCATTACGGGTCTACTGTGGCGCGAAATCTGGCTATTTATGAAACTTTCCGGAAGGTGGTTGTTGTTTAATTGTTATCTTCTAAACGGCAACCAAACAGGCTGGACAGATTAACAACCAGTAGAGCAGTAAGGGCATGAGTCAAAAGCCGTAACCCCTTTTAAATACAGGGCTTGGAGGCATTGACCAAGAGCAGTAACCTGTCTGTGTGGTGAAAGACTGGCGGTTTCATATCAACCACTACACAAGACACTGATACAACAACCTGAAGCCACATAGCACCGTCAGAAATAACTGATGGGACCCTGTATCATTTTTTATCTCCACGGGGAGACGGAGAGCGCGGGTTTTGAGTAAATTTCGGGGTCCTATGGTCGTCAGCAGCAGGTGGGGGTATTCCCCGTGGTTGCTGGGCTGAGACCTGACGACACTGACGAAAAAGAACAAGCAAGGAGAGATAACACAATGCCAGCACGACTAAAGCGAGCCTGTCGTCAGCCACTCTGCCCGGGTACCACTACCCACAAGTCAGGCTACTGTGAAAAACACCAGAAGACCGAAAGCGGATGGCAGAAACGACAGAGTCGGCAGGGCAACCGACACAAGCGCGGTTACGGTTCAGCCTGGGAAAAACTACGCAAGCAGGCATTACAGAGAGACAGTTACCTTTGCCAGTCCTGTATGCGTGAAGGCAGGATCGAGCCGGGTAACATTGTTGACCACATCATTAACAAGGCCAGTGGTGGAACGGACGAACTAAGCAACCTACAAACACTTTGCCGTCGTTGTCATGCTGTGAAGACTGGCAGAGAAGGAGCCAGAGCGACAGCAAGGGGGAGGGGGGTAAACGAATCTCTATAGCCTATAGCAGCAGGACCACCGCCCTAGTTAGATTTTTATGTGCGCGAAATTAAAAATTTACCCCCGTTACAGTAACCAGTCAGAGAGAGACACAAAAATGGCACAGTGCCAGAGCTGCAAAACCGATCTTCAAGGGCGACTATCCCGCCGCTATTGCTCTGACTCATGTAGACAGCGAGCGTACAGAATGAGGAAGCAGGTAAAGGTCAGACAGAAAGCCCAGACTATAAGTGAAGCCAGAAGGAAACAGCAGGCAGAAGCAAACAGGCGCAGCGCAGAGCAATACAGTCAGTGGATAGAGCAGGTAAAGAAAGACCACGGCATTATTGATTAGCTGGGCAAAAGATCGCGACTTGATTGTTTCGACGGGGAGGCTCTGTCGCAGTTTTTGGTTGTTTCGAGATAGGCACAGAAGGTTAGTTACTGGAGCATTCCTTGTCTCTGTGTGCGGTTACACGTCATTGGGAAATGTTACCGATCCTGTATAGCCAAGATAGGAAACAGGCTGATTGAGCTACCCGGTTCCGCTTTTGATTTTGACGCAAGGCCAGCAACTACGGGCTTTTACCCATTCAGAAGAGCGGAACCGGAAACGGACTACAGCAGACCCATCCACACCAAAATTCCCGCGACCATTCCCACCCGCCTCACTTTGGTTAGAAAGAACCTACCAAACCACCAGCAACCCAAAATTTCTGAAGTGGCAATATAAAAATCTAACTGGGGCAGTGGTCCGGCACTCTATAGGCTCCAGAGATAAAGACAGCCCCTACCCTGTGTAGTTTTGTTGTCCGACTTGTCCGGGATAGCCTCTTATCTTCCAATCACTCTAAAAAGCATTAAGCCCTGTAAATACTGGGCTACAGCAATGCTTGATAGAACTTCCTTAAACTTCCTGAAAATATCTTGTCCGGACAGATGAAAATATATCTGGGGCAGTGGTCCGGGGCTATGAAGACTCTAGAGATACAACCACCCCTACCCACCTGTAGGCCGGTCTACAAATCTGTAGTCTGACTCTCCACCCGATCAGATGAATCAAACTAGGAAATCCTAGTTTAAGAAACCAGATATACGGTTTTATGATCCTTACCCACCTGAACACTGAGCAGTTATCAATTTGCTGATGGAGTGGGTCAGAGCAGGCACAACAAGAATACTTTTTACTGGTTCTTACTGGTAGCCACCCTGTGTGTTTTGAAAATTATTCTGTTGGCTGGTGGACTATCCTGTACTGTTAAAAATCCACCAGCTTTGAAGTCTTGGCTTTTGTAGCCTTGGTGATATTGATAAAGGCTAAGACTTTTTAGGGGTTTCTGGGGCTACCTACCCTACGTGTTTTCATTTTTTTAAAATGATTGGGATAGCTAAAGGGGCGCAAAGGAGGCGCAGATAATGGCAAGGTCAATTTGATGTTATTTAGGCTTTTACTCAAATATGAGTATAAGTGTGTGGCTCATAGCAGGCAGGGAGTATAAGCAGCTAAGTAGCTGAATAATTACAGCTTTTAGATTCCCTTGTGATACCGCTACAGCCCGACACAAAGAGGGCGCAAAGGTGGGCGCATTTACAGAAACAAAAAAGCCTTGTGAGTGTTCAATAACTCTACAAGGCTTATTCTGTATGGTGGGCCCAGCAGGACTTGAACCTGCGACCAATCGATTATGAGTCGACTGCTCTAACCAACTGAGCTATGGGCCCACAGCGGTTGTGAATTATAAGCATATAAACGCCTCAACGCCAACCCTCTGATTTCATGTAACTTTATAAAAATCGACTGATTGGCCGAAAGCATATCTTAAGGTGGATCACTGGCGCTTATTCCGGCTCGTCATGCTAGCTCGATTTATATTCAATTTTTTTGTGGTGTGTACTCTCTCTCTGGCGGTGGCCAGCGAGTTTTATGTGAGTAAAAAACTGCTGGACAATGTACAGAAGCTCTATGGCGAAATGGCGGTCAGGCGTATGCACGCCTGGCAGGATTTGATTCAGAACAGCCAAAGTCTGAGAGAGATGGAAAAGTTGGAGAAAGTGAATATTTTCTTCAACCGTCTGGAGTTTGTCACGGATCTGGAGCACTGGGGTAAAGAGGATTTCTGGGCGACCCCTGTTGAGTTTCTTGCCAGTGGTGGTGGTGATTGCGAGGACTTTTCGGTAGTGGGCCAGAACTGTTATATCGCGTGAATATTGACCCCAAACTCAACTTTATTAATCAATAATCCAATAACAATATCGTGCATCTTTTCGAGCTTTGAAAAACAAATTGTCTTTCTGGCCAACCGTTTAATCCAAGTCCGAAAATTAAGGTTTTTACGCTCTATCTTCTGAGTGTTTGCTTTACCAATAATATGCATGTTTTCATCAAGGTGTCGCTCATAGGCTCCCCAATCATCGGTGTAAAATTTATTAATACCAAATGGCTTCAGAAGTGTTTTGAGTTCTTTAAAAACTTCATCTTTCCGTTTTCCGAAAACATAAGCAAGCACGGTATTTGTAGCGTGATCAACAGCATACCAAAGCCAGCGTTGGTTCGATTTATCATGAACATACGACCACTGCTCATCTAGCTCAGCCTCTTGGCAGACAAGCCCTACATGAATAATTGCATCTGACTTGAGATCAATAGTTTGAATATTTGGGTTGACCTTTACCAGACCGCTTTCTTTTTTTTTAGAGTCTTTATTACTGTTGTCTTGCTTATTCCGAGTACTTTACTTGTATCCCTGATTCCGCTGCCATTTATTGCCATATCGATGATTTTTTCTTTAACGCCAGGCTCACAGGCCTTGTAGCGATATTCAAGCATGAAGGTTTTGATTTCACATTTGTCATTACAGCAATAGTATCGTGGAACATCATGAGTGCTGTATCCGAAAGGCCGAACTTGGTTACTGCCACATGTTGTACAGAGGACTTGCGTAAGGCACATTTTTAAACCGCATTTTTCAAAGTTGCCGAATGTCGTATTTTAGCAGACAGGGCTAGAATCACAGAACTGTGCCACTACCGACTTTTCCATTGCCAAATATTTTACCCTCAGGGAGCTGGGAGTAGCTGATGAACGGTTGCGGATTACGTATGTTAAAGCGTTAAGAATCGATCAGGCGCATATGGTGCTGACGTATTACCCAAAGACCGGACAGGAGCCTCTGGTACTGGATAACCTTGAGGGCAAAATCCTGCCTGCCAGTGAACGCAAAGACTTGAAGCCGGTTTATAACTTTAATGGTGATGGCTTGTGGATTTCCCGCCAGCGAGGTAAAGGTGTAAGAGTCGGCAAGGCTGACCGGATCAGTTTATGGATGGAATTGAGGGAACGGCTGGGCTCGGAACTGGATGATGATTTAAGCCAGACGCCTAAAGACGAGACCAGAAAACCCGGACCGAAAACAGGGACAAAACCATGACTTTAATCAGGGAACTGGCGCTGTATCTGACAATCCTGCTGCTTCTGCTGTTTTCGGGCAGTTTTGTCATGAACATCATTGATGCCCGCAGCTATTTGCAGGATCAGCTGGAGTCCCACGCTCAGGACACGGCTACGTCTCTTGGAGTGGCGATTGCAACCACCGAGCCTGACAATAAAGCGGCTATAGATTCTCTGGTGGATGTGGTGTTTGACAGGGGTTATTACCGTCTGATCCGTTTTGTTGATCAAAATGGCAACCTGATTGCGAGCAGTCAGCATGAACTGCGGCTGGATGATGTGCCAGTGTGGTTTATCAAACTGGTTAATCTTGAAGCTCCCATGGTGGCGTCCGAAGTGAACCGGGGATGGATGCCGGCAGGCATTATTTTTGTGGCGAGTCATCCGGGTAATGCCTATCGGAGTTTGTGGAGTAAGACTCTGCATGGTTTATTGCTCTTTGGTGGAGGACTCTTACTGGCGATTCTGGGGCTGAACCTTCTTCTTAACGTAACTCTTCGTCCGTTGAAAAAACTGGAAAAACAGGCAAACGCTATTTGTGAGCGATCATTTGTTCAGCAGAATGTATTGCCAAAAAACAAAGATCTGCGCCGTGTGGTTGAGGCAATGAACCGTATGGCAGGCAATCTGGAGGAACAGTTTGCCGAAAAAATGATGCTCACCGAAGAGTTGCGCAAACGCTCGGTCAAAGATGCCCTCACGGGTATTTTGAACCGCCGGGCTTTTGATGACCGCATTGCTAATGTTTTGCAGGATGAAGAGCGTGGCGAATCTGGCGGTGCTTTGTTAATGGCACAGATTTCCGGGCTGGATGGCTTTAACAAGAAGAATGGCCGGAATGCGGCTGATTTGCTGTTGGTGGATATTGCCGGTCGAATCAGCAGAACGGTTGAGACCTGGCCGGAAGCGGTGGTCGGTCGGCGCAGTGGTACGGTGTTTTGTGTCTTTGTCCCTGCCTGTGATCTGGAGCAAAGCCGACGGGTCACTGAAGCTTGCTTTCGGGCAATGGCTTCATTGCCTTTCTTTCTGAGTGAGGACGGTCAGGATCGCCTGCACATTGCAACGGTAACCCATGTGGGCAGAACCAATGCAGAGGAAATCATTCAGGAATCAGACCGGTTGCTCCGGGGGCTTCAGCATCAGTCCGGAAGAAGCGGCTGGGAAGTGAAACAAGTCGATGGCAGTCATGATCAGCCCTATCACCACTGGAGTGAGGGTAACTGGCAGGAGTCGTTAAAACAGGTATTGAAAGGGCAGGAAGTCGAGCTGTTTGTTCAGACCGTTTACAACACTGATCGAAAATCTGTCTTCAGAGAAGTGTTTGCCCGCCTCCGGCTGTTGGGAGAATTGGCTCCGGCAGAAGCTTTTCTGCCTATGGTGGAACGGTTTGATCTCCATGCCGATTTTGACAAATTGGTGGTTGAAACACTGATCGTGCATATGCGCAAAGATGATGGCAAGACGCGTTACTGTGTCAATCTCTCTCCGCGCTCTTTGCTGGATGACGGATTTACAGGCTGGTTACTGGAAACGTTAAATGCCGTACCCGATGTGACAGCCAGGTTGATACTGGAAGTTCCCGAGCGAACTCTGGTGATGGCGGGTGAAGCAATGCCCTATCTTGTCAGGCGACTGGTGAAAACCGGCTGCCGTTTTTCTATCGATCATTTCGGTATTGCCAGTCGTTCCATCACCAGCCTGCATGAGCTGGAGCTCGATTACATCAAGGTCGATGGCAGTTTTGTGCGTGGGCTCTGCAACAATCAGGGTAACCAGTTTTATATCCGGACGCTGGCCATGCTGGCAAAGAGTCGCGATATTCTGCTCTTGGCGCAGGATGTTGAACAGGAAGAAGACTGGTTACAACTGCAGGAACTCGGCGTTCAGGGTGGTCAGGGATATTATCTCGGTCGGCCACAGAGGCTCTGAAACACTCGCCCTCCGTGCATGAATAGAGGATAATGCGCCTTACGGCTGGAATGGTGGTGAGGACATTATGGCTCTGGATGAGATCAAAGAGCGCATTTCTACAACAATGCAGAAAATAACCGGCAAGTTAAGTGGCGAGTCAGGCAGTAAGTTACAAGGTTGCAGTTTTTCAGGTGCCTTTGCGAATTCACTGAGTGCCATCAAAGGAAAAGTCAGTGGCAGGGGCGCGGCAGGCATTCTGGCTGTTATTGTGATTTTTTACTCTGCTCTGGGTATTTACTGGAGCATTCCTCCCAAGCCTTTTTCGGTGAAAGAAAATGCAGAGCTGCTGGCCGAAGCCAATGGCGGTGAAGTCGTTACCGGCTATACCACCACTGCAGCTTTGTACCGTCTGGCAGATACCCTGCTGACCAAACGCGGTGGTTATATCCGCAATGACATTATGCCGCCCGGTGTGTTTCTCGATAATATGCCGAACTGGGAACTGGGTGTTCTGATTCAGGTGCGGGATATGGCAAGGGCTCTGCGTAAGGATATGAGCCGTTCGCAGTCTCAGTCCCGTGAAGATGCCGACCTTGCGATTGCCGAGCCACAGTTTAACTTCGATTCCAAAAGCTGGATTCTGCCATCCAGTGAAAAAGAGTATCGTCGTGGCATCGAGAAGCTGGAAAGCTATATGAACCGTTTGCCACGCAAGGATGACCCCGCACAGTTCTATGCCCGGGCAGATAACCTGACCCGCTGGCTGGCTGATGTGGAAACCCGTCTTGGCAGTCTGTCCCAGCGTTTGAGTGCCAGTGTTGGGAAACCAAGATTGAACACGGATCTGGCTGGCGATGCAGCGGCGCAACAATCAACATCCGCAGATGATGTGGTGGATGTGAAAACACCATGGAACAAAATTGATGATGTTTTCTATGAAAGTCGTGGTACGGCTTACGCGCTGATCCATTTACTGAAAGCGGTAGAAGTAGACTTTGCCGATGTGCTGGAAAAGAAAAATGCCACCGTCAGCCTGCGTCAGATCATTCGTGAGCTGGAAGCCACTCAGGATACTGTCTGGAGTCCGGTTATTCTGAATGGCAGTGGTTTTGGCATTCTGGCTAATCACTCCCTCGTTATGGCGAATTATATTTCCCGCGCTAATGCCGCAATCATCGACCTGCGTCGTCTGTTAGAGCAGGGCTGAGCCCCGCCAACCGCAAAGGCTTTCTGTGTATGTGAGTCAGCAAAGCCTTTGCGGAATACTTCCTGAAATGATTCCTGAATGAATAGTGTTTAATTAATCGTGTGTAAGGAGCCTTATGTCTGCTGAGAACCTGAAGCAGCAAATCGAGTTTATAAATGAATTAGATAAACTCAAGTCGGTGTACCGTCAGACCATGGTGAAGTCGGAAAACAGCCGACAGGAAAACAGTGCCGAGCATAGCTGGCACATTGCCATGATGGCGACGTTGCTGGTGGATTATGTGTCTAAGCCGGTGGATATTCATCGTGTGACGATCATGCTGCTGATTCACGATATTGTCGAAATTGATGCCGGTGATGCGTTCGTGTTTGATGCCAATCAGGTGGCGGGTCAGGAAGATAAAGAAATCAAAGCCGCTGAGCGGTTGTTTGGCTTGCTGCCAGAATGTCAGCGGGATTATGTCATGGCACTGTGGCAGGAGTTTGAGGCTCTGGAAACCCACGACGCCCGTTTTGCCAAAGCCATGGATTGCATGCTGCCTCTGCTGCAGAATATGGACAATAATGGCGGCAGCTGGTCAAAGCATTCCATCAGTCGTGCCCAAGTGCTGAAGCGCAACCAGTATCTGGAAAGCGTGGCTCCCGAGCTTCATGAATATGCATTAAGCCAGATTGATCTGGCGGTAGAGAAAGGTTGGTTGAAACCTTAGGAAAGTAACGATGAGCAACAGCAGACTGGTTTATTCAACCGACGTTGGTCGTGTAAAAGAAGAGAAGCCTGAACAGGCAACCATCGGTGATGGTAATGTCCGTGTGCGTCCGGAAAAAAAAGGACGCGGCGGAAAAACGGTAACGGTTATCAGTGGTCTGCCGCTGGCAGGTAATGACCTGAAAGCCTTTGCCAAAAAACTGAAAAAACGGGCAGGCGGTGGCGGTTCTGTTAAAGATGGCAACATTGAATTACAGGGCGACCATGTGGACGTTATGGTTGATGTACTGAAAAAAGAAGGTTATGACGCCAAACGATCAGGCGGATAAGAAGCCGCCTGATCGACGGAAAGATTGCCTTACATCAGTGCAGCCTGAAAGGCAGTATTGTTTCATTAATCTCAGTTTCCCATAAAACGACCAGCAATAAAGGAAGGAAACTGAGATGAGGAAAATTTCCACAGTATTACTCCTCTGCGCATCGCTTCCGGTCTCCGCCAACGGGCTTTATGTCGGTGGGCAAATCGGCACTTCGATGATCAAGGGCGATTTGTCCAACGTCAGCACTTCCCGTCAGTCAAACTTCTTCAGTTACGGTGCTTACGCCGGTTATGAGTTGAGTTTCCCGTCACTGTTTATTGCCGCAGAAGCGGATTTTATCTGGAATGAAGCGACCATGAAGTCGAGGCATCCAGAGTATGAAAAGCAGAACATTCTCGGTATCAGTGGTCTTGTGGGAGTACCAGTAACTCAAAGCATTGACCTTTATGGACGGGCAGGACTGGTCAGAAGTGAGTTCAAACTCAAAGAGCCTGCCAACAATGCCAGCTTCAGTCAGGATAAAAATGGTTGGTCACTGGGGTTTGGTGGGCGCTTCCGGTTTGATGAGAGAATGTCAGCCCGGATCGACTATCGATACAATCAGTTTGATCAGCCCCGGTTTGGTGTTTATACAACCAGTAAAAAAGCTAGAGAACATCTGATCAGTGTTGGCCTGCAGTATCAGTTCTGACGAACTCTTTCTGCTGTTGTCACCAGTTTGTTGCTGGTGACCAGCATCACCAAGGTAGTTCGGTTCCATCGTAAGCCAGAAACTGTCCTGTGCTATCAGACGACGACGTTTTAATAACGTTCAATAGCTGTTGAACGGATTTCTCAGGGCTGAACAATTTTTCCGGCGACACATTCCTTTGGAATGGCTTGGAAAGCGGGGTGTTCGTTGTGCCCGGATGCAGTGCCAGAACAGTGCATTTTGGAACGGTTCTTTTCCATTCAATACTGATCGTTTTCAATGCCATGTTCAGGGCGGCTTTGGCGCAGCGATAACTGATCCAGCCTCCCAGATAGTTGTCCGAGATACTGCCAACTCTGGCTGAAATGACGGCAAAACGACTGTCTTCAGACTGCTTGAGGGCGGGTTGAAAATATCGCGCGAGCAACAGGCTGGGAAGTGTGTTGGCTTTCAGGCTTTCAAGAAAGAAATCAGACTCAATGCTCTGTATGGTTTTTTCAGGCATGTGAGTCTGATTGTGCAGAAGCCCGGCAGCGTTTATTAGCCAGTCCAGTTTTGAAAGCCTCTTGGACAGGTTTTCTATCTGTGACTCATCGGTCAGGTCCAGCGAATGCCAGACAAGGTTATTATGCTGAAACTCTGGCTCCTTTGATCGCCAGGTGGCATGAACAGTGGCATCAGGCATGGTATTCAGAATGGCTTGTACCATTGCCAGACCAATACCGCCATTACCACCTGTGATCAGAATATCCATATTGTGTACCGGAGCTTTTTCAGCTGTTGTTTTGCTGACCGGAAACGGAACGCTCTATCAGATGGTTGACCACAGATGGATCTGCCAGTGTGGTCGTATCCCCCAGATTGTCCGTATCCCCCTCGGCTATCTTCCGCAAAATGCGTCGCATGATTTTTCCGGAGCGCGTTTTGGGAAGTGCTACCGTCCACTGTATACGCTGCGGTTTAGCAATTGGACCAATTTCAGACGCAGTGAGTTTAATCAATTCGCTTTCTAACTCTGAAGAAGGCTCCATACCATCCATCGGCATGACAAATGCGTAAATGGCTTCTCCTTTTACCGGGTCAGGAATACCTACGACCGCAGCTTCTGCCACGGCTTTATGCAGCACCAGAGCACTTTCGATTTCGGCAGTCCCCAGACGATGCCCGGAGACATTCAGTACATCATCAACCCTGCCGGTAATCCAGTAATAACCGTCTTCATCTCTGCGGGCACCGTCACCAGTACAGTAGTAACCGGGGAATCGGCTGAAATATGTGTCGAGCATTCTTTGGTGGTCGCCATACAGTGTACGAATCTGGCTCGGCCATGAACCGGAAATCACGAGATTACCTTCACCGGGGCCTACAATCTTGTTGCCTTCATCATCCAGCAAGTCAGGTCGAATTCCCAAAAACGGGCGAGCGGCAGAGCCTGGCTTCAAACCGTGAGCACCGGGCATGGGCGTGATCATCATGCCGCCGGTTTCGGTCTGCCACCAGGTATCCACAATCGGACAACGGTTGTCGCCTACAACGCTGTAGTACCAGTGCCAGGCTTCAGGGTTGATAGGTTCGCCCACTGTGCCCAGCAAGCGCAAACAGGAACGGGATGAATTTTCAACATAGTCATTACCTTTTGCCATCAACGCCCGGATTGCGGTTGGAGCGGTGTAGGCAATGTTAACCTGATGCCGGTCAACGATTTCCCAGATACGTGATGCGTCCGGCCAGAAGGGCAGCCCTGCGTACATCAGGGTGGTGGCACCATTGGAAAGAGGCCCGTAAACCATGTAGGAATGACCGGTAATCCAGCCAACATCGGCGCCACACCAGAACACTTCGCCTTTCTGATAATCAAACACATAGTGGAAGGTGACGGTGGTGTAGAGAATGTAACCTGCGGTGGAATGCAGTACCCCTTTGGGTTTGCCGGTAGAGCCAGAGGTATAAAGGATAAACAGCGGGTCTTCGGCGTCCATTATTTCCGGATCACAGTCTGCAGGCTGATCAGCAGTCAGGTTGTGATACCAGTGATCCCGACCTTCAACCCAGTTGATATCGCTGCCACTGTGCTTTACCACCAGTACATTCTTCACTCCGGGGCAATGCTGCAGGGCTTCGTCAACATTGGTTTTCAGCGGGATGGCTTTGCCACCTCTTATGCCTTCATCGGCAGTGATAACGGCACGACAATCGCAATCGAGAATTCTATCCTGCAGGGAATGCGGTGAAAAGCCGCCAAAAACAACCGTATGAACGGCTCCGATTCTGGCACAGGCCAACATGGCAAAGGCTGCTTCGGGGATCATGGGCATATAGATGCACACGCGGTCACCCCGGTTGATGCCCAACTGTTTCAGAGCGTTAGCCAGTTTACAGACTTCGTCGTGTAACTGCTGATAGGTATAGCTTTTTTGCTCATCGGGTGTGTCACCTTCCCAAAGGATGGCCACCTGATCGGCACGTTTTTCCAGATGACGGTCAATACAATTAACACTGACGTTCAGCTGACCGCCTTTGAACCATGTCACATCCCCTTTGCCGAAGTCACCTTCGTAAACCGTATCCCATGGGCGAAACCAGTTGATGTAGTGTTCAGCCTTGTAGCTCCAGAACTCTTCCGGCTTTTCCAGCGAATACCGGTACAGGGACTGGTACTTATCGTCTGTCATCCAGGCTTGCTGAAAGTGGTCAGGAACCGGATAGATGTTCGTTTTGGACATTGGCTAAATCTCTTGGTTGAAGATCAAACAGTATAGAAGCGGGTATTCAGCTATCCGGAAAAATTTATACTCAATTGACTGTGGGAGTTGCTGCCTGAGTTATACAGCCTCCCCGGCTATTTAAATACGGAGATTTTACCAATTTCGCCGTAAAGCCTCGCCCAATGCGGGCGGGGATATAAGGCGGGAATGCGTAAAGCATTCCGTTTGCGTGTTTGTACGTAACTTGCTACTCTGCTTCTGTCTCTTGTAGACCTACCGTGGGGCACACGGGATGTTAAGTCTGCGGAGTTCGTGTGAGACTTGGGGAGCATGGGTTGATTCGCCATCGTAAAAGCTCCCACTGTAGAACTTTTATTCGATAATCAAGCCTGTTCCCTGAGCAACGAACTGTGAAACAGAAACGTCCTTGAGCGATCAAGGACCCTCGCCCGAAAGTTCGGGGAGAGTCAGAGTTCTCCACCATGCCTTTCAGAATGTTTGTGTGGTAATAATGGCTGTCTGGTTGAACCAGGTATGAAAAACAGGCTGCAAGCCGCATTGGTCGCCTTGTGTTTATCGTCGTAAGCAGCGAATAAATCCACCATAACATGCCCTTTTTTTGCATTAGCCATTTTCAGGAAGTTTGTGGAAGAACAGGAGCATTTAGCAACAGGCCTCGAGTCTAAGTTGCACTTTTGATTGTCTTCGTTACCTTCTCTGGCTTTGGTGAACTCATTAATATCGATATAACCGTGATCATACAGATCGATTTGAGCGTAATTAAATGTGGTGCTTTCTCTTAATCCATTTATAAGACTATGTTGGACTGAATTTGACTCAGAAAAGTACGTTTTAAAGATGTTTTGATTATAAGAAACACAATCGTCGTCATCGGTATAATAGGGGTAAGGATCTGCTATTAGTTGGATTAATAATGCTTCTTTACCTTCATATTTATTGGGAGTATCCGTCTTTGATCTGACAGCACCCCATGGTAGATGGAAAGCACAATCCTTCGCAGATTTTTCGCACGCTTTGAATGTAATAGACTCTTCCAAAGCTCCCCTATGGTTAATGTAACGTTGCCAGTGTTTGCCAGCAGGCATCAGTAATAAGGGCATCTCATTAGACTCCGGAATGTAGATGTCACTGAGTTGCAGTAAAATTAACAGACCTGAGTAATCAGAGTTATCAGCGATGTAAGCGCATGCATAAGTCAGTGTTGAGTCATCAAGGTACATTGCTCCATGAAAGTGAATTTTAATAGGCATATCCGAGCTGTGCAGACTCTTCGTTGCTCCGGAGTCTTTAGCATACTTTCCATTCGATATGAATCTGGCATTGGCAAACAGTGCAGGCATACCTTTTGGCAGTTTTTTCAGGCTGGCCTGCCATCGACGGTCGTCAGGTGCATCTTTATTTTCCGTCATTGTTATTTCATCAACATCAGGGCAGGAAAACACGCTGGCAACAGAAGCAGCAGGAAAAGCAATACACAACAATGCTGCTATCAGGAACGGTCTGAATCTAATCATTACAACCTCCTCAACCCATTGATTTAGTAGGTATGAGGTTGGCACAGGATTGAAATATATCCAGCACAAATGACAGCAGGCTATATTGATTTGCCATTGATATGACCTGCCGTGAAAATATTAACAGTTGACTTCAGTATGAGCCGCTCCGCTTCTGGCGCAAGCCAGCATGGCAAAGACTGCCTCGAGGATCATAGGCATATAGATGCAGATGCGATCACCCCGACTGATACCTAATTTTTCAGAGTGTCATCCAGGCTTGCTGAAAGTGGTCAGGAACCGGATAGATGTTCGTATCAGACATTGGCTGAATCTCTTGGTGAAAGATCAACCAGTATAGAAGTGGGGATGCAGCTGTCTGGAAAAATTTAAAGCGGGAGAGGTCTCAGAGTGACCCCTCTCCCGGATGATGTTGTTTCAGGCTAAGTGTTTACAATTCTTCCTTATTTTGTTCTATGGAATGGTCATGTGGTTCATGTTCTTCAGTTAACTCAGGGATAAAAAACAGGTTGCAATCCGCTTTGGCAACCGTGAATGAGTCCTCTTTGTAAGCTGCGAATAAATCCAGCACAACATGCCCATTGGCATTAACCGCTGCTTTCAGGTTTTCGGAAGAACAGGAACATTTGGCAGCAGATTTCGAGTGTACGTCGCATTCCTGATTGTCCTGATTACCTTCTCTGGCTTTGGTGTACTCATTGATATCAACAAAGAAGTCGCTATCAACCAGAGTGATACCAGTACCATTGATTGCTTTTCCTTCGAATGGCTCTAAAAACTGGTATTCGGTTGAATTTAATTGTTTCAGATACAACCCCTTTCCGAAGCGGGTGGGGTCAGGAGCAAGAGATAAATGGATGCGAAATGAAGCGGCCTGATTTGAAGGCTTAGGCGTTTCGACGTTTGATCTGGCAGCGACCCGTGGCAGATGGAAAGCACAATCCTTTGCGGATTTACTACATACTTTGTATGTTGCTTCCATGTACTCAGTCCAGTGATCCTGCTTGTTCGTGATCCAGTGCTTGCCTGAAGTCTCCAGCAGTAGTGGCAGGTAAATTGAACCAGGGATGTAGGCCTCACTGAGGCGCAACGAAACGGACAAGCCTTTGAGATCATGGCGGTCAGCTTCGTAGTAGCAGGTGTAAGTCATAGCGCTACTGTAAACCGCTTCAACAAAGTGGATTTTAAACGGCATATCGCTGCTGTGCAGGCTTTCTGTTTTGTCGTTCTCCCCATTGCTTTCGTATTTGGCTGTGGCGAGTACCTCTGGCATACCTTTTGTTGGAGTTTGCAGGTTTGATTGCCATTTTTTGTAGCTAGGGGTATTTTCCATGTTATTTCTTATCATTGTTATTTCATCAGTATCAGGACAGGAAAATACATCGGCAGCAGAAACAGTAGGAAAAGCAATACACAACGATGCTGCTATCAGAAATGATCTGAATCTCATCCTTACAACCTTCTCAACTCATTGATTTAGGAGGTATGAGGTTGGCACAGGATTGAAATATATCCAGCACAAACGACAGTAGGTTATATGGATGTGGCGTTCATATAACCTGCCGTGAAAATATTAACAGTTGGCTTTCAGTTGTTGCTTTTCGTCTTCGGAAAGATAAGCAATCGTCAGTCCGTTTTCCTGAGCCTTGCGGATATCGGCCGGAGTCAGACCCGCGGCTGGTGCAGCCACTTCGTATTCATGGGGCAGCTCAATACCTTCTACGGCTGGGTCATCGGTATTAATGGTGGCAAGAATGCCGTGATCCAGAAATGCCTTCAATGGATGAGAGGCAATATCCGGGAAGGTGCTGGTCTGAATATTGGAGGTCAGGCAGGACTCGATGCCGATGTTATGTTCTGCCAGATAGTCCATTAATTTCGGGTCGGAAATCGCTTTAACGCCATGACCAATGCGCGTGGCACCCAGATCGTTAATGGCCTGCCACATGCTTTCGGGGCCAGCAGCTTCGCCTGCATGCACAGTCACATTCAAACCTGATTCACGAACCTGCCTGAAGTGGTCTGTAAACAGCTCGCCGGGTTTACCCAGTTCGTCACCCGCCAGATCAATGGCTACCAGTTTGTCTTTAAAAGCAAGGCAGGCATCCAGTTCTTTCTGACAGGCTTCCTGCCCGAACGTGCGACTCATAATGCCAATCAGGTTGGTTTTGACACCAAAGTCACGACTGCCAGCCGTTACCCCGTCTATCACCGCTTCTACCACGCCTTCAGGGTTCAGGTTATGGGTCATTGCCATGTACCAGGGGCTGAAACGCAGTTCCGCGTAGTCAATCTGTGCGTTCAGGGCGTCTTCAACGTTTTCATAGGCAACACGGCGACAGGCATCGTAATCCGCCAGAACCTTGATGCCCCAGTCCAGTTTGGTCAGAAAGCTGACCAGGTCAGGCTCGTTACTGAGTACACGAACATGAGGAATCAGGTCTTCGAGCGTATTGGCGGGCAGTTCCAGGTTGTGTTGTTGCCCCAGTGCCAGAATGGTTTCCGGACGGATATTGCCGTCTAGATGGCGGTGAATGTCGGTTAACGGGATGGACTTGTCGATCATTGAACTGGCTCTTTTTAGTGTCGTAGGCGCAGTATTGCAGGGAATATGACGTAAGTCTAAAGTTCAGGTTATGCAGTCTAAATTGGAAGCTTATGAATCCGGTGATAATAGTAACGAGGTTCTTCAAGCAGATCTTAAACAGACAAAGCAGCAAGTATTTGAGCTTGAACAGAAGCTTGTTGATCAGGAACAGGAAATGCTGGCTGAGATCAATCAAGCTGAACGAGCTTATGCTGAAGAGAACAAGCAGTTGTTGGATCTGAAGCTTAAGTTTAAGCATGATGAACAAATACGAGATGACTTGAAAGCAACTCAGCACCAGCTGATAGCTGAAACAGCCGCCAGAAAGAAGTTTGTAGATGATTTGTATGCACAGCTGGGAGAAGAAAACAAAGCTGTTATTGAAGCTCTGGCTAAGCAACACTTTGGTGCTTAACTCGATGGTGTATTGATGCATTCATCGAAGAAATAAAAACGGAGCCATCAGGCTCCGTTTTTACTATATCAACCCGGCAATCAATCAGACATTAAACTGCTTGAAGCGATTGACCAGACCGTTGGTAGAGCTGTCCTGATCGGAGGTTGCACCTTTTTCGGTGATACGATCGTAAACACGGTTACCCAGTACTTTACCGAGCTCCACACCCCACTGATCGAAAGAGTTCACCTGCCACAGCACGCCCTGAACAAACACTTTCTGTTCGTACAGTGCGATCAGTGCGCCAGCTACTTCCGGAGTGATTTTCTCAGGCACAATCATGTTGTTTGGACGGTTACCCGGAATCACTTTGTGCGGCGTCAGACGTTCAACGTCTTCAGCAGCCACGCCAGCAGCCAGCATTTCGTCGCGGATCTCTTCCATGGTTTTGCCCTGCATCATCGCCTGACTCTGTGCGACCGCGTTGGCAAACAGCCATGGGTGCTGTTCACCCAGCGGGTTGTGAGAAGTGGCCGGAGCAACGAAATCAACAGGGATCAGTCGTGTACCTTGATGCAGCAGCTGGTGGTAAGCGTGCTGATCGTTGGTGCCGGTGCCACCCCAGATAACGGCACCTGTCTGGTAATCAACGGTTTTGCCGTCCAGAGTGGTGCGCTTGCCGTTGGATTCCATATCCATCTGCTGCAGGTGACCCGGGAAATCACGCAGGAAGTAATCGTAAGAGATTACTGCGTGAGACTCGGCACCAAAGTAGTTTTGGTACCAGATGCCCAGCATACCCATCAGCACCGGCATGTTCTGATCCAGTGGTGCGGTTTTGAAATGGTTGTCCATGTCGCCAGCACCCTTGAGCAGGCGTTCGAAGTTATCGAAGCCAACCACCAGACTGATCATCAGACCAATGGTGGACCACAGAGAGTAACGACCGCCCACCCAGTCCCACAGTGGCAGGGTGTTTTCCTGAGCAATACCGAACTCGTCGATGGCTTTCAGGTTGGTGGAAATGGCGACAAAGTGCTTGCGAATATCAGCTTCGGCACAGCCCTGATCCAGCATAAACTTGCGGGCAGCCTGAGCGTTCTGCAGGGTTTCCAGAGTACCGAAAGACTTGGATGCCACGATGAACAGAGTGGTTTCCGGATCGATCTTGCGCAGTACTTCAGAGATTTCGTTCGGGTCGATGTTAGCAACGTAGTGATGCTCCAGACCTTTCACGTGGTAAGGAGTCAGGGCATTGATGGCGGTTTTCAGTCCGAGATAGGAACCACCGATACCGATGTTCACAATGTGCTTAACCGGCTTGCCGGTGTGACCTTTCCACTCGCCTTTGTGCACCTGTTGGGTGATCTCTTTCATGCGCTTGTGGGTGTCACGGATCATTGGCATAACGTCTTTGCCATCGACCATCACCGGGTCTTTGCCAAAATAGCGCAAAGCAGTGTGCAGTACGGCACGGCCTTCAGTGTTGTTGATCTTTTCACCGGAGAACATGGCTTTGATGGCTTCTGGCAGCTTGGCTTCTTCAGCCATTTTGGTCAGGCTTGCCAGAACATCGTCGTTAATCAGGTTTTTGGAGTAATCCAGAAACAGACCAGCAGCTTCCATGGTGTACTTGTCAAAACGCTGTTTGTCAGCGTCAAACAGGTCGCGCAGATGAGTACCAGCCAGCTGCTTTTGCAGTTCGACCAGCTTGTCAGAAGAGGAGAGATGACTCAGAGGGGTCATCGGAGATGAATGAGTGCTCACAGTTAAACCTCGTGGGTGTAGCTCGTTGGTTTAGAGAGTCGTTAGCTGCAAGTTGGGTTGAGCGTATGCGACACTCGACACGGTGACTTGAATTGAGCTTCCGTGTTGGGAGTCACTTCGTTCGTCCCAACCTACAGTTTTGTACGAAGAAATACAGTAATTACAAATCAGAGATCAAACGCAAGGTTGTCGATCAGTCGGGCTTTGCCCAGGTAGCCCGCCGCCAGAATCACCAGCGATTGATCTTCAGCACCTGCTGGCAACAGCGTCAGGGTGCTGCTGATATTAAAGTAGTCGGGTTTGAACCCTGCTTCAGCCAGTTTGGCAAAGGCATTGCGGCGCAGCAGATCATAGTCTCGCTCGCCGGCAATAATTGCTTTACGGGCATCCTGCAGGCACTGATGCAGGGTAGGGGCAATCACTTCCCGCTCTTCCTGAGTCAGATACCCGTTACGCGAACTTTTGGCCAGTCCGGTGGCTTCACGGGCAATGGCAGCGCCAATGATTTCCACGGGCATGCACATGTCCCGCACCATTTTGCGAATGATCGTCAGCTGCTGAAAATCTTTCTCGCCAAATACCGCCACATCCGGGCGCACGATATTGAACAGTTTGGTCACCACCGTTGCAATGCCTGTGAAGAAGCCCGGGCGGCTTTTTCCGCAGTGCATACCGTCCAGAATATCAACAGACACATGGGTATGGTTCTCGCTGCCTTCCGGATAGATCTCGGTGGTCTGGCAGGCAAACAGAATATCAACACCGTGATCCATCAGCAGCTGACTGTCCTGCTCCATGGTTCTGGGGTAGGAGTCGTAATCTTCATTAGGACCAAACTGCAGCGGGTTCACATAAATGCTGACCACGACCACGTCGCAGGCTTCTTTGGCCTTTTCGACCAGTGTCAGGTGTCCGCCGTGAAGGTTGCCCATGGTGGGTACAAAACCAACACGTTTGCCTTCTGCCTTTAACGCCGCTACCGCAGCCTGAACTTCAGAGATTGTATGAACGGTTTTCATAATGCTTGACTGAAACACCTTCCAAAGGTCTTGGTTGACACTATTAATTGAAGCAATTAATTGAAGCAATTAATTGAAGCAATGCTCTTTTGCCGGATAACTGCCGTCTTTTACTTCTTTGACGTAGTTGGCAACAGCTCCCCGGGGGGAGCCTGCCTGTTCCATGAAATTTTTAACAAAGCGTGCTTTGCGGCCCGGTGTCAGGTCGAGCATATCGTAGCTCACCAGAATCTGACCGTCTGTATCGGCACCGGCTCCAATGCCGATCACAGGAATGGAAACGGCTCTGGTGATTTCACGCGCCAGGCTGACTGGCACGCATTCCAGCAACAGCAAAGCGGTACCGGCCGCTTCCAGATCAATAGCTGCCTGAATCATGGCATTGGCACGATCGACTTCGCGCCCCTGAACTTTGTATCCGCCCAGTACATTGACAAACTGGGGCGTTAATCCGAGATGTGCACAGACCGGAATGCCTTGCTCACGCAGTCGGGTCACAATCGGTGGCAGCCAGCCTTCGCCTTCCAGTTTGACCATGTCGGCACCGGCACGCATCAGGCGTGCCGAGTTCATGATCGCCTGATCAACATCATGGTAAGAGGCAAACGGCAGGTCTGCCATGATCAGGGAATCTTCATTGCCTTTTGCAACACAACGGGTGTGATAGCACATATCATCAACGGTCACGGGCAGGGTGGTGTCTTCTCCCTGGACAACATTACCCAGTGAGTCTCCTACCAGGATGACTTCAACCCCTTGAGTGCTGACGATATTTGCAAATGTGGAATCGTATGCAGTCAGGCAGGCAAATTTTTCACCGGACTCTTTTTTTGCTGCCAGTGTTTGCAGGGTAACTTTAGCCATCTGTTAAGACCTTAAGCAGCCATCAGTGTAATACCAGTTCATCTTTAGAAGGTTGAATGGGTATCAGTACTCAACTGTCATTGATGGGCGCTGTATTTCCGAAGTAATTGGTTCAGGCGGGGATTATACGGAAAGCTTTGCGATGTGTCAGTTCGCAGTATCTGGCAGTGCAACGGTTTATCAAAGTCGCATTGCCAGACACTGCAAGAATCAGGCTAAAACCACGGATATTGATCGGCAATCATCTGTAGTCCTGCCGTACCTGTGACCTGCAAGAGGTTCGCGATACTTCTGCCATCAGGCATCGACAGGGTCGGGGCGATGTCGTGCAGAGGGCACAGGACAAAGTTGCGTACATGCATCTGGTAATGAGGAACCGTCAGCCGCTCGCTGTCGATGGTTTCATTGCCAAACAATAAAATATCCAGATCAAGCGTGCGAGGCTCCCAGCGTACCGAACGTATACGACCATGGTTTTTTTCTATGGTCTGCACGGCATCCAGTAATTCAATGGGTTGCAGTGTGGTTTCCACTTCTACCACCGCATTGCAGTAGTCTGGCTGACCTTCCGGTACCTGTTCTGCAACCAGCGGCACACTCTGGTAAAGCTTTGAGCAACCGGTCACCTGTATGCCTGTCGAGCTATCGATCTCATCGACGGCTCGTTGCAGTTGCAAGCCCGGATTTTCCAGGTTGCTGCCCAGTGCGATGTAAGCCCTGGTCATGACTCCGGATTCCTGTTCTGTGGAGAGCGTTTTCTGGGCTGGCGACGACGGCGTCGTTTACGACCATTGCCGCCAGGCTGGTTACGGAGGGAACGAATCATCTCGTTGCGACCCTGCTCATTGCCATCCTGAATGTCGGTCCACCACTGTCCGGCGTTGTCCAGTTGCTCGCCGGACTCTTCCCGAAGTACCAGAAAGTCGTAAGCCGCGCGGAATTTGGGATGTGCCAGAAGTCCGTCAATCTGCTTGGGCTGGCGGCGTTCCAGACGATACTGCATGTCCCAGATATCGCGAATAGTCATGGTGAAACGTTTGGGGATTGCGGTATGGGCACATTGATTATCCAGAACAATCATCGCTGCCTGCTGCATGGCAGGCACGGGCGGTATGCCCTGCTCCTGTAAATCACGGAACTGACGTTGCAAAGGCCCCCACAGCAGTGCTGCAAACAGGAAAGCTGGCGTGACCGGACGATCTTTGACAATGCGTTTGTCGGTGCTGCGCAAAGCACTGTAGATCAGTTCTTCACAGTAGTCATCACCGGCTTCCAGACAATGGCTGGTGGCCGAAAACAGGTGTTTCAGCAAACCGTACTCTTGCAGCAGTTCAAAGGTTCTGACCCCTTTGCCGGATTGCAGCAGTTTCAGTATTTCGTCAAACATGCGGGCGGCTGGAATATCCCGCAGCAAATGTCCCAATTCGAAAATCGGGTCAGCCGTTTCCGGATCAATGGTGAAATCCAGTTTTGCCTTGAAGCGAAGCGCCCGCAGCATTCGCACCGGATCTTCGTGGTAGCGGGTGACCGGGTCACCGATCAGGCGTAGTACTTCGTCTTCGATGTCCTGCACGCCGTTGCAGAAATCCACCACGGTAAAATCGCGCGCATCGTAATACAGGGCATTGACTGTGAAGTCCCGACGCAAAGCATCGTCTTCCATGGAGCCGTAAACGTTATCACGC
This sequence comes from Endozoicomonas montiporae CL-33, assembly GCF_001583435.1. Lineage (NCBI taxonomy): Bacteria > Pseudomonadati > Pseudomonadota > Gammaproteobacteria > Oceanospirillales > Endozoicomonadaceae > Endozoicomonas > Endozoicomonas montiporae. The sequence goes on along the minus strand of NZ_CP013251.1, from coordinate 5,131,024 downwards.
AGGATTCGACCCGAATCTGAATGGTGGGACTTATCCCGGCCATGCTCCTGACTGGTGGCGTTATTGTCGTGACTGGCTCTGAAGGTAGCCACTTCAATCATTTCACGCCCAAACAGCACATGAACCAGCTTGAAGCGTCGGCCTATCACCCGGGAGTTGCGAAACAGGCGACGAACCTGTTCGGGCGTTGCATTGGTGGCAACGTCAAAGTCTTTGGGGTGAAGATCAAAATAAATATCGCGAATACAGCCGCCCACCAGATAAGCGTCGAAGCCGTTGCTGGTCAGTCGGTGCAGTACTTTCAGGGCGTTATCGCTGATTTCCCGTCGTGATACGGGATGATGGTCTCTTGGAATGACCTGACGGTCAGGGCTGTTGGTCAGGCTGACCGGGCGGCATTTACCCTTTTTGCCCCTGCCACGATGGTGACCATCATGATGTTTATGAGCACGATTCTGCATAGTCAGATCACCGGTTGAGCCGGTATCGGAGAAAATTTCCTGTGAGCTGGTTTCAGGTGGAACATCCTGTGGTTGGTTTTCCCTTTTCTGCCTGCGCCAGAAGAGCATAGCTGTAAAAGCAAGAGTAAGGGCCAGCACCAGAGCCATGATAGAGGTGCTTAACATGGTGAGTTTTGCATGAAGCCTTGGTTAAGTTCGGATTGTTGGTCTGGCATTTGATTCGCGAAAATGCTTCAGAGAGCGTTTTTAACGAATGAGAGCAGTCTATTCTCGGACAGCCTCCTAGCAGGCAATGCCATTGTGGATACATCATAGCATTGTGCAATGGGTTCAAACAGCCGGTAACTGGCTGGTTGGGCGAAAGTTGTTGCAGGAGCAGGCGGGCAGGGGATAAAAAGAAAAACAGGGGAAGTCAATTCCCCTGTATTCAGCAATGCTCATTCTTATTATTGTTGTCAGCACACTGAGTAACTGGAAAGCCGATAATTTTACTGGCTGAAAAGGTGTCATCCTGTAAAACAATCAACTCGCCGCGCCCTTATTGTTGTTATTAGACGGGCTGCTTTTATTGTTATTGTTTGTGGTCTGTAGGGCACTTTGCGTGCCAGCTTTTATAAAAATCTTTTAAATCAATGTAATAGCGAGAATCTGGTGTTTGACTTCAGGCTTTAAAGGTGTGAATTGTGTTACCTGTGTCGGGCAGATTGCTACGTTTGGCGTTTCGGGTAACACGTATAGGTGGTGGTTCGCAAAGTGTTACCTTTGATGCAGGGTCAGAGTACTTTTGTCCTGATCAAGGTGAAAGCGGAACTGGCTCAGAACGTCCATTCCCAACAACCCTTCAGATCCTAGCTCGAAAAGATCCAGTTCGGCCACCTGCAAATTTCGAACGATAAAGTGACCAATATGCAGCTCTTTTAATAGATAGATGGGGGCGAACTGTTCGCCTCCGGCTGTTTTCAGATGTGTATGCCCGACCCGGGCTGCCAGTTTTTTCCGGCGTAACCTCTGCAGGAATTCAGAAGGCAGGGTCGTAAGGCTGGCGCCGGTGTCGATGAGAAGCCTCACGGTTTCTTTGGTACCCGCAGAAACGTCCACCAGAAAATGTCCCCCTCTGGGCGTCAGGGCAATGGCACTGGCGGGAAGCTCTTCCTCCTCGTCCACCGGTGGCGGAGGCAATAGCGCCATCAGTTGTTGCGAAGCTTGTCGTCCAAACTCTGAATGGGTTTGCAGGACTTCCAGCTCGCGAATGGCGCTGCCGTTATCACCGGTTGCCAGATAAATCTGGGACAGGGCAAATCGGTAAAAACCGTAATCCATTTCCTGGGCAGACAGGCGCTGAAACAGTGCGAGCAGTGTTTCCAACTGGTCCAGCTGTAGCTGCTGGTTGAAAAATGTTCGGCTGAGAAGATGAATGCGTTCATCAAGGCCTGAGCGCGTATCACTATTATCTGTAAAGCTTTTTAAGTTGATCAGGGTAACAATGGCGGGTTCCAGCCTGCCCTGATGTTCATAAAGGCTGACAAGCTGAGTCAGTAGTCGCTCGTCCTGATAATAATGCTGGGTGATGCGTTCAAGAACACTGATGCTTATTTGTGCATCCTGCTGGCTTAACCATTCTTTCAGGTTTTGCTGTAAGAGGTTGAAGACGGCGGAACCTGATCGCTCATTCTGCTGGTAAATCACCAGCGCATCATCAATGCGGTTTTCGTCCAGAGCCATTAAAAACATGGAGAGTTCTTCCGTGGTGGTACTGTTCCAGAGAGGCTCTGTGACGTGAAATGTGCCCGGGTTCGAATGGGGATTGTGCCATTTGAGCTGAAATGACGGGTTGCTACTGTTTTGACTGACTGATTGGGGCTGTTGATGATGCAACCACCACCCGGCAATGATGCCGGTTCCCAGCATCAGGGCTGACAAGACCACAGAGTGGATGATGATCAGTCTTTTCAAACGTATTATCCGCCGTTCAATGTGGATGTCTGGCAGGTTGCCGGTTATGCCATTTCAGTTTAGTCAGCTGCTTTTACTGAAAAGGATTAAATGTCTGTCGGGCCAGTCTTCTTTGACTAGTATTGCTCGGATTTTATCCAAACATAATGATTAATCATGTTTATAAACAAAGCCTGCTGTAGTCTCCTGCTGGTAGTTCTGTCATTTCTCTCGTTATTTGCCTGCTCAAAGTCTTACTGTTCCCATGGTGCCAAGGGCTTATTTCCCAAGTGCGCACTGCGCCAGCATGATGAGTGTGCGTAATGAAAATATCAGTGCGTCACACCGGGAAATGCTTTGCCAGTTCAATGAAAATTTCAAACCACTGGATGTGATGGAACCGGATTTTTTTGTGCCTGATACGGGCATTGTCAGGATTACATCGGTTCATAATCAAGCGGCCTCACCGGAATGTGCGAACCTTCTTTTGATACAGGTTCAACGGCTCTGACAGGGTTTGAGCCATTTGGTAGCACGGGGTTAGCAGCGTTAGAAGGGGACGATAGCGGGTGGGTAATTGCTACTTCAGTCGCTCTGCCAATAGCAGTCACGTTCTCGCTGGTGGCCGACCCGCTGACTTATTGCAAGGTCAAAGGCTACTGCGGGTTCAGTTCAGGTTCTTCTCAGCGTGTCGTTTATGCGCGTGGGGAAGTAGTGGTTCCATAATGCGGAATCGTATGTGAGTGCATGGTTATATTTAATCTATCTTCACCCCTTTGCTGACTCTCATTCGCAGAGGGCATATTATTTATATTCCGTTCTGAATTTAAGAAGGGGGAAGTGAGCATGAGTCAAACAGGTACAGGCAAAAAAGTCGCTGTCATTCTGTCTGGTTGTGGTGTGTACGATGGTGCAGAAATTCATGAGTCGGTTCTTACGTTGCTGGCTCTGGATCGTCAGGGAGCAGACTACCGGTGTTTTGCTCCGGACATTCCGCAGCATCACGTGATCAACCATTGTACCGGCGATGAAATGGAGCAGGAGCGCAATGTTCTTGTTGAATCTGCCCGCATTGCCCGCAGTGAAATCAAACCAATACAGTCATTGCATGTCGAAGACTATGACGCCCTGATTCTGCCCGGCGGTTTTGGTGCAGCCAAGAATTTGTCTGACTTTGCATTTAACGGTGCTGAAGTACGGGTTCAGGTTGATGTGCTGGCCATCACCAAAGCGTTTGTCGACGAAGGCATGCCAATAGGGTTAATGTGCATTGCACCGGCAATGGCGGGGCGAATCTTCAGTGAAGGTGTGCAAGCCACCATTGGTAACGATGCCGAAACCGCTGCCGCAATGGAAGCGACAGGCGTTAAGCACGTTAACTGTGCTGTGGACGATATTGTGGTGGACGAATTACGCAAACTGGTGACGACGCCTGCCTATATGCTGGCAAATCGCATCAGTGAAGCCGCAGAGGGTATTGAAAAGCTGGTGGAGAAAGTTTTACAGCTGGCGTAGGCGTTGCGTTCAAAACGATCACTTTTGAAAGCGCAGGTTGGGAGTCGCTTTACTCGTCCCGACCTGCGTATATTGATCAGGCTCTTGGTGCGTGAGCCGCGGTTTGGGCTTTTGCTACTTCCTGATCAATGAAATACAAGCCGTTGCTTTCCGTACCGATCATATCGATCTTGTCGAGAATGGACTTGAACAGTTTTTCTTCCTCATGCTGCTCAGCTACATACCACTGCAGGAAATTGAATGAACTGAAATCCTGTTCAGAAAATGCGGTATGAGCCAGCGTGTTGATGCTGCGGGTCACCTCACACTCATGCTCATAGGTCAGCTCGAACACCTGGCGAACGGATGTGTATTCATGAGGTGGTGCATCAATAGCCCCCAGAATTGCCATGGCTCCGGTTTCATTGACATAATCAAACAGTTTCTGCATGTGCTGCATTTCTTCCTGAGCGTGCTTTCTGAAGAATGAGGAGCAGCCGTCCAGGCCCTGTGCCTCGCACCATGAGGCCATTTGCAGGTACAGGTTGGAAGAGTAAAACTCCAGGTTAATCTGCTCGTTCAGTTTATCAATCATTTTTTGGCTGAGCATAAGGAACTCCTTCTGGTTTGCTGTGCGATTATAGAACGTAAATCCAGTTGCCCCAACGGCTTTATTCCTTAAAATGCCGAGACTCCAGGAGGCTGTCCGAGAATAGCGCCCGTAGCGAGGATCGTAGAAAATTGAGGATAAAAATTCGGTTTTGAGAGGAGAATAGCAAGCTATTTGACGAACAAGAGCGAATTTTTAGACCAATTTACTACGACCACACGACGGCATGGATGCCGGAGCTAGGGCAACGCAGGAGCAGTTGCCGGTAGGGCAGACTATTTTCGGACAGCCTCCTAGCCAATTACCATAGCCTATCTGTAAAAGGTGCAACAATGAGTGTTGATACGTCGATTTTCTACGATCCGAGCACACTGTTCGGACAATTAAAGTCTGCCTGCAAGGATGACTGGCATGCCTATTGTCACCATGAGTTTGTCCAGCGTATTGGTGATGGCACATTGCCGCTGGCGTCTTTCAAGCATTACCTGCAACAGGATTACCTGTTTCTGCTTCATTATGCCCGGGCTTACGCTCTGGCGGTGTACAAGTCCGATAACCCTGAAGATATGCGAGCTGCTTCGGCCGGTGTAGCCGGTGTGCTGGCTGAAACCAGCGTACACCTGAACTATTGCAAAGTCTGGGGGCTGACCGAGCAGGACGTTATTCAGGTACCTGAAGCCCGGGCCAACATGGCGTACACCCGTTATGTTCTGGAACGAGGTATGGCTGGTGATATTCTGGATTTGCAAGTGGCACTGGCTCCCTGTTCGGTGGGGTACGCAGAAATTGGCGAACGTTTGATTAACGATCCGAATACACAGCAGGAAGGCAATCCCTACTGGGACTGGATTCAGACCTATGGCAGTGATGAGTTTCTGGCGGGCTCGGTGAAGACAGTAGAAACGATAGAACGACTCGCATCCTCCCGCTTTACAGAAAAACGTCTGGTGTCGTTGCAGAAAACCTTTCAGGAAGCAACACGTCTGGAAATCGGATTCTGGGATATGGGAATCAACTGCTCATTCTGACTTCTGTCATGAAAATGTCAGCGTAATGTAAAACTGCTTTTAAGACGATCACTATCGGGCATTTGATATCATCCGGTAGTGTCACTCTTTGAAATTAAACGACGAATGAGGAATGTTTTTGATCGCGTTTTGAATGATTCCTGATAATACCTTATCAGTGTCCTTTTTATGACAAAAATGTGACAAAAACTGTGAGTAAAAATCTTTCAAAATCACAAAAAATTACACCCTGCCCGTAAAAAAACACCACAGTTGGTGATTTTTCATACATGGTTATGACCTTTTACTGAAGGTTTTACACTGTAACAATATTCAGGCTTTATGGTTTAGGCGCTCTCGGGTAGGCATCTTGTCCGGTTTGTGTGCTCTTCTTCTTACATCTGTTGCCTTTTGTAGGTGTTATCCGAGAGGAAATTATTTTTGGGAATCGGGGTATCTGTTTTAGTGATGTGACGCTCGTACAAGATGCTATTCATAATCGCCTCACTGCCGCTGTGCAGGGATGGTTGATTCACGATCCTGTACTTAACAAATAACTAGCGGCTGTATTTTGCCACACAACGCATTTAGTCAGGAGTTAGCAATGCAGAAGAAACTGCTTGCCACAGTAGTAGCATCCCTCGTTGCCGGTCAGGCAATGGCCCTGGAAGTCTATAACGACGACACCACCAGCCTGAGCATCGGTGGTCGTATTGGTGTTACCACCAATGACGACAACAAAGAAATGGGTAACGACAGTTCTCGTATCAACTTCAAATTCGGCCACAAGCTGAGCAGCGAACTGACTGCTATCGGTGTTGCTGAGTGGAGCTTTGATCCAACTGCCAAGTCTGGAGAAAATGTATTCGGTAACCGTCTGGGTTACGTTGGTCTGGATCACAGCGAGCTTGGTGCTCTGACTGCTGGTAAACAATGGTCTGTATACTCTGACGTAGCTAACTGGGCTTCCGATAACCTGCTGTTCAACGGTGGTATCGCTATCGGTATCTACGATGGTCTGAATGGTGATGGTGGAATCCACGGTACTGGTCGTGCTGACGATGCGTTCGCTTACCGCAATACCTTTGGTGGTCTGAACATTGGTCTGCAATATCAGCTGAAAAGCAGTGACACAAGAACCCTGAAAGATGCTGATCAGATTGACTACTTCCAACAGTGGAACCGTAAAACAGGCGCGTCACAGATTGCGGTAAGCTACGACCTGCCAATGGGCTTATCTGTGGGTTATACCTATAGTCAGGCTCGCTTTAATAAAACCACTCAAGGTGATACTAAGCCAGATCACATCAATCACGCAGGCGACAGTGCTAAAGCACACGTATTCGGTGTGAAGTTTGACCACGAAGATCTGTATGTCGGATTCAACTACGGTGAATTCAAGCATCACGCTTCCCTGAAGAGCGGCCTTATTGCTGAAAAAGCAAAAGCAACTGACCTGTACGCCAGCTATGCTCTGAGCAGCTTGGTTGACGGTCTGGCAGTATTTGGTGCTTACCAGAACCTGGACTTCGACAAGGATGCTTCCGGTGCCAAGACCAAAGAAGAGCTGAAAATTGCTTCTATCGGTGTTAAGTACCAGACTGGCCCAATGATGTTTGGTGTTCAGTACGACCAAAACGACAGCAAGAATGCAGCTGGCAAGAAAGAAAATGACAACATCTTTTCCTTCAACGCTCGCTACTACTTCTAATCGTTTGATTGGTTAAGTAGCTGTCTTGAACAGTGTCTCAAAAGCTCCGTAGTGAAAACTGCGGAGCTTTTTCTTTTCAAACTACTATAGCTTCAAAGCGATTGACTTCTCACATTGGTCGCATAAACACCGGTCTAATACCTCTATCAATAGCTCTCCTTTACACACCCATTCACCCTTACCCGCATCAAAATCAAAATGAAACCCGCCACTTTTGGCGGCCAGCCAGAGTTGCAACAGCGGCGTCTGACGACTGAGAAAGAATGATCAACAGCCGTAAAGTAAACCCAAGCAGTCCTTCTCGTCTGGCTGGCAAGTCCAAAGGCTTCGAGGTGTTTGGTCAGTATGAACTGGGCATGATCACTGAAGGTCTGGCTATTCAGTCCTCTTTCGAGCGTCTGGTTGGCGACAAGGAAAAGGCGCACGGCGACACTTCCAACGCCATGCAGAAAACCTTTGCTTTTGCTCCGGTTTACACCACTGGTCCAATGCAGTTCGCTTTCGAATGGAAGCGTGACTACGAGACTGGCTTCAAAGGCAAGAAAGAAAAAGACGACACTTACACCGTACAGGCTCGCTACTACTTCTAATCGGAAGATCAGTTAGCAGTAGTCACGGTTGTGTCTGATGAAAAAGCTCCCGGGTGAAAGCTCAGGAGCTTTTTTATTCACGCAGCGTTACATTAGCTGTTAATGGTGTCTTATTCTGTCAACAATCCAGGTTTTAATCAGTGCCTGACGGCTGATACCAATGATGTTGGCTTCTTTGTCCAGCTCATCAACAACCCATGCCGGGAAGTCAATATTGACTCTCTTTGCCTCAAGGTTGGGTCTCTGAGGGTTTTCAGTATCAAAATATTCCAGAACGTCTTCACCGTCATCAAACTTTTTATCTAAGTCTTTAGCTTTCATAAATACTCACCTCGTTTTTTCTGGATCGACGCACCGATATAATTCTGAGGTTATCTCCGCGTTTTGTGACTACTGCAGTCCAGTGTTTTGTCCTTATTTGGCCAATGAACAGCAGGCGAATTTCATCAGTTATCACTTTCGACTGCAGGCAAACGAGCTTACTGTCATCCCAGAGAGCAGTTGCTTCATCGAAGTCGATACCATGCTTATCCTTGTTTGTCAGACTTTTAGCTTCATCGTATTCAAATTGATGATGATTCATTTTTATACCATTATAGTACCCTTAAGGATAAAAATAGTATAAAAAATAAATTAGACAACTGACCTTATGGCAATCACAGCTCGATAGTAGTCTGGGTTCCGCATTGGTCGCATAAACACCGGTTTAATACCTCTATCAATAGCTCTCCTTTACACACCCATTCACCCTTACCCGCATCAAAATCAAAATGAAACCCGCCACTTTTGGCGGCCAGCCAGAGTTGCAACAGCGGTGTCTGCCGACTGAGAATAATCTGGCTGTTGTTCGGGCAGGTCAGGGTCAGAATCCCGGCTGAAGTTTCATAGTCAATATCCAGTTCCTGCTCTTCAATGGCGTCTTCAATCGCCATCATCAGTTCATCAAGTTTCTGGTTAAACTGGTTTTCGTTCATCGTTTTCTCTGATACGCATCATTTAAGATTGATTACGATTATTCCCTAGAGTCCGGACAGGTTCCACAGTTATACTGTCGGGATCGACGATAAAGCGGATTTTAAAAGGGAACTCCTGATGACAGCGCCTTTTAAACGAACAATAAAAGCAATGACGGCATTGGTTTTTTGTACCTTCATGCTGGCAGGGTGCGGGCAGAAAGGTGACCTGTATCTACCCAATAGTGAGCTGCCGAAAGACGCCACTGCCCCTGAATTCACACAGCAGTAAGCTTTTAAATTAGTCGTTTATGTTGTGTACCTTTGTTCTTACTAAAAACAAATGTCGTAGGTTGGGACGAGCGGAACGCGACCTCCCAACACGGTGACGTAGCTCTACATCAGGCTCTGGTGTTTGAATCAACTACCCGTGTTGGGAGGTCGCTTCGCTCGTCCCAACCTACGAAGTGTCCACAACGCCAGTAAATAACAAGAGATAATACAGATTCATGGACTGGTTTTCCTATCGAGAGGGAGAGCTGCACGCCGAACAGGTGGCAGCTTCTTCCATCGCCGGGCAGTTTGGTACGCCCGCCTATGTGTATTCCCGTGCAGGGGTGGAAGCAGGCTATAAAGCCTATAAAGAGGCTTTGTACGATGTTCCTCACCTGATTGCTTATGCCGTAAAAGCCAATGGCAATCTGGCGGTTCTGAATATTCTGGCCAATCTGGGTGCCGGGTTTGATATTGTTTCCGTGGGTGAGCTGGAACGGGTTCTGGCAGCGGGCGGTGATCCGGCCAAAGTGGTGTTCTCGGGGGTAGGAAAACAGCGCCATGAAATTCAGCGCGCTCTGCAAGTCGGTGTTCATTGTTTTAACGTTGAGTCAGAAACCGAGCTGGAACGCATTCAGCAGATCGCTGAATCCATGGGCAAACTGGCATCGGTGTCACTGCGGGTGAACCCTGATGTTGATGCCCAGACCCATCCTTATATATCAACCGGATTGCGGGACAACAAGTTTGGTATTGATATCAATCGCGCGCAGACGGTTTATCAGCGGGCAGCCGAAATGCCGAACATCGATGTTGTTGGTGTCGATTGTCACATCGGTTCCCAGCTGACCAACGGTGAGCCCTTTATCGACGCTCTGGATCGCTTGCTGTTACTCGTTGATAACCTGAAACAACTGGGGATCGAGCTGAAGCATATTGATATCGGTGGCGGGCTGGGCATCGCCTACAACGATGAAACGCCTCCGACACCTTCGGATTATCTCAATACAGTGAAGGCACGGCTGGAAGGACGAAACCTGAAACTGGTGGTTGAACCTGGTCGATCGATTGTCGGTCAGGCAGGGATTTTGCTGACACAGGTGGAGCTGATCAAACGCACAGATCACAAGAATTTTGCCGTAGTGGACGCCGCCATGAATGACTTGCTGCGTCCGTCTATTTACAGTGCCTGGCATGGTATCGATCCCGTTCGACCCGATGATAGTAAAGAAGCACTGGTTTGCGATATTGTAGGGCCAATATGTGAAACCGGTGACTTCCTTGGCAAAGACCGGGCGTTGCGAATAGCAGAGGGTGATCTGCTGGCGGTGAAATCAGCAGGGGCTTATGGTTTTGGTATGAGTTCGAACTACAACAGCCGTAACCGCTGTGCTGAAATTCTGGTGGATGGTGATCAGATGCATCTGGTTCGACGTCGTGAAACCATTGCAGAACAGCTGGCGCCGGAAACTATGCCAGGAGGCTGTCCGAGAATAGCGCCCGTAGCGAGGATGGCAGAAAATTGAGGATGAAAAAGCGGTTTTGTAAGGAGAATAGCGAGCTATTTGACGAACAAAAGCGATTTTTTAGACCAATTTGCTGTCACCGCAGTAGGGCAGTCTATTCTCGGACAGCCTCCTAGCGCAATAGCCTGATAAAAAGCCTGAACCACCGGAAGGACAGAACGAGTTTTTATGCTGTTACATTTTACAAAAATGCATGGGCTGGGTAACGACTTCATGGTGGTCGATATGGTCACTCAGTCGGTAAGGTTGCCCACGGATAAAATTCGCCGACTGGCAGATCGTCAGTTTGGCGTGGGCTTTGACCAGCTGTTGATTGTGGAACCACCCACCGATCCGGATATGGATTTTCGTTACCGTATTTTCAATGCCGATGGCAGCGAAGTAGAGCAATGTGGCAACGGTGCCCGTTGTTTTGCCAAATTTGTCAGGGATAAAAAGCTCATTGGTCGGGATACGATTCATGTGCAAACCGCTGGTGGCAATATTGAGCTGAATATTCTTGCCAATGGTGAAGTGTCGGTAGACATGGGTGTGCCCCGTTTAGTGCCGGAAGATATTCCCTTCAGGGCGCAGGAGCAACGGCCTACCTACGATCTGCGCATTGATGGTGAAGAATATGAAGTCAGCGCTGTTTCCATGGGTAACCCTCACGCGGTTTTGCAGGTAGACGATGTGAATCGTGCGCCTGTTGAGCGGCTGGGCTCTGTTATTGAACAACACAAACGTTTTCCTAAACGTTGTAATGTCGGGTTTATGCAGGTTCTCGATAAAGCCGAGATCAACCTCAGGGTATTTGAGCGGGGCGTTGGTGAAACTCTGGCCTGCGGCACCGGTGCCTGTGCCGCCGTGGTGGCCGGGCAATTGCAAGGGCTGCTGGGTGATGACGTTCGGGTCAATCTGCCCGGAGGCACATTGAACATTCATTGGCCGGGTGAAGGTCACTCCGTTATTATGACTGGAACTGCTTCCAGGGTATTTGAAGGACAAACCCGCTTATGACCGATTCAGCCACTCCTGAGTCCAGCGCAGCCATTCCGACACTTTCCAGTGACGAGTCTGACAAGAAACCGCTTGATGAGCTGACTTCTGCAGAAGTGGCTGAGTATCTGCAGCAGAATCCTGACTTTTTTATGGGACAGGATGATCTGCTGATGTCGTTAAGCCTTCCCCATCAGCGCGGCTCTGCCATTTCCCTTTATGAACGACAGCTGATGTTGCTCCGTGAGCGTAATGACGAGTTAAAACAACGTTTGAATCGTCTGATCAGTGTTGCTCACGATAACGACCGGCTGTTTGACAGCTCCCGCCGTCTGGTTCTGGCATTGATCGAAAGCCGCGATCTGGAGCAGGTTACAGAAACCCTTCGTGATGGGTTGGAAAACGACTTTGGTGTCGAGTTTCATGCCCTGATTCTGTTTAATAAAGAGCCTGTAGAGAGCCCGGTTCGTACTGAAAACCCCGATATTGCCAACTCGGTACTGGGTGAGTTGCTGGTGAACCTGAACGGTGGCCAGAAGGTGGTGTGCGGGCGTCTGGCAGAAAAAGAACTGGAATTTCTGTTTCCCAATGATCACCCCAATATTGGCTCTGTGGCGCTGTCTCCCCTGAACTTTCCCGATTCGGTGGGTGTGGTGGCGCTGGGCAGTCGTGATGAAAATCACTTCAGGGCATCCATGGGTAACCTGTTTCTGGGGTATTTAAGTGATGTACTCTGTCGTGTGTTAAGCCGGTTTATCTGATGCAGCCAAAAACACCCTTTCAGCAGGATGTTGATGCGTTTCTGGATTATCTGAAATTCGAGAAAAACAGCTCCCGCCACACACTGTCGGCTTACACCCGTGACTTGGCCAAACTGACGGTTTGGCTGGAAGCGCAAGCACTCTTTTCATGGTCTGATATTTCGGAAAAACGACTCAGGTACTGGCTGGCGGAATTGCACCGTCAGGGTTTACAGAGTAAAAGCCTGCAGAGGTTGCTGTCTTCTGTTCGTAGCCTGTTTCGCTACCTTAACCGTCAGGGAGTGGTTGAAGGTAATCCCGCCAAAGGTCTGTCAGCGCCTAAAGCCTCAAGAAAACTACCCGTAACACTCGACACCGATCAGATGCATGCGTTACTGGAAAACAGTGACGATGATCCGCTGGTGGTGAGAGATCAGGCCATGCTGGAGTTGTTTTATTCCTCAGGACTACGACTGTCCGAGTTGGTCGGACTGAATCTTGAGAGTTTTAAAGAAGAGTATCAGCAGGTCAAAGTTCTGGGCAAAGGCGGTAAGGAACGTTTATTACCGGTTGGCAGTAAAGCCAGAAATGCGGTTAAGCAATGGCTGACAGTTCGGGCAACGTTTCCGGTCAAAGACGAGCAGGCGATGTTTTTGTCGAAGCAGGGTGAGCGTATCAGTCAGCGACAGGTGCAAAACCGGGTTAAACGACAGGCGCAGGAGCAGGGCATGCCCACTTCGGTACACCCCCACATGCTCAGGCACTCATTTGCCAGTCATATGCTGGAGTCCAGTGGCGATCTCAGGGCGGTTCAGGAATTGCTGGGGCACAGTGATATTTCTACCACCCAGATTTACACTCACCTGGATTTTCAACATCTGGCCGATGTATACGACAAGGCACACCCAAGAGCCCGTAAAAAAAATAAAGATTAGTCGTGTAATTGCTCAAGAAGCAAAGTACGCTTGACGGGTTCAGCCTGTGGAGCTAATCGGTATGTCTATAGAAAATAATAAAGCCATCCACCTTCGGCAACGCCCTGAAGGTATCCCTTCTGAAGAGCATTTTGAACTGGTTCGTACACCGCTTGCCAAGATAAAAAAAGGTGAAGTGCTGGTAAAAAACCTCTGGATGTCTGTTGATCCGTACATGCGTGGTCGTATGACGGAACAGAAAAGCTACGTTGAACCTTTCGCTGTGGGTGAAGTGCTGGATGGCGGTGCCATTGGTGAAGTCATAGAGTCTGATAACCCGGCTTTTGCGGTGGGGAGCAAGGTGGCTCATATGAATGGCTGGCGAGAATATTTCGTCAGTAACGGTTCAGACTTACAGCCATTGCCAGACATGGGAGTGCCGGTGCAGGCATTTCTGGGGGTTTTGGGAATGCCGGGAATGACAGCGTATACAGGGCTGCTGAACATTGGTGAACTGAAAGAAGACGACCATGTTTTTGTATCGGCGGCTTCCGGTGCGGTTGGCTCCATTGTCTGCCAGATTGCCAAGTTAAAAGGCTGTCGTGTGGTGGGTAGTGTTGGCTCTGATGCCAAAGCGCATTATCTGATGTCCGAGCTTGGCGTTGATGCCGTGGTGAATTACAAGACGACAGACAACCTTCGTTCCGACATCATAAAGCATTGCCCCAATGGCATTGATGTTTATTTTGAAAATGTTGGCGGTGAACACTTCGAAGCTTTGCTTGATGTAATGAACGATCATGGTCGTATTGCGTTGTGTGGAATGATTGATCAATACAACGCGACAGCCCCTGCACCCGGTCCGGCTAATCTGGCTCAGATTCTGGTTAAAAGACTTAAGGTTCAGGGTTTTATTGTCACCGATCACTGGGATAGCTACCCTGCCTTTGTTCAGGAAATGGCGCAGTGGATTCAGGCTGAACAAGTCAGCTGGAAAGAAACCGTGTATCAGGGAATTGAAGAAGCGCCTGAAGCCTTTATCGGGTTGTTCTCGGGCAAAAATACGGGAAAAATGCTGGTCAAACTGACCTGACCATCGGGCTGTGTAGTTCTGCATTGTTTGACGTTAAGCAGTGCAGAAAACGCAAATACCAACAATACTCATAGGCGTTGATAACACTCTACAGGAGTTCATCAGATGCCTGCGAATACCGTTTTTCATCTTGGCATTACCCGTGACCAGCTAAAGGGAGCCAGTTTGGCTATTGTTCCCGGCGATCCTGCCCGGGTTGAACGCATTGCCAGTCAGATGGATAACCCGATATTTCTCAACAGTGTGCGGGAATATACATCGTGGCTGGCTGAGCTGAATGGTAAACCGGTTGTCGTCTGTTCTACCGGCATTGGCGGGCCATCAACGTCTATCGCTGTAGAAGAGCTGGCTCAGCTGGGTATCACAACCTTTCTACGGGTGGGCACTACGGGAGCCATTCAGGAACATATCGAACCCGGAAGTCTGATTGTCACCAATGCTTCAGTCCGTCTTGATGGTGCCAGCACTCATTTTGCCCCTATGGAATTTCCTGCGGTTGCTTCATTTGAATGCACCGAGGCGCTGGTGTCTGCCGTTCGTTCTGAATCAGCGGATTATCAGGTGGGCATTACTGCATCGTCTGATACGTTTTATCCCGGGCAGGAACGTTACGATACTGTGACAGGGCATGTTATCCGCCGTTTTCGGGGCTCTATGGAAGAGTGGCAGGCGCTTGGCGTGCTGAACTACGAAATGGAATCGGCTACATTGCTTACCATGTGTGCGGCCTCCGGATTAAAAGCTGGCTGTGTCGCTGCTGTGATCGTGAACCGAACCCGTCAGGAAATACCTGATGAGTCGAAAATTGCCGAGGCTGAAGCCAGAGCGGTCAGGGTGGTGGTGAATGCCGCTGATTTGCTTCTGGATCAGCAGTGAAAGAAGTCAGAAATAATCTTGACGGTTAAGTAGTTCCCTTATCCAGCAACCTGGACGGTTGCTGGAACTTCTCTATAAAAAATTTTGTCTCTACTATCAGAATAGTCTTTGAAAAGAACAGGATGTTGTTGAAAAGAGTTTAGGTGGATTATCTGAAAACACTGGTTATGTGGCTGCCGTTGTGTTGGACATCCCTGGTCCCAATAAAGGAGATCAGGATGCAGCTTCGGGTATTAAAAGCAAAACAAACAGGCGTGAAAGAGAAGAATATCTATATATAGATCAATTGAAGAAGTCATTGGAAAGTGCAGAGGGCGGAGCAGATTCTGATAGTAGCGACTTTAAAGCCCTGACCCAATTAGCGGAAAACTTTACAAAGTAATGATGCGAAAAGCCATGCTGGTTAGCATGGCTTTTCTATCGCTCTCAATTTAAATCAAAACAGCTGAAGCCAGATAGTAACCTGTCAGAGTCACCAGAATCACACCAATAATATTCAGGGCAAATCCTGCCTTGATCATATCCGAGATTTCCAGTTTGCCTGAACCAAAGACAATGGCGTTGGGTGGTGTGGCAACCGGCATCATAAAGGCACAGCTGGCTGCCAGTGCCGCCGGGACGGCCAGCATCATCGGGTCGATGCCCAGAGAAACACCCAGTGCGCCCATCAGGGGTAAAAAACCTGCGGCGGTGGCGGTATTACTGGTCAGCTCCGTCAGGAAAATAATCACGGTTACAACAAAAGCAACGACCAGCAGGATAGGCAGGCCGCCAACAATGCTCATGGCATCGGCAATCCAGTCCGCCAGACCTGTTGATTTGATCAGCGCTGCCAGTGTCAGGCCGCCCCCAAAGAGCAGAAGCACACCCCATGGAATCTGGGTCGCCTTGTCCCAGGTGAGAACGTAAATGCGTTCATCGCGATTCACCGGAACGATAAACAGGCTGATAGCCGCTGCCACCGCAATGCCGGCATCCGATAAGCCTGGCACATACCCTTTGAGCAAGGGGCGGAAAATCCACGCCATGGCGGTCAGGGCAAAAATGATCCCAATGGTTTTCTCACCACGCGTCAGTGGTCCCAGGTCGTCCAACTGCCCCCTGAGAACACTGCGGGCATCAGGACTTTCAGTGTCGTCTATTTTGAAGCTGACTTTGGTCAGCCAGCACCAGGTGGCAACCAGCATCATGAACGAAATGGGCAGTCCAACCATCATCCACTGGGCAAAACCGATATCAATGTTATACGTTTCATTAAGGAAGGCGGCCAGCAGAGCATTGGGGGGCGTGCCGATCAGCGTCGCAAGGCCGCCAATACTGGCACTGTAAGCTATAGACAGTAACAGCATTTTGGCAAAGCGTTCTTTATTTTCATCCGTACCTTTCATCATTGCCGCTACCGACAGCCCGATGGGTAACATCATGGCGCTGGTGGCGGTATTGGATACCCACATACTTAGAAATGCCGTGGCAAACATAAAACCAGCAACCTGACGGCTGGGTTTAACCCCGGTTGTCAGCATGATGTTCAGGGCAATGCGCTTATGCAGATCCCAGCGTTCCATTGCCATGCCGAGCATGAATCCGCCAAAGAACAGATAGATGGTGGGGTTGGCAAAAGGGGCTGTCACTTCGCGAATACTGGCAATGCCGAGCAATGGCACCACAACCATGGGGATCAGCGCTGTTACCGGAATGGGCACCACTTCTGAAACCCACCAGACAGCCATCAGGGTTGCAACACCAACCATGTACCAGGCGTCCTGTGTCATGCCCTGAGGTGGCGGGGTAATAATGGTCATAAATAAGATAATGGGACCGGCAAACAGTGAGGCCCAGTAGGATAATCCGGGCGCACCACGGGTGAAGGCAGAAGTAGCTGTAGTCATGAAGACCTCCTTTTTATTGTTATACCCTTCAGTGTGCGGGAACCTGTGAAATATTTTTTGATCTGGATCAGTTTTTTTGTGCGAGGTGTGAATTTTTCCAGAAAATAGAGGTCTACGGTTTGATAATTTTCAGGAATGATGCATTAACAGCAATTCATGTTTAGAAAATGGAACGGGTATAAGTGCACTACACGTAGGAGGCTGTCCGAGAATAGCGCCCGTAGCGAGGATCGTAGAAAATTGAGGATAAAAATTCGGTTTTGAGAGGAGAATAGCGAGCTATTTGACGAACAAAAGCGGATTTTCAGACCAATTTACTACGACCGCACGACGGCATGGATGCCGGAGCTAGGGCAACGCAGGAGCAGTTGCCGGTAGGGCAGACTATTCTCGGACAGACTCCTAGGGAGTGTTCTCAAATAACCGTCCAGTTCGCTTGTGGGTCGGTTCAAGATAACCAAATCGTGATGGCTACTCTGAAGTATCCCCATATATTTTGCCTTTTTCAGTCATTCATGTTGTAAACCTTTTCAGAGTATTGACTGATGGCAGCATATCGATGCCAGATTCTGGCACAATATGACTATTAAGGTCTTGGCTTCAGAGGTTCAAAGTGGCGAATATAAAAGATGTTGCCCGACTGGCAGGGGTTTCCATCTCCACAGTGTCACGTGTTGTCAATAACAGTGCTGGTGTTGTCCACAAGAAAAAAGAAGCCGTTTTGCGGGCGATGTCTGAGCTGGACTATAAGCCTAACAGCTTCGCCAAGGCACTGGTCAATCAGAAGTCGGATACCATTGGTCTGGTGGTCGGCGATCTTGGGGACCCGTTTTTCAGCCTGATGATGAAAGGGGTTGAAAAGGTGACAAATGCTCATGGTAAGCAGCTGTTAATCAATGCCGGACACCATAATCCTGAACAGGAACATAAAGCGATTCGCTCATTAATCGAACGGCGCTGCGACGCCCTGATTGTACATACTAAATCCCTGGCGGATTACCATGTGATGGAGCTGTTGCAGTCTCAGCCTGCTGCAGTGTTGATTAATCGTTTTATTCATGGCTTTGAAGGACGATGCATTCACCTGGATAATCTTAAGGCGGGTGAAATGGCAACCCGCTACCTTATTGAACATGGGCACAAGCGTATTGCGTTTTTATCCCGTGGCGCTGAATCCAGACACCTTGAGCTGGAAGATTCACGAAAACGATTGCAAGGTTATCAGGAAGCACTGATCAGTCACGGGATTATGCCGGATCGCAAGTTGGTGGCAGATAATCAGCCAGATGAAAAAGGCGGTTATCTGGGCACACTGGAGCTTCTGGAGCGAAAGGTCGATTTTACCGCAATTTTTGCTTATAACGACGCTATGGCAGCCGGTTGTATGACCGCTCTCAGGGAAAAGAAAATTCAGGTACCTGCGGATGTCTCTGTGTTAGGTTTTGATGATGTTTTGCTGGCAAAATACCTGAACCCCGAGCTTTCTACAGTACGTTATCCCATTGAAGAAATGGCGGCACAGTCCGCAGAGCTGGCACTGTCACTGTGTGACGGATTAGACTCAGGCAGCCCTCTTCTCGAGTTTGCGCCCGAGATCGTTAGCCGGGAGTCCGTTCGGCAGTTGTAACAAAGAGGCACTGAATCCCCGTTTACCTTCAGTCTGTCCATAGATCAAAAGCAAACACCGTTGTGTGATGGTATGTTTCGTCAGGCTTCAGTTCGGTTGACGGAAAATCGGGCTGATTAGGGGCATCCGGAAAGTGCTGGGTTTCCAGGCAGAAACCATCCTGCTGGTTATACCGGCGCCCTGCTTTTCCGGGGATATCCTCCAGAAAATTGCCCGTATAAAACTGCACACCCGGCTGAGTGGTTTTAACGGTCAGTCGGCGACCATTCCCGGGGTCTTTGACTATGGCACATTGTTTTATTGGAGAATTGTCCTGATTCAATACCCAGGTATGATCATATCCACGAGCTTGTAATAGCTGAAGATCATCAGCCGTTATATCCTGACCGATCATCTTGGGTTCTGTGAAATCAAAAGGTGTTCCTGCGACTGGGCGTATCTCGCCAAGTGGAATTGATGAGGCATTGGCAGGGACAAAACAGTCGGCAAATAACTGCACCTCATGTTCGAGGCAATTGCCTGAGCCTTTAAGATTAAAATAAGAATGGTTGGTGAGGTTTACGACGGTTGTCTTGTCAGTAACAGCGCGATAGTTGATAGTCAGTTCATCCCGGTTATTCAGGCAGTAGGTCACCTCACAGTCCAGATTACCCGGATAACCTTCTTCACCGTCGGGTGACTGATAACGCAGAATCAGTCGGGATTCAGAATCGTTATGCTCTGCGCTGACAGACCAGATGCGCTCATTAAACCCACGACTACCACCGTGTAAATGGTTGGGGCCATTGTTGCAGGCCAGTTGATAGCGCCTGCTATCAATGACTAACTGACCTTCCCTGATTCGGTTGGCATGACGGCCGCACAGGGCTCCGAGATAGGCTGATTGATGTTCGTAGTCAGCAACACTGTCACAACCGAGCACAATATCCGCAAAGTGACCGTTCTTATCCGCCGTTTTCAGGCTCTGGATAATACCACCAAGATTCAGAATCGACACCTCAGTTCCCTGAGCGTTTGTCATGGTGTAGCGGGTAACCGTTTCACCTCGTGAAGTTTGACCAAAATACGCTTGTTTGATTGTCATAGTCAGCACAAAAAGTAGAAAAAAAACGCCGGTCAGAACCGGCGTGAGTCGTGGGAAGCTATTAATACCAATTCCGTCTTCTAAACATGAATTGGTATAAGACAATAAAAAGGGTTGCAGATACCTTTTTATTGTCGGGTTTCTGTTACCAGTTTCGCCGTAAAGCATCGCCCAATCGGGCGGTGATATAAGGCGGGAACGCAGAGCGTTCCGGTTGAGTATTTGTACGTAGCTTGCTACTCTTGCTTCTGTCTCTTGTAGACCTACCGTGGGGCACACGGGATGTCAAGTCTGCGGAGTTTGTGTGAGACTTGGGGAGCATGGGTTGATTCGCCATCGTAAAAGCTCCCGCTGCGGAGCTTTTATGCGATAACCAAGCCTGCTCCCTGAGCAACGAACTGTGAAACAGAAACGTTCTTGAGCGATCAAGAACCCTCGCCCGATAGGGCGGGGAGAGTCAGAGCACAGAGGCACCCTGGCTGGCCTTGCAGACATAAATATCAGCGACCAGTCCGGTCATGGTTTTATAGTGGCTATCAATGGCCTGTTTGATCGCTTCAATCTTGCTTTCCGGAGCCAGGGCAACCACGCAACCTCCAAAGCCGCCACCGGTCATGCGAACGCCGCCTTCGTCGCCAATGACTGCCTTGACGATATCGACAATGGCGTCAATCTCGGGCACCGTAATTTCAAAATCATCCCGCATGGATGCGTGGGACGCAGCCATCAGCTCACCCATACGTCTCAGGTCACCCTTTGGCATCACTTCCGCAGCTTCCAGGGTTCTGACGTCTTCTGTTACCACATGAAGAGCCCGGCGATATGCCACTTCATCAAGCTCGTCTTTACGGGCTTCCAGCATGTCGACACTGATGTCCCTGAGAGCCTTCACTTCAAAATGTCTGGCTACGGCCTCACACTGTTGACGACGAGTGTTGTATTCCGAATCAACCAGCCCACGCTGTTTGTTGGAGTTGATAATCACTACTGCGGCGCCTTCCGGAATTGCAACCGAGCGGGTATCCAGACTTCGGCAGTCCAGCAGCATGGCGTGGCCTTCCTCACCACGGGCTGACACCATCTGATCCATAATGCCGCAGTTAACACCAACGAATTGGTTTTCAGCTTCCTGACCAATTAAAGCCAGGTCTTTCAGACTGACATCATGACCGGCCATGCGTGTCAATGCCAACCCGGCGCAAACCTCCAGGCAGGCAGATGATGACAGCCCGGCACCCTGAGGTACGTTACCGATGATTGCCATATTGGCACCCTTCAGCTCCAGTCCCCGTTCCAGCAGAGCGGTTGCCACGCCTCTGACGTAGTTGCTCCAGCTGGCGTTTTCACTGGACTCAATGGGCAGGGCCAGTTCAAATTCGGTGGTTTGTCCGTCAAAAGCTGCCGCTGTTACAACAATCTTCTGATCGTCTCTTGGGGTAGCTGCAATGATGGCCTGGTAGTCAATGGCGCAGGGCAGTACAAAACCGTCGTTATAATCGGTGTGCTCACCAATCAGGTTGACCCGTCCCGGAGCCTGATAAAATAACTCGGGCTGTGCTCCAAAGGTTTTCTCAAACAGGGCAGTTAATTGTTGTTTCATATCCATGGCTCTTAATTTCTGTAAAGAGTGCCTGTCAGGCGTTCAGATAATGGGTTTCAGGCAAATCACGCAGGCGCTCGGCTGCCTGTTCTGCGGTCAGGTCCCGCTGGGATTCTGCCAGCATTTCAAAGCCCACCATAAATTTACGGACTGTAGCGGAGCGCAGTAGCGGTGGATAAAAATGTGCGTGCAATTGCCAGTGTTCACAGTTTTCCTGTAGATAGCTGCCATCACCTGTTGGTGCACCATGCCAGCCCATGGAGTACGGGAAAGAGGTCTGGAACAGGTTGTCGTATTTTGTCGTCAGACGTTTGATAATATCTGCCAGTGTCGTACGTTCAGCGTCTGTCAGGTCCGGCATTCTCAAAATATGACGCTTGGGCAACAACAGGGTTTCAAATGGCCAGGCTGCCCAGTACGGAACAACGGCAATCCAGTCATCATTCTCAACCACTGTTCGCTCACCAGACTCTGACTCCTGTCGGGCATATTCAACCAGCATGTTAGTGTTTTTGTCGGTCAGCCATTGTCTCTGGTTGTCGTCTTCCTTGCGTGCTTCATTGGGGAGAAAACTGCTGGCCCATATCTGCCCGTGGGGGTGAGGGTTGGAACAGCCCATTGCCGCCCCCTTGTTCTCAAATAGCTGCACCCATGGATATTGGCTGCCCAGTTCTGTTACCTGTTCAGACCAGACATCCACGACCTGTCGAATCTCTTCAACACTCAGCTGTGGCAGGGTTTTGCTGTGATCCGGTGAAAAGCAGATCACCTTTGCCTCGCCACGGGCACCGGATGACCGGAACAGGTCTGACTCGCCGGCGGCATCTGGCGTATCGGTCAGCAGTGCCGGAAAATCATTGGCAAAGACATAAGGCCGGGTGTAGTCCGGATTACTGTCTCCGGTAATTCGCTCGTTGCCGGGGCAGAGGTAGCAGTCCGGATCGTGAGCCGGACGAATGTCGTTTGCTGTCTTTTCTACCTGTCCCTGCCATGGTCGTTTAGCACGGTGAGGAGAAACCAGAATCCAGTCACCTGACAGGGGGTTATAGCGGCGATGCGGGTGATCGACTGGATTAAATTTCATAGAATTCACGCTTTACTTCCTTTATTCGTTCTATTCGCTGTAGCCATCTGGATTTGAGGTTTGCCATTTCCAGGTGTCAGCGGTCATTTC
Source organism: Endozoicomonas montiporae CL-33 (assembly GCF_001583435.1). NCBI lineage: Bacteria > Pseudomonadati > Pseudomonadota > Gammaproteobacteria > Oceanospirillales > Endozoicomonadaceae > Endozoicomonas > Endozoicomonas montiporae. The sequence goes on along the minus strand of NZ_CP013251.1, from coordinate 5,108,492 downwards.
CGCAATAGTTCGGGAGGCTTTCCAGCCGAGCTTTTCGTTGGCGCAGGATGGGTCTGCATAGCATTCGGCAATATCCCCCGGACGGCGTTCGACAATTTTATGGGAAATGCTGTGGCCACAGGCGACTTCAAAAGCACTCAGCATTTCCAATACGCTGCTGCCATTTCCGGTACCCAGGTTGTAAGTGTGAACGCCGGTATCGCTCCAGTGGGTTTTCAGAGCTGCAAGATGCCCTTCAGCCAGATCGACAACATGGATATAGTCACGAATGCCAGTGCCGTCTTCTGTCGGGTAATCACCGCCGTATACATTCAGCAGCTCACGCTTGCCAACAGCTACCTGGGCAATAAATGGCATCAGGTTGTTGGGAATGCCATTAGGGTCTTCACCGATCATGCCGCTTTCGTGCGCGCCAACCGGATTAAAATAGCGTAGCAGGCTAAAGTTCCAGCGGTTGTCAGACACATACAGGTCTTTCAGCATGTCCTCGACAACCAGTTTGGTGCGCCCGTAAGGATTGGTTGGTGTGCCAGTAGGGGAATCTTCACGGACAGGAACGGTTTCCGGATCTCCGTAGACGGTGGCTGATGAGCTGAAGACCAGATGACGTACATCGAATTCATTCATGACTTCCAGCAGGCAGCGAGTACCATTGACATTGTTGTCATAATATTTCATTGGCAGCCGGGTTGATTCGCCCACTGCCTTCAAGCCTGCAAAATGAACGACAGCTTCAATGGGATAGGATGAAAAGACTTTTCTCAGCCCTGAAATATCGCGGATATCTACATTTTTAAAAACAATTTCACGACCAGCAAGGTGTGATACTCGTTTCAGGGATTCTTCCTTGGCGTTGCATAAATTATCAACGACAACAACATCATATCCAGCCTGCAAAAGCTCAAGGCATGTATGGCTGCCAATGTAACCTGCTCCACCTGTGACCAGAATGCTCATGTCATTATTGTCCGTACTTGTTTAAAGTTGTGAATATCGTAACGTAGTGAACAACTCGATAATTTGATTTATGTCAATGTTGAAAATGTTTTCAAAATTTTCAACAAATAATCAATAGTCATGGTTCTGTCTACAAAAAATCAGGGTGAGTAAAAAATTGAAGAGCCACACAACGCCTCTCAGGTTTGGGTACTGCATACAGAAGTACTGTTGCGCTTAACAAAGGAGGGGATCAGGATATGTTCCCGGATGAATGACGATTGATCCGATTCATTCTGTCCAGTCAGTTTTAGCGACAGCCTGGCAGCCTGTTCCGCCATGGCGGCAGCAGGATAGCGCACAGTAGAGAGCTTTGGATTCAGGTAGCCTGCGATGATCAGGTCGTCAAATCCGACAACGGATATATTGTCCGGGCACTTGATTCCGTTTTCCGCAAGAGCCGCCAGAGCTCCTGCTGCCATAATATCGTTGTACGACACAATCGCTGTCAGGGGCAGCTTTTTGGCAAGCAGGTTATAAGTCGCCAGCCTTCCGCCTTCTTCCGAAGGATAGCAGGAAGAAATAAACTGCTCATCAATAGTAAGACCGAATTCAGTCAATGCCTGTTTATAACCTGCCAATCGATCAACAGCGTCGTCTATATCCTGTTCAGAGCATAAACAACCGATGTTCCGGTGGCCTTTGTTCAACAGATGTCTCGTTGCAATGTAACCACCGTGGACATTATCCAGTGCAATACAGCGATGACGAATTGATTTGATGTAACGATTGATAAGAATCAGTCCCGGTATCTGACTGGCATACTCAATCAGTTCGTCATCAGTCAGCCATTTGCTGTGAATGATGGCATGATCACAGTAACTCACTAACTGTTTAATGGCCTGCCGTTCAGTCTCGACACTGTATTGACTGCTCAAAACAAGAAGTCTTTTGTCGTTTTTTTGGGCGACACTTTCTACTCCTTTCAGTATCTGACCAAAAAAAGGTTCGGATACATCAGAAACCATGACGCCAATCATATTTGCTGACTGTTTATTACTACTGGTCTTATAACCCAGTTTGGCAATAGCCTGATGAACGGCAGTGGTCGCTGCACTGCTTGTATTCGACTGGCGATTGATCACCCTTGATACGGTTGCCGTAGACACATTGGCCTCTCTGGCAACATCCTTTATCGAAACCATACTTTTCCATTAACCATTAGTTTTATAGTCGGCACTTGATTCGGCCAATCCGCCGGGAGGCTGTCCGAGAATAGCCGGGTATTGCCTGATTTGGTGCTTTATACCTTCCGAAGTATACGGTTGCAAACCAATGCCGGTTATCAAAACGACAGCTTTTCAGTCTCTTTGCCGGATTTTGTTCTGATAAAAAATGTTAAGCCTCGACGAGCGGCTGCATCACTGGAATTGGCTATATCCGGAACCAAAAATGTAAACGTTACATTATATAAGCCCTTTTTTATAGGCTTTTATATAGGCTTTTTAGATTTTGTTACCATCTTTATGTAAACGTTACATGAAGTTGATCTGTGTCAGTATGTTCGTCTGCACTTGTGTTTATGATCGCTTCTGAAAAAGTATGGGCACCCTGGTTTGGTCAGGCCTGTGCAGTGCTGTTGCATTGATCCGGTTAGATTGAATGTAACGTTACATAGAGCGACTGATTACAGAGTAAATGATGAGTTTGTTGATTCGCCGGGATTGGGAAAATCCAGAAATAACCTCTTGGAACCGTTTGAAAGCGCATTCACCATTGCAAAGCTGGTCATCAGAAGCTTCTGCATTGAACGGTGTGACCAGTGACAGAAAAATCTCGCTGAATGGTGACTGGGATTTCAGTTTGTTTCCTTCACCAGAAGCAGTGCCGGCCAGTTTTCCTGAAAATGGTGTTGCAGAGTCCGGAACCATAAAGGTTCCCGGCAACTGGCAAACCCAGGGGCACGACAAGCCAATTTACACCAATGTCAAATACCCTTTTCCTTGCAAGCCTCCCTTTGTTCCTGAAGAAAATCCAACCGGCTGTTACTCAACCACTTTTCAGTTGCCTGAAGACTGGGAAGCAGGCAGCCAGACCCGAATTATCTTTGACGGGGTAAACAGTGCTTTTTATCTCTGGTGCAATGGCGCGATGGTTGGTTACTCGCAGGACAGCCGTCTGGCCGCTGCATTTGACCTGTCACCCTATCTGCAGTCTGGAGAGAATCGTCTGTGCGTTATGGTGATTCGCTGGTCCGATGGCAGTTATCTGGAAGATCAGGATATGTGGTGGCTCAGCGGTATTTATCGCTCAGTCTCCCTGTTGAACAAACCTGCCAGTCATATTACCGATGTGCGAATTACACCGGATCTGGATCATGCCCGTAATCAGGGTTCTCTGAACATCGTCGTTGATACCTGCCAGAGTGAAGATCTGTCTGTACGAACCACGCTCTATTCGGGTCAGACGGTTGTTTGCACCAGAACCGAGCCTGTTGGAACCCGTCCGGTGGACGAAAAGGGCGGTTTTGATGACCGCTGCTTCATCGAACTGGATATCGCTTCTCCAAAATTATGGAGTGCAGAAGAACCCAATCTTTACCGTCTTACGGTTACCCTGATCGATACCACCAGCGGGAAAGCAATCGAAACAGAAGCTTACAACGTGGGCTTTCGTAAAGTTGAGATCAAAGATGGTCTGCTAACCCTGAACGGCTCACCGCTGATGATCCGGGGGGTTAACAAGCACGAACACAACCCTGCTACTGGTCACTTTGAAACCGTTGAAGATGTAAGAGAACACCTGCTGCTGATCAAGCAGAATAATTTCAATGCTGTGCGCTGCTCCCATTATCCTCACCAGCCTGCATTTTACGAGTTATGCGACGAGCTGGGTCTTTATGTGGTGGATGAAGCCAACATTGAAACCCACGGTATGAAGCCAATGGGTAAGCTGGCAGATGATCCCCGCTGGCTGAGTGCCTTTATGGAGCGTACGACCCGTATGGTGGCCCGCGACTTTAACCATCCGTCCATTATTATCTGGTCGCTGGGTAACGAGTCCGGTTACGGTGCAGCCCATGATGCCATGTACCAGTGGATCAAACGGACAGACCCATCACGCCCTGTACAGTATGAAGGTGGCGGTGCCAATACCGCAGCAACAGACATCATCTGTCCGATGTATGCCCGGACTGATCAGGATCTGCCCCAGCCGTGGTTTGATGCACCAAAGTGGGCATTGAACAAATGGGTGGGCAAGCCCAATGAAAACCGCCCTGTCATTTTGTGCGAATACGCCCATGCCATGGGTAACAGTCTGGGTGGTTTCGCCGAGTACTGGGAAGCATTCCGTAAGCATGAGCAGTTGCAGGGTGGCTTTATCTGGGACTGGGTTGACCAGGGGCTGGATAAATACGACGACAACGGCAAACACTACTGGGCTTATGGCGGTGACTTTGGTGATGAGATCAATGATCGTCAGTTCTGCATCAATGGCCTGGTATTTCCGGATAAAACGCCTCATCCAACGCTTTTTGAAGCAAAGCGGGCACAGCAACCGTTTACCTTTGAATTGACTGAGGGCGATAGTCTGACACTGGATGTGATCAGCGAATACTGCTTTGTCGAAACCGATAATCACAGGCTGCACTGGGAGCTTGTGGCCGGTAAAGAGACCGGGATTGAAGGCGAGCGACTGGCATCGGGTGAAGTGGATCTGAATATTGCACCGGGCAAGCGTCAGCAGATCACTATTGACAGATCGGCTATCGGCAACGGGGCTTTGCCACGGCTGAACATTGTGATTAAACAGCCTGAAGCAACTGCCTGGTCGCAAGCCGGTCATGAAGTAGCTTGTCAGCAGTTTATGCTGCGCGAACCGCTAACCGTTAATCGCAGTCCGGTCAGCAGGAAAACAGCTGTTATCAGTGAAACTCAGACGGATTATGCCATCACTGCAGGTAACAGCCAGTGGCTGCTGAGTAAAGAGAAAGGACAACTGACCAGCTGGATTAAAGACGACAAAGAACAACTGCTTTCGCCTTTGCAGGATAACTTTTTCCGGGCGCCCCTGGATAACGATATTGGTGTCAGTGAAGTTGACCGCCCAGATCCTAATGCATGGATGGCGCGTTGGCAGAGAGCCGGGCTGTTTGATCTGGTGCATCGATGTGCGGGGACTCACTGTGACCATGAACGGGGAACGGTGATTGCCCATCACGAATATTTTGCCCATGAGCAGGCGAAGCACCCTGTTATCAAAACGTCATGGACTTATCAGTTCACTGTTGATGGTGAGGCAGACATTGCTGTAGAGGTTCAGCTTGACCCGTCGTTACCACCGCTGCCACGGGTAGGTGCAAGTCTGCGGCTGAAACAGAAGCCTGACGTAGTGACCTGGCTGGGGCGCGGTCCTCACGAGAACTACCCTGACCGTAAACTGAGTGCAGACTTCGGTGTGTGGTCAGAAACGCCTGCTGCTATGCACACGCCCTATATTTTCCCGAGTGAAAATGGCCTGCGTTGTGATACTCGCCACATGTCGTTGGGTGATGCAACGGTGAAAGGTGATTTTCACTTCAGTGTCAGCCCATATGGTCAGGCGCAACTGGCCAGGGCGTTGCACACCAATGAGCTGGAAGAGTGTGAAGGCCTGTTTGTTTATCTGGATGGTTTCCATATGGGGATTGGCGGTGATGATTCCTGGTCACCGAGTATTCGTCCGGAATACCAGTTGAAAGCCTCTTTCTATCAATGGCAGTTTGAATTGTCCTGAGTTGTGTGGGACCGGGGTCACCGCTTCAGGTGATTCCCGGTCGCTATTTACTGTCACTATCTACAGTCGCTATTCAAGATCGCGATCACAGAATTCTTTTTTCACCATTCCGTCTGGTGAGAGATGAAGGTTACTTATCACTTTTTTGGGGGTAAAACGGGTAATGAGTACGCAAGCTAAAAACCAGCATATATCGCTGGGCACCAAGTTTTCTTACGGGCTGGGAGCCCTGGGTAAAGACTTTGGTTGTGCACCCATCTATATCTTTTTGATGTTTTATTACACCGATGTCGTCGGTCTCTCTGCAGCGTTTGTGGGCACACTGTTTCTGGTCGCCCGGGTTATTGATGCGTTCACTGATCCTCTGATGGGGATGATTGTGGATAATACCCGGTCCCGTTTTGGCAAGTTCCGCCCATGGGTGCTGATCGGAACACTGATTAACGCTGTCGTATTGATCATGCTGTTCAGTGCACACCGTTATGACGGAACCTTTGTGTATATTTATGCCGCGCTGACCTATATCCTCTGGGGTGTGACGTACACCATTATGGATATTCCTTACTGGTCCATTATTCCTTCACTGTCTTCTGAACGTTCCGAGCGCGAACATCTGGTGGTCTGGCCGCGTATTTTCGCCAGCATTGCCTGGACGCTGGTTGGTGGTTATGGCCTTTATACCGTTGGCATTCTGGGCGGTGGTGATCAGGGGCAGGGCTTCTTCCTGGCGAGTATCGGCATTGCGGTTCTGTTTATTGCCAGTGCCTTGCTGGTTTTCTTCCGGGTTAAGGAAAAGACAGACTCCGGCAAAGTAGCCAAAGAGAAGTTTACTATCCGTGACGTTAAAAAGATCATTGGTGAAAACGATCAGCTGAAGTCCCTGATTGGTTTTGTTCTGTCGTTTAATATCGCCATGCAGCTGATCGGCGGCTTTGGTATCTATTACTTCTCTTACGCTATTGGTGAGCCAGCACTGTTCCCGATGTTTATGCTGGTTGCCGGTGCTGCCGAATTTACCGGTATCTTCCTGTTCCCATGGATTTCCAAAGTGGTTAACCGTCGCTTTATGTGGCCCCTGGCGTGTGGCTTCCCGATTCTGTGCTGTGCCGTTCTCTACATGGGTAGCGTGATTGCACCACAGAGTGCCATTCTGGTGGGTATCGCCGGTGCTGCAATGAAGTTTGGTAATGGTCTGTTTAACGGCCTGTCTACCGTCATGCTGGCGGATGTTGTGGACTACGGCGAAGAGAAAACAGGCATGCGCAGTGAAAGTGTCATTTTCTCGGTTCAAACCATGCTGGTAAAAGCAGCCGGTGCCATGGCGGGCTTCCTGATCGGTTCCGGCCTGACTCTGGTTGGCTACGTTGCTAACGAAATCCAGACACCGGATACCGTTATGGGGCTGAAGGTTCTGATGCTGCTGGTACCGGCGATTCTGGTTGGCCTGAGCGCACTGATTTACAAGAAGACCTATCGTCTGGACAAGCGTTTTCAGGACAACGTTGACGCTAACAACGCTTCCTATGCCTGATTAACACAGGCGCTTCCCCTCATCCGGGAAGTGCCTGTTTCACTGATTTTATTATGTACGCTGCACTATGACTAAACCATTAATCCACCTGAGTACCGACACGACCAGTCTGCTCATCAAGGCCGACCAGCGTTTGCCCGAGATGCTGTACTGGGGTAAAAAACTGCCCGAAGGCACCGACCTGGAAAGTTATTTTCACGGCAATCATCGCCCGGTACCCCAGGCCCGTATTGATTCAGATACTGTGCTGTCACTGTGTCCCGAGCATGCCCGGGGGCTGTTTACCTCTCCGGGTCTGGAGGGAAGTCGTCAGGGGGATAACTGGTCGCCGGAATTTTCGGTCGAGGAAGTCCTGCAACAGGAAAACAGTGTCGTGTTTTCCTGCCGTGACCCAAGGGCAGAGCTGAAACTGTCTGTGCACCTGAAGCTGAACCCGGCTACCGACGTTCTGGAATCCCGTCTGGAGCTGACCAATGAAGGCAACGCACCTTACCAGCTGCAGAAACTGACCAACACCCTGGCACTGCCGGTGGCAGCCCGTGAAATCCAGTATTTCCAGGGACGCTGGACCCATGAATTCCAGACGGAAAGAAAGATTCTGGATCGTGGTGGTTTTACCCTGGAGAATCGCCGCGGGCGGACATCTCACGAACATTTCCCGGGCATGATGATCGGTGATACGGGGTTCAGTGAAACAGCAGGCAGTGTCTACGGCTTCCATCTTGGCTGGAGTGGTAACCATCGTTTTCATGCCGAGGCTATGAGCGATGGTCGTCGTTATCTTCAGGCTGGTGAATTGTTGATGCCGGGTGAAATGACCCTGGCAGCAGGAGAATGTTATACAACGCCTACCCTCTACAGCACCTTCAGCAGTGAAGGCCTGAACGGTATCAGTCAGAACTTCCACCGCCATGTCCGCTCCGAAATTGTCTCGTTTCCGGAACCCGGGAAAGTTCGCCCGGTTCACCTGAATACCTGGGAAGGCATTTATTTTGATCACGATCCGGAGTACATCCTGAAAATGGTGCGTGCTTCCGCTGAAATCGGGGTTGAGCGTTTTATCATTGACGATGGCTGGTTCCGTGGACGCAATGGTGATAATGCGGCGCTGGGTGACTGGTATCTGGATACCGGCAAGTACCCTGAAGGCCTCCAGCCGATTATTGACTGTGTTAAGGAACACGGCATGGAGTTTGGCCTCTGGTTTGAACCGGAAATGATCAGCCCGGATTCCGACCTTTACCGTAAGCACCCGGAATGGATGCTGCACACTGAAGGCTATGATCAGGTGACGATTCGCAATCAGTATGTGCTGAACCTGCAAATTCCGGAAGCCTTTGATTATATTGCCGGACGACTGGACGCACTGTTGTCGGAATACGATATCCGCTACATCAAGTGGGATATGAACCGGGAACTGGTACAGCCAACTCATCAGGGTAAAGCAGGCTTCCATGGTCAGGTAGAGGCTTATTACCGGCTGGTAGATTTTGTCAGGGAAAAGCACCCGCTGGTGGAAATCGAAACCTGTTCAGGCGGCGGTGGTCGTGTGGATTATGAAGTGCTGCGTCGTACTCACCGATTCTGGGCCTCAGACTGTAACGATGCCCTGGAGCGTCAGGCGATTCAGCGCGGTGCCAGCTATTTCTTCCCGCTGGAAATTACCGGTGCGCATATTGGCGCGAAGCTTTGCCATACCACGGGACGTCAGCATAACAGCCATTTCCGGGGCATCACGGCATTGTTTGGGCATATGGGTGTTGAGCTGGATCCTGCCAGTGCATCAGAGGAAGAAAAGCAGGCATTTGCCAAATACATTGCATTGCACAAGTCTTTCCGTGGTCTTCTGCATACGGGGCAGCATTTCCGTTGCGACACCGATGTGAAAGAGACCCAGGCATGGGGCGTGGTCAGTCAGAATCAGCAGGAAGCGGTGCTGATGTATTCACAATTCAAAATGTCCGAATATGCGCTGGCTGCTCCTGTGAAAATACCGGGCCTGAATCCGGACACGACCTACAAGGTAGAAGTGCTGGAAAACAGTTCAACAGATATTTACATGAAACAGTGTCCGCCCTGGATGACGGAAACAGTAACGATGAGTGGTGCCCTGTTAGGGCAGGTTGGATTAATGATGCCTGTTTTGCAGCCGGAAAGTTCTTTGTTGATTCGTATAACCGGGGTTTAAACGGTATCGATTCATAATGAGTCATGTTGTTTGTCGGGTTGAAAATTGAATTAACCGTAAATACATGACTCATTAACAAATACGGTTTTGCTATTTTCTAAATGAATCAGTATGGCTGAATATTTTTCAGTGCCTTGAAAATGAATACCTTTTGTTAATGCACCAATATTGCCAGTCAGTATCAAATTGACTGGTCAAATTGATTTTATCCAACGTTCAAACTCTGGAATGGGTTTGGATAACCGGTTTATTACAACACGCCAAAACACACACATAATTTAGTGATATCTATGTTAAAAAAGACACTTCTTGCTAACGCAGTTTCTTTAGCGGTTTTATGCTCGGCTACTGCGGCTCATGCCAACTTTGGTATTGAGAATATCCAGACTATGGGCTATGCCAAATGGGGTACTCTTTATACCAACAATAATGACCATAATGGCGGGAAAGGCGAGCGTAACGATGTCGTTCGTGCCGGACAGGGTTATGGTAATTACCGTCTGGGTAATGAGCTGAACTGGTGGGAGGCCGGTGTCTCCATGGATCTCTGGCGCGATGGTGACACCTACTTTGATACGACTTTGATGCTTGGTAGCGGTGAAGACTGGGGGGATGTCAGTACGATTCAGATGTGGTCAGCCGGTCATGGTCTGTTTGCCAGCCAGCCGGATGCTTCTGTCTGGATCGGTGAGCGTTTTTATCGTCGCCATGAAGTGCATCTGGCGGATATCAAATACTGGGATACATCCAGTACCGGTATTGGTATTGAAAACTGGAATATTGGTTTTGGTAATGCCCAGATCGCTTGGATGTCTCCGGATTCAAGCCCTGACTCAAGGAAGGATGAAAATGGCGTCGAAATAGATAGACGAACACTACACAATATAGACTTGCGTGTGAGTGATATTCAGCTCAGTGATTCGGCTGATCTGGTGGTGGGTGTGAACTATGTCATTGCACAAAATACAAAATTCAAGACAGAACCAGGTCAGAATGTCACGGACTCAGGCTACATGCTTTCCACCGTGTATCGACAGGGCTGGGCGCATGGTAACAACACATTCGCATTCCAGTATGGTGTTGATGGTCTGGCTGGTGGCCTGATGAGTGCTGAAGGTGGTTCTGATCGTAAATACAGTATTGGCGAAGATCACGACGGTCATAGCTGGCGTGTGTTCAATCATGGTGAAGTGAACGTATCAAAAGACGTTGAGATTATGTACAACGTCGCCTATCAGGATAAGCGACTGGATAACAAGAACGGTGAGAAATGGTTCAGTATTGGCGCCCGACCTCAATACCAATGGTCGAATACCATGGCCACTGCACTGGAAGTGGGTTATGAGTCGGTCAAAGCACAGAATGGTGCAGGAACCAATGAAATGTCCAAGATTACCCTTGCCCAGATATTTCAGGCAGGCAAAGGCGTTTGGGCTCGACCATCATTGCGGGCTTTCGTGACCTACGCTAGAAAGACGGATGAGTGGGATCGCTTTAATGGGAATGGTGATACCTATCGTTATGGCACTGCTACAGCTATTGATAAAGAGAAGAAAAATGAGCTGATCTTCGGCTTCAACATGGAAACCTGGTGGTAATTCAATAGTGAATCAATAGTGAATCAATAGCGAATGAAATAAGGCTTGAGAGATAAAGGGCATGCATTAAAAAACTTAAGCTGCTGTTACAGTTTGTTAACTATGGGTTGATGTGAGTCATTATCTATCAGGTTTTGTTCGCTTAGTATCCTTCTTGACCACTGTGTTGCACAGGCTTTGGATTAACAGGCATAAGTCGTTTTATGTCTGTTAATAACTGGAGTTACGCACCCTCTACGAATCATCAAGATTTCCGAACGAGGTCATTGCTCTGTAGCCCTGATTCCTTCCTTTAAGGTGCGTAACATCAGTTAATCATTTTCTGGACGTTACGTTACCTGAAATTGGTGCTTCGTTAGTCAGCAGAATTAACGATAGTTTTCAGAGGCTAAATCCTGCATCTTGAATTCACTTGGGTATAGTCATAAGTCTGTCTGCCACGGGAAGGGCGAATACGCAAGAGATGAAGATGGTGATGGATTCCATGAAATTCATGTCAATACCATGGAAGGCTTCTGGTCTTTATTGCGTTCGTGGCTACGACCGCACAGGGGAATTTCACAAGAAAAATTACCGCTGTACCTTGGTTTATTTGAATGCCTTCACAACATCAAACGACGAGGCAAGGCTGCAATGTCAGGTTTGTTGGAGCTGCTCCTGCGTTAACCTTCCGGAATCCATAATGAGCCTTAATTTTTACCCTTATTAACTACGGTATGACTTATATTGGTGTGAGTCCTTACTGGCAGTATGTCATTAAGGGGTCGATTATTATCTTTGCGGTCGCTCTGGATTCAATGAAGTACGCCGAGAAGAAATAACCCCGGTTCCGGTTTACTGAAGTGGTCTAATGACTCAGGACAATTAGAACTATCTGTTTTTCTCGCTCAGAGGAGCGGCATGGCGAAGTCATTGGGTAGTTCATCTCACGAATGTGTTGCAACCTGTTTGAAACGTGCCCCCTGTTGTAGCTTTTTGTGAAGCCAGTGCTGCTGATGGCAGTCACTGGCTTGATGGAAGCTTTAGAGTGCTATCATCAGGTCTTCAGCTTTTTGGGGCTTCTTCAGCTCTTTATGTTCATAGAGAAAATCGGCTACGCGCTGATAGCGCCCGGTGTCTTTTGCCGCAGGGCGACGCGCAAGGTGAGGTATGGTGTCATACCATGCCCGCTTATTCAGTTCGTTATCCAGCTGGCGCGGATTGGAGTCTCTGAAAATCTCCCAACCTTTGTCCGGATTGTTGGCAATAAACTGCGCCCCCAGCTCGACGGCGCGAAGAAAACGACGAATGGCGTCTTTATCGTGTTTATCCCGATTGGCAATGAAAATCAGCTCATCGTAGGGTGGAATGCCGTTTTCTTCGTAATAGAACATTTTGCCTTTGCTTCCGGCCAGAATCAGTTCATTCAGCTGAAAGTTCCGGTAAGCGCCTAAAATAGCATCCACCCGTCCGGTCATCAGGGAAGACGACAGATTCCAGCCTACATTCACCATTTTGATATCGTCGTAGCCAAAGCCATGGGGATTGAACAGCGTATCCACAAAGGCTTTGTGATTGCCGTTGGTGCTGACACCGATGGTTTTGCCCTTCATGTCTTCAAGGCTTTTGATTTTGCCTTCTTCCAGAACAATCAGTCCATCCAGCGGGGTAGCCACCAGAGTGCCTGCCCAAACCAGTGGCAGACCTGAATCGACGGCATAGTTGAGACTGTGCTGGTAATAGACGGCAATGTCAGCATTGCCCGCAGCGACCATTCTTGGCGGAAGGTTAGGGTCGGCAGGTTCCTGAATGGTGACGTTAACGCCTTCCTGTTCAAAATAACCGTTTTGCTGCGCTACAATGATAGGGGCATGATCCGGGTTAATGAACCATTCCAGCATCAGGGTCAGGTCTTTGTTTTTCTCAATCGGGGCGGCTGTTGCCAACAGAGGGAACAGCATCACAATCAGTGAAAATAGTCGTTTCAACACGATTCGGTCCTAAGTGTTATTCGTTGCTTTTTGATTTATACCCATCGTCTTTGAAGATGTGGCGGTGTTGGCTGTCCTCACTCACCCCGATCACCTACTATTCGTAGGCTCACGGGGCTTCGCTCGTTTGCCGCCTACCCACATCTCCAAATCCAATGGGTATATAGGTAGCGTTATCGGACAGTTTCCGTTTGCCACGGAATCCATTTCTTCAGCAAGTGATCGGTCATGAAGTAAAGGCTGACACTGCAGATAGCCAGCACTGTCAGTGCCGCAAACATCTGGTCTACCCAGAGTCTGGCATTGGCCTGCATCATCATATAACCCAGTCCGGCACTGGAGCCGACCCATTCACCCACGACGGCACCAATGGGTGCAACCACCACGGCCACCCGCAAACCCGATGCCAGTGCAGGCAGCGCTGCAGGCCAGCGAATGTAGCGAAGAATGGCAAAGCTGTTGCCGCCCATGGTGTGCGCCATTTCCATCCACTCTTTATTGGTGTGCCTTAAACCGTCGTAACAGCAGGTGGCTACCGGAAAGAAGATGACGAGAATGGTCATGACTACCTTGGAGGCAAGCCCATAACCAAACCAGAGCATCAGAATGGGTGCCAGGGCAAACACCGGAATCGCCTGGGTAATGAGCAGCAGTGGCAGCAGCCATGGACGCAGGCCGGTGAAATAAACCAGCAATAAAGCCAGCAACACTCCGAAGCCAACTCCCAGCCCCAGCCCCAGCAGCATTCCGGTCATGGTCACCAGCGTGTTGTCCCAAAGCAGACTGGCATTGTCGTACATGCTTTGGGCAACCTGTGTTGGCCCAGGAAGGATGTAGCTGGGCATTTCCAGACACCACACCAGTGCTTCCCAGCCCAGTAACAGTCCCAATACCACAATCAGTGGACGTATCATCAGGCAGCCTCCTCGTGGCGCAGTCGCTCCAGCAACTGACCATGCAGAGACATCAACTGACTGTTGTCCAGAGAACGGGGAATGTTGCCGGGAGGCACAATCGGGTCGGTTAACTGTGCAGGGTGTCCCTGCAGGTGGTAAACCTGATGCCCCAGCCGCAACGCTTCCAGTGGATCATGGGTGATCAGCAGAACGGTGCGGTTTGCCAACAGTTCGCAGGCAAGATCCTGAAGATTCAGGCGGGTAATGGCGTCCAAGGCACCAAAAGGTTCATCCATCAGAACCACAGGCCGGTTTTCCATCAGCGTTCGCGCCAGAGCTACACGCTGCCGTTGACCACCTGACAGGCTTTGAGGCAGTTCCTGCTCTTTGTCACTTAAACCGACACGGCTGAGGATATCTCTGGCTTTTTCCAGATGTTCGGCAGACACCTGTTGACGACCAAGAGGGTGACTGCGCAGGCGTTGTCCCAGAGTGATGTTGTCCAGTACTGAAAACCATGGCAACAACAGATCCTGCTGTGCCATCCAGGCAATGCGCTGGTTCAGCGCAGAACCGTCCTGACACAGTGCCGTACCGGACACGGATGAACCTTCTACGCTGTTATTTAATCCGGCGATAAAACGCAGAAGGCTGGTTTTGCCAACACCGCTGCCACCCAGCAGGCAGGTCCATTGCCCGCCTTTCAGGGTCAGGTTCAGACCCGTGAATACTGGTTTATTGTCGTACGACAGTGAGGCATTATTGATAACGACGTCAAACATCACCAGTTCCGGTAGAAGTGGTGTACCGGACCATGGCCCTGCCCGATGTTCAGGTCGTCTGCTTTGGCAATGGCTGCAGCAATGTATTCTTTACCGCCCTGAACCGCTTCGGTCATGCTGAACCCTTTTGCCAGCAGAGCCGTAATGGCGGAAGACAGGGTACAGCCTGTGCCGTGAGTATTGTTGGTTTCAGTCCACACGGATTCCAGACGATGCAATGACTGACCATCGTGATAGAAATCCACGGCTTTACCGCCTTCTACCTGACTGCCAGCAAGGTGACCGCCTTTCAGAAGCACTGCTTTGGAACCCAGCTCCAGCAGGGGTTCAATCATATCCAGCATCTGTTGGGTACTTTCCGGTTTAGGCTGATCCAGCAAAACAGCCGCTTCAGGCAGGTTGGGTGTAATCAGGGACGCCTGAGGAATCAGAACTTCTTTGAGGGTTTGAATGGCTTCGCGCTGGAGCAGAACATCACCACTGGTAGCCACCATTACCGGATCAACCACCAGACGCTTCACCTTGTAATGCTCAAGACGTTCGGCAACGGTTTCAATCACTTTCGGCTGGCTGAGCATGCCGATTTTGACGGCGGTCACATCAATGTCGGAAAAGATGGAATCAAGCTGTTGACGGATGAAAGCAGGATCTACGTCAAAAATCCCCTGAACGCCTTGAGTGTTCTGGGCTGTCAGTGCGGTTATAACACTGCATCCATAAGCGCCAAGCGCAGAGAAAGCTTTGAGGTCAGCCTGGATTCCGGCACCGCCACCACTGTCTGATCCGGCAATGGTCAGGGCGATGGGAGTAGAGAGGTTTTTATCAGTTATCATCGGTTCGGTTAACTCCTTCCGAACTGACGATGGAAACGTTGAGGCAAACGATGGCAGGCAAACCTTAATCGCTTGTTCGTCGGTTTCCTACGCCAGCATTATCTGGTGCAGAGTTCATCTGATTCAGATGGACTCTCAGGTTCAATGGGTATTTCTCAGTTGTCCGAATGGACAACACCCCAACCAACGCGTCGAGTCTATTGGGTTTGAGTACTCTTGTCTATGGATTGTCTATAGATTGTCTATGGATGATGGAGTTTGTGGACTGTCTGGTTTACAGCGATTCTCTTAATGTGTTTCAAAAGGTCCGTTACAAGCCAGCTCCGGATGTCTGGGCTTGTAAGGCAGAAAGAAACGATGCATCTCTTTGATGTCGTGTTCTTTGTTGTCAGTGATTGGCAGCGGGGCACCAAAAATCACTTTTTTGTTTGCAAAATCAAAGGCCACCGGAATGATAGGTATCTCTGCCCCTTTGGCAATGTGATAAAAGCCGGTTTTCCAGCGCTCGACTTTTGAACGGGTGCCTTCGGGGGTGATCACCAGAACAAACTCATCAGCCTTTTTAATCTGGTCAATACTGGCGTCTACCCGGTTTATGGATTCATCGCGCTTAATGGGAACGCCGCCAAAACTCCGCATCAGCACGCCGAGTGGCCAGAAAAACAACGAATGCTTGGCAAAAAACTGAAGCTTTAGTCCGAGAATGAGTTTTACCGCAATGCCGACAATAAAGTCCCAGTTTGACGTGTGATGAGCGACGATGATCACATACTTACTGACGGCAGGAGGCCGGCCTTCAATCTGCCAGTTACCTAATAATTTAAAAACAAAACGGCCGATGGCGGCTTTCACTGGGCTGGGTTGTAACTGCTTATCCATTCAAACTGTATGTAATCGGTTTAGAGAAACTGAGGCGTGCCTCAGCGCTGACATTTCTTGCAGTAAAACGTGCTGCGATTGCCCAGTCGGATTTCGGTAACAGGCGACTGACATCGTATACACGGTTTACCGGCACGACCGTAAACGGCCAGTTGTTGTTTAAAGTAACCGGGTTTGCCATCGCCTCCCACAAAGTCTCTCAGGGTTGTTCCTCCCTGCTTTATCGCCTTTGCAAGAGTGGTTTTAATGCAGTCTGCCAGACGTTCATAACGGGCTTTGGAGATTTTGCCTGCGGGCTTTTCGGGACGAATACCGGCTTTAAACAATGCTTCACTGGCGTAGATGTTACCAACGCCAACAACCACATGGCTATCCATGATAAAGGTTTTTACTGCTTGGGATTTATTCCGTGAGAGCCGGTAGAGCAGACTGCCTGAAAAATCATCACTCAGAGGTTCCGGCCCCAGCTGTTTGATCAGTTTATGCTCGTAAACCGGCGCTTCGCTCCAGAGCACGGCACCAAACCGACGGGGATCGTGGTAACGCAGGCAGGAACCATTACTGAAAAGTATATCAACATGGTCGTGTTTTTTAACGGGTTCGTTGTTGCTCACCATTCTCAGGCTGCCGGACATTCCCAGATGAATGAGTAGATGGCCGTCGGCAACTTTTATCACAAGGTATTTTGCCCGACGACTGACGGATTCAATCACTTTTCCGGCCAGCAGCTCTGGAAGATTATCCGGAACCGGCCAGCGCAGTTTCGGATTGCGAACCACAACGCTGTCTACGGTTTGTCCAACAATATGAGGCATTATACCACGGCGGGTTGTTTCAACTTCGGGCAGTTCCGGCATTACGATCCACTTAAGTAAAAATCCCATGAACACTATGAACAATACCATCGGTATCTATTCAATGCATTGATAGAATAGACCCGCTTTTGCACCGGGATTGAATGGCAAAAGGGTAGTGGGTCAGATGTGTTGTTCTCCATAAATATCGACCCCAAATTCAAGAGAGTTAATCAATAGTCCAATCACGATATCATGCATTTTCTCTAACTTGGAAAAACATATACTCTTCCTGGTCAACCGTTTAATCCAGGTTCTGACGTCCAGGTTTTTACGCTCAATTTTCCGGGTATTTCTCTTACCAACTTCATGCGTTTCCGGATCAATATTCCGCTCGTATGCTCCCCGGTCATCGCTACAAAATCGCTTGATACCAAAGGGCTTCAGTAGAGTCTGAAGTTGCCTGAAGACTGCATCTTTCCTCTTCCCGGAAACATATGCAAGGACAGCCCCACTGTCGTGGTCAATAGCGAGCCATAACCAGCGCTGATCCGCTTTGTTCCCGACATATGACCATTGCTCATCAAGCTCGGCAACTTCACAAGCAGGCTCGAGCCGCACAGTGCTACTACCATCCAGGTTCATGGTTCTGATGTTTGGGTTGACCTGAACCAGAAGGGGGCTCTTTACTTTTCAGCGTCTTGATGACCGTTGTTTTGCTGACGCCAAGTACTCTGCTGGTGTCTCTGACACCACTGCTGTTAATGGCCATTTTGACCATGTCTTTTTTGGTGCGCCTGTCGCACGCTCTCCTGTCGCACGCTTTATAGTGATATTCGAGCATAAATGTTCTGGTATCACAGAGCTTATTCTGACGTCGATAGCGCTGGTTTCCTTTACGGTATTTGCCGTGTCGGCAAACGAAAGGGAGATCACAGTCTGGGCATTTTACTTCAATAAGACACGTCATAAGACGTATATGGAGACAAAGAAGATTTCTTCAGTATGGAAATATGCCTACCCACACATCTGACCCACTACCGGGGTTTCGCAACCTTTAAGGTCATACTTGGTACCCACCGAGATAGTCGTATTCAAAGTTCCGCTACTAAAAATCTAACATAATCTGTAATTATGTAGACTTATCTACGCCGTTAACATGGATGCACGACGAATCGTGTCTAACTCCACTCTTGCGTAGGGTTTAGGGTCGAGCTGTAACGTGTCTCGACCATAATTATCAAGATTCAAACTCGCACTGTAATCCCTGTCATGCAGGGTCTTACATTTCGGACACCGCCACTCACGATCAGATAGAGTGAGATTGTCGTTTATGTGGTTGCAAGTTTGAACCGCACACTTTTTCGAGCTGGGAAAGAACCGATCTGCAATCACAATCCGGCATCCTCTCAGCTCTGCCTTGTATTCGATAAGCTCTCTCAGCCTACCGAAACCTGCGTCACTGACTGCTCTTGCCAGTTTACGGTTTTTTACCATGCCTTTTACATTCAGATTTTCGATGGTGATTATTTTGAACCTTGAAGTCAGATAATCACTTACCTCATGTAGTACGGCTGATCGCTGGTTACTTATCCGGTAATGAAGTTTGGCAACCGCTCGCTTGGCTTTCGCATAGCGGTTGCTTCCCTTTGTTTTGCGGCTTAATGCCCTCTGTTTTCTGTTAAGCCGTTTCAGAGAGTGTTTCAGTTTTTGATTAGCAGCAAAGGTTTTGCCATTCGAACAAATAGCCAAATCTTTGATGCCAAAATCAACGCCTACAGACTCATTACTTTGTGCTTTAGGGTCGTAGTCCTGAGTGTCTACCAAAATAGAAGCGAAATACTTTCCGGCTCGTTTACTGATCGTCACCTGACATGGTGTGCCAGTGAATCTCAGCTCTTGGCGCATTTTGATTTTGGTTTTCAGTTTCTCAATGCGGAGTGTTCTGCCGTCAACATCGAACTTGGGTTTTTCCCTGAGAGAAAAACTGTCGTGTAGCCCTCGCTGCTTGAATCTTGGATACCCTGCTTTTTCTCCTTTCTTTACTCGACGAAAGAAGTGAGTAAAGGCGTTATGAAGATCGTCAATTGTGTTTCTGGTTACACGTTGGCTGACTTCGGCATACCAAGGAAACTCAAGCCTGAGTTCTTTGTATTTTTCATTCGCAGCCTTCTTTGACCACTTAACGCCTTCTTGATTGAAATGCGCTAACAGTTGATTAAACGCATGACGACGAGAACCGCAAGCCCTGTCAAGATAATCGGCCTGTTGTTTTGTCGGTCTGAGTTCAATCTTGTGAGCTAACAACATCTTGTAAAGTCTCAAGCATCTTTTTATGTTTCTTGCTTCGGCTGCCGTACAGTCTTGCGATGAATACAGTGATTATTTCCAATACGTCATTGGCGAGTTCTTCTTCAAACGAAGGCTGATCGCCTTTATGTACGATAACTATTTCTATTCCCTGCAATTCACATAGGGAGAAAACCAATTCAGCACCGAACCTTAACAGCCTGTCTTTATGGGAAATAACCAGTCGTTTAATTTGACGTTTCATTATCAACTCAAGTAGCTGATTAAGTCCTTTTTTCCGGTAGTTCATTCCAGAACCAAGATCTCGTATAACCTGAGTTCGCCAACCTTTTGCAGAACAGTAGGCTTCCAGTAACTCTTGCTGCCTGTCTAAGTCTGGTTTTTGGTCGTGACTGGATACTCTGCAATAGCAAAGCGTAGGCGCAGCTTCGTTACTGAAACCCATCAATTCAGACACGTCGTAGTAACGGGTTCCGCCTTTGGTTTTTCTGGCAGGAAGCAGCTCACCTGTACTTTCCCATTTTCGTAGTGTTACCGGGTCTGTACCAAGTAAACGAGCTGCCTCACCTATCTTCACTAATCTCTTATCCATGCTTGAGATTTTATTAGATAGTTTTAGCCCTGAACTTTGCCATCGGCCAGTTCAAACTCATAAGCCGTTTTGGAGACCTTTTAGCGGAACGGTTGAGAGGATATTTTGGGCAAATATCCTCTCATTCATGGCTTGATGCTTATAGTTCTCTATTCCCTGTTAAAGGATCTCCTTCATTGTTTATCAATTCGTTTAGCACTTCGCCATCAGCCGTGTTTTCATTCTCACTCCGGCTATAGCCTCTGCACTGGTGGTACCATTCGAGTGCTTTGGCACCGACAAAATACATAAAGGTTTTGGGCAGGATAAAGATTGACCGGGCTCGGGCATGGCCGGGCCAGTTGGTTTGACCATAGAGGCCGCAACTGCCATAGAATACCGCCGCACCGATTGCCACTCCTGTACCTGCCCACTCGGCAGTACTAAGACCCCCTGAATGACCTCCTGAATGACCTCCTGATTGACCTCCTATATGGGATTGGGCATTGGGTGACCTTGGGCAGCTGCCCTCTATGAGCTCCAGAACATGCGACGGTATACCATTATGGCTAACGGTGAAGCAACGGTTATTAAATACCTTCACAGAACCATCGATGCGGACGGGTTCCTTCGCCACTCTGCCAACCATCAGGTCAATGGTTCTCTTTTCTTGCTTTGATTCACCAAGAGCCACGTTGTTTCCAATAACAGCGTTAATATCGTCCTTATGGTTTGGCAGAACAATATTGATGTGGGCTGAAACCGACTTGCTGCCCTGTACATTCTGGTGAATGTTCAGGCGTTTGTAGTAACGGACATCAATGGCAGTGGGTGCAGACTCACCATGGTTGGAGTCAGTAAAGTGATTCCCGAAAATATTGATACTCTGGTCATCGGTCAGACATTCTTTACAACTGGCAAAAACGGCAGCTTTTTCCAGTCCTCCCGAAAAGAAGGTGTTGTCAGCGATCAGCACATCGCCTGAAGAGTCCTGAACCTGAATATAATAAGACGGTGCTTCTTTGCTCTCCTCGTCTGAGTGGTATTGGAAATCATCCTCCGTCATCAGCAGTTTACCTTGATAACGGATGGCCTTTATGGCGGTTTTGAGGGTTTTGCCGGAAGTGGAAATAGTCCATGTGATGCCTTTGGTAAAGAACCCTTGACCGGTACCTGCATCATCAAGGAGTACCAAAGTATCGGCTTCGGCAGGAAAAGCGCCTGAGGGTTTAATTTGGGCATTACCGATACCCACCAGCGCTACTGGATTGAGAATATGAAGAGACTTATCCACTTCGTAACTACCTGCGCGAAGCAGAATAATTTTGCCGGAATCAGAAGCACTGGTTATTTCGGCAACCAGTTCTTGGCTGGTGTTAACCGTCACTGCTTCAGAGAACGTGGCCCCGGTCTCCATCAGCTGAAGCTTGTCCAGAAACGTCTGGCAGAGCTGTGCCCGATCCGGACGGGACAACTGGTCACAAGGGCTATTG
The DNA here is from genome assembly GCF_001583435.1 of Endozoicomonas montiporae CL-33. Classification (NCBI taxonomy): domain Bacteria; kingdom Pseudomonadati; phylum Pseudomonadota; class Gammaproteobacteria; order Oceanospirillales; family Endozoicomonadaceae; genus Endozoicomonas; species Endozoicomonas montiporae. Next base: position 5,086,935 of record NZ_CP013251.1, on the reverse strand, counting down.
ATCAGAGGCGGAGGTGTTGAAGTCGAAGCATTACTGGTGGTTGCCGGTGATTGTGTTGACGAGGCGAATGACTTCAATGCGGGTGTCAAATGCGTTGTGCCCGCTGATAAAGGAGAGGTTTTAATGCTCGGTGTTGCCTGAAGCAGTGGCTGGATGGACTGCGTCGGCACAGAGGTCAGTGCTACAGATCCGGCCTCTCTTGACGGGCTTAACCGTGGGGTGCCGTAGCTGTTAATAGTCGTTGTGGCTTGAACGGGCTGAGTGGGTGACGGCTTGGCGCTGTAGGCATTGTATAGCACGGAAGGTGTGACAGATGGCGTTGCCATTGTCAGTGATGTCGAGGGGGTGGAGCCTACTCTCAGGCCGGGAGTATAACGGTAATTGCTATGCGGTAATTCCTCCGGAATATTGAATTCATAATAATCGTTCCCCGTCACTTCTACATAACCAGATATGTTGACCGTTTCAAATGAATGCAGCTTTAACTCAATGGTTCGGTCTTTTTCAGGACTGTCCTGATGTGCTCTGTTATTAGTGACGGACGGGCTTCTCAGAGGCATATGGTTATAGAAGGTGAGTTCTATAGCGCCTGCTGCATGTCGGTCTTTCTGGATATTGTTGCTGATTTTTAAGCGTTGATACCCAGAAAGCAAGATCGCTTCGGCATCCAGCTTTACTCCTTTTCCGGCGGTTGTAAATTCATTGGCATCAACCTCGATATCGGCCTGACTGTTTCTGTCTTTGCGGGCACTGGATTTTACTACGCCATCGCTGGTTGCGGATGTATCAAAGGTATTGTGACCAATATAATACTTGTGGTTGGCATTATTGCTCAGAAGAACGGAGTGTCTGGACCAGGCCGACATACCCTGATGGCTGAAGCGATTTTGGTACAAGCGTACATCTCCGCTATAACCTTCTGCATAGATATAGGATTCAAACTCGTAATAGTAGTGATTAGAAGGCAGGCTGGTTTGCCACTCCAGGTTCCAACTGTAAAAACCGGTATTCTGCGGATTGGAAACACCTTCCAGATAAAGCAGCGAGCGGTGTGATCTCGGGCTGGCGCTGAAGCTGCCTGAGGCTTTTATAACAGGTAACTTATCGCTTTTATCTTTTAAACCAACGGTCGCAATCCGGTGTGTTGGCTGCAATGGTCCTGACAGTTCATAGGTACCCTGACTCAATAGAATAATGCTGCCACGAATGGTTTTGCCATCATCGCCGGTCTTTTTGTTAATGGCGTTGATTAACTCGAATGAATTGTTGACCAGGATGACGTGTGAAAACTCGGGTTTATCGGAATCAGGCCCCGACGCCAGCTCGCTTTTCAGAAATGCCTTGCAGGCAGAAAATGCAGCTGCATGTCCCCGGATATCATTGCACGGTTCCTTTTTTGCGGGTGTTGGACTGACCGAAGCGGTGACAGCGACCAGTAACTGGGTGGGCGTAATGTTGCCAACCGAAAAATCAGGGGGCATATAGGCTGACGGGGTTGCTGCTACTGTTGATGGCGTTGCGTCTGGTGATGGTGTGGTTGATGCTGTTTGTGACGAGGCAACCTGGGTTGAAGCCGTTTGTTTGCCAGCTGTGTAATCAACATAGTCTATAGCCAGTCCGGACTCTCTAAACTTGTAGTAATCGTTACCGGCAACATGAAGCTTTCCGGTGATATGCACAGATTGTTCGGGAGAAAAGAAGGACTCAACAATGATTCTTCGGTGAAACTCCGGTGCGTCTTTATGGGCAATGTTATTCAATATATAGCCATCCATGTGTTTAACATTGATGTGATCCTTTATAAAAATACTGCCTGCAGCGTCCTTGGTTTCCTGTTGGTTATCAATGATTTTAAAACGCATATAACCTCTGACAATCATTGATCCGGCCCGGCTTTGTTTGTAAGCAATATGTCTGCTGTAGAAATGGTTGTTGAGAATTTCAAGCTGTGGTTTATCGGCTTGACAGGCGGCACTTAAACATAAGGCCGATATTGCAGAGACTCTTAAATAAGCGGTATCAAAGCGGTTGTTTTCTATAAACGCGCCGCCGACTGCATTCACCAGACGGATATAGTGTGTCGTATAATCGTGTTTGCTTTCCGAGAATTTGTTTTCATAAAACCTAAGCTCTCCCTGATAGGACTGGCTGTTGATGGCTCCCATATACAGACGCATGAGTTTGCGCGGAGGGTTGGTAGTGTTCCAGTGAATGTGATGACTGTAGAAGCCGGTTTCAGCCACTGTTGCATCATCATAGAGATAGGCCAAGGCACGGTTGTTCGGGCTGGGCATTAAAAAGTCATCAGCGATCCGGATAACCGGGTATTCACCGTCCTTAACAGTTCCGACCAGGGCTATTTTGTGGGAGATATTCAGAGACTGGGTCAGATAATAGGTACCACTTTTTAAGACAATAAGTTTACTGGCATCGGCGTTTGCTAGCAGAAACTTTCCAGTAACTGCTTCATCCAGTTCTTTGGCATTGCTGACGACAACAGCCATGGAAAATGAACGGCCAGCAGATGCTATTTCATCCTTGAGAAAGGCTTTACAGGCATTAATTTCACTGGAGCTTATTGTTGTGGGTGATTGCATGTAATCACAGATGACCGCGGGGTCACTGGTTGGAGTGACAGAAGACGTTGCTGGTATCGCTTGAGTCGGTGAAGGCTGTAAAGAGCCTCTGGCAATGACCTGTTGTGTTTGTGCAGGCGACATTACAGCGGGAGTTGGAGAGACCTGTGTCAATGATATAGCGGTTTGTACTGTCGATGGTGCCTGAGCAGAGGCTGTAGATTCAACGATTGATCCAATATGAGCCATCAAGTCTTCCGGGTCAATGACTGAGTAATGGCGGTTTGGCGTTGTGATCAGCGACCCGTTGATGTTCAGAGGCAGCCCGTGTTTATGGAACGTCTCGACTTTTATCTCTCTCTGGTCTGCCGGGGTTGTTTGAAGTGCGACGTTATTACGGATAAAACCTCTGAGTCCACTGGTGTTGTTTTTTAGTCTGACTTTAATGTAGGCAGCTGCCTTGGAATTTTTTTGCTGGTTATTTTCAATCCAGAACCGTTTGTAACCCTTGACTTCAAATGCACTGGATACGGTCTTTCTTTTTGAATCCTGCTCGCTGACGAGGCTATTTGAAACAATTTCCAGTTTTGGGTCGAAGTCTAAACAACTGACACAACGAGCATCGACTGTGGCATATTTAAGATGGGTTGTGTCGAATGTGTTATGCCCTATGTAGGTATCGCCGTAAGAATCTTTGAGTTTCACGAAGTCATAAACATCGGTTTTGGTGCCCTGATGCTTAAAGTGGTTTTCGAAAATCCGGATCTTGCCCGGATAAGAGTTACTGCCGATAGCACCTCCGGAGACCACGCCTATTATATCGTTATCAATGCTGGTATCCCACTGAATATGAGTGCTGTAAAAGCCCGAGGTTGTTTGTGATGAACTTATTGTCAGATGAACCAGCGAGTTAAGATGGTGAAATATTCCATGGATGTCTTTACTGGCTTTTATTTCAGGTAAAGACTCACCGGATTTTTCACCGACCAGGGCAACTTTATGGTTGATTCTTAACTGTCTGGGAATCTCGTAAGTTCCTGCTCGCAGAACAATAATGCTGCCAGTGAACGCTGTACCGTCGAGATGATCTCTCTCAACCGCGTTAAGCAGCTCCTGTGCATTGTGAACAGCAAAGGCATGAGAGAACGCTTTATCGTTATCACTTGCCTGAGAGTTGTTCAGGAAATCGTTACAGATCTTACGGGCAGTGGCGTCATGATTTAAGCTGTTGCAGGGGTTTTTAGCTGCAGCTGGTATTGTGGTTGCGCCGGGACTAACCATTACTGAAGAGGGGGATAGTGACAGAGAAACTCTGACCGATGAAGAACCGGCAGGAATCTTTCTTCCTTCCGTCAAAACAAGATAGTCGCCATCTTCGTCTTCATGGTCAACGTAAAAATAGTCATTGCCAGAAACGGTTAGATGGCCTGCAATCTTATAATTATCCATAGCGTCTTTTTTCAATTCTATTTCAATGCTCCGGTGTTCTATTGCTGCGCCAGTGTCTGCCGTGTTGTTTTCGATGGTGCTTTGTAATCCCGGTTTGTTAGGTAATTGGATCAACATGGAGGCATTTGCCTGACTGTTCAGTGAGGTATTATTTTTGATTGTGAACTTTTTGTGATCTTCAAGATGGAAAGCGTAGTCACTGTCGTTGTTTGCACCGTCGGTGCTGGTCAAAGTGTTGTTGGTAATAATAATTTCATGTTCATTTTCACCGCAGCCAGTGCAATCTGAGTAAACTGCAGAGAAGTAAAGGTTGCTGGTATTGAACTGGTTGCTGTCGATAACGACTTTGCCTTCGGGGGCACTTAGAGAGACATACTCGTCAAGATCAATGTTTTTGTCGCGGTGTATAAATGTGTTGTCATAAAGCCTGATTTCTCCTGGATAACTGCCTCCATAAACTGTGTAGGCACTATCTTCATCTTCGTTGTAGTCACTGTCATCAATCTTGGTTTCCCAGTTAATAAAAGCACTGTAAAAACCGGCAGAAGCACCCCGGTTTGGTCTGGTGAGATAAACAAGCGTATTGGCTTCCGATGCTTTTTTCAGCAAATCCGAAGTCATCCTGATTGTTGGTCGGGTCTCACCGGTTTTAACACCTATCAGGGCAACCCTCTGACCGGGTGCCAACTGTTCGGTCAGGTCGTAGGAACCGGGAGTTACGACTATGATAGTGCCTTTAGGACTGGCGTTTTTGACCTCACTGATAAGTCCCTGTGCATTGCTGACCACAACCGCTTTTGCAAATGAACTGGTTCCAGCGGCTGTTGGATTGTTGAAGAAAGTGTGACAGTTGTTTTGAGCCGCCGGATTAGTGGTTATTTGGCTACACGGATTGGTTCTGCTGACAGCGGTAGTGGGTACTATGGCTGTAGTATTGTTCAAAGGAGTGTTGCTCAAAGGCTGACGAGAGGTCGTACTGTTTGGAGAAGAGGTTGTGGTTGGTAAACCGTCATCACTGGAACTGTATGTAGAAAAAGGCAAAACACAAAAGACTAGAAGCAGGACCGATAAAAAAACGTGTAATCTATACGTCAAATAATAAATGGTTTTAGATGGACTTTTCATAATAATTGGAAGACCGTCTGTATAAGAATTAATAAAAAATCAAACGCATCGTCGATGCCAGAATGTATTAGTAGTTAGTTGTATAATTTCAGTTAAAATAACTGATTTTAAATAACCTAGAATAAATATCCTTGATAGTTAAAATTATTTGAAATAGATACAGTGGGTTTAAATTGCATGATTTATAAAGAGCGGAAGGTGTCAGAGAGCTATCTGAGATAGTTAACCAGATATTGATGCATAGCCGTCGTTGTCTGGTTTATTCATGCTAATCAACGGATAGTGATGACCTGTCTTCAGAAAATGGTCATCACTATCTTTTTTCACTATCTTTTTTCACTATCTTTTTTCACTATCTTTTTTCACTATCTTTTTTCAAGGACAGCCTTGGAAGCTGTTCACGATCTTATTGAGGGCTGCAAATGTCGATAAATTGCCCCTGTTTTTCACCATTTTCGCTTTCCTCAAAAGATCATGAACAGCTTCTTACAGTTCCTCACGCCCTGTGGGGAACTGCACTTCTATCGAGCAACGCCATCTTATTATGCTGAGCAACAAGCGGTGACGCCCGTTATAATCCTGTGAAATAATTCGCACATTTTTAGATCGTGGGAAGTTGCCATGAAGTTGTTGGTGGTTGAAGATGACGACCTGTTGCGTCACCACATCAGTTATCAGCTGGGCAGTGAGGACTATCGTGTTCATACTGCGCCGGATGCCAGAGAAGCCCTGTTTCTGGTTGACCAGTATCCTCTGGATGCCGCCATCATAGATCTGGGACTGCCCGGAATGGATGGTCTGGATTTGATTCGCAAACTCAGGGAACAGAGCAGAACCTTCCCGATTCTTATCTTGACCGCCCGGGGCAACTGGCAGGACAAGGTGTCTGGTCTTGAAGCAGGTGCTGACGACTATCTGGTTAAACCGTTCCAGTTTGAAGAGCTGAAAGCCCGTTTGAATGCGTTGATCCGTCGTTCTTCCGGTTTTAGCCAGCCAAAGATAAAAGCCGGGCATTTTACTCTGGATCTTTCCAGACATCAGGTCTGGGCGGGTGAGCAGCTTCTTGAACTGACCGCTTATGAATACAAAATTCTTGAATACCTGATGCGCCATGGTCAGCAGGTGATTTCCAAACGACAGTTGGTAGATGAGCTGTACGATGATGAAGGCAGGGACTCCAACGTATTGGAAGTTCTGGTAGGACGCCTGCGTAAAAAGCTGGAAGCTACAGGTGTTGAAAATCCCATTGATACGATTCGTGGGCAGGGCTATCTGTTCACTCTGACCTGCTCCTGAATAATGAAACACTCTTTACGACTTCGTGTGCTGATGGCTTCCGGGCTGATTCTTCTGATCAGCGTGGCACTGATTGTTTTTTCAGTGATGAAGTCGTTTGAAAGAGCACAATATGACCTGATTAAAAAGGAGTTGGCGGCGGGTGCTAATGTGCTCCTGACGGTGGCCAGTGTGACTGACCAGCAACTGGTTATGCCGCATCTGATGCCGGATGAACGCTTTAATCAGGTAGAGTCGGAAGTGCTCGGGCTGGTGTTGGATAAGCAGGGTGATGTGCTGTGGCGCTCCCATTCATCGCTGGATGAGATTCTTTATTACTCGGTTCAGTTTGATGAGCACACGACCAACTTTGCCCGTTATTCGGGGCCTGAAGGCAGCTATTTTCTTTATGATATTGATATTTTGCTGGAAGGGCTGCCCCTGACGTTTCTGACCATGATTCCTGCGACGGAATATAAAGAAGTTTTTATTGCCTTCAGAAGTAATTTATTGCTGTCGCTGTCCTTAACGGCACTGCTAATGATGGTGGTGCTCTGGTACGGCATGCACTGGTCATTGATTCCCATCAGAAAGCTTGCGGGTAACCTGCAACGTATTGAAGCAGGGGATACCAATCGGCTTGAGGGTGTGTATTCCAGCGAGTTGGTGGCTTTGACGGATGCCTTGAACCAATTGTTGAACAACGAACGTCAACAGCGGGAGCGCTACCGTGATGCGATGGCTGATCTTGCCCATAGCCTGAAAACCCCTTTGGCAGTATTGCAAAGTGCTCAATACAGTCAAACGCTTAAAAACCATGGAGAGAATGAAAACGTTGGGGCGGTGATCGACGAACAGGTACATCGTATGAACCAGATTATCAGCTATCAACTGCAAAGGGCTTTGACACGACAGCGCGGGCTGGTCAGGCACCGGGCTGATGTGGCGGATATTGTCGGGCGAATAACCCGGACACTGGACAAGGTGTATCACGACAAGCGGGTTGAACTGAACACTGACATTGATGCAGGTATACATTTTCCGGCTGAAGAGCAGGATATGATGGAAGTACTGGGTAATTTGCTTGAGAATGCTTACCGGCTATGCCTGCATCAAGTGCAGGTTTCTTCGCATACTCTCCTTCAGGACGGAAAAAGCTGGACAGTTTGTCAGATTGAAGATGACGGGGCAGGCGTACCGGAAAGCCGTAGGCAGGCTATTCTGAAGCGGGGTGTCAGGGCTGACAGTCGTACCAAAGGGCAGGGAATCGGGCTGGCTGTAGCGATGGATATTATTGACAGCTATGATGGCTCGCTCTCTATCAGTGACTCTGAACTGGGTGGTGCTTCGTTTACGATAAGACTGCCGTTATGAACCTCTTGTGCCCCTTCACCCAACAAATTGTTTTATTTATAATGCTTCGTTCGTTTCAAGTGTAGTGACTATTACTACTGCATTGTACACGTCATAGACTTTCCCTAATGAGTAACCCATGACAAAGACCAAAGTATTAACTGGTATTACGACGACAGGCATTCCGCACCTGGGTAACTATGTAGGCGCTATTAAACCAGCTATTGAGGAAAGTTGGCGTGATGATATTCAGTCCTACTACTTCATGGCGGATTATCATGCAATGGTAAAAGGTCGTGATCCAAAGCGAATCCATGAATCCGGAATGCACAATGCTGCGACATGGTTGGCTTTAGGGCTGGATACTGATCGGGCAACGTTCTATCGTCAGTCTGACATTCCCGAGATCATGGAGTTGAACTGGATTCTCAGCTGCATGACGGCCAAAGGCCTGATGAATCGCGCCCATGCTTATAAAGCCGCCGTTCAACAGAATGTTGCTGATGAACAGAATGATCCGGACTTTGGCATTACCATGGGGCTGTTCAGTTACCCGGTACTGATGGCTGCCGATATTCTTATCTTCAATGCCCACAAGGTTCCTGTTGGTCAGGATCAGGTTCAGCATCTGGAGATGGCACGAGATATCGCCAAGCGCATGAATCACAACTACAAAACCCGGTTTGTATTGCCTGAAGCGGTTGTCGGTGAAGAAACGGCCATCCTGAACGGCCTTGATGGTCGTAAGATGAGTAAAAGCTACGACAACACCATTCCCCTGTTTGTGCCAGAGAAAAAACTGCTGAAATTGATTCGCAAGATCAAGACGAACTCTCTGGAACCGGGTGAACCAAAAGATCCGTCTACCTGTACGCTGCTACAGATTTTCTCGGCCTTTGCGAACGAAGAAGAGGTTCTGGCAAAGAAAGCTCAATATGAAGCGGGCGCTGGCTGGGGCGATTTGAAAAATGAACTGTTTGAGTACGTGAACGACAAGCTGAAAGGGCCTCGTGAACGTTACAATGAACTGCTTCAGGACCCTGCTTTTATTGAGGCAGAACTGCGCAAAGGTGCGGAAAAAGCCCGGGCAGAAGCCGCGCCATTCCTGCAGCAGGTGCGTCAGGCTGTGGGCATTAAAGGGTTTGTTTAAATAAACATCTTCCTGATAAAGAAAGCCAGCAAATAAGCTGGCTTTCTTTTAAGTTGAGTTAGTTCAGACCTGATCAGTTATACCAATCGCAATAATTAGCTATTCTATTGCGCTGCCTTTTCAGCCGGTTATTCTGCGTTGACATTCGTTATCAAAGCTCATTTAGGTTGTGCATTTTTAGTTCAGACTTTTTAACATACTCACAGTATTGATCGCCATTTGCATCAGAGCTACAAATTTTTTTGAACTCTTCCTTAACATCACCATCACCATCAAGCTTTGTGTCTTTTGCCCTCTTGGCTTCATTTAAAACACGTCTTGCCTCTTCCAATTTGTGGTTGATGATTTTGCACAAAGGTCGAAATAAACCATCCGAGCATTGAGGTTCAGTAATACCGTGCTTCTGACGAATACGCTTCAGCTCTCCGGCAGACAGGAAGACATCGTGAGCTGTCTGGTTTAGGCCCAGAAGCTTGAATGGGTCTGTTTCAGCAGAGAGCATCACCATCTTTTTAAAGTGCGATTTCTTAAGCCTTTCCTGTTCCGGGGTCAACCTGATGTCTTCCGGGTCGTATTCGTCAGCTTCGTCAGCTTCATCTGCATACCAGTCATCCAGATCATTTACTACTTCTACATCGGACGGTTTGTCAGCAGGAGCCGGCTCTTTGGGGCTTTTTGGTACTTCATCTTTTACTTCCCAGCAACCGATAGGCGGTGTTAGCCACAGCATTGATTCAGCCACATAGTTAGCTGCTGATTTATACCACTCGCAGGTATACTGATAAGGTGTTTTCTTTTGCCAGCAACTTGATGTTCTGGAATCATTACCGCAGCGCATCGTACACTTTGTGCCTTCCTGCACAATACCTTCTTTATCAACCACGCCCTGAATTTCAATGACTGCTGATGTGCCCAGTGTCATGGGGAGTCTGTCCAGTGTTTTTCCTTCAGGAATGCACAGTGGTGTCAGCTCTTTATTATCTTTAGCGTTAATCAGCTGCAGCTGTATGGCCGTGATTTCTGTAGTAAATGGGATATAGAGTTTTTCCGGGGGGGTCTTTTGTCCATTGGCTACAGGTTTCACACTTTCGTTTCTTCTGTCACCTGCGGTTTCAACCAGCAGGATATGGCCTTTGTCGTCACTTTTTCTTGGTCTGAGTTTTCTGTACGAAACTTTGTTAACAACCACGAAGAACATTGGAGCAATGCTACATTGCCATCTGTTTTGCTGATTTGGGTGGCAGGATAGCTCTCCAATGTGAGTGTCAGTGTCTGCAACCAGAGCACGATCATTCGCAAGCTTGTAGGGATATGGCTTTTCCGATGAGTGTATCCTTTCGAAATCACTCATGTCTTTTTCAGCTTTTTTACTGTCAGGGTCTTTATTAACCGTGATGATTATTTCTGCGAGCTCTTCTCCTCCTGTGTAGGTACATGTCATTCCGTCAGGCAGGTTTTTAGTAAATGTGATCCTGCCTTCGTTGAAAAGGAATTCTCGCCCTGCTTTTATATGCTTTGATTCAATTTTAAAAGTGTCCGAGAACTCTGTTGGCAGTTCAGGAGCAACCAGTTGTTTCAGTTTTCTTTTCCGGTCCCGGTCTCCTTTTATCTCGGTGAAATTAAAAGACTCAGGGCAACTAATTGTTTCTTGCAGATAAACAGTATCAGCAGGTTCGAGTCTGGTCTCAGTGTTTGAATCTGCTGCTTGTAAAGGACTATTAAATAACACTGTCAGTGCAGCTAAACTTGTATTAAGAAATGATTTCATTGAGCTGTTCTCTCGTAATTATTGTTCAGCACCTTCCGTTTTTTACTGACATCTTCGTGAAGGTGCTGAGACGTACCCTGCTACTTATAATTCGTCTTTTGGAGAACCCTCACTGTCTTCGACAATGGTTCCATCGTTATTTTTGAACTGATGCAGGTAAGGCTTAATTTGTTCACTGTCTTTGGGCTGACTGTCATGCCACTTCCAGAGCATATTGTCATGGCTGACGGTAACTGACTGCCCCGAATGGTAGAGTTTTGAATCAGGCAGATCAGGGTTTAACAGACGCATAAGAGCGTTTGCCAGCGCCACAACCTTATTGGTTTCTTTTGTCAGGCTAATGATTCGCCCGAAACCAAGAGCCTTGTACTGTTCATCAGTGAGAGTTTTGCTTGAACTGTCCTTTGAATCCAGAGTAGTGAGCTCTGCGACGGTGTCAGAGAGATCTTGACTGGTTTGAAGCAAAATTTTGTAGTTTTGCTGGCATAGGTCAAGGCCATTCGCTGACAGGGCGCTGGTGTCCTGACAATTTTTAAGGGCTTCAACCTGTTCATCACTATCTGCGAATTCCAGGGCGCCTTTGGAAACACTGATAGGGGTAAACGTGATGGAAATACCGTCACTGTTTAACTCCATGAATTTGGGAGAAATTTCCAGCTCGAAATCAGGGTCATCCGAGTAAGCCTCGGTCATTCCATCTTCCTCTTCTTCTTCAGAAGGGGTGAGTGCCTGAAAGTACTTTGTTTCAACAGAGTCTATGCCAAGTTTTGCCAGATCAACTTTGAAATCCCCTTTGCTGGTTCCTGCTTTTTCATTCCAGACTCTTTGCATTTTGTCAGGGTTACCCTTGAAGAACTTAATCTGCTCTTTAAATTTTACGCTTTCAGCTCTTTTCGCATAATCGGAGGATAAGCCTGTCCACTGTTTGACAAACTTGTTGGCAGCAATCCAGAAGCTGGGCAGCAGTGCTCCGAAAATGTCGCTGACATGCCCGGCGTTTGCATTTTTTCCGTCCTGGGCGTCATGAGTTTTGCCAAAAGTTTCGTAGTCGTAGTAACGCTTGTTGCTATATTGACTGCCTGATTTAGTGGCAGCACCGAAGTCATCCAGAATTTTTCTGGCCAGCCGGTCTTCGTGGTTTTTGAGGAAGAGATAACGTTTGTGGCTTAAATCTTCTTCCCAGCCTTCCAGGCAGGTACGGGTTGATTTGTGCAGAATGCCTGCTGATGGATAGCGACAGACTTCAGTTTTGGCTCGCAGGGTCTTAACGATTTTTGGCGTACTGCGGCCCTGAACAGCTTTCAACTCGGACAGCTCCTGCACCCGAACCCGAAAGGATAGAGAGCAGTTTTCCGGATTAGCTTCTTGACCGATGGATTTGTCTATGTCTTTCCAGTATCGGTTTTCAATATTGTTTTTATCCTGAATGGGCAGCACTTCACAGCCTGTTTTGCCCGTTTCTGCGTCTGCCAGGTAAACCAGACCCGCCAGTGCATTTTTCATGGCAACAAATCCCAGCAGTTCTACACCCGCAATTTCTCTGGTTTTATCAACATCAAACAGCTCAGGATTAGTCTGGGCGAGTTGTCTGACGTCTTTTGCATTAACCGAAAGCTCTATGTCTGTGATGGGTATGGCGGGTTTGGAAGGGTTTGATTTATCTCTGACTGTACCAATGCTTCTTCTGAAGATCGATTTGCCCAGCTCGGCAGATGTGATCATATAGCCCTCTACATCCATGATTGCAGAGTCTTCAGTGGTCATGGTGGAAAGCTGGAGTTCATTCTTGCGCCGAAAGTCTTTCTTTTCCTCAGGGACAGGTGCTGCCAGATTAACGTTGTCCTGAGCAACGTCTTCTTTCTGAACGACGGCTTTCTCACCAGAGGGTGTGTCAGCAGAGAATGTTGTATCTGTCCACAACGTTCCTATGCTGAGCGAAAGGCTCAGGCAAAGGACTTTGACAGTCCCAATGCGTGGTTTTCTAAAGGCGTCCCATGAAAAGTATTGTCCTGAATGGCGATATATCATCAATCAATTCCTTAACTGCTTTGGAGTGACATTGCTAAGTAAATAATGGCTATGGTGCAATCATGTACTATTGTTTTAATTATTAGTCGTCAGTCGTTTGTTAGCTGTTGTCCTCATGCCTATGATTCACCTTTGATTAAAAAGTAAACCGGCCTTATATTTTTATCAGGGCGAAAGCATCTTACGTACGTTCATATCAAATTCATGATTTAATACATCTTAAAATTATAAAAATTAAAATTTTTAATGCTCTATTGCGTATAAAAAGTTCTATTTTCCGAACTGCATGGCGAATGAGTAATGAGGTTTCGCAAGAAAACCTAACGAACGTACATTAGAAGCTTTCGCCCTGGTATGTTTGCCTATAGGTTTTATAGACCAAAAAGCAACTCAGACAACCTGATTTTGAATCAAATGCAAATTTAGTGATCTGCTTTAGTCTGACTTTTTCTTATCTTGGAAACGAGAGCGGGAAGGGTAGGTGTCAGGTGTAATAAAGACCTGGGTGGTAACCACAAAGTCTTTATACGGGCGGTTGGCAAATTTCATTTCTATAAACGACGCTTTCCATCCATTTGATGGATTGGCAATTGAGGCTTTAGTGCGACAAATTGGATTGCACTTGATCGTGAGGTATTTTGCAGTAAATGGTTTGACGGATGGGTTATCCGGAGTTAAGCGAAAGTCCCGGGTATTTTGGTTGACCGCGCTCCATAACCTGACACTTTCCGGAGGAACAGAGCTGGTGACTTTAAGAATATTGCCTTGTAACTCCCAGTGAACGGCCGGTATGGGGCGTTGCTCGATGATTAAACCATAGAAAGATGCCAGAGACTCTGTAATCAGTTTATTTTCCATACGGGCAAGATAGTGACGAACATTCGGAACCGTTCTTAGCCACTTGTCGCCTTTGAGGTCATCGTAAAAATATCGGCTGGCATCGGGCAGGAAGAAGTCGTCATTCGCAGCAGAGATTATGTATTTGGGTAGCCTGAGGTTTTGTACGTAATGCACAGGGTCAACTACCTGCATTAGTCGTGTTAATGGTTTGGAATGAAGTTGTGACAGAACATTTTTGTAGTCTTTGACGGCAGGCGCCCAGCCGCCATAACTTTTGTAGTGATGATCCATAGCCGCTTGCAGGTTAAGAACATCTGCAACCATCGGTGCCAGAGCGATGACCCTGCTATCCATTGCGGCTGTTAGCCAGGCCGCCCAGCCCCTTTTGGACATGCCTGACAGGACGAATTGATTGATTTTAATGTTCTGCCCCTTCATAAACGCCTGTACTGCATCCATTGCTCGCTGGGAGGCTTTCACCATAGGCAGGCGCAACGGCATAAAGGCATTCGCTTCGGGGTTTTTAAGGAACTCTTCCCATGTGTAGGCGACAAGGGCGTCTTCTTTGACGGGCTGGTGGTCTTTAAACTGCAGGTACTGGTTGGGTACATCCTTCAGGTCAACCACTATCGACTGACTGAGTGCTGCAATGTAAGCAAAATCCAGATCATCATTGGGTGACTGCTTTGCAGTGAGAGGTTCATTTTTGTTTGAGTAAAGCTGCCCGCCATTAATAAACAGCAACGCCTGATCATGAATGACTTTTTTGGGCTGATAAATCGTGATTCTATGGCGCCAGAGGGGGTGATCCACCGGATGCTTCAGGCCAACAGGCCAGCGCTGCGATGTCATTTCGATGCTGTGTGTAATGACTTCCTGTTTTTGGTCTGCAACAGAGACCGTCTTCCCGGATGTTTCAGTGGCACGCCAGTGGTAATTATTGTCTGGTTTTTGAAGATAGCAGGAAAGTATGTGTTGTGGGTGTTGCTTCAGGTGTTCATCGGAACAATGGCTCTGGGGCTCTTTCAGGTGGTTATTGGCGAATACTGTCAAAGAGCATAAAAAGAAAGAGCATGAAAAGACAGATAGAACCAGCAGCCATGAGCGGGCTGATAAAATCAGTTGCTTGATCAGTGTTCGGTTCGGTCGGACTGTCATGGTCGCTGTGCAATTGTTGTTTTATGACCATAAACAATAGTTTAGTTATTCCAGTCTGACAGCTTGTTCTGGAAAAAAGCTTCGGTAAAAAAGTAGAATCTGTGCTGAAGTCATCAGGCATGAGTAATGAGAATGAAACTAATATCCGCCATGGCGATGTTACTGCTCAGTGGAGTGCTTAGTGGAGTGCTTACCGGGTGTTCGGTATTTGGCAACTCATCGGGAACAATGGATAAAATTCAATTTGATCTCAACAGACTGGATGAACTGGGGTTACAGGGGCAGCCCGATAGTCTTCTGGCTCTCAGCTATGAATTTTGCATTCCCGACAATATTAATTATGTCTCTGAGGTAATGGCGATCGATCCGACGGTGGTTGTCTACAAACAGTCTCCCGGGCGTATAGGTTGTACAGAGCAGGAATACCTGTGTATTGGTAATACGGCTACTGATGACTATCTTGAAGTACTGAAGAACCTGTCTAAGTTAAGGTACGTAAAAGAGATCAGGGAAGCATTTTTTGAATAGTCAGGCTCTATTTTGTAGTGGTTCAATTTATAGTCGTTCAATTGCCGACTGGTCTTTCAGTATTCAGTTGTTGTGAATTATGAACAGAACTAACAGTATTTTTACATACCAACTATTGATTTGCCGAAGGTTACTGCCCATGATTCGGCTGTATAGGGGGTGTCAGCCACTCGTCTGACGCCGCTTGGAGACCAGATCGTCTGCATAGCGACATAGAGCGTCGTGCTGCATCACGCATAATGAGTGCCATGACTTGCTATGGAGTAACAGGTGCTGCTGTAGAAGGCTGGAGGGAGAGGAGAGTAGGATGATAGAAATTCTGGAGATGCCTGCGGATTATATAGTGGGTATAAAAGTATCTGGCAAAATTGAAAAGGACGATATCCTTCCTCTGATTGACTATATGAAGCCGAAGTTTGATGACCATAGCAAACTGTCTGTATACGTTGAGGTGGAGTCCTGGGAAGGCATAACGGTTTCAGCTCTCTGGGAAGATCTGAAATTTGGCCTGCCTCATCTGAAAGCCATCCATAAGAAAGCGGTGGTCACTGACCGGCAATGGTTAAGTCGGGTCACAGAGTGGGCTGACATGCTGTTTCCGGGAATCAAGGCCGAGCCTTTTGGTTTGCAGCAAAAAGATCAGGCGATTCATTGGCTGATGGACTGATATCGATTCCGCCTTCTTAATCTCCCTGTTCTGTGCTGAGTTTCAGCCGCGACTATAGTAATGGATAGTTAATAAGGAATTCAGGCCAGGACGGGGATATGTTTTTATTCAAATTTTTCACCGCAACGGTACTAAGTGTCGTTACCATGACATACACCAGTAACGCGCAGGCAAAAACAATCTACAAGTGTCAGGTGAATGGCACTGTACAGTTTTCTGAAGAAAAGTGCGGCTCAGATGCAAAACCGGTTGAGCTAAGAGGGATGGCAGCGCCACTGCAGCCGGTTGACATGGATAAGCTGAAGTCATTGGAAGTGAGTGAAAGAATCCGTGTACTTCAGAGCCGGATTGAACTCAGACAAAAGCGCATCAACCAATACCGCAAGCGCATGGATCGTGAGATCAAAGCGCTGGAGAAAAGCTTTCAGGCTGAACTGAATAAATCCGGAAAATCCTCACTGAAAAACAGCCTTAAAAATAAAGAACTGAGCAGTCAGGTTCAACGCCTGTCAGATACTGCCGAACTGACCGCCAGAGGCAACCTGTCAGAGCAGATCAACTCAGTTGTTCTGCACTATCAGGCATTGATAAGAGCTGAAGATGTCCAAATCAGTGTCCTTATGCAGCAACTGGCTTATGAACGCGGGAAACAAGCTCAACAGTAAAGGTCTGTTATCGCCTCAGGGTTGATGTCCCCGGTATTGTTAACAAAGCGATTTTCTCTTCTGGCTTGATTTTGCAGGGTAAAACCTGAACATCTGGCTGGCAGGGTATGGCCGACCCAAGACACTTCAGATATCGGAGCCTTCCGGTTATTTTTCTTTTTTTCCTCAAACAGCAAAAGCCCTGAGTGCATCCTTCTGGCATCCGCTGCCGGTTTTTTCAAACAGACCTATGTCATTTTGTGGCTGAGTACACCTATCTTAATTGGGCACGGCTTGAAATATGAGCATGACAAGAAGAGGTTGAAAAATGCGCAATCAGTTAGATCACTCATGTTACGCACCCAGAAAAATCTGCCATGCTTTAGAGCATGAACACAGAGCTGTTTGAGCTGTATAGCGATTACCTGCTGTCCTCATTCGGCAAAACGACAGCTACACAGCTGTCATCTTTGCTGGACGGCGCATACAGCCATGATCAGGTAACACGCCTTCTGTCCCGTAATCACTTCGACAGTAAGACTCTTTGGCACCATGTTAAAGCCGTTGTGCGTCAGGAAGAGCGCGATGATGGAGTACTTATTGCCGACGACACTATTCAGGAGAAACTCTACACTGATGAGAACGACCTGATTGCATGGCACTTTGATCACACCTTTGGTCGTTCGGTAAAAGGTATCAACCTTCTCAACTTTGTTTACCATGTCGGTGATATCTCTATTCCCGTGGCCTACAAGCTTATCGAAAAGCCTATTCAATACTCCGACGTAAAAACTAAAAAAGTTAAACGCAAGGCTGAAACCACCAAGAACGAAGACTTTCGGGAGATGCTGAAAGTTTGCTGTGATAATCAGCTCAAATTTCGTTACGTGCTGGCAGATAGCTGGTTCTGTTCTAACGACAACATGCTGTATATACGACACGAATGCGATAAGCATTTTGTCATGGCCAGCAAGTCAAACCGGAAGGTTTCGCTGAGTGAGGAAGATAAAAGTCGGGGGCGCTCACAGCGCATAGATTCCATTGATTTCTCAGAAGAAAAGCCTATCAAAGGCTGGATTGCAGGCGTGGACTTCCCCGTTCTGCTGTTCCGGCAGGTCTTTACAAACAAAGATGGCAGTAAGGGCATTCTCTATCTGATATGCAGTGATCTTGAGTGTGACGCAGAGGCTTTGAAGGCGATCTACAAAAAACGGTGGAAAGTTGAAGTCTTCCATAAAACACTCAAATCTAATGCGTCAATGGCCAAGTCACCGACTTATACAGTTTTGACGCAGAGTAATCATCTGTTTATGTCGATATATTCGGCATTTCGTCTCGAGGTGCTGGCTAATAAGCTTGATTTAAACCATTTTGAGTTGCGGGCAAAGCTTTATCTCACTGCATTGAAATCATCGTTCCAGAAACTTCAGTCGATGAAGGGGTGCGTAACATGAGTTAGATCAGTTAAAAAGTATGACCAAGGTGGTTGCAGACACGGGTGATATTGATGCGATCAAACGCTACAAGCCTTTTGATGCAACAACGAACCCTTCGCTCATCCTGAAAGCAGCTGGGTTACCGGCTTATAAAGCATTACTGTCAGAGGCACTGGATTATGGACGCAACGCGGATGGAGACGCTTCTACCCGTTCAAGGCTGGCCTGTGACTGGCTGGCGGTTGCCATTGGTAAGGAAATACAGGGTGTTGTACCCGGGGTCGTTTCTACAGAGGTAGACGCTCGCCTTTCCTTTAATACTCAGGCAACTATTGAAAAAGCTCGCCATCTTGCCGGGCTTTACCGGCAGCAAGGAGCCGACAGCGACAGAGTTCTTATAAAAATTGCGTCCACCTGGGAAGGAATCAAAGCGGCTGAAATACTGGAGCAGGAAGGGATCCGCTGTAATTTGACGTTGTTGTTCAGTTTCGTTCAGGCTCAGGCTTGTGCCGAAGCTGGAGCTTATCTGATTTCACCGTTTGTTGGTCGCATCCTTGACTGGTACAAACAGTCAGAAGGCCGGGACTTTAGCGGAGCTGAAGACCCCGGGGTGGTATCAGTTTCAAGAATATTTAATTATTACAAACAGCACGATTACAAAACCATCGTTATGGGTGCCAGCTTTCGTAACACTGGAGAAATCCGGGAGCTCGCAGGTTGTGACTGCCTGACGATAGGGCCTTCGTTAATGGAAGAGCTTGAAAACACCCAGCAACCCATGGAACAGAAACTCTATGCTGAAAAGCCTGCATCCAGCGACCCGAAAGTGATTCTGGATGAAGCATCTTTTCGCTGGTTAATGAATGAAGATGCCATGGCGACAGAAAAGCTGGCTGAAGGTATTCGTAACTTTACCAAAGACCAGATCAGGTTGGAGCAACTGATTGCTCAACAGTTATAAACGACTATTTTTTAGTAAATTTGCCACAGCTTAACTCCCTTTATTCACAGCTTGCTGAGAAAGGGAGTTACTGTTTCCAGTTTTTTACAGCCATAGTCAGCCGCGAAATGCAGGACAGGTTGCCTTGCCCGTCTTCAATGCGAATTTCCCAGACTTGAGTACTGCGACCAACATGAACAGAACGGGCGATGCCTGTTACCAGACCAGACTTTACGGATTTAAGGTGGTTGGCGTTTATTTCCAGACCGACACAATACTGATCGTGCTCACAGGCAAGGTTAGCCGCAATACTGCCCAGCGTCTCAGCCAGTACTACATTAGCGCCACCGTGTAATAACCCCAGAGGCTGAACAGTGCGTTTATCGACTGGCATGATACCGGCAAGGAAATTATTACCGACTTCAGTCAGTTCAATGCCAACATGTTCACACATGTTGTCTTTCAATGAGGCGTTTAATTGTTCCAGTGAAGGAGACTTCTTCCAGATCATCGTTGAAGGGTTCCGTTATTGAACAGCAGTCATCAATACTAAGACGGTGTCGTTAATGTTGTCTAATCCGGCGTTGGATAATTGTCGGGTAGTACACGAATTCCGCTGGTTAATTTCAGATTTGGGAATGGCAGGTTCTCAAACGAGGCTTCAATGAAGAAAGCCGTCCAGCCGTTGCCCGGAGTATCAGGGCGGAAATGGTAAACCCACGGTGATTGACTGATCGGGGTTAAGGGCTGGCAGTGAAAACCCAGCCCTCTATCTCTTAGTTCATCCCTGCGAAAGTCTCGTGCTTTCGGGTTATGACATAGCCAGACACAAGCCTTTTCGGGCTCTTCGCTGACTCTGAGTTCAATGCCGCCATCGTCCAGTGGCTGCCAAGACATAACCGGTGCAGTATCAGCCAGCAGCACTCCGTAAGCCGAAGCCATGAGTTCGGTTGTATCGATATTGGCCTCACGACCTAAATAGTGGCTGCAATTGGGCAGATATCGTAGCCATTTGGGTTGAGGTAGCTGGTGATAGTAAAATCTTGCAGAGTCCGGAGGAAAGAACTCGTCACCACTGGCATTGATGACAAATTTGGGCAGTTGCAGGAATTCTTTGTAGCGGGCAGGGTCTGTCAGCTCCAGCAATTGTTGGGTGGCTTCCGAATCCAGTGCCTGCAGAATGTTATGGTCTTCATCGGTGTAATCCTGAATAGCAGGTGACCAGCCGTTGTAAACGTTGTGGTGATGACGAATGCAGGCTTCAATATTCAATACGTCAATGACGATAGGAATGACGGCAGATACTCTGAAGTCGGCACTGGCTGTCAGCCAGCTCACCCAACCCCGTTTGGAGCCTCCCGAGAGAATGAAGTCATCCACTTCTATTTTCCGGGTTGCAGTAAAGGCCTGAATGGCATCCATAGCCTTAACCACGGCTTTTACCATGGGCCATTGCAAAGGGTAAAACCGGTTCCCGGCGGGATTGTCCAGAAACTGTTTCCAGCTCCAGGCCATCAAATCATCTTCACAGCGGGGTTTACCGTCAGCAAAGGCTATGGGTTGATTGGGAATGTCTTTCAGGCTGGCTACCGGTGCTCCAGTCAGTCGGCACAAAGCTGCGCTGTCAACCTGGGAGTGGGGTGTCATTTCCATCGACAGGTCATGACGTGTACCGCCATTAATCATTAGCAGGCAGGGCTGATGATGATCGTTTTCAGGCAGGTAAAGGTGTAAACGGTGATGCCATTGCTGGTGACCGGGCTTGATCGATTGATCTTTTGGCCATGTCAGTGAGATGACTTCCAGTTGAATGGCTCTTATCTGACCTTCGAGCAGTTCTTCATCCACAACCCTCCACTGGGACTGTGGCTCAGGCAGGGTGAGAAAGTCGCTGAGTACCGTATGCATAATGGTTTCCGCTGGAAAGTCTTATAGAAATCATTTCGGCCAACCGCAGGCAAGCTTTTATGGCCAATCGTTTATGGAATATTTCCAGACAGCATAGAACTTTTTTTGGTACAGACGGGTCAAATGCCGGTAAGCAAACAACGTTTAAACGTTTATAAGTAGAGCTCGATGAACGCCGTTTTCTATCGTTTTTCTATCGTTTTTCTATCGTTGCTTTGTATTAATTTGGATTAAATAGATAAGAAAAAACTGCCTTTCTTTCAGAGTTGGGCTACATATTTATAACGTTTCAATAGCTCACGCTGTCGATAAAGCGTTATCAGGAGCGCCTCGTGCTGATAGTAACTGAAACTCCCAGACTGCTGGTTCGTACCTGGCAGGAGAGTGACCTGCAACCTTACGGTGAATTAATTGGTCACAGTAATTTACCCCAACGATTCAGTGATGAATCCCCCGCTTCAAAGCCCGAGACGGAACTGTGGCGTTACCAGCTGGAGCTTGATCGGAAAGGCTGGTCCCGCTGGGCAGTTGTTCATAAAGAAACCTACCGGTTAATTGGCTATTGTGGTTTTTCCAGTTACGGAAAAAGTGTTGAGCTAAGCTGGCGCTTTTTGCCTGATTTTCGTGGTCGGGGACTGGTGCTGGAAGCCGCCCAAGCGGTTGCACGTTTAGGCTTTGAGCGCTTTGGTTTTCAGGAAATTATTTCTTACACAGCACCCGACAACGAGTTTGCGGTGGATGTTATCCAGACGCTGGGTATGCATCTGGATGGCTTTGAAGGCTGGAGCAATATGACGGTTGCCCGGTACAGTCTGGAGTCTGCGGTTTCTGCTTCTTAATGAGCTTGTCTATTTTGAATCTGTGCAAAGCATGACCAAATGAGCCATGATGGTTTTGTACCCTGCAAACACAAAAATCATTATGAGTACATCGCCGCAAACGCCAAAAGAGAGTATCCGCTTTATTCACCTGTCTGACCCACAGCTGGTGCCAGCTGGTGAAATGAATTATGACATTAATCCTCAGTTACGAATCCGGCTGTGTATCGATGCCGTTCTCTCTGACTGCAAACACCTGTCTCTTGATTTTGCGGTCATCACGGGCGACCTGACCCATTGGGGAGAGGTCGCTGCTTACAGGGTTTTGCAAGAAGAGCTAAACCGGCTGCCTTTTCCTGTCTATCTGCTGATGGGCAATCACGACCAGAGAGAGGCATTTTTAACGGTTTTTCCTGAACACCCTGTTGATGATGAAGGCTTTATCCAATACACCCTGGATAGTCTGGCAGGCAGAATGATTTTCCTTGATACACTGGATGCTGGAAAACGAGGCGGTGTACTGTGTGAGAAAAGGTTGCAGTGGTTGGAGAATGTGTTGGCTTCTTCCGAAGGAAAGCCTGTTTACCTGTTTATGCATCATCCTCCATTCACTGTCGGGCTATCGGCCATGGACGATGATAACCTGGTCAATGCCGGAGCCTTCTTTCATGTCGTGAAACCTTATTTAAATCAAATCCGGCATCTCTTTTTTGGGCACCTTCATCGAACCGTTACAGGCAGCTGGCATGGTATTAGTTATTCCTGTCCTTTGTCGCCGGTTCATCAGACGGCTTTTGAATTTGATAATAAAAAGCCTGCCTATGTTTCACCTGAACCGCCTGCTTACCATCTGGTTGAGTTAAAGCCGGAGCAGGTGGTTGTGCATTCCCGACTGTTTCTGCATAGTGAGCCCGCCATCGACAGCCGATCCTGCTATCGCTATCAGTTAAATGGTTAATTGACCTAAAGAGCGCGAAATTATGCCTTACAACGACCCATCTCTGTTACAGCAATGGGAACAGACTTTTGTGCAGTTTTTACAGGGACGGGAATCCGATGATGCTTCTCATGATATTTCACACTTTCAGAGAGTGTGGCGAACCGCCAGCAAGTTGCTGGATAACGGTGATTTGAGTGCTAACCGGCTGGTCATTCTGGCCGCCTGTTATTTCCACGATATTGTTGTGCTGCCCAAAAATCATCCACAGCGGTCAATGGCATCAACGCTGGCCGCAGAGGAAACTGAACGTTGCCTGACAGTACTGAGTTTTCCACAGGCGCTGATCAATGATGTCTGCCATGCGGTGAAAACCCACAGTTATTCTGCAGGTATAACACCGGAAACCATTGAAGCCAAAGTGGTGCAGGATGCTGACAGAATGGAAGCTCTGGGAGCCATCGGCCTTGCCCGCTGCTTTTATACTGGCGGTAAACTGAAACAGAAACTGTTTGACCCTGAAGACCCACTGGCTACCCATCGTGAGCTGGATGATCGCATTTACTCCCTTGACCACTTTGAACTGAAGCTGCTGAAAATTGCCGGCAGTATGCAAACCGCTGCTGGCAGACAAATGGCTGAGCGCAGCAGCCAGTTTCTGAAGGATTTCAGGGATCAGCTGTGTCGGGAGTTAAATGGCGAATACTGAGCTTGCTGTTGCAGGCGCACAGTGAACTTATCTGAGTGAAGTGGTCCCAAGAGATCAAACACCGCTCTATGGATGTTCTTCTTCGTAAGTTACAAGGTTTGAATTAGAAGCCCCCCGGAGCAAGCTCCGGGAATTTCTTGTGGTTTCTAATTGATTTCAAATGAGGAAAGACACTGTTCTAACTTCAAGGTCTGTCGTTTATTTCCAAGAGTTATTCTCAGACCTTTACGCCCGTTAGCGTCCAGTTTTGGTCTGACAAGAATTCCACTGGCCCGAATATGCTTTTCCATTGCATCCGGGTTATCAGGAAACACCCAGATATAATTTGCGACAGTTGGCCAGTATTTGATTGCTTTTTTATCTAAAAATGCTTCAAGCATCGGCTTGGAGACTTCTATCACCTCTTTCACATATTCCTGCGTGTACTCAGGGTTGGAAAGTGCCGCATCTATAGCCACCACCGCCAGCTGGTTAACATCATAAGGTCCACGTACATTCAGTAGTGCGTCAATGTTCTCCTTTCTGGAAATAACGTAACCCAGTCGTACAGAGGGGAGCCCCCAGGTTTTGGAGAAGGTTCGGGTGACCAGCAGGTTAGGGTATTCCTCAACCGCATCGCAAACGGTTTGCCGGGTATATTCGAAATAACATTCATCGACCAGAGTGGCTGCCTGAGGTGCCGCTTTGGCTATCTCCAGAATTGTTTCCCGGGCAACAGGGGTGCCGCAGGGGTTGTTTGGATTTGCCAGAACAATCAGTCGGGTTTTATTGGTAATGGCGTCGATAACGGCCTGTTTTGGAAACCCGTTTTCTCTGGAATAGGTGGGCTCGATAATGTTCAGGTTTTCAACTTTGGCACACTGGTGGTACATGGCAAAGGTTGGGCCCGGAATAATCGCTTCATCACCTTCCTGACAAGCAGAACGAATAATCAGGTCGATACCCTGATCAGAACCGTTGGTGATCATCACCTGTTCGGATTTTACCCCGCAGTAGTCGGCAATTTTCTGGGTAATGTTGCCGTAAGCCGGGTAAACCTGAAGCTGGTCATCATTAATAAAGTCAATCAGTGCCTGCTTAACCGCGGGGGCAACAGGTAAAACCCGTTCATTGAAATCAAGCAGCAGGTGCTGGTGGTTATCCCGACCTTCCAATGGTGGTTTATAGGCTCCCATTTGAGAAATGTGGGATTTGAAAATACTCATTCGTGACACCTGCTTATTTTATAAGTATCAGAAGCTGTCTGTTCTCAGTCAGGCTTCTCGGGCTCCGCATAGTATATGCGGAGCCGAACGGGTGATCTATCAGAGTTCAGTTCTGGTTTCGAGTTTGGGGGAGTTTTCAAAGAAACTGAATATTGTTAAATCATAATTTTTGCGGCTGACCCAGCTACTGTATGGCCCTTTCTTGAAAATAGGGAATACGGCAGCCTTGGGTGTAATTGTCCAGCTTGGGACTGTTTTGCCATCAACTTCTTTATGCCAGCTAAACCCGACCGGACTGGTGGCCACTAAAGGAATAAGATCGCCTTCTTTTATGCCATTATTCAATGCAGCGGTTCCCGCATCTTTATCCAGATAGCTAAGCTGTGCCATGGACACACTGCCTATACAAACCAGGTGACCGGTATTGGCAAAAGCGGCCATTCTTCCCAATGTGCAGTGTTCAACCAATGTCTGGTAATGGGACTCGGTGTCCTTCGAACGATCAACATATATCTTGTTAATCTTCATTCCCTCTGCAATCTGGTCAGCAGAGTGCCTTGGCAGCCGGAGCCCGAACCCTAGTACCAGTTTGTAAACAAAGTTGGAAGTGTCCACCCCATGCAGGTTGTCGATACCTGTGATGCCTTCACCCCAGGAAAAAGACCGGTGTTCATTAAGCCGGGGTTCCACATAGATTGGATAATGGAACATGACGTTATGCAGATCATCCAGGTAGTTACGGACGGTGGGCTTCATGGGGGGGTGTTTAATGTGAGTGGTTAGCGATTTGCCTTCATCTATTGAACGCAGCGTGGCATGATCGAGTGTTGCCCTGTAAATAAACCATGTATTGCTTTCTATCTGGACGAGTTCTCCTTTTCTGCCATTGCGTTTTGCCAGAAAGTACCCTTCATCAGGGCTGTACAACGGCATTGTTCCCGGCATCAGCATGTCAAAGTTATCAAGTTTGAATTCACGCTCAACCCGCTCCGTTCTGACAATTTCCGGATTCCGAGTGACCAATTGTTTGTATTTCTCGATATCTTGCTCGCTTAGTCTGCCGATATGCCCTGAGCGCACAAACTTCAGACCAAACTCTTTCCGCCATATCAGTAGCCATGAATCTCTCTCTGCACTGACCATTGATGGGCGATCGCGCAGCTGGCCCAAAATAAATACCGGAGTATTGGCCGGAATCAGTGTGCTTGAAGACTTCTGGTCAGTAGCTGTATTGGCAGTACCATTAAGGTTTTTAGTCAGTAATGTTCTGCTGGGAACGAACAACGCATCGGTATCATCCAATGTGATTCCTCTGGCTGCAGGAACATAGGCGCTCAGAAATGAACTGTTTTCGATCAGATTGAGAAAGGCTTCTTTGTGAGAGAGCAGTCCAGACAGGTCATACAGCGGATTTCTGAAAATACCACTTACAACGTCTTTGGCTGCCGTCTTTATGTCGCCAGAATTCAATATTAATTCATTGATTTTGCTCTCATCCCAAGGCGACAGCAGTGACTCAATAAGATTGTTCTTGCCTATGGTTCCCAGCTCTTGTTTCCGTTCCAGCATTAAAATATCTGCGAGCTCATTCAGGTTTTGTAACCCCGCATAAATGGTTCCCTGCTGGTCATTGGGTGAATAGGCATACAGGCTCATGGACAGCAGTGTTGCTGCCAATCCGGATAAAAGTGGTTGATATTTCATATATACCGTTTCCTCGTTGTTAAGTTCGCATAAACTCTAGTCGTAAACAGGTGTCTTTGAGACATTGGCGACATTGATTTTTTAAGAAACGCTCATTTTGTTGTACTGGCTATCTGACACGGATTCATTCAGAAAGTTCTTGATGAATTTGAGAGAGCGGGTCGCAAGGCATATCATGCAGTCACAAAAGAATTGAGGCTGTCGATGGAAAAGTTACTGAACCTGCTGGCGGATGGTCACTTCCACTCTGGAGAAGAGCTGGGAGACTCTCTCGGAGTCAGCAGAGCCGCTGTTTGGAAAAAGCTCAAGGGGCTGGAAGAACTGGGGCTGATACTGGACTCTGTACGAGGCAAGGGCTACCGCCTGGGAAGGGGAATAGAGTTGCTGGATCAGTCAAAAATTGAGTCAGGTCTGGATAAATCCCTGCTCAACAGAATAAAGCTGCATACCTGCTTCAGCACAGGCTCTACCAATGATCTTGTCAAAGAGCTGAGTGATGACGAGTCCGGCAGTATGACGTTTTGTCTGGCAGAGCATCAAACCAGTGGCAGGGGAAGAAGAGGCAGAACCTGGGTCAGCCCTTTTGGTTCAACCATATCCATGTCTGCAAACTGGAGAATCAGTGAAGGTACCGCATCTCTGGAAGGTTTGAGTCTGGCAGTTGGCTTGGCAGTTTTAAAAGCTCTGGAAGCAAACGGTGCAAGAAATATTGAGCTGAAGTGGCCCAATGATGTGCTTTGGCAGGGCAGGAAACTCAGCGGCATCCTGCTGGAAGTCCACGGTGACCCTACTGGAGAATGTGATGTCATTATTGGTATTGGCATCAATATAAAGCTCAGTGAAGATCAGAAGAAGGGTATCGGGCAACCCGCTGTCGATTTGCATGAGGTTTGTGGGAAAACGGTCAGTCGCAATGCGGTGGTATCCCAACTGATCAATACCCTGAGCCATACGCTGGATGGTTTCACTCATGGTGGCTTTGCGTTATACAGAGACCAGTGGAGTGAATACGATGCTTTCCGGGGGCAGGAAGTGAATATAGAAGCGGCTGGCCGAAAGGAAAAAGGTGTAAATGTCGGAGTGAATGAACAGGGTGGCTTGCTGATAAAAACAGAAACAGGGGTGAAAGTGTTCAACGGTGGTGAAGTTTCATTGAGGAAATCATGAGAACTCTACAGTTTGATGCAGGCAACACCCGGCTGAAGTGGTTGTTGCGGGAAAATGCTCTGGCAGTCAGCTCGGGCTTTTTCTGTAATACCGAGGACTGGGGGGCAGCCCTTCCCCGTTTTCTTGATACGGTTGGTAAGTTGGATCTGGTCAGTATCTCGATGGTGTCTTCAGATGAACGTCTGGAACAGATTAAAAAATATGTATTGGCGACTCAGGTTGTACCTTTATATATAGCAACAGCAAAAAAAGAATCGGCTGGTGTGACGCTGTCTTACGATGCGCCTGAAAAACTGGGAGTCGATCGCTGGCTGGCAATGCTGGCCGCCCATGCAACCAGTAGTCCGGACATAAAAGTCGTTGTCGATTGCGGCACCGCCATCACGGTTGATGTTCTGGATAAAAACGGGCTTCATCTTGGTGGGTATATTGTTCCGGGCATCAGCCTTATGAAGAAAACGCTGGCGTCCAACACGGCAAAGCTTCGTTATGTCGAATCAACCGATAACCACAATCTGGCTTTGGGTAAAAACACGGTTGACTGTATTCATCATGGTGCATTGATGATGTCATTGGCTCTGATCGATAGAGTTGTGACTGAGCATCCGGGTTCCCGGGTCATTCTGACCGGAGGTGATGGCGGCCAGCTTGAGTCGCTGATTAGTGTCTATAAAGAAGGAAGGGTAAGTTTCATGCCTGACCTGGTAATGGATGGTTTGGAAATTGCAGCCAGGGAATATAAAGAAGGATGCGCTGGATAATATTATTACTGCTAATAATGAATACCGGATATTTTGCCTGGGGAACTTATCAGCAGTCGCAAAGCCGTTATGTAAAGCCGACGGTGTCGGAGCCTGAGAAACAACAGGGTAAACGACTGGTTCTCTGGTCGGAAAGCGGGAAAAACCTGCCCCGATCAGAACTATTGCCTGAACCTGTTGAGCGAAATAACCGTTCAGCTTCAGAAAAGACTCTGGATGCTCAATGCCTGGTTGTTGGTCCTTTTGGTTCTGCAAGTAAGGCTGATGATATGCAACAACGGCTTTTTTCATTGGGAGTAGCCAGTAGGGAACGATCCGATAATGAAGCCAGTGAGTACGACCACTGGGTGCATATCCCTCCTCTGGCCAGCCGTGAAGCTGCAATACGGTTGCTCCGTGAACTTCAGGGGCAAAACATCGACAGTTTTGTGATTACTCAGGGTGAATTGGCAAACGGGATATCCCTGGGGCTTTTCAGTAAAGAAGTATCCGCTAATAAAGTCAGTAGTCGTTTATTACAGGCGGGCTATGAAACAAGAATCAAGCAGCTGGCACGACAACCACAAACGTATTGGCTGGAGCTGGCAGTGAAAGAGGCCGACAAGATCACAGAGGGTATGTGGGAAAGATTTGCAGATGAATACAACGGTCTGAAAGTATTAGAAAAAAACTGCAAAGGGATTGCATCCGAATCATCAATTCACTAATATACGCCTGCGCTTCGGGGACAGCCAAGCAAAGCAGGTTAATCAATCAGGCCGATTGGTTAGAGTTTCAGTTAACTCAGTGAGTTGAACGACGAAAACAACAGCTTGACTTTGAATTGTCTCTGGATACAATAGCGCAGCGTTCGGTGGGGTTCCCGAGCGGCCAAAGGGATCAGACTGTAAATCTGACGCGAAAGCTTCGCTGGTTCGAATCCAGCCCCCACCACCAAATTCTTGTTTTCGATCTTGAAATCTTAGAAGATTGAAAGCTAAGTGGGTATCACAAGATGTGAGTCTCGCTATGCGGTTTATGTTGCGGGTATAGTTCAACGGTAGAACCTCAGCCTTCCAAGCTGATGATGCGGGTTCGATTCCCGCTACCCGCTCCAGAATAAGTCTTGCCTCTATACGGTGAGAAGTTGCTCTTATAGCTCAGTTGGTAGAGCGCATCCTTGGTAAGGATGAGGTCACCGGTTCAAATCCGGTTAAGAGCTCCAGAAGCATAGGGGTAGATAGAGTGTTTTATCTGCCCCTTATTTTTTTATGCCTCACAAATCAAAAATAATAACGCTTTTCAGATAAGGTATGGTCAATTATAATTGGTCAGCCCTTGTATCTAGAAGAGTAAAGTAGGGCGCTCGTAGATACAGGCCAGTAGTTCAATTGGTAGAGCACCGGTTTCCAAAACCGGCTGTTGGGGGTTCGAGTCCCTCCTGGCCTGCCATTTCTTGATTCAAGCCTTCACTCTTTTACCATGTTTACTGTTTTTGAGTGGGGCTTTTCTAGAGAGAAAATCAAACTAATGAGTGGAAAACCAGAAGTGGCGGCTGAAGGTCGTCTTGATGGCCTTAAGTGGGGGTTGGTGTTTGCCCTGGTCGCTGTTGGCGCATATGGGAATTACTACTTCTCTGCTGAGTCTATTCTTTACCGCGTTGTAGCCTTGCTGGCTCTGGGTGCTGTTGCAGGCTATATTGGTTTGCAGACAGTAAAAGGCGGTGCCTTCTGGAACCTCGTTAAAGATGCCAAGGTTGAGATTCGCAAGGTCGTTTGGCCTACACGTCAAGAGACCGTGCAAACCACATTGATCGTTGTTGCTGTGGTTATTGTTATGGGTCTCATTTTGTGGGCGCTCGATTCTCTGCTAGGCTGGGCTATCAGCAGCTTGATTGGATAGGGAAAGAACTATGGCGAAGCGTTGGTATGTAGTGCATGCCTACTCCGGCTACGAAAAGCAGGTAATGCGTTCGCTGAAAGAGCGCGTTCAGCGATTCGGTATGGAGGATCTCTTTGGTGAGATTCTGGTGCCTACCGAAGAAGTGGTCGAGATCCGGAACGGTCAGAAACGCAAAAGTGAGCGAAAGTTCTTTCCTGGCTACGTGTTAGTTCAGATGGAAATGAACGACGATAGCTGGCATCTTATTAAAGATACGCCGCGAGTGATGGGCTTTATTGGCGGTACAGCCGATAAGCCAGCGCCGATCACCGAGAAAGAGGCGGACGCTATTCTCCAGCGTGTTCATGAAGGGGCCGAGAAGCCTCGTCCGAAGACGCTGTTTGAACCAGGTGAGATGGTTCGCGTTATTGATGGTCCTTTTGCGGACTTCAATGGTGTGGTTGAAGAAGTGAACTACGAAAAGAGTCGCCTGCATGTGGCGGTTATGATTTTCGGTCGCTCCACACCAGTAGAGCTGGAATTCTCCCAGGTCGAGAAAGTCTGAGAGTCGGACTTTTTATTTTGAAACCCTGCACTGATTGGCTGAATGCTGAGCACTGCAGGGTTTTTATCTAAGGGCATGATTTGGGGTGTAAACTCTCTGGAATGCCTGATAAACGGGTAGCTGAACTGATTGGTATGATGCCTTCAGGGAGGCGTTGACCCAATGTAGAGGTTGCAATGGCTAAGAAAGTCGAAGCTTACATTAAGCTGCAGGTTCCTGCAGGTAAAGCTAATCCTTCCCCACCCGTAGGTCCAGCTCTGGGTCAGCACGGCGTGAACATCATGGAGTTCTGTAAGGCGTTTAACGCTAAGACGCAGGAACTCGACGCTGGTATGCCTGTGCCAGTTGTGATCACTGTATACGGTGACCGCAGCTTCACATTCGAAACCAAAACTCCGCCAGCCTCCGTACTGCTGAAGAAAGTACTGAAGCTGAAGAAAGGTTCTGGCCGTCCTAACACTGAAAAAGTGGGTACTGCTACTCGTGAGCAGCTGCTGGAAGTTGCCAAGATCAAAGAACCTGATCTGACTGCTGCTGACGAAGATGCGGCTATCCGCACTATCGCCGGTTCCGCTCGTTCCATGGGTCTGAATGTGGAAGGTGTAGAATAATGGCGAAGATGTCCAAGCGCGCAAAAATGATTGCTGAGAAGGTTGAAGCTACCAAGGCTTACTCCTTCGAAGAAGCTGCGAACCTTCTGAAAGAAGTATCCAGCGTAAAATTCAAAGAATCTGTTGAAGTAGCTGTGAATCTGGGTGTGGATCCTCGTAAATCCGACCAGGTTGTACGTGGCTCTTCTGTACTGCCAAACGGTACCGGTAAAGACGTTCGTGTCGCTGTGTTCACACAGGGCGCTAACGCTGAAGCTGCTAAAGCTGCTGGTGCTGACATTGTTGGCATGGACGATCTGGCTGCACAGGTTAAAGCTGGCGAACTGAACTTCGACGTTGTTATTGCTTCCCCGGACGCAATGCGTGTTGTTGGTCAGCTGGGTCAGATCCTGGGCCCACGCGGCCTGATGCCTAACCCTAAAGTAGGTACTGTAACGCCTAACGTTGCTGACGCGGTTAAGAACGCTAAAGCAGGTCAGGTTCGTTTCCGTACAGACAAGAACGGTATCGTTCACGCTGGTATCGGCAAGATCGATTTTGAAGCTGCTTCCCTGAAGCAGAATGTTGAAGCGCTGATGGCTGAGCTGAAGAAGCTGAAGCCTGCTACCAGCAAAGGCGTTTACATGAAGAAGGTTACCCTGTCCTCTACTATGGGCCCGGGTCTGACCATCGACATGGCGTCTCTCGACATCTAATTAAAGGCTTTTGTCTTTCAGACAAATGACCTGAGTTGCAGGTTGTCAGAGGAACTGATGACCTGCAATGCAAAAGACTTTGGGGTCTCCGGTTTCGGAGGTCGTCAAAGATCGCAGGTGCAAAGATCTGTTCCTGCCTGAGTCCGACAGGATTTCAAGCAGGGTTCGTCTAAGGGATGGACAAAAAGATCGGAGCTTAATGTCCTGCGTAGACGGTGAACACGAATTTGGAACATTTTTCCTTATTTAGTGACCCATCACCGTATTGAAAGTCTCTGATACATGATTGTTGTGTATCAGGGTTAACTTCGGATATTTGGAGTAAAGCCCATGGCGTTAGGACTCGAAGACAAGAAGGCGATTGTCGCCGAAGTCAGCGAGGCTGCACAAAGCGCTCTGTCGGCTGTTATTGCGGATTACCGTGGTCTGACTGTTGGTCAAATGACCGAACTGCGTAAGCAAGCCCGTGACGGTGGCGTATACCTGAAGGTTGTACGTAACACTCTGGCTCGTCGCGCAGTTGAAGGCACTGAATTTGAGTGTCTGCAGGACGTCCTGGTAGGTCCAACTGTTCTGGCCTTCTCTCAGGAAGATCCGGGCGCCGCTGCGCGTCTGATGAAGGACTTCGCTAAAGAGAACAAGGAACTGGAAGTTAAGGCACTGTCCATCGCTGGACAGGTTCTGGGTGCAGAGCAGATTGATGTTCTGGCTAAGATGCCTACTCTGGACCAGGCTCGCGCAATGCTGATGAGCGTAATGATTGCACCTGTAACCAAGCTGGCAAGAACTCTGAACGAGTTCCCGGCAAGCATTACACGTGTAGTGGCAGCTGTTGCCGACGAGAAGAAGAAAGCCGCTTAATAGTCTTTTTAAAGATTTTTAGCTTTCTCTCTTTTTTAAATGAATTTCGGGGTTTATGCCCCAACCAAAATTTTTGGAGATATAGACATGGCACTGTCTAAAGAAGATATCCTGAATGCAATCGCTGAAATGTCCGTAATGGACGTTGTTGAACTGGTTGAAGCAATGGAAGAGAAGTTCGGCGTTTCCGCTGCTGCTGCTGTTGCTGCTGCTCCAGCTGCTGCTGCTGAAGGTGGCGCTGCTGCTGCTGAACAGACTGAGTTCGACGTAATCCTGACTGGTGCTGGCGACAAGAAAGTCAACGTAATCAAGGTTGTACGTGCTGCTACCGGCCTGGGTCTGAAAGAAGCTAAGGGCATCGTTGACGGCGCTCCAGCTCCTCTGAAAGAAGGCGTGAGCAAGGACGAAGCTGAAGAGCTGAAGAAGCAACTGGAAGAAGCTGGCGCTTCCGTAGAAGTTAAGTAATTCTACGTAAAGTTGCATAATCCGGGGTCTATTGCATAATAGTCTCAGGTGGGCTGGTGCCTGAATGGCACCGGCCTTTTTCCCGTTGTATGAGCTGTATCGTTTTGCTGCTTAAGCAATGATGAGCTCAGGCAGCCATAAATGAAAATATTTCGTCATCCTTTTTGTGCAGGTTTGTATAAATGTTGCGCAAGTGCAGGTGGGGAAATTTTTTTTTATGGCAGTAACTACATCTCATTACAAAATAAAGTGATCGAAATGTAGGTGTAAACCCTGAAAATGATATGGAAGCCATGTACACTGGTAGGTTCCGGAGTTGTTCTGGGCGGACAGGTGTATGGTTTGGATCACTTCAGGGGGATGTTGGTCATAATTGACTGACATTGGTTGCACGAGTGGCGGAAGGTTCATTTAGCCAGACGCTAAAGCTCATGCAACGGTTTAACGGTTGTTAATCACCGTATTCATTGGGTGTCAAAAGGGGGCCACCCGCCCTCATCAAAACCTAGATGGCCAGACCAGAAGGTCTGAAGCCAGGACCAGGTGACCAAGCTGGGGAACGCTGATGGCATACTCGTATACAGAGAAAAAACGCATCCGCAAAGACTTCGGCAAACTGCCGCATGTCATGAATGTGCCGTATCTTCTGGCGATTCAGCTTGATTCTTATCACAAGCTGCTGCAAACCGGAAAAGAGCCGGCCGCGCGTGAAGACATTGGTCTGCACGCTGCCTTTAAGTCCGTATTTCCAATTGTTAGTTACTCTGGCAATGCGGCGCTGGAATATGTGAGCTACAGGCTCGGTACTCCGGCTTTTGATGTCAAGGAATGTCAACTTCGTGGTGTCACTTACGCAGTTCCTCTGCGTGTAAAAGTGCGCCTGATTATCTATGACAAAGACTCTGCCAACAAGGCAATCAAAGACATCAAGGAACAAGAAGTCTACATGGGCGAAATTCCGCTCATGACTGAAAACGGTACCTTTGTTATCAATGGTACTGAACGAGTAATCGTATCTCAGCTGCACCGTTCTCCGGGTGTGTTCTTCGACCACGACCGTGGAAAGACTCACTCCTCCGGTAAGTTGTTGTACTCCGCTCGCGTTATTCCTTACCGTGGTTCCTGGTTGGACTTCGAGTTTGATCCTAAGGATCTGCTGTACGTTCGAATCGACCGCCGTCGTAAGCTGCCTGCCACAATCCTGCTGCGTGCCCTGGGTATGGGCAACGAAGAGATGCTGGATTACTTCTTCGATACAGTACCTTTCCAGATCGGTTCTGAAAGTGTAAGCACTGAACTGATTGCTGACCGCCTGCGTGGCGAAGCTGCAAGCTTCGACATCAAGGACGGCGATGGTAATGTCATCGTAGAAATGGGTCGTCGTGTTACTGCACGTCACATCCGTCAGCTGCAAAAAGCAAACATCCAGCGTATCGAAGCTCCGGTAGACTATGTCTACGGTAAAGTCCTGGCTAAGACCGTTGTGCACCAGGCGACCGGTGAAATCGTTGTTGATTGCAACACCGAAATCACTACGGAAGTTTACGAAAAACTGCTGGCTGCTGGCGTCAAGAATATTGAAACCCTTTACACCAATGAGTTGGATTGTGGTTCCTATATCTCTGACACACTGCGTGCTGACACCACTACGAACCGTCTGGAAGCTCTGGTAGAAATCTACCGCATGATGCGCCCGGGTGAGCCACCGACTCAGGAAGCTGCTGAAGCCCTGTTCGGTAACCTGTTCTTCTCTGCCGAGCGCTATGATCTGTCTGGCGTTGGTCGAATGAAGTTCAACCGTCGTCTGGGTCGTGAATCCGATACGGGTCCGGGTGTACTGGATAACGGCGATATCGTTGATACCCTGAAGACTCTGGTAGACATCCGTAACGGTAAAGGCGTTTGTGACGACATCGACCACCTGGGTAACCGTCGCGTACGTTCCGTAGGTGAAATGGCCGAAAACCAGTTCCGTGTTGGTCTGGTACGTGTTGAACGTGCAGTTAAAGAGCGTCTGAGTCTGGCAGAATCTGAAGGCCTGATGCCTCAGGATCTGATCAATGCCAAGCCGGTTGCTGCTGCCATCAAAGAATTCTTTGGTTCTTCCCAGCTGTCCCAGTTCATGGACCAGAACAACCCGCTGTCTGAGGTAACTCACAAGCGTCGTGTATCTGCATTGGGCCCTGGTGGTCTGACCCGTGAACGTGCTGGCTTCGAGGTTCGAGACGTACACGCGACCCATTATGGTCGAGTTTGTCCGATCGAGAC
The DNA here is from genome assembly GCF_001583435.1 of Endozoicomonas montiporae CL-33. Taxonomy (NCBI): domain Bacteria; kingdom Pseudomonadati; phylum Pseudomonadota; class Gammaproteobacteria; order Oceanospirillales; family Endozoicomonadaceae; genus Endozoicomonas; species Endozoicomonas montiporae. The sequence goes on along the minus strand of NZ_CP013251.1, from coordinate 5,051,464 downwards.
CCCTGAAGGTCCAAACATCGGTCTGATCAACTCTCTGGCAACCTACGCTCGTGCCAACGACTACGGCTTCCTGGAATCTCCATACCGCAAGGTTGTGGACGGTCAGGTAACCGATCAGGTTGATTACCTGTCTGCGATTGAAGAAGGCGAGTTCGTTATCGCTCAGGCTTCTGCTGGTCTGGACGAAGAAAACCGTCTGACCGAAGAACTGGTTAACGTACGTCACCGCGGTGAAACTCACCTGATGGGTCCGGAAAAAGTTCAGTACATGGACGTTTCCACTAAACAGGTTGTATCTGTAGCGGCATCCCTGATTCCATTCCTTGAGCACGACGATGCTAACCGAGCCCTGATGGGATCGAACATGCAACGTCAGGCGGTACCCACCCTGCGTGCTGACAAGCCGCTGGTCGGTACTGGTATGGAGCGCAACGTAGCGTCCGACTCTGGCGTTTGTGTGGTTGCCCGTCGTGGTGGTTATGTTGATACCGTTGACGCGGCTCGAATCGTTATCCGTGTAAACGATGACGAAGTGCAGCCAGGTGAAGCGGGTGTAGATATCTACAACCTGACCAAGTACACACGTTCTAACCAGAACACCTGCATCAACCAGCGTGCGCTGGTGAAGAATGGCGAGCGTATCGCTGCAGGCGACATCCTGGCTGACGGTCCTTCCGTTGACATGGGTGAGCTGGCTCTGGGTCAGAACATGCGCGTGGCATTCATGCCATGGAACGGTTACAACTTCGAGGACTCCATCCTCATCTCTGAGCGTGTGGTTCAGGAAGACCGTTTCACTACGATCCACATTCAGGAACTGACCTGTGTGGCACGTGATACCAAATTGGGGCCAGAAGAGATTACTTCTGATATTCCAAACGTGGGTGAGTCCGCTCTGAACAAGCTGGACGAAGCCGGTATCGTGTACGTAGGTGCTGAAGTTGGCGCAGGCGACATTCTGGTAGGTAAGGTTACGCCTAAGGGTGAAACCCAGCTGACTCCGGAAGAAAAACTGCTGCGTGCGATCTTTGGTGAGAAAGCCTCCGACGTTAAAGACACCTCTCTGCGTGTACCGACCTCTGTTAAAGGTACCGTTATTGATGTGCAGGTATTCACCCGTGACGGCGTTGAAAAAGACAGCCGCGCCCAGGCCATCGAAAAGGCGGCTCTGGACGAATACCGTAAAGACCTGAACGAAGAGTTCCGTGTGGTTGAAGAAGATACCTTCGACCGTCTGCGTGAAGCTCTGCGTGGTCAGTCAGTAGATCGTGGTCCGGCTCTGGCGAAGGGCGACACCATCTCTGACGAATATCTGGACGGACTGGAACACGAGCAGTGGTTCAAACTGTCCATGTCTGACGAAACCCTGAACGAACAGCTGGATCTGGCCAGAGAACAGCTGAAAGAGCGTCGTGCCCAGCTCGACGAGCGTTTCGAAGACAAGAAGAAAAAGCTGCAAACCGGCGACGACATGGCACCTGGCGTGCTGAAGATCGTCAAGGTTTACCTGGCTATCAAGCGTCGTATCCAGCCTGGTGACAAGATGGCGGGTCGTCACGGTAACAAGGGTGTTATCTCCATCATCATGCCTGTGGAAGACATGCCACACGATGCGGAAGGTAATCCGGTTGATATCGTACTGAACCCTCTGGGTGTACCGTCCCGTATGAACGTTGGACAGGTACTGGAAACTCACTTGGGTGCAGCAGCGCGCGGTCTGGGTCACAAGATCAATCGTATGATCGAGTCCCAGAAGAAAGTGGCTGAAATCCGTGACTTCCTGGATCAGGTTTACAATGGCGTAGGCGGCAGCCGTCGTCAGGAAGATCTGGATTCCTTCTCTGATGAAGAGATCATGGATCTGGCGAAGAACCTGCGTGGCGGTGTTCCAATGGCGACTTCCGTATTCGACGGCGCCAAGGAATCCGAAGTTAAGGAACTGCTGCGTCTGGCTGACATGAGCGACACCGGTCAGGTGACTCTGTTTGACGGTCGTACCGGCGACTCCTTTGACCGTCCGGTAACCGTTGGTTACATGTACATGCTGAAGCTCAACCACTTGGTTGATGACAAGATGCACGCACGTTCTACCGGTTCTTACTCTCTGGTTACTCAGCAGCCGCTGGGTGGTAAGGCCCAATTCGGTGGTCAGCGATTCGGTGAGATGGAGGTATGGGCACTTGAAGCATACGGTGCCGCCTACACCCTGCAGGAAATGCTGACTGTTAAGTCCGATGACGTGGCTGGTCGTACCAAGATGTATAAGAACATCGTCGATGGGGACCACCGTATGGAACCTGGAATGCCAGAATCCTTCAACGTACTGTTGAAAGAGATTCGCTCTCTGGGTATCGACATCGAGCTGGACACCGAATAACAAAACGTGAGGTAAGGCAGCCGTAACGGGCTGCCTTGCTGCGCGAGGAGATGCGATCTTGAAAGACTTGCTGAATCTACTCAAGACCCAGGGCCAAACTGACGAGTTTGACTCTATTCGTATCGGTCTGGCTTCCCCAGAGATGGTACGTTCCTGGTCTTACGGCGAAGTTAAAAAGCCGGAAACCATTAATTACCGTACGTTCAAACCTGAACGTGACGGCCTGTTCTGTGCCAAAATTTTTGGCCCAGTGAAAGATTACGAGTGCCTGTGCGGTAAGTACAAGCGCCTGAAGCACCGTGGTGTTATCTGTGAAAAGTGTGGCGTAGAAGTTGCACTGGCTAAAGTGCGTCGTGACCGTATGGGTCACATCGAACTGGCCAGCCCGGTGGCTCACATCTGGTTCCTGAAGTCCCTTCCATCCCGTATCGGTTTGCTGCTGGACATGACCCTGCGCGATATCGAACGTGTACTCTACTTTGAGTCCTACGTGGTGGTTGATCCGGGTATGACAACACTGGAAAAGAACCAGCTGCTGTCTGACGAACAATATTATGAAGCCCTCGAAGAGTTCGGCGACGACTTTGACGCCCGCATGGGTGCGGAAGCGATCAAGGCTCTGCTGAACGATATCGATCTGGGTGAAGAAGTGGAAATGCTGCGTGAAGAAATTCCGCAGACCAACTCTGAAACCAAACTGAAGAAGCTGTCCAAGCGTCTGAAGCTGGTTGAAGCGTTCCACAAATCCGGTAACAACCCGGAATGGATGATTCTGACCGTTCTGCCGGTTCTGCCGCCAGATCTGCGTCCTCTGGTACCTCTGGATGGCGGTCGTTTTGCGACGTCTGACCTGAACGACCTGTACCGTCGAGTGATCAACCGTAACAACCGTCTGAAGCGTCTGCTCGACCTGAACGCGCCTGACATCATTGTCCGCAACGAAAAGCGTATGCTGCAGGAATCTGTAGACGCGCTGCTGGACAACGGTCGTCGTGGTCGTGCCATCACCGGTTCTAACAAGCGTCCTCTGAAATCCCTGGCTGACATGATCAAGGGTAAGCAGGGTCGTTTCCGTCAGAACCTGCTGGGTAAGCGAGTTGACTACTCCGGTCGTTCCGTAATTACCGTAGGTCCTACCCTGCGTCTGCACCAGTGTGGTCTTCCCAAGAAGATGGCTCTGGAACTGTTCAAGCCGTTCATCTTCGGTAAGCTGGAAGCCAAAGGTCTGGCGACCACCATTAAAGCTGCCAAGAAGATGGTAGAACGCGAAACACCGGAAGTATGGGACGTACTGGCTGATGTCATCCGTGAACATCCGGTAATGCTGAACCGTGCACCAACCCTGCACCGTCTCGGTATTCAGGCGTTCGAACCGGTTCTGATCGAAGGTAAAGCGATTCAACTGCACCCGCTGGTGTGTGCGGCGTACAACGCTGACTTCGACGGTGACCAGATGGCGGTACACGTACCTCTGACTCTGGAAGCCCAGCTGGAAGCCCGTGCCCTGATGATGTCCACCAACAACATCCTGGCTCCTGCAAACGGCGAACCAATTATCGTACCTTCCCAGGACGTTGTACTGGGTCTGTACTACATCACCCGTGAGCGTATCAACGCCAAGGGTGAAGGCATGGCATTCGTGGACATCCGCGAAGTAATGCGCGCTTACCGTACTGGCGCTGTTGAGCTGCACGCTCGCGTTAAAGTACGTGTCAGCGAAAAATACAAAGACGACGATGGTGTAGAACACGATCGTACCTTCCTGGCTGACACCACTGTGGGTCGTATGATTCTTTGGGAAATCGTTCCTGAAGGTCTGCCATTCTCACTGGTAAACCAGACCATGAAGAAGAAGGCTATTTCCGGCCTGCTGAATGCGAGCTATCGTCGTGTTGGTCTGAAAGAAACCGTTATCTTTGCTGACCAGATGCTGTACCTCGGCTTCAACTACGCGACTCTGTCTGGCGCGTCTATCGGTGTGAACGACTTTGTTATCCCGGATAACAAGAAGGACATTATCCGTGACGCTAACGAAGAAGTGCGCGAGATCGAAAACCAGTTTGCTTCCGGTCTGGTAACTGCAGGCGAGAAGTACAACAAGGTTATCGATATCTGGTCCCGTGCCAACGAAATGCTGGCCAAGTCCATGATGGACAACCTGAAGTCCGACACCGTTCTGAACAAGCAGGGCGAAGAGGAAGAGCAGGAATCCTTCAACAGCGTTTACATGATGGCCGACTCCGGTGCTCGTGGTAGTGCCGCACAGATTCGTCAGCTGGCGGGTATGCGTGGTCTGATGGCCAAGCCAGACGGCTCCATCATAGAAACGCCAATTACCGCGAACTTCCGTGAAGGTCTGAACGTACTGCAGTACTTCATCTCTACTCACGGTGCTCGTAAAGGTCTGGCGGATACCGCTCTGAAGACCGCGAACTCCGGTTACCTGACCCGTCGTCTGGTAGACGTTGCGCAGGATCTGGTGGTGACCGAAGACGACTGTGGTACCACCAACGGTCTGATGATGACACCGCACATTGAAGGCGGTGACGTGGTTGAGCCTCTGGGTGAGCGTATTCTGGGTCGTGTTGTGGCTCTGGACGTATTCAAACCAGGCTCCGAAGACGAGATCGCTATTCCAGCGGGTACCCTGATCGACGAAGCATGGGTTAAACGTCTGGAAGGCATGAACGTCGATGAAATGAAAGTACGTTCTCCAATCAGCTGTGACACACGCCACGGTATCTGTGCGAAATGTTATGGTCGAGACCTGGGTCGCGGACATCTGGTTAACAAGGGTGAGGCTGTTGGTGTTATCGCTGCTCAGTCCATCGGTGAACCGGGTACACAGCTGACCATGCGTACCTTCCACATCGGTGGTGCTGCGTCTCGTAACGCTGCTCAGGACAACATTACTGTTAAGAACAAGGGTGTTGCTCGTCTGCTCAACATGAAGTCTGTTGAGCGCAAAGACGGCACCTTGGTGTCTGTCAGCCGTTCCGGTCAGCTGGCGATTGCCGACGAATTTGGTCGTGAGCGTGAGCGTTACAAGCTGCCTTACGGTGCGGTTGTTTCTGTTAAGGAAGATGATGAAGTGTCTTCCGGTCAGGTAGTTGCGAAGTGGGATCCACACACGCACCCAATCGTGACCGAACTGTCCGGTACTGTTAAGTTCCTGGGCTTCGAAGAAGGCATTACCGTTAAGACCCAGACTGATGAGCTGACTGGTCTGTCCAACATTGAAGTGATGGATCCGAAGGATCGTCCTTCTGCGGGCAAGGACATTCGTCCTGCTATTCAGCTGCTGGATGCCAACGGTAAGGAACTGAAACTGCCGAACACTGACGTGCCTGCGCAGTACTTCCTGCCAGCAAACGCTCTGGTGAACCTGGCCGACGGCGCGACTGTAGAAGTGGGTGACATCGTTGCTCGTATTCCACAGCAGTCCGGCGGTAACAAGGACATCACCGGTGGTCTGCCACGAGTGGCCGACCTGTTTGAAGCGCGTAAGCCGAAAGAACACTCTATCCTGGCTGAAATTACCGGTACCATCGGCTTCGGTAAGGAAACCAAGGGTAAGAAGCGTCTGGTCATCACTCCGAACGACGGTAGCGATCCGTACGAGGAGCTGATTCCTAAATGGCGTAACCTGAACGTGTTCGAAGGTGAGCAGGTAACCAAAGGTGAGGTAATCTCCGACGGTCCTACCAATCCGCACGACGTTCTGCGTCTGCTGGGTGTGGGTGAGCTGGCTCGCTATATCGTTAATGAAATCCAGGACGTATACCGTCTGCAGGGTGTAAAAATTAACGATAAGCACATCGAGACCATTCTGCGTCAGATGCTGCGTAAGGTAGAAATCACCGATACCGGTGACTCTACTCTGATTCGCGGTGATCAGACTGAGTACACTACCGTTCTGGAAGAGAACGATCGTCTGGGTGCGGAAGACAAGTTCCCTGCCAAGTTCGACCGTGTACTGCTGGGTATTACCAAAGCGTCTCTGGCAACAGAGTCCTTCATCTCTGCGGCTTCCTTCCAGGAAACCACACGAGTTCTAACTGAAGCTGCGGTAACCGGTAAACGTGACTACCTGCGCGGTCTGAAGGAAAACGTGGTCGTTGGTCGTCTGATTCCGGCGGGTACGGGTCTTGCTTACCACGCTGAGCGTAAGAAGGGTCGTGAAGAGCCAGAGTTCGAAGCACCGGTTAAGGTGTCTGCTTCTGATGTGGAAGCTGCTCTGTCTGAAGCGCTTAACTTCGGCGAAGTGTGATAAACATTACAAACAACAGCGCGTGCCTTCAGGCACAACGCTGAGTACTAGCAAAAAGGCTGCTCGTTCTGAGTGGCCTTTTTTGCTATTTGGGCAAGTGTAATGCTGTCGTATTGTTTGACTTCTTTTTAAGCTAATAGTGTTGATGGGCATAAAGCCCTTCAAGGCTCTAAAAACGATAATAATTTTGTAAGTGGGTATCTGGCAGTAGACTGCCTGTCATCTGTTTATCATCTTTCTGCGCTATAACTGTTGTCGATTTTGTAAACAATAAAAATAACAGGTAAGGCAAATGAAACTTCAGTATTTGAGAAGTTCCTTGGTTCTGGCCCTAATGGCTTTGGCTGCGATTCTCGCTGGGTGTGCTTCTGATCATAGGATTAATACTCGTCAGAGTGTCATGATCAAGCATCCGGATATGCAGCCTGTGGGGCGTTACGCATCGGGTATGTATCATGAAGGTGCTGCTGAAATATTGGGCTGGCATTCGGGAAGCCAGTCAGTTTTTGTCGTTAATTCAAGCAATAAAACCATTGATATCCTTGATGCCAGTCACTTAACCAGTCAGCCACTTGTCAATCCTGTTGTTGAGTCCAATCTGACTAAACGGGGAACCATTAACCTACAGCGTTTTTTACCAAGAGTGCCGTTGGGTAACGTTAACAGCCTTGCTTTGCACGGTGATCTGCTGGCTGTTGCTGTTGAAGCGGATAACAAACAGGAGCAGGGTGTCTTAATGCTCTTTGAAGTCAATCGCTCAGGCCGGGTGTTTTTCAAAGATTATGTTTATGTAGGTGAGTTACCCGATATGGTGACAATCACACCTGATGGTCAATATGCACTGGTCGCCAATGAAGGCGAGCCGTCGGACGACTACAAGGTTGATCCTGAAGGTTCTGTCAGTATTGTTGGTATTCACGACAATGGTACTGTGGGTGAAGTTCGGAGGGTCGGTTTTGCAGCGTTTAATAAAGGTGGGCTGAGGCATTCGGAACTGGATAACCGTGTTCGAATTTTTGGTCGCGATGCATCTGTCGCTCAGGATCTTGAGCCGGAGTATATAGCTGTATCGGAGGATTCAAAGACAGCCTTTGTCAGCTTACAGGAGAATAATGCGCTGGCGATTATTGATATAGAAACGGCTGAAATTATAAAAGTGGCGCCTTTGGGCTTTAAGGATTTTGGTCAGTTTCTGGCAGACTTTAGCAATAAAGACGGTGTAAACCTGAAGCAGTGGTCTGGCGTGTATGGTATGTACCAGCCCGACAGTATTGTCTCTTATACAGTAAATGGTGAGACTTTCGTGGTCAGTGCCAACGAAGGTGATGCCAGGGATTACTGGTATGACAGCCTTTCTGAAAAAGAGTGTCTTGCTTCAGGAGGGCTTGATTTTGATGACGAAGATGGATGTCTCGGCTTTTCTGAGGAAGTGCGGGTGAAAAAAATAAAAGTTTCTCCTGATCACCCTAACTATGAAAGTGTGAAAAGCTCAGCGGGTCTGGCGCGACTGAAAATTACGAATACTTTGGGAGATGCTGATAACGATGGGCAGTTTGAAAAGCTTTTCTCTTACGGTGCTCGTTCTTTCTCAATCTGGGACGCTAGAGGTGAGCTCGTTTTTGATTCCGGTGATGACTTCGAACGAATCACTGCGGATATATTGGGTGCCCACTTCAATAATAACGACGATAAGACTAAAGGTGACAGCCGCAGCGATGACAAAGGGCCAGAGCCTGAAGCGCTGGCTGTTGGGCAGGTGAACGGACGGTATTATGCTTTTATAGGGCTTGAGCGGACGGGAGGTGTGTTTATGTATGACATTACTAACCCGAAGTCGCCTGAGTATGTCCGTTATGTACATAATCGGGATTTTAAGGTTGATGCAGCGAAAGAGCCTGAGAAGGCTGGAGATTTATCCCCGGAGGGCATGATATTCGTTGCTGCTGAAAATAGCCCTACTGGCAATCCGCTGTTAGTGATCGGGCACGAAGTATCTGGAACCACGCTTATCTATGAGATTCGATAAATATGTCTCGGACAGCCTCCTAGGAGCCTGTCCGAGAATAGTCTGCCCTACTGCGGTCGTAGTAAATTGGTCTAAAAATCCGATTTTGTTCGTCAAATAGCTCGCTATTCTCCTCTCAAAACCGACTTTTTATCCTCAATTTTCTACGATCCTCGCTACGGGCGCTATTCTCGGACAGCCTCCTAGTGCTGGAAAGCTCTAATATACATACACCTCATGTTGTGTTCTGATCTGCATCCATTTTTCGCCCCCCAGCTTTGTCAGAAGCAGCACGGATGCAGTCAAAACACACCCAGAAAATCGTCTTGTCAGACCAGCAGCGTAAAGACCTTGAGCTCATAGTCCGCAGACGCAAAAGTAGTCAGTCACTTGTGCTCAGAGCCAAAATCATACTGGCTGGTGCAGAAGGTAAAAGCCTGCTCGGAACAGCTAAAAAATTAAAATGTACCAGAGAAACGGTTACCCGCTGGCGCAAGCACTGGGTCGAACGACCTGATGACCAATCCACCCTGGAAAAGCTGAAAGAAGCCCAAAGGCCGGGCACTCCGCCCAAGTTTACCGCTGAACAGATTTGCCAGATTATTGCCCTGTCTTGCGACAAGCCAGAAGACCATGGCTACCCCTTCAGCCATTGGTCAGAAAGCTTATTAGCCATGGTGGCAGTAGACAAAAAAATTGTCTCATCCATCTCGCAGAGACAGGTGGGGCGTTTTTTAAAATCAGGCCGACATTCGTCCAGACAAGGTCAAAGGCTGGGTTGATACTCCGAAAGATGAAGCGTTTGAAATCCGCTGCGCCGATATATGTGACACCTATCAGAAAGCCGTTAAGCGTGCAGAGCAAGGCATCAATACCTTTTCCTTTGATGAAAAAACAGGCATGCAAGCTCTGGAGCCCGTGAAACCAAACAAACTGGTTAAGCCGGGTCACATAGAAAAGCGTGAGTTTGAGTATACTCGTCATGGAACGCAAGCTTTGCTGGCCGGTATGGATGTGGCTACAGGAAAGATAATTCCTCTTATTAGAGATACTCGAACAGAGCAGGATTTTGCTGACTGGCTGGATCTTGTTCTGGCCAGTGACCCAAAGGCAGCAGGTTGGCATTTGGTCATGGATCAGCTCAATACACACATGTCAGAAGCGGCTGTCATGAAGGTTGCAGCTATCGAAAACACACCAGCTAATGAGCTTGGCGTCAAAGGTAAATCCGGTATTTTGAAAAATATGGAAACTCGGGCGGCTTACCTCAGTGACCCATCCCATAAAGTAGTATTTCATTACACGCCAAAGCACGCATCATGGCTGAATCAAATTGAAATCTGGTTTTCCATTTTGGTGAGACGGTTTTTGAAAAGAGGCATATTTACATCAACTGAAGACCTGAAAACCAGACTTCATGGTTTTGTAGATTTCTTCAATGAGCGGATGGCCAAGCCTTTTAAGTGGACTTATCGGGCTCGGCCTCTGCAAGCATAAGAGTGTATGGATATTAGAGCTTTCCAGCACTAGGGCCCAAGCTTCCAGAGCTGTATTGGAAGCTGATAATGGCTGACTACTTTCTGTAATCGATCCCAGTGTTGTTGGTCAGATGAAGAGCTGAGGATTAAAACGATGCCCGCTTTTTTGCCGGTTAACATAGCATAATCCAGTGACTGGCCAATGGCCTCCTGCCATTTGCTGGCGAAATCCATTTCAATAGCATAGTGATCGGTCAGGCAGTCAACTCTGCGACCGTCTTGCATGCGTTGTTCAACCTTGCCACCTTTGCCTTCGCACCAGACTTTCTGATACCAGACTTCCCCGGGACGAGAGGCACTGTTGGGACTTGCTGCATAGAGTATCAGGCAAAAAAACAGAGGGAGTTTTGGCATAAGACACATCCTGTGACTGTCTATAACAGTGTAGGACGAGCGGGAAGCAGTAAACCTGCTTCCCGAAGAGATGGATAGAAACTTTTAAAGGATGACGTTCTTGATATCGTCGTCTTTACGATCCAGATAATGGGTAGACTGAATGCGGCGAATGGTGCGGGAGCGACCACGAACCACCAGGGTTTCAGTCTGGGCAATATTGCCTTTGCGCGAGATACCTTCCAGCAGGTCGCCTTTCGTGATGCCGGTGGCAGAGAAGACAACGTTGTCAGAGCTTGCCATGTCTTCCAGCTTCAGAACAATGCCTGTTTCGATACCCATTTCAGCACAGCGCTTACGTTCCAGTTCGCCTGCTTTCACGTTTTCTTCAGATTTGCCCTTGGCTTCGTCGCGGGTCACCAAGCGACCTTGCATATCACCACCCAGAGCGCGGATAACGGCTGCGGACACAACGCCTTCTGGCGCGCCACCCACACAGTACATCATATCGACTTCGCTGTCTGGCATGCAGGTCAGAATAGAAGCGGCTACGTCGCCGTCAGGAATGGCAAATACCTTTACACCCATCTTTTGCATCATGGCAATGGCGCTGTCGTGACGAGGTTTTGCCAAGGTAATAACGGTCAGGCTTTCGATGGATTTATGCAGGGCGGCGGCAACATTGCGGATGTTTTCTGCCAGTCCCAGATTCAGGTCAATGGCACCTTTTGCGGCCGGACCGGTTACCAACTTTTCCATATACATATCAGGGGCTTTCAGGAAAGAGCCTTTCTCGCCAGCCGCCAGTACGGCGACAGCATTATTCTGGCCCATGGCAGTCATACGGGTGCCTTCAATCGGGTCTACCGCAATATCAACGCTTTCGCCATGGCCTTTGCCGACCTTTTCACCAATGAAGAGCATAGGGGCTTCATCGATTTCGCCTTCACCGATGACGATTTCCCCGTCCATCTCAACTTTGTTCAACATGGCGCGCATTGCTTCTACGGCAGCGCCATCAGCAGCGTTTTTATCGCCTCGTCCCAGCCATTTATAGCCTGCCAGGGCAGCAGCTTCGGTTACACGGGAAAACTCAATAGCCAGTTCGCGTTTCATGGGTGTTTCGCAAGTCTACAGTGGATAACGGCGGGACTTTACCACAAGTGTTTCCATTTTGGAGGTAAATTGGGCAGAAGGCGCGATAACCTCCGGTATGAATTAAATAATGAAACACCTGTAATAGGTATAAGTCATTGGATTGACGGGTTTTGATCCATTGGTCAAGGATAAGTGGAAATCGTTGAATCCACTGGGTTCTTTACCAACACTGGATTAATAAGGATTACTGACTTGGGAAAGGAGTCTCAATAATGCATTCGCAAATTGATAGCATGCTAAACACTCTCGCGGTAGAACGCTATGAGAAAGGATGGAAAGACCTTGATGCATCTGAAAGGGCTGATTTGCGTCAGTACTCTGCAAGCTATAACGATAATGATCATGGATTCAGCTACGCTAAGCCTGAAGCAGGGAAGGTATGGGGTAAATACTCTGTTGCAGGAAGTGAGCAGGCAGCTGAACGAGTAACAGGCTACATTCAAGAGCTGGCTCATGAATATTCAGAATTTGGCCGGGATCTCGGCAAATCCGTTTCTCTCCCCACCCGAAAAATAACTAAAGATTGTCCGATTGCAGAACTTGCAGATTGGAAGCTCCAACTTGAAGAATGGATCACGAAAAACAATGGTAAGGCTCTTGCGGTAGCAAAAGAACTTTGCACCGCTCTGAATGAAAACTATGTACATCGAAAGATTGGAGGTGGGGCTTCAGAGCAAGATATACAGGAAATAATAGAAAGCAGCGTTATATCTGCAATAGCTGCTGGTGCTGAAACGGCTGGTTCATCAAGAGGTATCGCTGATTACCTAGTCAAACAGGCAACTAAATTCCGAAAACAGATTGAGTCAACTGATTCTACATTCCTTGCTCGAGATACTTATCAGAAAGTCAGTAAAAAATACCAAGAATTAGCAGGTCATCTGGATGCTATTAAAGCAGGTATTGATAGGGCTGAGTACGAAAAAATGCTGAAAGCCCTGGCCGGGTTGAAAGCTTCAGTGCCTGAGGATAAGAATGATTTAACCGGCTTTGAATCTAAAGTTAAAGAGCTAATCGATAACTTTCCACAGGATGAAACAGGCATTAATGAAGCCAAGCGCCTTGCATCTATGTGTTTGCAGCCTATGGATGAGTCAATCAGGAAAAAGCTGAACACTATTTGTGAGCAAAGAGTTAATGCTTGCAGGCAGGCTGAGGCAAGAGCAAATCGTACAATCCCAACGCCTATTCGCAATATTCTGAATGAGCTGGCTAAGCGGTATCATCTCGAGGCCAGCAAAAATACAAAAACAGATCCCAAGTCACTTGATTACCTTGATCAATCTGAAATTACCAGTTTCGATGAGTTGCCTGATGCAATGAAGAAAGATTTGCTGGGCAGGGCGGCGGCGCTTTACCGGAAAGATGAGAAAAGTCCCGCAGTTTATTCATCAGATAAGGTTGGCTTTGGTATTCAGTCGGTGGAAGGGGCTGACAAGCTGGCTCAGTCTGTTCAAATTCGTGTTGGTCAAGCCATAAAAGACATGAATGATCTGGCTGCAATAGCTGGGTTTGAAAATGGAATTCCGCCATTAAAAGATACCAAACAATATCTGGTATCCGATCTGGTTGATCTTGATCGCAGGCTTGCTGATTGGGCCAAAGAAAACCCTTATTTGATGGATCTTATGGAGCATCAGGGTGCATTAATGCAACAGGCTTCACGCAAATCTTCTGATCCGGAAGCCGCTCAATCGGTACATAAAAATATTGATCAGCTCTTGGATAAGGTGGTCGTCGCTTGTGTCGATGGAAAAGGTAATGCAGTTCATATGCTTGATCATCTGCGTAATCAGGCAATCTCCAAAGAGAGAGAAGTTGTTAAGGAGGCTAAACCGTCCTGTGAGTACATGGCGAGAAAGGCGGGGAAGTTGGCTGACTCGATAGGTTGTCTGCAGGAAATGTTGATGTCAGAAGGCGCGGTGTTACCTGAAGAGCTTACAGGTGAGCAATTTGTCACAATCATTGATGCGCTTGAGCCACTGGTTGAATGCAGCACTGATGATAATGCCACAATTACTGAGCTTGATGAACGATACTTTAAAGCTGCTCAGACCCTTATCAGTGCCGGAATTGAATTGGCTGATATACCCACAGTGATTGGGAAATACAACACCGCTCCCCGTGCTGCTGCAAGAGGCAGAATGGATGAGTTGTCCTATTGCCTTACCCAGAGTGAAATAGTTGCTAAAGACGATAGTCAAAAGATCAAGGCTGCTCAGGATTTTGCTGCCATTTTCCAGTCTATTTCCCTATGCAAGGTACAAAAGCCAGGCAACTATGAAATCGTTGATCAGACGATTGTTGATGCTATCAAGGCTTGTCAGGACAAGGGTATGGGTTTTCTGGAGTCTTCCGAATTTTTGCATAATGGCGCGCAAAATGCAGATCTTCCGGTCAAAGTGCGGATTGGTGAATATCAGCAGGTAGTACAGGCGGTTGAGGATCGCTCAGGATCAGAATTTGTAGGAAGCGCTGAAGATGTTCGTAAAGTCATTGAAGCTTCTGATCGGCTGAAAAAATTGGAATCCCCTGCAGGCAATGTTGAAGTATTTGATCGTGCATATTGCCAGAGTGTTAATGCTCTGCTGGATATGGGTATTACTGGTAACGAAACTGCGAGTGTTATCAATGAGTTGCTGAGTAGTTACACTGCTGCTGGCACAGATGATCTCATTAAAGAAATGGCTGATACTTTGCCAGTGATTCCTTACCCTGAGCTGGTGACCAAAGAGTACATTGCTGCGGTTCGTGAATGCAGTGAGCAGATTAAAGCCCTTAAAAAAGCGGGCAAAGATATAGAACAACTCGATCAGGCGAAAGCCGCCATTGAGAGTTTTACGGCCGTGTTCCTTCAAAAGCCAGATGTTGCAAGCCTTGGTGCTGTTTTGGGAAAACTGGATGCATGGGTTAAGGAGGAAGCGTATAAAGGAGAGTTGTTTCAAACCACGGGTTCTGTTTGGCAGAAAATGACAGGAAGTGCGCAAAATTATCAGGCACAACTTGCAAAAATCATAAAAGAGGCTGTTGAATTGTGCGAAGAATTGGACAAACAGCTTGAAGCATTGGGGGAGCCTGGTAATTACAATAACTTTGTATTGCAGAAATGGCTTGATGAAAAGCAGCTGTCGTCAGCATTGCCAGCATTGAAAGGTGCACTCATTAACCGGGCTCGCTCGCATAAGAATCATGAGCAGGTTGTATTGCCGCAAGCTAATGTAAATCAGACAGTTTCCCAAATAGATGGGAGTCCGAAACGAATTGTTACTCAGTCATCCAGTGACGATGAAGAAGATTATTATTCTCCGGAAGGGGGTGTTGATGAGTCTCAGGTAGTTGTACCAGAAGAAAAGGGTGTAGAGTCTCGTGCAATCAACAACACTGCGGGTGCAACTATTAATGATAAGGGTAAGGCGATCACTCCACCACCGCCACCTCCTCCACAATTTGGAGCACCACCTCCCCCACCAGTGGCTAAGAAAAAACCGGCTGGTCCGTCTGGGGCTGCTGGTTCCAAGTCTCAGCCTA
The DNA here is from genome assembly GCF_001583435.1 of Endozoicomonas montiporae CL-33. Classification (NCBI taxonomy): domain Bacteria; kingdom Pseudomonadati; phylum Pseudomonadota; class Gammaproteobacteria; order Oceanospirillales; family Endozoicomonadaceae; genus Endozoicomonas; species Endozoicomonas montiporae. The sequence continues at coordinate 5,036,255 of NZ_CP013251.1, read as the reverse complement.
AGCCCGCTGGTACTGCATCAGCGTCTGGTTCAGGGGTGTCTCCCAAGGATTTGTCGAAGGTGAGGCTTCGAAAGACCAGAGATGAAGAGGGTAATCTTCTTCCAGACAGTGTGGAAAAAAAAAGTGAGGTAATTAAAGAAGAAGCTAATTCGAAAAATGATTTGCTAGCTGCGATCAGGGAGGCGAAAGGTAATGTCAAAAATGCTGCTCGTCCCAAAACTCACAGGCAGCTAGTTAAGACTGTAGAAGAGCTGAAAGATAAAGAAAGGCAAACTAGAAAGAAAGCTCTTGATAATAAGCTTGGTGGGCTTGAGAAACGAGTTGAACATATTGAAGCCAAACTAAGAGGGGGGGTGGATGATGAGCGTGTTGCCAGAGATTATGAAATGCAGCTTAAGCAGACAAAGCAGGAAATAAAGGAGTTTTATCAGGAAAATTCTGGCTTTCAAAAGGGAGCCTTAACGGGTGAGGAACTCAAGAAAGCTGATAAAAAACCAGTGAAATCCGTTGGTGAGATACTACAAGCAAAAATGAGTAAAATTAGGTATAGTGATAGCGAGGATGACGATCCTGCATCAGATGATGAGAATGAATGGTCTGATAGTTAAAATAATTTAGTAAAGCCAATAAAAAAATGCCGACATTGTTCGGCATTTTTTTATTGTAAATCAACCCGTTAAAAAATAGCGCAAAAAGCAGTCCGTATGGTTAGTCTCCGAGCTGCAAACTTTGAATACCGATACTTGACGCCATTTCCCCCTTTCCGTACAATTTCGCGGCTTTATATTACCCTTGGTCTATGATCGATCAGGAGTAGTTCTGGCCGGTTTTATGCCGGCTTTTGCTGTTTGAAGACCGAATTAACCTGTGCAAATCCTCTGGTACAGCAAAATTCGACCTCAAAAAGCTCGAATATAGAAACAATCTGGAGTTCGCTGAATGGCAACTATTAACCAGCTGGTGCGTAAGCCACGCAAGCGCAAGGTCAAAAAGACCGACGTTCCTGCGCTGCAAGCTTGCCCACAGCGTCGCGGTGTTTGTACTCGCGTATACACAACCACTCCTAAGAAGCCTAACTCTGCGCTGCGTAAAGTATGTCGTGTGCGTCTGACCAACGGCTTTGAAGTGACTTCCTACATCGGTGGTGAAGGTCACAACCTGCAGGAACACTCCGTTGTTCTGATCCGTGGCGGTCGAGTAAAAGACTTGCCAGGTGTTCGTTACCACACTGTTCGCGGTAGCCTGGACACCCAGGGTGTTAACGATCGTAAGCAGGGTCGTTCCAAGTACGGTACTAAGAAGCCTAAGTCCTGAGGTTAAAACCTTAAAAGACTGCTGGTTCAGCCGTTTTAAAAGAGCTCTGAACTCTTTTATTGAAAGATTTGTGCGCTGCTTATTAGCAGAAGGTACACAGAATTTAACAGTAGGTTGATAAGAGTAAGGCCGGAGTTATTCCGGATTACCTGAAGGCCGAAAAGAGGGCTTATCAATGCCAAGAAGACGCGTAGTCGCTAAGCGCGACGTGCTGCCAGATCCTAAGTTTGGTAACAAAACCCTGACCAAGTTCATCAACCACGTGATGATCTCCGGTAAGAAATCTGTTGCTGAAAAGATCGTATACGGTGCTCTGGACAAGGTTCAGGAGCGCTCTAATAAGGATCCGCTGGAGCAATTCGAAAAAGCTCTGGAATCCATCGCGCCAATGGTAGAAGTGAAATCCCGCCGTGTAGGTGGTGCTACTTACCAGGTGCCTGTAGAAGTTCGTCCAGCTCGTCGTACTGCTCTGGCAATGCGCTGGCTGGTAGACGCTGCACGTAAGCGCGGCGAGAAGTCTATGGAACTGCGCCTTGCTGGCGAACTGCTGGATGCAGCCGAGAACAAAGGTGCTGCTGTCAAGAAGCGTGAAGACGTGCATCGCATGGCTGAAGCGAACAAGGCGTTCTCTCACTACCGTTTCTAAGTATCAGAGGATTGAGTCGTGGCCCGTAAAACCCCGATCAACCGCTATCGCAACATTGGTATCTGTGCCCATGTTGACGCGGGTAAGACAACGACCACAGAACGCGTACTGTTCTACACTGGTCTGAGCCACAAAATTGGTGAAGTTCATGATGGTGCTGCCACTATGGACTGGATGGAGCAGGAGCAGGAACGTGGTATTACCATTACTTCTGCTGCTACCACCTGTTTCTGGCGTGGCATGGATGCTCAGTTTGATGAGCATCGTGTAAACATTATCGATACTCCTGGACACGTTGACTTCACTATCGAAGTTGAACGTTCTCTGCGTGTACTGGATGGCGCGGTCGTTGTACTGTGCGGTTCCTCCGGCGTGCAGCCTCAGACTGAAACTGTATGGCGTCAGGCTGACAAGTACGAAGTACCACGTATGGTATTCGTTAACAAGATGGACCGTACTGGTGCAGACTTCGGCATGGTTGTCGAGCAGCTGCGCGATCGTCTGGGTGCAAATGCTGTACCAATGCAGATGACTATCGGTGCTGAAGACGAGTTCAAGGGTGTTGTTGACCTGGTTAAGATGAAGTCCATTATCTGGAATGAAGCTGACCAGGGTATGTCTTTCGAATATCAAGACATTCCTGCTGACCTTCAGGATACTTGCGAAGAAATGCGCGAGTATATGATGGAAGCAGCTGCAGAAGCGACTGAAGAGCTGATGGAAAAGTATCTGGAAGAAGGTACTTTGACTGAGGAAGAGATCAAGGCTGGTATCCGTGCACGTACACTGGCTAACGAAATCATCCCTGTCTTTGGTGGTTCTGCGTTCAAGAACAAGGGTGTACAAGCTGTACTGGATGCTGTTATCGAGCTGATGCCTTCTCCAAAAGAAGTTAAAGCGATCGAAGGTATCTTGGACGATGGTAAAGATACCGTTGAAACCCGTGAAGCTGACGACGATGCACCTTTTGCAGCGTTGGCCTTCAAAATTGCTACCGACCCATTCGTTGGTACTCTGACGTTCGTACGTAACTACTCCGGTACCCTGAGTTCCGGTGATACCGTATACAACCCTGTTAAGCACAAGCGTGAACGTGTTGGTCGAATGGTGCAGATGCACGCCAACACCCGTGAAGAGCTGAAAGAGTGTGTTGCGGGCGATATCGTTGCGTTGATCGGTCTGAAAGACGTAACCACTGGTGACACTCTGTGCGCCATGGATAGCGTCATTACTCTGGAGCGCATGGAATTCCCTGATCCTGTAATCTCTGTTGCGGTTGAGCCTAAGTCCAAGGCTGACCAGGAGAAGATGGGTATTGCTCTGGGTAAACTGGCTCAGGAAGATCCTTCCTTCCAGGTTAAGACCGACGAAGAGACTGGTCAGACCATTATCTCCGGTATGGGTGAGCTGCACCTGGATATCCTCGTTGACCGTATGCGTCGCGAGTTCAAGGTGGAAGCTAACATTGGTAAGCCTCAGGTAGCTTACCGTGAAAAGATCAAGTCCTCCGTGGATGCGAACCACAAGTTTGCTAAGCAGTCTGGTGGTCGTGGTCAGTACGGTCACGTTGTTATTGAATTCTCTCCTGCCGAAGGTGGCGAAGAAGGTCTGGAATTCATTAACGAAATCGTGGGTGGTGCTATTCCTCGTGAATACATCCCGGCTGTACAGAAAGGTATCGAAGAACAGATGCAAAACGGCGTTATCGCCGGCTACCCACTGCTGGGTCTGAAAGCGCGTCTGTACGACGGTTCTTTCCACGATGTTGACTCCAACGAAATGGCGTTTAAAATCGCTGCTTCACAAGCGCTGAAAAAGTACGCGCCACAGGCTCAGCCTGTGCTGATGGAGCCTATGATGAAGGTTGAGGTGGTAACACCGGAAGACTACATGGGTGACGTTATGGGCGACCTGAACCGTCGTCGCGGTATCGTTCAGGGCATGGATGATACGCCATCCGGCAAGACTATTAATGCTCAGGTGCCGCTGGGTGAAATGTTCGGCTACGCCACAGATCTGCGTTCAGCAACTCAGGGGCGTGCAACATACTCAATGGAATTCTCCGAGTATGCTGAAGCGCCAAACAGCATTGCTGAAGCGGTCATCAAGAACCAGGGTTAATTTGGGTTCCGCATTTTGACGGTTGTTTTGATTTGTTAGAATGCGGGCTTTAATTGCTACCCCGAACCATTGAATCAAAGGTTAAGAGAAATGGCTAAGGAAAAATTTGAACGTACGAAGCCGCACGTAAACGTCGGCACCATTGGTCACGTTGACCACGGTAAAACCACTCTGACTGCTGCGCTGACTCGCGTTTGTGCTGAAGTTTTCGGCGGCGAAATGAAAGCGTTCGATCAGATCGACAACGCTCCGGAAGAGCGTGAGCGTGGTATCACCATCTCTACTGCTCACGTAGAGTACGATTCTGAAGCTCGTCACTACGCGCACGTAGACTGCCCAGGACACGCTGACTACGTTAAGAACATGATCACCGGTGCTGCTCAGATGGACGGCGCTATCCTGGTATGTGGCGCGACCGACGGTCCTATGCCTCAGACTCGTGAGCACATCCTGCTGTCCCGTCAGGTTGGTGTACCTAAGATCGTTGTATTCCTGAACAAAGCTGACCTGCTGGCTGAAGACTGTGGCGGCGTTGATTCTGAAGAATACGCTGAGATGCTGGAACTGGTTGAAATGGAGCTGCGTGAGCTGCTGGACACTTACGAGTTCCCGGGTGACGACACTCCAATCATCGCTGGTTCCGCTCTGATGGCTCTGAACGGCGAAGACGACAACGAACTGGGTACTTCCGCTGTTAAGAAGCTGGTTGAAACTCTGGACGTTTACATCCCAGAGCCAGAGCGTGCTATCGATCAGCCATTCCTGCTGCCAATCGAAGACGTATTCTCCATCGCTGGCCGTGGTACTGTAGTAACTGGCCGTGTTGAGCGTGGTATCATCACTGTTGGTGAAGAAGTAGAAGTTATCGGTATCAAGGAAACTTCCAAGACTACCGTAACTGGCGTTGAAATGTTCCGTAAGCTGCTGGACGAAGGTCGTGCAGGTGAGAACGTTGGTTGTCTGCTGCGTGGTACCAAGCGTGACGAGATCGAGCGTGGTCAGTGTCTGATCAAGCCAGGATCTGTAACGCCTCACGCTAAGTTCGAAGCTGAAGTGTACATCCTGTCCAAAGATGAAGGTGGTCGTCACACTCCATTCTTCAAAGGCTACCGTCCACAGTTCTACTTCCGTACTACTGACGTGACCGGTAACATCGAGCTGCCAGAAGGCGTTGAGATGGTAATGCCAGGCGACAACATCAACTTCATCGCTGAGCTGATCACTCCAGTTGCGATGGAAGACAACCTGCGTTTCGCTATCCGTGAAGGTGGCCGTACTGTAGGTGCTGGTGTTGTAGCTAAGATCCTGGACTAATTAGCAATCGCTAATTGTTCGTGATCTGAACTCACCCTATAAAGCCCCGGATCTTGTTTTTAAGCAGGGTTCGGGGTTTTTTATTTCGGTAATTGGTGGGTGTTAATGGATTCTTGTTGATAAAGGGAAGAGTTGGCTATTTGCGTCTGTGCGTAGTTAGCAAAAAAAGAAGGAAGTAAAACTCCGTCTAATTCAGGCACTTGTCCGTATCTTGTTTATTCTTTTCTGCCGTTATTATAATTCCGGAATTTGAATGCGCAGATGTTTGAGCTCTTCTTTTAATGTTGTGTCAGCCCTTGTGTTGACTCATAGTTATGTGCTTAGTACAATGCTGCGTCCTTTTTGTCCGGGCGACAATGATCGCCGGGCCTAGTTCTTTATTGATATGGTTAGAACAAGATGAGTCAAGCTCAGCAAATTCGCATTCGCCTGAAGGCTTTTGACCATCGTCTGATCGACCAGTCCACGCAGGAAATCGTTGATACTGCGAAGCGTACTGGTGCTCAGGTGCGTGGTCCAATTCCTCTGCCAACACGAAAAGAACGTTTTACCGTACTGATTTCTCCTCACGTAAACAAAGATGCGCGTGACCAGTATGAAATCCGTACTCATAAGCGTCTTCTCGATATTATCGAGCCCACCGAAAAAACCGTTGACGCACTGATGAAGCTGGACCTCGCGGCCGGCGTTGAAGTGCAAATCAGTCTCGGTTAATTGCGGCTTAGGGCGCCATTCCAGTGTGCACAAGCTTTTGTGTAACGCTCTGAAATGGGCGGCCATAGTGGGTGAAAGCCCCGTACACGAGAGAGGTTGAAATGACTATTGGATTAGTCGGAAAGAAGTGCGGTATGACCCGTATCTTCACAGAAGACGGTGCTTCAGTACCAGTCACTGTAGTTGAAGTTGATCCTAACCGTGTTACCCAGGTTAAAACTCTGGATGTTGACGGTTACAACGCAATTCAGGTGACTACCGGTGCTAAGAAAAGCAGCCGTATCATCAAGCCAGAAGCTGGCCATTTTGCTAAGGCAAAAGTTGAAGCTGGTCGTGGTTTGTGGGAATTCCGCACCGACGCAGACGCTAGCTTTGAGCTGGGTCAGCTGATCGGTGTAGACCTGTTCGAACAGGGTCAGAAAGTAGACGTTACTGGTCAGTCCAAAGGTAAGGGCTTCCAGGGCGGCGTTAAGCGTTGGAACTTCCACATGCAAGACGCTACTCACGGTAACTCTCTGTCTCACCGTGCTCCTGGTTCCATCGGTCAGTGTCAGACCCCGGGCCGTGTCTTCAAAGGTAAGAAGATGGCTGGTCACATGGGTGCTGAGCAGGTGACTGTACAGTCTCTGGAAATCGTGCGTGTAGACGCTGAACGCAACCTGCTGCTCATCAAAGGTGCAGTTCCAGGTGCGACCGGCGCTGACGTTATCGTTAAGCCAGCGGTTAAAGCGAGCGCCTGAGGAGTTTGATGATGGAACTGAATGTAACAGGTGCTGGTACGGTAGAAGTTTCTGACGTGACTTTCGGCACTGAATTCAACGAAGCTCTGGTTCACCAGGCTGTTGTTGCTTTCATGGCTGGCGCTCGTCAGGGTACCCGTGCTCAGAAAACCCGCAGCGAAGTAAGCGGCGGTGGACGCAAGCCTTGGCGTCAAAAAGGTACTGGTCGTGCACGCGCCGGTACTATCCGTAGCCCAATCTGGCGCGGGGGCGGCAAAGCATTTGCTGCTAAACCACAGGATCACGCTCAAAAACTGAACAAGAAAATGTACCGCGGTGCTCTGCGTGCAATCTTGTCTGAGCTGGTTCGTCAGGAGCGTCTGGTTGTTGTTGAATCCTTCAACGCCGAAACTCCTAAGACCAAACAGATGGTCGCAAAGCTGAAAGAGCTCAATGTAGAGAAAGGTCTGATCGTTTCTGAAGAAATCGACCAGAACCTGTATCTGGCTACTCGCAACATCCCACACGTGGATACTCGCGACGTGCAAGGCATTGATCCAGTAAGCCTGATTGCCCACGAAAAAGTTGTAATGACTGTGGCAGCCATCAAGAAGTTCGAGGAGATGCTGGGATGAACCAGGAACGTATCTACAAAGTTCTGCTTGGTCCGCACATTTCCGAGAAGGCGACCGTAGTTGCTGAAGAACACGGCCAGTACGTCTTCAAGGTAGCTAAGGACGCCACCAAGCTTGAAATCAAAAAAGCTGTTGAACAGCTGTTTGAAGTAAGCGTCAATTCTGTTCGCACTGCCGTTGTTAAAGGCAAAACTAAGCGTACACGTTTCGGTATGGGCCAGCGCTCAGACTGGAAAAAAGCTTACGTTAGCCTCGAGCAAGGTCAGGAAATCGACTTTGCGGACGCGGAATAAGGAGTTAAAGGATGGCCGTAGTTAAATGCAAGCCGACTTCTCCGGGTCGCCGCTTCGTCGTCAAGGTCGTAAACCCTGACCTGCACAAAGGTCGCCCACACGCGCCTTTGGTAGAGAAGAAGAGCAAGTCCGGTGGTCGTAACAATGCTGGTCGTATCACAACCCGTCATCGTGGTGGTGGTCACAAGCAGCATTACCGTATCGTAGACTTCAAGCGCAACAAGGACGGCATCCCGGCTGTTGTTGAGCGTCTGGAATACGATCCAAACCGTACCGCACACATCGCCCTGTTGAAATACATGGACGGTGAGCGTCGTTACGTGATCGCACCTAAGGGTGTGAAAGCTGGTGACGAGCTGTACTCCGGTGTAGATGCGCCTATTAAAGCGGGTAACACATTGCCACTGCGCAATATCCCTCAGGGTTCCATCGTACACTGTGTAGAGCTGAAGCCAGGTAAAGGCGCGCAGATGATTCGCAGTGCTGGTGCTTCTGCCCAGCTGGTAGCCCGTGACGGTGCCTACGTAACCCTGCGTCTGCGTTCCGGTGAAATGCGTAAAGTTCTGGCTGACTGTCGCGCCACTCTGGGCGAAGTCTCCAACAGTGAGCACAACCTGCGCTCTCTGGGTAAAGCTGGTGCCAAGCGCTGGCGCGGTGTTCGTCCGACCGTTCGTGGTGTTGCCATGAACCCGGTAGATCACCCGCATGGTGGTGGTGAAGGTCGTACTTCCGGTGGTCGTCACCCAGTGACACCATGGGGTGTTCCGACCAAGGGTCGTAAGACTCGTTCCAACAAGCGTACGGACAAAATGATCGTACGTCGTCGCAGCGCTAAGTAAGCCTAGAGAGAGGATTCGACAGTGCCACGTTCTTTGAAAAAAGGCCCATTTATCGACCTTCACCTGTTGAAGAAAGTCGAAGATGCGGCTGAAAGCGGCAACAAGCGTCCGATCAAGACCTGGTCTCGCCGCTCTATGATTATCCCTACTATGGTAGGCCTGACTATCGCTGTTCACAACGGTCGTCAGCACGTTCCAGTTTTCGTTACCGAAGACATGGTCGGCCATAAGCTGGGTGAGTTCTCTGCTACCCGCACCTATCGCGGTCACGCAGCGGACAAAAAAGCCAAGAAGCGCTAAGAGGTAAGAAATGAAAGAAGTAGCTGCTATTCATAAAGGCGCTCGCATTTCTGCCCAGAAAGCGCGTCTGGTTGCTGACCAGGTTCGCGGTAAAGCAGTAAGCGAAGCCCTGGACCTGCTGGCTTTCAGCCCGAAAAAGGCTGCTGAGCTGGTTAAGAAGGTTCTGGAGTCTGCTATTGCAAACGCCGAACACAATGAAGGCATGGACATTGATGAGCTGAAAGTCTCCACCATCTATGTAGATGAAGCGATGACTATGAAGCGTATTCGTCCGCGTGCCAAGGGCCGCGCTGATCGCATTCTCAAGCGGTCTTGCCATATCACGGTTAAGGTTGCAGAGGTCTAAGGAGCGATCAGATGGGTCAAAAAGTACATCCTAACGGGATTCGACTGGGCATCGTAAAACCTCACAGATCTGTGTGGTTTGCTGAAGGTCAAGAGTATGCTGATAAGCTGATCTCTGACCTGGAAGTTCGTGAATTCCTGCAGAAGAAGCTGAAGAACGCTTCTGTAAGCCGCATCGACATTCAGCGTCCAGCGCAGAGTGCTCGAGTTACCATTCACACTGCCCGTCCAGGCATCGTGATTGGTAAAAAAGGTGAAGATGTTGAGAAGCTGCGTCAGGCAGTTACCAAGATGATGGGCGTACCTGTCCACATCAACATCGAAGAAGTTCGCAAGCCGGAACTGGACGCTATGCTGGTTGCTCAGTCTATCGCTGGTCAGCTGGAACGTCGTGTTATGTTCCGTCGCGCTATGAAGCGCTCCGTTCAGAACGCTATGCGTCTGGGCGCTAAAGGTATCAAGGTTCAGATCGGTGGCCGTCTGGGCGGTGCTGAGATTGCCCGTTCTGAGTGGTACCGTGAAGGTCGCGTACCTCTGCACACTCTGCGTGCAGACATCGACTACGCTACCTACGAAGCCAAGACTACCTACGGTATTCTGGGTGTTAAAGTTTGGATCTTCAAAGGCGAAGTGATTGGCGGAATGGCGGCTGTTGAACAGCAGGCTAAGGAGCCAGCGAAGCGTCCTAAGAAGAGACAACCTAAGAAGTAAGGAGCGCGGTAATGTTACAGCCAAAGCGTACGAAGTTTCGTAAGCAGCAAAAGGGTCGTAATCGCGGCCTGGCACACCGCGGCTCCAAGGTTAGCTTCGGTGAATACGCATTGAAGGCCACTGGTCGTGGACGTATAACTGCTCGCCAGATTGAAGCAGCTCGTCGTGCCATGACTCGTCACATCAAGCGTGGTGGTAAGATCTGGATTCGCGTCTTCCCTGATAAGCCTATCTCCAAGAAGCCTCTCGAGGTTCGTATGGGTAAAGGTAAGGGTAGTGTCGAGTACTGGGTAGCACAGATCCAGCCGGGTCGTGTCCTGTACGAGATGGAAGGTGTATCCGAAGAACTGGCTCGTGAGGCATTTGCTCTGGCTGCTGCCAAGCTGCCTGTTGAGACCACCTTCGTTAAGCGGAGCGTGATGTGATGAAAGCAGCTGAATTGCGTGAAAAATCTGTTGAACAGCTCAATGAAGAGTTGATCAGCCTGCTGCGGGATCAATTTAACTTCCGCATGCAGAAAGCGACTGGTCAGCTGAATCAGACACATCTGATGAAGCAAAACCAGCGCGCTATTGCCCGTATTAAGACGGTGCTGAATGAGAAGGCAGGTATCTAAAGATGGCTGAAGTCAAGAAAGTCCGTACTCTGACCGGCAAGGTTGTGAGCGACAAGATGGACAAGACCGTCACTGTCCTCATTGAACGCCGTGTTAAACATCCGCTGTACGGTAAAATCGTTAAGCGGTCCACCAAGTTGCACGCGCACGATGAAAACAACGAATGTCGTATGGGCGACATCGTGACCATCAAGGAAACACGTCCAATGTCTAAGTCCAAGACATTCGAACTCGTTTCCATTGATGAGCGTGCTACTCAAATATAAGGCCAGGGTTCTCAGACTCTGAGTAACGTTAGCCTCTAGCTGTCACGCCAGATGGCTTTAGGATGGTCAGTCGCACTAACCAACCAGTGTTGTGCGGCTGGCTAGTCATTACGCAGATTAGCGAGTACCAGTCTGCAGTTTGGGCTTGGAGAATAAGCATGATCCAGACAGAATCTCAACTCGAAGTAGCCGATAACTCCGGCGCTCGTCGAGTACAGTGTATTAAGGTGTTGGGTGGTTCCCATCGCCGTTACGCCCACATTGGCGACATCATCAAAGTATCCGTTAAGGAAGCAATTCCGCGCGGTAAGGTCAAAAAAGGCCAGGTGATGAACGCTGTTGTGGTACGTACCAAAAAAGGTGTACGTCGTCCAGACGGTTCCCTGATTCGCTTCGATGGCAACGCTGCCGTTCTGCTGAACGCTAGCAACCAGCCAATCGGTACCCGTATCTTTGGCCCAGTGACTCGTGAATTGCGCGGTGAGCAGTTCATGAAGATCATTTCTCTGGCGCCAGAAGTACTGTAAGGGAGCAGGAAATGAAAAAGATCCGTCGTGATGACGAAGTCATCGTAATCGCTGGCAAGGACAAAGGTAAGCGCGGTAAAGTGCTGACCGTTCGTGCTGACGGTAAACTGATTGTTTCTGGTATCAACATGATCAAGAAACATCAGAAGCCTAACCCAATGTTGGGCACCCCGGGTGGAATCGTAGAGAAAGAAGCTGCTATCCAAGCTTCCAACGTTGCGATCCTGAACACAGAAACCGACAAGGCTGATCGTGTAGGCATTGCAATCTCTGAAGATGGCAAAAAGCAGCGCGTATTCAAGTCCACTGGCAAACCGGTTGACGCGTAAGGGGTGGTATAATGGCTAATTTTAAGACTAAGTACCGTGAAGAAATCCGCGCCAAGCTCAAAGAAGAGCTGGGTCTGGCTAACATTCACGAAGTACCACGTATCACCAAAATCACCCTGAATATGGGTGTTGGTGAAGCGATCGGTGACAAGAAAGTCATCGAGCACGCAGTTTCCGATATGGAAAAGATTGCTGGTCAAAAAGCAGTAGTAACCAAAGCTCGCAAATCTGTTGCTGGCTTCAAGGTTCGTGAAGGCTGGCCAATCGGTGTCAAAGTGACACTGCGTGACGAACGTATGTACGAATTCCTGGAACGTCTGGTAGACATCGCTCTGCCACGTGTTCGCGACTTCCGTGGTGTAAGCCCGAAGTCCTTTGATGGCCGTGGCAACTACAGCATGGGCGTTAAAGAACAGATCATCTTCCCGGAAGTTGACTACGATAAAATCGACACTCTGCGCGGTCTGGACATTACCATGACCACAACTGCCAAGAGTGATGACGAAGGCCGTGCTCTGTTGCGTGCTTTCAACTTCCCATTCCGTAACTGATACAGGTACGAGCTTATGGCTAAAGTATCCATGAAGCAGCGGGAGTTGAAGCGTCAGCGCACCGTTGCCAAGTATGCTGAGAAGCGCGCCGCTCTCAAAGCGATCATCAACCATCCAAACAGCTCTGACGATGAGCGTTGGGACGCATTGGTTGCTATGCAAAAGCAGCCACGTGATGCCAGCTCTTCCCGTCTGCGTAACCGTTGTCGTGTGACAGGTCGTCCACACGGCTACCTGCGCAAGTTCGGTCTGAGTCGCATCAAGCTGCGTGAAGCAGCAATGCGTGGTGATGTTCCAGGTCTGGTTAAGGCCAGCTGGTAAGCGCGTTTCATCTTCTGGAGAGATAGATAATGAGTATGCAGGACCCGTTAGCAGATATGCTAACTCGTATCCGTAATGCCCAGATGGCAGAACATGCTTCTGTTGAAATTCCTTCTTCCAAGGTTAAGGCTGCAGTAGCCAAAGTCTTGAAAGAGGAAGGTTATATTACTGACTTTCGTGTTGAAGGCGAGATCCAGAAGTCTCTGGTTATCGACCTGAAATACTACGAAGGTAAGCCGGTTATCGAAAACCTGAAGCGCGTAAGCCGTCCGGGTCTGCGTTCTTACACCGGTAAAGAAGAACTGCCTAAGGTCAATGGCGGCCTGGGTATCGCCATCGTTTCTACCAACAAAGGTGTAATGACCGATCGCGCTGCTCGTGCAGCCGGTGTTGGTGGCGAAATCCTTTGCACCGTATTCTAAGGGAGGGTTGATATGTCTCGAGTAGCTAAAAGCCCAGTAGAAATCCCTGCCGGTGTTGAAGTTAAGCTGAATGGCCAGGATATCTCTATCAAGGGATCTAAAGGTCAGCTGGATCTGAACATCCATGCAAATGTTGTTGTTAGTCAGGAAGAAAAAGTTCTGACTTTCGCTCCACGTGATGGCGCCAAGCACTCCCGTGCTCTGGCTGGTACCACTCGTGCGCTGGTAAACAACATGGTGACTGGCGTTACTGCAGGTTTTGAAAAGAAACTGCAGCTGGTTGGTGTTGGTTACCGTGCACAGGTAAAAGGTAAAAGCCTGAACCTGTCTCTTGGTTTCTCTCATCCAGTGGACTACGCCCTGCCTGAGGGTGTAACTGCGGAAACTCCATCCCAGACTGAAGTCGTTATCAAAGGTATCGACAAGCAGCTGGTTGGACAGGTTGCAGCGGAGATCCGCGAATTCCGTCGTCCTGAGCCATACAAAGGCAAGGGTGTCCGCTACGCCGACGAACACGTTCGTCGTAAAGAAGCCAAGAAAAAGTAAGGTAGGGTGACATCATGATGGATAAGAACTCTGCTCGCCTGCGTCGCGCTCGTCGTGCTCGCATGAAGATGCGTGAACTGCGCGTGAACCGTTTGTCTGTTCACCGCTCTTCTCAGCACATTTATGCGCAGGTGATTGCCCCTGAGGGTGACAAAGTGCTGGCTGCGGCCTCCACTGTCGAGAAGGAGCTGCGTGCTGAAGCCACCGGTAACGTTGATGCGGCTAAAAAAGTGGGTGCTCTGATTGCTGAGCGCGCTAAAGCTGCTGGCGTTTCAAAGGTTGCTTTCGACCGCTCTGGTTACAAGTATCACGGTCGTGTGAAGGCGCTCGCTGACGCTGCCCGTGAAGCCGGTCTGGAATTCTGAGGAAGGCATCATGGCAAAAGATGAGCGTAAACCGCAAAACAACGACGAAGGTCTGATTGAGAAGCTGGTACAGGTTAACCGAGTAGCCAAAGTGGTGAAAGGTGGTCGTATCTTTGGCTTCACTGCTCTGACCGTAGTAGGCGATGGTAAAGGTAAAGTAGGTTTTGGTCGTGGTAAGGCGCGTGAAGTGCCAGTAGCGATTCAGAAAGCTATGGAAGCTGCTCGCCGCAACATGATTCAGGTTGACCTGAATGGTGATACTCTGCAATACCCTGTTAAAGCCCGTCACGGTGCTTCCAAGGTTTACATGCAGCCTGCTTCCCAGGGTACTGGTGTCATCGCCGGTGGTGCTATGCGTGCCGTTCTGGAAGTTGCTGGCGTACACAACGTACTGGCTAAGTGCTACGGTTCCACCAACCCGGTGAACGTTGTAAACGCTACCTTCAAAGGTCTGCGTGACATGCGTTCCCCTGACGGTGTGGCAGCTAAGCGTGGCCTGTCCGTAGAAGAAATTCTGGGGAACTAAGTCATGGCTAAGAAGATGATCACTGTAAAGCTCGTTAAGAGCACCAACGGTCGCCTCGAAAGCCACAAGGCTTGCGTCCGTGGCCTGGGTCTGCGTCGCATCAACCACACAGTTGAAGTGGAAGACACTCCTTCCGTACGCGGCATGATCAACAAGGTATCTTACCTCGTTAAGGTCGAAGGAGAATAACATGCGTCTGAATACTCTGAGCCCAGCTGAAGGTTCTCGTAAAGAGCGCCAGCGCGTTGGTCGTGGTATCGGTTCCGGTCTGGGTAAGACCGGTGGCCGTGGTCACAAAGGTCAGAAGTCTCGCTCCGGTGGTTCTGTTAAGCCAGGTTTCGAAGGCGGTCAGCAGCCACTGCAGCGTCGTCTGCCAAAGTACGGCTTTACTTCCCGTCAGGCTCGCTTCTCTGCCGAAGTTCGTTTGCACGAACTGGCCAAGGTTGAATCCGAAGTGATCGATCTGGCGGCACTGAAGGCTGCGAATCTGGTTGGCGGTAGCATCCTGCGCGCTAAAGTGGTACTGTCCGGCGAACTGAATAAAGCCGTAACCCTGAAAGGGTTGGCAGCTACTAAAGGCGCTCGCGCCGCGATCGAAGCTGCTGGTGGTAAGATCGAGGACTAAATGGCTAAGACACTACCTGTTGGGAATCAAAGCGGGTTAAACGAGCTCTGGTCTCGTTTAAAGTTCGTATTTTTGGCGATCCTGGTTTATCGGATCGGTGCGCACATTCCTGTGCCTGGCATCAACCCTGATGCACTGGCCAGAATGTTTCAGCAAAATGAAGGCACTATTTTAGGCCTGTTCAACATGTTCTCCGGCGGTGCGCTGGAACGCATGTCTGTACTGGCTCTGGGTATCATGCCTTACATTTCGGCGTCGATCATTATTCAGTTGATGACTGTGGTCAGTCCACAGCTCGAGCAGTTGAAGAAAGAAGGCGAAGCTGGACGACGCAAGATCAGCCAATATACGCGCTACCTGACGGTGTGTCTGGCGTTCGTCCAGGGTATGGGTATGACCGTAGGTCTGGCCAACCAGGGCGTCGCTTTCAATCCTGATTTCGGTTTCTATCTGGTGGCTGTGGTCACCTTCGTAACCGGAGCCGTATTTATGATGTGGCTTGGTGAACAGGTTACTGAAAGAGGGATTGGTAATGGCATATCGATACTGATTTTCGCTGGTATTGTCGCCGGTCTGCCGACTGCAATCGGGCGTTCTTTCGAGTCCGCCCGTCAGGGTGATATCAACATTCTGGCATTGCTCACAGTTGCGTTTCTTGCAATCGCAGTAATCGCCTTCGTCGTGTTCATGGAGCGCGGTCAGCGACGTATTACTGTCAATTACGCCAAGCGTCAGCAAGGTCGTAAAGTATTTGCAGCACAGAGCAGCCATTTGCCACTGAAAGTGAACATGGCGGGTGTAATCCCTGCAATCTTCGCTTCCAGCTTACTGCTGTTCCCTGCGTCTATTGCGCAGTGGTTCGGTCAGGGTGAAGGCATGGGTTGGCTTCAGGACATCGCTATGGCGTTGGGTCCGGGTCAGCCGCTGAATATCATTCTGTTCTCGGCAGGTATTGTCTTCTTCTGCTTCTTCTATACTGCTCTGGTCTTCAACCCGAAGGACGTGGCAGATAATCTGAAGAAGTCTGGTGCATTCATTCCGGGTATTCGCCCGGGTGAGCAGTCTGCACGATATATTGATGGCGTTCTGACTCGCTTGACGATGTTCGGTGCCATCTACATGACAGCAGTGTGTCTGTTGCCACAGTTCCTGGTAGTTTGGGCTAACGTACCTTTCTATCTGGGTGGTACCAGTTTGCTGATCGTCGTTGTGGTTGTCATGGATACCATGGCTCAGGTGCAATCTCACCTGATGTCGCACCAGTACGAATCACTGCTGAAAAAATCCAATCTTAAGGGCTACGGTGGTGGTGGCCTGATCCGCTGAGCCGGGTCTGCAACACCCCAGTTCTGCAACGATGGTGGAGTGAATAATGAAAGTACGTGCGTCGGTAAAGAAAATCTGCCGTAACTGCAAGATCATCAAGCGCAAAGGCGCTGTACGTGTGATCTGCGTTGAGCCACGTCACAAGCAGCGTCAAGGTTAATTATGATGCAAAGCTCTGCGGAGTTTTGCATAATAAGAAGTCTTTACCTCTTGTCGTTCGAACTAGCTGTTCGAAAAAGTGCTCACGAAGTTGCTTAAATGCAGGCAATTTCAGGCAAAACCAACCGCTCATGTTTGCATGAGCGGTTGTGTTTTATCGAAGGGGAGATTAGAATCTCCGCCTTTCGACCTGTCAGTCATCCTATGACTGACTCATCAGTAAGTTCATACCCTGAGTTTACTGAATCACGTTATCTGCCTTTGGATAGCGAGTAGATATTCGCTTTGGCTTTCGAGCCAACTTATCTACAAGGCGAAAAACAGCCGTGAACTCGAAAGATGTTTTGCAAATCGCAAGGCATGCACTCACGGAAAAACAAACGGAGACGATTGAATGGCCCGTATTGCTGGCGTCAACATCCCGGATAACAAACATGCTGTTATCTCGTTGACCTACATATTCGGCATTGGTAAGCCAACAGCTGCACAGCTGTGTGAAGCTACTGGCGTTAAGCCAGATGCCAAGATCGCTGACCTGAGCGAAGAGCAACTGGAAGCCCTGCGTGGTGAAGTTGCCAAGCTGGACACCGAAGGTGACCTGCGTCGTGAAATCAGCATGAACATTAAGCGCCTGATGGATCTGGGTTGCTACCGTGGTATCCGCCACCGTCGCAGTCTGCCAGTTCGTGGTCAGCGCTCCAAGACGAATGCTCGCACCCGTAAGGGCCCGCGCAAGCCAATTCGTAAGTAAGTATTTCTAGAACTGGTTAAGTCCGTTCTTATGACACAGGATTTATTCTGATATGGCAAAGCCAGGTACTCGCTCACGTAAAAAAGTTAAAAAGACGGTTGTAGATGGCATCGCCCATATTCACGCCTCTTTTAACAACACTATCGTGACAATTACCGACCGCCAGGGTAACGCGCTGGCATGGGCAACTTCCGGTGGCTCTGGCTTCCGTGGTTCCCGTAAGAGCACGCCGTTCGCTGCACAGGTTGCTGCTGAACGTGCTGGTCGCGCGGCCGCTGAATACGGTCTGAAGAATCTGGATGTATGCGTGAAAGGACCTGGTCCTGGCCGCGAATCCGCTGTACGCGCTCTGAACGCTTGTGGCTACAAGATCACTAACATCACCGATGTTACCCCGATCCCACATAACGGTTGCCGCCCGCCTAAGAAGCGTCGAGTATAAGCAGGAGACGATATAAATGGCTAGATATATTGGTCCAAAGTGCAAACTGTCTCGTCGCGAAGGCACCGACCTCTTCCTGAAGAGCGGTGTTCGTGCACTCGAGTCAAAGTGCAAAGCAGAAATTGCTCCTGGCCAGCACGGCCAGCGTCGTGGTCGTCTGTCCGACTACGGTGTACAGCTGCGTGAAAAGCAGAAAGTTCGTCGAATCTACGGCGTTCTGGAAAAGCAGTTCCGTAACTACTACAAAGATGCAGACCGTCTGAAGGGTGCTACTGGTTCAAACCTGTTGCAACTTCTGGAGTCTCGCCTTGATAATGTAGTTTACCGCATGGGATTTGGTTCCACCCGTGCTGAAGCACGTCAGCTGGTAAGCCACAAAGCGATTCTGGTTAACGGCAAGACTGTGAACATTCCTTCTTACAAGGTTGTTCCAGGCGACGTTATCGCTATTCGCGAAAAGGCCCAGAACCAGCTGCGTATTAATGCAGCACTCGAATTGGCAGCTCAGCGCGGGTTCTCTACCTGGGTTGAAGTGGACGCCAAGAAGAAGGAAGGTACCTTCAAGGTGCTGCCCGAGCGGAGTGATCTCGCAGCGGACATCAACGAGAACTTGATCGTCGAGCTGTACTCCAAGTAAGGGATAGACAGTTAGGTGGGGTGTAACATCCATGCAGAATTCGGTTACTGAATTTCTAACTCCTCGACACATTGACGTTGAGGAAATCAGCCTGACACGCGCCAAGGTTACCCTTGAGCCGCTGGAGCGGGGCTTCGGTCATACTCTGGGTAACGCGCTGCGTCGCATTCTTCTCTCTTCCATGCCCGGCTGTGCCGTAACGGAAGTAGAGATCGACGGTGTTCAGCACGAATACAGCGCGATTGAAGGTGTGCAGGAGGACGTAATTGAAATCCTGCTAAACCTGAAAGGTCTGGCTATTCGTATGAATGGCCGTGATGAAGCAACCCTGACCCTGAACAAAAAGGGCGCAGGTGTTGTGACCGCCGCCGATATTCAGTTGGATCACGATGTTGAAATCGTGAATCCTGATCACGTTATCGCTCATATGAACGATAAAGGTGACCTGAATATGAAACTGAAGGTAGCTCGTGGTCGTGGTTATGAGTCCGGTGAAAGCCGCCGTCATGACGAAGAAGAAACCCGCGCTATTGGCCGCCTTCAGCTGGATGCCACCTACAGCCCTGTATACCGCGTATCCTATGTCGTTGAAAGTGCCCGTGTTGAACAGCGTACTGACCTCGACAAGCTGGTAATCGACCTGGAAACAGACGGCACACTGGATCCGGATGAAGCGATTCGTCGAGCTGCTACTATTCTGCAGCAGCAATTGGCGGTATTCGTGGATCTGGAAGGTGAAGCCGAGCCTGAGCCAGTGAAGGAAGAGGATGATGTAGATCCTATCCTGCTGCGCCCGGTTGATGATCTGGAACTGACTGTACGTAGTGCAAACTGCCTGAAAGCAGAAAACATCTACTACATTGGTGACCTGATTCAGCGTACTGAAGTCGAACTGCTGAAGACCCCGAACCTGGGTAAGAAGTCTCTGACTGAGATCAAAGACGTTCTTGCTTCCCGTGGTCTGAGCCTGGGTATGCGTCTGGATAACTGGCCACCGGCTAGTTTGAAAAACGACGACAAGATTTCTGCTTAAAACAGCCATGCAGTCCTGACGCCTTTGTCCGTTGTATGCTAGTTCTTAAAGAAAGAGCATACGGTGAAAGATAAAGGCGGGGCTGATGGCAGAACGAGGAAGTTTGTGCCATGCGTCATCGTAAGAGTGGCCGCAAGCTCAACCGGAACAGCTCTCATCGTAAGGCTATGTTCCGTAACATGACCAGTTCTCTGGTTGAGCATGAAGTAATCAAGACAACACTGCCAAAAGCTAAAGAGCTGCGTCGTGTTGCTGAGCCCCTGATCACCCTGTCTAAAGAAGACAGCGTGGCTAACCGTCGCCTGGCGTTTGATCGTCTCCGCAATAAGGCTACTGTTGGCAAGCTGTTCTCTGAACTGGGTCCACGCTTCAAAGAGCGTCCAGGTGGCTACATCCGCATTCTGAAGTGCGGTTTCCGTAAGGGCGACAACGCTCCTATGGCTATCGTTGAGCTGCTGGATCGTCCAGTACCTGCTGAAGCGGTAGAAGCTGAAGATTAATTTTAATCGACAGTTGTAGAAAAGCCGGGCATTGTCCCGGCTTTTCTGTTTTCAGATTGACATGAAATTTTTTGATAGAGATCGCTAAGAGTAACAGTAATTATAAAAGTAAATGTGTTGGCGATATTTTCACACTGTATCTCATCGACGAGTTTGATCGAGCTTTTCAGCCATCCATGTTTTTACAATGGCTTGTCTTGCAACTCCGAGTCTGGCTGCCTCTTTATCAAGTGCGTTAATCATCCAGATTGGGAAGTCAATATTAACTCTTTTTGTATCCAGATCAGGTCGGTGCCCTTTGTCCCATTGAACAACATCGTCAATTATGTCATTGCCTTCATCAAAGGCTTTATCGAAGTCTTCAGTTTTCATAGCAAGAAATCTCCTTTGCTCTGGAGCGGCGTACAGAAATAATTCTTATATTATCACCTCGTAGGGTGTATACAGCTGTCCAGTGCTTACACTTATGCTTTGCGACCATCAGGAATCGTTGCTCTCCCGTGACACTTGCTGGAAAGACAATTTTAGATTCATCCTCCCATAAGCTTTGGGCTTCATCGAAGTCTATTCCATGTTTGTCAAAATTAGTCATGCTTTTGTTTGGATCGTATTCAAACACTTGATTCTGACACCTATGATACACCTTAATGGTATCTATTATATATCATTTAAATGATTATCCTTTGGTCGACTATCTGTAGAGGTCTCTATAGCCCCATAGAAATGAGGTTGTTACTTCGACAAAGACAGTAGTTTGGGGAAGTGGTGATATATTGTGTACCTCTCCCCAAGTGACTGAAACCCATAAGTGTCTTGTTGGAATATGAAAGTTAAGGTGCTTATTTCTTGTCGCTTAGCTGTTCCTGACTAAAGACATTGCACTGAACCGGCGAGATATTGGCAACGGCAAAGCCTGAAATAAGAATAAGGGTTAAAGCGAGGGTGATTATGTTGCAGGAACGACCTATGCGGCACAGCTTTTGGTCGCAACGGCACTGGTCGTAAGGTGATAAGTCCATCTCTAAAGCCTCATAAAATCGTGTACTTGAGCATCTGCTTCACACCTACTGCATATCTTTTATGAAGCTGCATATCTAAGCGTAGATCAGTAAAATAACATTTAAACCGTAAAATTATTGACTCAAAAAAGACCTTTTAGTTCCCAGGATTGTCAATCTTTGCATAGATTGCCATTGGAAAATTCGCTGTTAATTCTTAACATGAGAGACGTTTCTCATCACTTTAATGATATTGACATGGTTGAGAACTCTAAAACTGACTCGGAGTATTACAAAAATAATAAATTCCTGCGCAAATATAGACGTAAATCAAAAAAAGCGGCACAATAATTTTGTACGCAAATAAGAAGGCATAGTCGTACGATATAAAATATAACCTGAAGGTCGAAGGATATGATTTACAGGTATCTGATATTCATACTGCTTGCATTGCAGTCCGCTTATTCGGCTGCTGTGTGCATACCCAATGGCGGAGATGGTGTTCTGGACATTGAATCCTGTGCAGAGGCCGATATCACGCTCTCTATACCCGCCCTTGCCAGGGTCAACCAGCTTCAGGAATTTTCTCTGGGCGAATTTGACTATGTTACTGTGCCGCAGTCGCTTAATGACTTTTGCATCTGGTACAACACCGAAGAATTTTCCTTAACGGTTAACAGCGCGAACAGTACAGGCGACAGTTCCTTTGGATTGCTGGGAACCAGTTCTGCCGCCAGAATTCCCTACGAAGTGGTCTGGTATGACCAGACCGGTGGCTCCGGTACCGAGTTGAACCTGACCTCTCTGGAAGATGTTCCACAGCAGCAGCTAAGGTTGCCGAGTCAACCAGTTAACTCGGACTGTGAAGATAATAATACGTCGATAAACGTCAGGGTTCCGTTACAGAACCTTGAAAATCAACCGGAAGACAGTTATTCGGACACGTTGACGGTGACGGTTTCTGTGCAGTGAATGGGTATTACTGGATTCCCAGATAATAAGAAAAAGTGGATCAATAAGGAGAACAAATTATGATCGCTAGAAAAACGACATTGGCATTTGTTACAGGTTTTATATTGGCTAACGGAGCTTGGGCAGCAGATGGTAATGACGGTACAAGTACTGGTTTAGGTGAAACTTCAACAGGAACTCTAACTATCGACATGAAAGTACCAGACTTTCGTAAGGGTAGCGATGGTGGTTCTGTGCTGATTCAAAACCTGGATAATATAAATTTAGGTACATTTGGACCAGATAATAATTTGCAGGATGGGTCAAATTTTTGCATTTATGGAACTGGAGTTGGTGCAGGAAATGATTTTTCAATTGATTTGAAGATAGAAGGAGATGCTACAAACGGCTTTGTTTTAGCTGGTGGTGATCAAAACAACACATCAACAATAGCATACGATGTGTATTATAGTGGCGGATTGAATGTCAATGATAGTAATGGTGATCAGGCAACATCTGGTGAAAGTGATCACACATTTGACTTAACGGCCTTAGGTTTAGATGAAAGCTTTAACTGTGTTGCAGCTAGTCAGGATGGAACTCCTGAGAATGCCTCTCTCTATATTGTTGTTGATCAGGCTCAGGCATCGAGAGCACCTGCGGATAATTACAAAGGAACTTTAACGCTGCTTGCTGAAGCTAAATAGCAAGTAGGTTGGGACGAGCGAAGCGATTCCCAACACGGTGAGCAACGTCGTGTACCCGTGTTGGGAATCGCTTCGCTCGTCCCAACCTACAAAAACGTCAAAATAAAAGAGTTTAGCATCTCCGATGTACACTACTCGATTTAGTCTCAGGATAATAAAAAAGCCGGAAAGGCTAAGTCAGGATTATAAGTATGATGTCCTTCCAAACTGTTCAATTATTTAGCAAAGGTGCAGGAAAAAAAGTATTAACTGTTTTCCTGAACCTGCTGTTGTGTGGTTTGGTTGTTTTTTCTTCATTTGGGTATGCTGACGATGACGATGATGATGAAGTATTTTGTTTTACTGATCTTGATGGCGATGTGTGTAGTAGCAACATTTCGCTTAAATATGATTTTTTGGAAGTAGGAGAGATAGAGAAAGGCAGTGATCCTATAACTATAAGATTCAAGTTTCGTGCTTACGATGAAAGTGATAGCGAAAAGTGGGATTTAAAACGTGGACTATTGCGTTATAGCTTTCTTTTTCCTCAGGATATTTCTGAAGATTCATACAATATAGAAATGATATCTCCCACGCAAACAGATTCATGGTCAGAAGGTGACAGTGGAAAAATTTCCGGTGGGGATGATGAGGGATCTTCTGATATATACTACACAGTAGAATTAAAACTAACCTTTATTGATAATTACTTTAATAATTTGGAGGCTGGAGAACATTTTTTCTGGCTTCCCATACATGGCCGTGTTAGTAATGAGAACTACAAGACTTTCTACATCGGGATAACCATTGATATAAGTACCAAAGTAAAAATCAGTGGTCTGGATAATTTCCCTTTCGGAACCTTTCTGGCAGATGATTTTAGCAGAAGTGAAACCAAGACATTTTGCGCCCATGTACAGGGTGGTGGCAACTTTAAGATAACTCCTACGACTGAAAGTACTCGTTCATTTTTTGCTCTCAAAGGTACCAGCACTGGCAGTACGATTCCTTACACTGTTTCTGTCGCCAATGTTGGGCAGAACCCTGTCTCCATTGATTATGGTGAAACCAGGGCTGGATTGGTTGGCGAATCCAGTGAGAACTGTACCACTGGTGAAAACATGCAACTAAAAATAGAGTTACCAGAAATCAGCGCCCTTAGTGTCAAACCGGCAGACAGCTATATGGACACGCTGATATTAACGATTGAACCGGATTAAAAACCTGCGCAAAGGAAGCAGAGTAAACTGGGCAGGTGAGCCATGAATAAAAAGAATAAAGCTTTTCAGTTTTTTACCTTGATAGCGGCTTTTGCTAACATCGCTGTGGCTCAGAAGCCTCTGATCCTTTCCCAAACTTCCGTCCCCGCAGGCTTCGAAGACCTTCTCGCCCCCCAGCAAAGCATGGTCGACGTCTACTTCGGCGGTCGCTTTGTCACCACCATGTCCGCAGTCTTCACAACCAAGTCTATTGAATTTGAAGACCCCGAAAAACTGGTTCGGCAAATCCCTGCCGTTCTGGACGCGTTTCCGGTGATTCAGGCCCTGGAAGGTGAGCTGGACAGCCATACCGAGGCCGTCTGCTACGGCAGGCAGGAGCAGGGTTGCGGTATTATCGAGCCGGAGGTGGCAGAGGTTATTTTTGATGCGGATAACTTTAAAGCCGACCTGTTTATACACCCCAGCCTGCTGACGGTTCAGGCACTGGATAAAAGCCGTTTTCTCCCGGGCTCTGAAGCGGGTGCTGCTGTTATCCAAAACCTGTCGGCTAATATCTCCGGCAACTTAAACGATGGTAACTCACAGGACAACTACACCGTGTTTGGCAGTAGTTTTATGTCGTTTGAGGAAAACAGTCTTCAGGCAAACTGGGATTTTTCAAGAGATCAGGATGTCAGCGTTAACACCCTGTTGTTTGAGCGGGATTATGAAGGCCGTTTGTGGCAGGCAGGACTGGTGAATACGACCGGTTTCGGTCTTAATTTCAGTGCCAGTCGCAGGCTCTGGGGAGCCCGGCTGGCCAGTTCATTTAACACCCGTACAGACCGATCGTTTACCCAAGGCACGCCATTAGAAGTTTTCATGCCTGTGCAGGGTCGCTATGAGGTGATCTATGAGGAAAGGCTGGTTAGCAGTGGTCTTATCGAGGCAGGCAACCAGCAGCTGGATACCACGAACTTTCCCAGTGGTGCCTACGATTTAACCATTCGCTTACTGGATGATTCAGGCAACCTGGTTCGAACTGAAACGCGCTTCTTTGCCAAACAAACAAGGCTCGCTCCGATAGGAGAGAAAGAGTATTTTGTTGAAGGTGGTCGTTTATCGCAATCTTCCGCTGAGAAAATACTGCCTGAACTGACCGATGATGTATTGGTTCGCGGCGGCATTAACATGCGTCTTGCTGATACATTGTCAGGGTCGTTTGCTTTGGCAGGTACCGAGGGGCAAAGCCTTGGAGAGGCATCATTCTTTAAAATTGGGCGTAATTATGAGTTAGCTCCTTCTTTTATGGCATCAAGTGATGGCGACTTTGGTGGCAAGCTGGATGCGCGCTATCGTTACGGGCTTTTCAATATCAGTGGCAGTTATTTGCAACTGTGGAGAGATGAGGTTAAGCCTTCAACCGGGTTTGATCTTTTAGGTAATGAGTTTCGTCAAAGTAGTGTGTCGTTGAACTACCCGATTTTGGGTGGCAATGGCAGTTATCGTTACAGTGAAAGTGAGAGCAAGTCTCTTGATGGCAGTCAGAGCAACAGACAGACAAGGCAAAGTGTCGGATACAGTAGAACGCTGTATCGTGATGGTCTTTATTCTGTTTCAATGCGGTTTGATACTTCCTGGACGGATGAAGGCCAGGTCAGCGGTTTGATTTCATTTGACTTGAGTCGTTCAAAAGGTAGCTGGACTTACCGGGCAAACCCGCAAGCTCGCTATGATAAAGATATTAACGGTGATACTGACCAGTCTGAAAGACTTCAGGTCTCGGCCACCTATAACGATAAGGACACTTTTGCGGGTAATTTTCGCAGTACTATTCGGGCTGAGAAAGCCCCTGGAAGGGTTTCTGCGGGACTATCCAGCCGATACGCCTCGACCTGGGGCACTGCCAACCTGAACCTCAACCATGCCGAAACGGATACGACGACCAGCACTGCGTATTCTGCCAGTCTGAGCACCAGCTTTATGGCAAACAGTAATGTATTTGCCTTTGGCGGCGAATCTCAGTCGCGTTCTGCCGTTGTCGTTACCGTGGACGGGGCTTCTCTCGGCGATCAGTTTGATGTTTACATCGATAACCAACGACGGGGTTATGCACTGGGTGGCAAGCCATCCATTGTTCATCTCAGTCCGTTCAGAACTTATAAGGTTGGTATCAGGCCTGCGGGCAATAGCATTTTCTCTTTTGATGAAAAAGAATACGAAGTGACCCTGTACCCGGGTAATGTGATAGACCTTGAGTACACGGTTAACAGTGTCAGGGTATTGTACGGCAGAGTTAGAACAATTGATGGCGATTGGTTAGCTAACGCGAGCGTGCAAGGTGGCCTGGGGCTGGCAGTCAGTGATGAGTTTGGAATGTTTCAGGCTGAAGTGACAAACGACAGTGATAGTTTGATCTTTGTCAAAGGTGGTAAACAGTGTCTGGTAGAACTGGATATTGAAGAGTCTGAAGATGACTTTATTAACCTTGGGCAGGTTGTTTGTCGTTATTCAGACGTTCATAATCAGGTGAACGCATCAAATAACAAATTATCAGGATGATGTCGTGGAAGTAAGAAGAAAAACAGGGTTTCTGGCACTCGCGCTTGCGACCTTCATGACCGTACCCTTTGCCAGTGCCAATATGCTTCTGGATCGAATGATTGTCTATTTTGAGCCTGGCAATCAGCCAAGACAGGATATACGGGTAACCAATGTCAGCGAAGACAATCTGTTTTTGCAGACAGAAATCTACAAGGTCGTTAACCCCGGCGCAGAAAATGAAGAGCGTATTCGAATCATCAACCCTGATGAAATGAAACTGCTGGCCACCCCGCAGAAGTCCATTGTTGCCCCGCGGGGACGAAGAACGGTTCGTCTGGTGAACCTCGAAACACCGAAAGAGACTGAAGAAGTCTATCGAATTACGTTCCGACCTGTGACCGGCGATGTGGAAGCAAACCAGAATGCAATCCAGTTGTTGATCGCCTATCAGGCGCTGATTTTTGTCCGGCCTGAAAATCCGGTTTACGAAGTCACAGCAAAGCGTGAAGGCAATAAAGTGACATTCACCAACAAGGGCAACAGCAACGTTATTCTCCGCAATGGCGAGCAATGCACGGTCACTGAAAAGAACGGAGATTGCGTCGAGATTACCGCCGGTGGCCGGATTTATGCCGGACAGAGTTTGACTCTTGATTTACCCGGTAAAGGTAAACTGGTTCGTTTTGGTATGTTTGACGGGACTCGTGAACAGCGGCAGGAATTCAGCCTGTAGAAAGGCTTTATAGCCAGATTCAGCCGCCAGATTCAGCCGCCAGATTTAGCTGCCAGATTCAGGCTCAAACTGGGTTGTAAAAAGAATGAAGTACTTACAAGTAGTACTGTTGTCAGTTATCAGCATAGTTGTTCGCTTACAGCCTGTTATTGTTTATCTGCTCATATGTTTCATGGCTGTTTTTTGCCCGGAAATTTATTCTGATGACGAAGTTTTCTGTTTTACCGATCTGGGGGGGGGGACCTGCAAAGGGAACGAGAAGAACAAAACTGATTTTTTAGGAGAGTTTGAGCTGGGTAAAGGTAGTATCCCTATCTTCATCGACTTTATGTTTCGTGCTTATGATGACGATAAAAGTGAAAAGTGGCAAATCAGACGTGAGCCTCTAAGTTATGGGTCATATGGTCTTAGTGAAGTTTCTGAATCTTCTTACACTATTGAAATGACTTCTCCTGAGAGGCGTTCAGAGTGGATACCGGGAGAAGGCGGTAAAGTTAAGGGAGGTGATGATGATGGAAAACCTGACAAATACTATCACGCCAACTTGATTCTGACTTTTCATGATAGTTATTTAGATAAACTGGATCCCGGTGAACATACTTTCTGGTTGTGGGTCAAAGGTCGGGTTGCCGGTGAAGACTTTAATAACTTTTATATTGAAATCAGAGTCATCATAAACACCCAGGTCAAAATCAGCGGTCTGGAAAATGTCTCTTTCGGGACATTTCTAAAGGACAGCTTTAGCAGAGTTCATTCTCAGCCATTTTGTGTTTATGTGCAGGGCGGTGGCAACTTTAAATTAACACCCACCACGTATGAAGGTGCATTCACACTAGAAGGAGCTCATACCAACGATTCTATTGACTATTCTGTATACCTTGCCAATACAGGTATGTCTTATCGTGAAGTTAATTATGGAAGTATCTTAACCGGCTTTCGTGGTGATCGGACTGAAAACTGTACGACAGCCGTAGGTGAAAATATGCAGCTAAAATTAGAACTCCCTGATATCAATACCCTAAGCACCAGAAAAGCCGATATTTATGTAGGCACGCTGACTCTTACTGTAGAACCTGAGTGATGAGGCTGGCATATACCCATCGCCTTTCAAGATGCTACGTTGTTGTCAGCGTTCGCTCACCCCGATCACCTACTACTCGTAGGCTCACGGGGCTTCACTCACTTGTCGCCTAGTAGCATCTTGAAATCCAATGGGTATATACAAAAACCAAATCAGCTTATTTGGTATGCTGCATTTTTATATGAATCGCGGAACCCGTGAGAGGTGTCAGGGGTTCCGTTTTCGAGACTATTTTTGAGTTTTTTTATCAACGGATTGATCAGACTCTTTTTTCTGGGAGGCTGATGGTTTGGCTTTGTCGGGTCTGGGTGGAATCACCAGCGTAATTCTGGCTGAAGCACTGGAGCTTTTGCCAATGGGGCCCGCGATGATCATTGTTTTTTTCTTGGAAGTGTCTGCCTGAACAGGCATTGTGACTGCAAACAGAATGGAAAGCACTGCGCCAGACATCCATTTTACTTGGCGTTTAACGTCCATGAGGGTACTCCTTAATCAACATCTTTTCTGATTTATCCCTGAACTTTGATTATAGAGACTGCCAGCAGGTCGGTACTCAGTTGATAGATCGAAATTCTATAGAAATCAGCAGGATAGGAAGTACGTCGTTTCAGAGGCTAAAGAGCCTGTGGATAAATGGATCAATAGCAGGATAGGTGGAAAGAGCCAGCGTCAGAAGCCTGACTCCTTCCTACGGGGTTTTTAGTCAGAAATGGCTTTGTCAACAATCCCCAGCTCTTTTATCTTCCGGGTGAGAGTATTGCGCCCCCAGCCCAGTAGTTCAGAGGCATCCCGCTTACGCCCGCCGGTGTGCTGCAGTGCTGATTCAATCAGAATGCGCTCAAAGGACGGAACCGCTTTTTCAAGAATATTTGAGTGGCCAATGGCTAGCTCCTTCTCTACCCATTGCTTCAACAGCTGCTCCCAGCTGTCGGATTGTACCGTCTGTGGAAGTTGGTCCTGATCCAACAGTTTATTATCCAGCAGCTTTCTATCCATAAGCTCCGGTGGTAGATCAGATATCAGCACTTCTCTGCCTGAAGCCATCACCGTCAGCCAGCGGCAGGTATTTTCCAGCTGCCGGACATTGCCGGGCCAGGGCAGCAGGGCGAAGTAGCTTTCGGTTTCGGGCGTGAGAATTTTGGTTTCAACGTTTAACTCTTTAGCCGCCTGATCAAGAAAGTGTCGTGCCAGCGCTGGAATATCTTCAGAGCGTTCACTGAGCTTGGGCAAATGAACCCGAATAACGTTTAGACGGTGGAATAAATCTTCCCGAAACTTACCTTCTTCAACCAGTCGTTCAAGATCCTGATGTGTAGCCGCAATGATCCTTACATCGGCTTTTACAGGTGTGTGACCACCCACTCTGTAAAATTCGCCATCGGCCAGAACCCTGAGCAGCCGGGTTTGTGTATCGGCTGGCATATCGCCAATCTCATCCAAAAAGAGCGTGCCGTTACCCGCCTGTTCAAAGCGACCTTTACGCATGGCTCCGGCTCCGGTAAAGGCACCTTTTTCATGGCCAAAAAGCTCTGATTCAATCAGGTCTCTCGGTATGGCTGCCATGTTCAGTGCAATAAACGGATTGGCCGCTCTTGGGCTGTGTCTGTGCAGTGCCCGGGCAACCAGCTCTTTACCTGTGCCGGATTCACCGTTGATCAGCACGGTGATATTGGAATGGGATAAACGCCCGATAGCGCGAAACACTTCCTGCATGGCGGCAGCTTCACCAATGATTTCGGTGGACGTGTCTACAGGCTCAATACTGACTTCCTGCGTCTGCTGGCGACTGTGTTCCAGTGCCCGTTTGGTCAGGGAAATGGCATCGTCAATATCAAAAGGCTTGGGTAAGTACTCAAAAGCACCGCTCTGGTAAGAGGCTACTGCACTGTCCAGATCCGAGTGGGCGGTCATAATGATAACGGGCAGCTCGGGATAGCTTTCCTGTACCTGCTTGAGAAAGGCCAGACCATTGGTGCCCGGCATGCGGACATCGCTGATGATGGCTTCCGGTTTGTTTGTGCCCAGTGCCTCTATAGCTTTATCCGCACAGTCAAAAGACTCTACATTAAGCCCTTCGCCTTGCAGGGATTTTTCCAGCACCCAGCGAATCGATCGGTCATCATCAATAATCCAGACTTGTGAATCGGTAGTCATGAACACTCCTGTTATGCACAGAGGCTGTGCCGCTTACTGAGCAATGGGTATATAAACATGGAAACAGGTTCGGCCCGGTCTGCTTTCACACTCAATGAGCCCTTTGTGCTGGCTGATAATCGACTGTGCCATAGGCAGCCCCAGCCCCGTGCCTTCGGCGCGGCCACTGATCATCGGGTAGAAAATGTTTTCGATCAGGTCGTCGGGAATGCCGGGGCCGTTATCGATAATGCTGATATTGCACACCAGTCGGCAACGTTCGTTGGCAATAGTGAACTGTCGGATCACCCGGGTTTGAATAACAATCTGTCCGTCACTTAATGGCATGTGTTGCTGAATAGCCTGCATGGCATTACGAACCAGATTCAGAATGGCTTGAATGAGCCGCTCCCGGTCGGCAGGTATTTCCGGAATACTGGGGTCGTAGTCCCGAACAAACTGGATGGCACCGCCGGTTTCTGCTTCGATCAGTTGAACCACACGTTCGGTGACTTCGTGAATATTCAGCTCTTTAAGGCTGGGGGGTTTAATTGGCCCCAGCATTTGATCCACCAGATCGCGAAGCCGGTCAACTTCTTCGATGATGATTTTGGTGAACTCTTTCTGATCACTGTCTTCAAGTTGCCTTTCCAGTAACTGTGCAGCACCTCGAATACCCCCAAGAGGGTTCTTCACTTCATGTGCCATGCCCCGGGCAAGAATTTTGGCGGTTTCTTGTTTGGCAATCAAAGAGGCTTCCCGGGTAATCCTTTGTAACCGATCCCTTGGATGTACTTCCAGCAGAACACTGATGCCTGAATAGTCAACAGGGGTGACGGTGTAATCAACCGTCACAAGTTCGTTGTTGATATTAATGCTGGCCTTGCGGCGGGTGAACTGCTGTTGTTGCGACTGTGCCCGCTTCAGATCTTTTTCAAGGCTTGCCTGAGACAGCAGTGTTTCAACGGGTTGGCTGTGACTGCGTCGTTCACTGATATCCAGCAGGTTTTCGGCAGCGTGATTGAGGTAGCTGATCCGTAAGTCCTGATCAAGTGCGATAACAGCGGTATTGAGGTTGTCAAGTACAAATTGTTCGATCACCTGAACATTCCTGATAATGTTTTTATTGTTTGATATGCCACGTTTTAAATGCCTGAAAAGTAAGTGTGCAGTGGTTGTTCATTCTGGATGGAATACAGCAAGAATTGAACCAGAACTGCATAGCAATGGATGCAATGGGTGTACTATGCACAGCAGTGTTGCCTGACAGGAGAATTATAGAGATTCATCATGAAAAATGCACCGAAATGGTGCGTTTTTTATGATGCTGAAGAGAGTGATTTCAGGGCTTACATTACTGGTCGATTTGCCGGGTATGGTATTAAGTATTTATGTCACTGTCAGTTTTTAAGACGGCCTCTCAGGAAGCGGGAGGTCTGAATATGGTACGCTGCACATGCACAGTACTTTCAGTTTTCTGAATCACTTTGCCGGAATTATCCAGAACCTCTGCTTTAAGCTGATGGGTTCCCCGATCCATATTTTTGACGTTATGGCTCAGTAATCGTTGGGGACCTGAAACCAGCTTACCATCAATAAAAAAGCGCACTTTATGTCCTCTGGCCAAACTGGGTCGAATCGATATTTTTATGGTGAAGTCGCCATTATTCCGAACCGTTGAATTATTAGCTGGGCTGCCAATGTAAAAAGCGCTGTAAGTCGCTATTTCAGGCTCTACCGGCGTTGGGGGTGAAGGTGTGGTGTTGTACGTTGAACGATCTGGTGCAGGCAGGCTTGTTGCGGGTTTTAGTATCACAGGTTCACTGGGGCGTGAAGCTGGCGGCTTGTCGGTAAACACGGTATTGCCATGTTCATCAACGGTTTTATAGATTTGCCCACTGGCGTTGAAGGGTTGAATCATCAATAGCAGAAGCAGTGGCAGAGTATTTATTTTCATTAGAATCTACCAGTGAATAAGGGTATTCAGATAGCTTACTGCGCTGATAAAAAAATGCCAGTCAGAAAAGGCTGACTGGCATGTCAGGGTCTGGATTATACGGAGTAATACAGGTCAAACTCTGCAGGGTGTGTGGTCTGGCTGATCGCCAGACACTCTTCTTTCTTCAGTTCGATGTAAGCATCGATCATATCGTCGGTGAATACACCGCCTGCAGTCAGGAATTCACGGTCAGAATCCAGAGCCGCCAGAGCTTCTTCGAAGCTTTCAGCCACAACAGGGATTTCCTTGGCCTCTTCAGCTGGCAGGTCATACAGATCCTTGTCCGCAGCATCGCCAGGGTGAATCTTGTTCTTGATGCCGTCCAGACCCGCCATCAGCAGTGCTGCGAAGCACAGGTATGGGTTAGCCGTCGGGTCAGGGAAGCGAACTTCTACACGACGAGCCTTAGGGCTGTTCACGTAAGGAATACGGATAGAAGCAGAACGGTTACGGGCAGAGTAAGCCAGCATGACCGGCGCTTCGAAGCCTGGAATCAGACGCTTGTAAGAATTGGTGGAAGCGTTGGCAAAAGCGTTAATGGCTTTTGCGTGTTTGATCACACCGCCGATGTAGTACAGTGCCGTTTCGCTCAGACCGGCGTAACCGTCGCCAGCAAACTGGTTGTCACCGTCTTTGCTCAGAGACATGTGAACGTGCATGCCGCTACCGTTATCACCCACCAGAGGCTTAGGCATGAAGGTAGCGGTTTTGCCGTAGGCGTGGGCAACGTTGTGTACGGCGTACTTCAGAATCTGAACTTCGTCAGCTTTTTTCACCAGCGTGTTGAATTTAACACCGATTTCACACTGACCGGCGGTGCCGACTTCGTGGTGGTGTACTTCAACGTCCAGACCCTGATCTTCCATGGCCTGACACATTTTGGCACGCAGGTCGTGCAGGGAATCGACCGGAGGAACCGGGAAATAACCGCCTTTAACCTTTGGACGGTGGCCTGTGTTGCCGTCGGCAAAGGTGGCGTTGCTGGCCCAGTGCGCTTCTTCAGAGTTGATTTCGTAAGCAGCACCGGAAATGTCTACTTTCCACTTAACGTCATCAAAGACGAAGAACTCTGGCTCAGGGCCAAAGAAAGCAGTATCAGCAATGCCGGTGGACTTCAGGTACTCTTCCGCACGCTTGGCAACGGAACGAGGGTCGCGCTCATAGCCCTGCATGGTGGCAGGTTCAATGATGTCGCAACGGATGTTCAGGGTGGTTTCGTCGGTGAAAGGATCGATTACAGAGCTGCTGTCATCTGGCATCAGGATCATGTCGGATTCGTTGATGCCTTTCCAACCTGCAATGGAGGAGCCGTCGAACATTTTACCCAGTTCGAAGAACTCGCCGTCTACTTCACTGATTGGCATGGAAACGTGCTGTTCCTTACCTTTAGTGTCGGTGAAGCGCAGGTCAACCCATTTAACGTCGTGATCCTTGATCAGGTTCAGGGTCTTGGACATTTATTATTTCCTCCAGAGGACTTAGCTCAAAACTGAGAGCATCGCTTTTGGCTCTGATCTTCAACGTCAATCTTCAACGTCAATATTGTTGAGTCGATTGAATGATCTTCCGCCGGGCTCAATGGTGGCCACAGGTGTGACTGATCTGCATCTGGAAAAGCAAACGGCGTGCCAGCTTTCCAAAGTGCTGTTTCATGCCCTCTTGTGCAGCTGTGTTGAAGGATTTAGCAGTGAAATCCTGTCTATATGCACTAAAAGTAAACATGGCAAACGGTTCTTATGCACTAATTTGATGCACAGTTGGATTATTTGAGTCCGGTTGGTGCATGTACCAGTGTAAAAAAGCCGGGATGGCCTGCTTTTCTGTTCCCGATGGCAGGCGGCAGTCAGTGTATCGTGAAACTGCGCTGACTACTAATGCTTGCAGGTATTTATCTCCGGTGGTGCTGGTGGTAGAAGACAGAGACCAGAAAATTTTGGGGGATGTGTCACAACCGCGTGTTTCTGTATAATTCCGGCACTTTTCTCTCTATTTTTTCTCAAAACATTGCTGTCAGGTTGCAGTAAGCTTTAAGTACTCGGCCATACGGAATCGAATATTTCTGGCTTATTGGGCAGGTGCTCTGCAAGGCGCAACGGCGGGAGCATAGCAAGCTATGTGACCAGAGTTGCAACGCAGTCAGAGCACCTGAACAATGAGTCAGAAAATATGATTTCGTATGGTTGAGTACTTAATCACCTTACTCTCATCATCCTAACCCGAATATTTCATAAATTTGCTGCCAACTGTCAACAGCCCATGGAAATAGTGCTTTTTTACCAAAAATGCTTCGGACACATCAGTCCGAAGCCATTGCAGGTACAAGCGAGAGTTTTCAAGGGATGTAGCAATAGCGCATGCATTTTATGAAATATTCGGGCTAAAGAGTGCCTGCGGCATGATCACGGTAGTCCAGAACCATGAAGTTCATCATTAAGCTGTTTCCGGAAATTACGATTAAAAGTACTCCGGTGCGCAAGCGTTTTATTAAAGTGCTGCGAAAGAATATTCGTGCCATCCTCAAGCGTTCTGATGCGGGTGTTGATGTTCGTGGCACCTGGGACTTTATTGAGGTAACGACCTCGTCTGATGACCCTGTTCTGCTGGCTGAAACGAAAGATCATTTGAGCCATATTCCCGGCATTGCTTACTGGATGCAGGTGACGGAATACCCTCTGACCACCATTGATGACATTCTGGAGAAAGCCCTGCCAGCTTTTCGTGAACGACTGACAGGCAAAACCTTCCGTGTGACCTGCGCCAGACAGGGTTCCCATGATTTCCAGTCTATTGATGTGGAAAAGCAGGTGGGTGGTGGCCTGAATGTTCAGACTGAAGCGGCCGGTGTAAAACTTAAGAATCCGGATGTGACGGTAAAAATTGAGATCAAGCGTGACCGCTATTTCCTCGAGACTGCCCGTGGTGAAGGTCTTGGCGGTTATCCACTGGGTTCCATGGAGCCGGTACTGTCGTTGATCTCCGGTGGCTTTGACTCAACGGTTTCCAGCTTCCTGACTATGAAGCGTGGTATTCGTACCCACTTCTGTTTCTTTAATCTGGGTGGTCATGCCCATGAGCTGGCGGTTAAGGAAGTGGCTTATTACCTGTGGAGCCGTTTTGGTTCCTCCCACAATGTTCAGTTTGTCACTATTCCGTTTGAAGGCGTGGTTGAGGAAATTCTGAAGAATGTGGATAACTCCCAGATGGGCGTGATTCTCAAGCGAATGATGCTCAGGGCTGCTACCTCGGCCGCCAAAGAAATGCATGTTGAAGCTTTGGTGACTGGTGAGGCTGTCGCTCAGGTCTCCAGCCAGACGTTGACCAATCTGGCTGTGATTGATGCAGCAACCGATCATCTGGTGTTGCGTCCGCTGGTGGCAATGGACAAGCAGGATATTATTGATATCTCCGCTCGTATTGGTACCGAGGAATTTGTGAAAAATATTCCTGAGTACTGCGCGGTTATTTCCAAGAACCCAACCACTAAAGCCAAGCCTGAAAAGATTGCAGCAGAAGAAGAGCGTTTTGATTTTGCCCAGCTGGATAAAGCCGTTGCAGAGCGTCGTGTCGTTTCTGTCAGCGATATCATTGCCGATGACCTGACCCGTGAAGAAGTGGAAGTGGTGGATCATGTGGATCAGGGCGAGATTATCATTGATATTCGTCATCCTGATGAAGAAGAGATCAAACCGTTCTCCATGCAGGATCGTGAAGTGATGCATGTGCCTTTTTATCAGTTACGAACCAGGTTTGCAGAACTGGATAGAGAAAAGCACTACCTGCTGTATTGTGAAAAAGGCGTAATGAGTCAGCTGCATGCCATGCACCTTCGTGAAGAAGGCCATGAAAATGTGGGCGTGTTTAATCCGGATCATAAGTAATCCCGGTTTTATAAAAAAAGACCGCCTTCGAGGAAGGCGGTCTGAAATAGTTACGTGAAATAGCCACGTAATTTGATCATATATATTCGCTAATCAGAGATATGAGCTAATTAGCCAGAGGGAACATGTCGTAGTCAGGGCCTGGTTATAGTTTGTCGGGTGCTGGTGGGTTTTGTTGCATGCTAATGAGTGAATGGATAGCTGAATGAATAGTTGAATCTATTCAGTTTCATCAACACAATGATGACTAACTGAACTGACTACCTTGTGTGAGTAATGAAAATAGCCATGATCGCTGCCGTTGCGGAAAACAACGCAATCGGCATCAACAATAAAATGCCCTGGTATCTGCCCGGTGACCTGCGTTATTTCAAAGCGGTGACGATGGGTAAGCCGATTATCATGGGACGCAAGACGTTTGACTCCCTGCGTAAACCTCTGCCGGGGCGAACCAATATAGTCATTACCAGAGACAGCGAGTGGCAGCATGATGGGGTGAAAGTGGTTCATAGCCTTACTGAAGCGCTGGCGCTGGCTGAAGACATTGCCCTGATCAATGGCAACGATGAAGTGATGGTGATTGGTGGCGCGCAGATCTATGAACAGGCTCTGGATAAGGCTGACCGGCTGTATCTGACAAAGGTTTATCAAAGCTTTGAAGGCGATGCTTTTTTTCCTGAAATTGTTGAAAGCGACTGGCTGGAAACGGCCAGACAAGATATGCAATCTGAAGATGATGACCCACTGACCTTCAGCTATCTGGTGCTTGACCGTAAAGATTGAAGCAAAATCTTCAAGTATTGTCTCATACTGTTTCTGTCACTTAACGGGTGAAAGAAACAGTATTCACTTCTTCCTGCCCCTATTCTGACCTTAAACACGCCACCATCTATAGTTTAAAAGTTGTTACAAGCAGAATTTTTTATTTCTTTTTATGATTTTAAAAGGCTTTTTAACTCTAAATTGAAGTAAAAAAATCTAATTCATACCGAATGACAATATCTCAGGGATTAAGAGGTATGCATAGATTCAGGGCTGGCAATTTTTCTGATGTCAGGCCAGCTGCGGCATTGCCGTCTTTATCAAACCCGAACAGCCGGGAGCTGGGCGTTTCGGAATACCAGACCTGGAAGGGGCACATTGTCTCGGCCCTGGCTTTCCTGTCCAGCGGCTTTAAGCGCTTGCTGTTTGGCAAACCTTCTGTTCATCGGGTCATGAGTCTTCACGAGTCGTTCAGTAAAGAAGCTTCTACCCGCATTCCGGATGAGTATCACAGAAATATCAAAGACTATGAAATAGCTTGTGTTATGCAGCTGCATGGTATTGGTCAGCTTCAGCGCCAAACTATTGATGACCAGAGAGTTGAAGTGCTTGCGGGTGGTACGAAATCAGTCAAAAAAGCGGTGATGGATTCCATAAAGGTTGATGTGGAACTTTCGACGACTGAGTTGGCTTACCGCTTTTTATCTCAGGATCGCAGATTGCCGGTTGGATTTCTGGAACGGGCTCTGATGCCGCATTTCGTTGATACCGTGGTCAGGCACAGCCACGACGAACATAAAAACACAAAGGAAATCCGGGACGCTGCTGAAAAAACAGTCGCTGAAATAGCTGTTTCTCAAGGGTTGCGAGAAGATCGGGATATTACGTTTGAGCGGATTCTGGAGGTCAAAAACCGGATTCGCTGGTATTTGGGTTATCAGCCTGATCCGGCCAGAGCGCATATGGATCAGTGCGATTCGTCAGCCAATTTTATGGCGTTTGATCGTTCGAATCCTGCTGCGACTCCTCCTGGTCTTGAGCGTCCGATTGCTAACCGCTATGAGCTCGACAGCGAAGATAAAAAGTATATTCGCACTGTTGTGGACAATGGCAAAGGTATAAAAATCCCCCGGCATGATTTGCTTAACCGTCTCAAGCGTAAGGCGCTCAGAAACAAAAAAGAAGCGCTGATAGGAACCTTGGGCACATTGTTCAGCACCTTTATTCTGGGTGTGGGCAGTGGGGGCATCGCTGCTGTACTGAATCTTCTTTATTACATTGGATACTACGCCCTCTGGAGTGGGATGACTCATGCGATAAGAATGGTAAAGGCATTGAAAGCTATCCAGAAAATGCAGCTCTCAGGCGATTTTCGTCTGGATGGTTCAGAGCTGAACTACATCAGTGAACTGGATGAGAAGAAATTCAGAATGTTTCTGCGCAGTCTGCGTTATGTATGCAGTCATGAGACATTGGCAAGAATTTATAATGCTTACGCTGAACTGGAAAAAGACGCTGAGAAGCGGCTGGCCATGGCCCCCAACGCCTACTCACTGAACGATGTAATAAAACTGGAAGAAGGCAAAGCTCGTTATTTACACCGTCGCGAAAATGTCAGAAAAGCGTTCAGACTGTACGACGTCCTCTATACGACGGTGACTGCCGATCTGCGCAAGATGGATAAGGAGTGGGAAGGCCGTGGTCAAGACTTGTGGGAAACCAAGTTTGCCACTATGAACCCTGCCAGACGAGAAGCGCTGTTCAACCGTGCAGCCAATGACCCCAGAGTGACAGAAAGAACATTCCATCTGGAAACAAACAAATCGGGCTGGTTGAAAACAGTTTTTCCGGGGCTTGCCAAAAAGGCAGGATTATCAACAGTAAAAAGGAAAAAGACACTGGACGAATACCAGCGAATCCTCGATCAGGAAATGCCAGGACTTGCCAGAAACGATGCTAACAGGGAAATGCTGAACCGTCATGCTGAAACAGCGGCTCATGTTGCCAAGGATGGTGTTGGTCTTTACATGATCAAATTAATAAGAGACACGGTTAACTCTACACTCACTCATAGTTTGAAGCTAGGCTGGTCTTTTATTCAAGGCTCCCCCAGACAGACAACTATGCCTGCCTTACCAAAGCCAGACCTTGTAGGTTTAGCATCGTTTGGTTTTTTCTTTACTGTGGATTTTGTGCTGGAAAGGATTAACACAAGAATCAATGAAAATCGTTTTGAAGCCATTCAAAAAGGAAGAAAACAGACCACAGGGTTTGGCCCTTGGCGGCGTAAGCGCACAGGACGGGAAGAGGTGAATACTATTCGGCGGCTCGCCAAAGATAAGCTGCCGGACTTTGTGGAAAAAACACTGGCTTTGCACAAATATCATAAAGAATTGATGGATGAACTGAAGTTTCAGAAAGAACTCAGTGATGAAAACCCGTACGCCAAACCCTACGAGTATATGGATGAATATGAGGCGGCTATCATGATTCTGAAACGTCAAAAGTACGAATTCTGGGTTAGAGAGATGATGGCTGGAGCCGTTGGAGCGCTGCATCGGAGTATACAAACCAGAACCGACTACCTTGATAGCAAAATGTCAGACATTATTGCTGGCGAATAATCCCTCCTGAACTAACCTTTAGGGTTGCGAATTTAGAATAGAAAAAATGCAGGGTGCAAAATGCGGTCGTTGCTTCCATTTTTTTTCAGGCTAGCCAGATTGATCAAAGTAAGGGAAATCATAATTTTATTACTGTTTCCTTTTTCTACTATCGTGTCAGCTGGTGGTGAATCGCAATATCTGGAAACCCGAAAAATTGTAGTTCTTGATGATGGAAGTTCAGGCTCTAGGTTAGTGGCGTTCTTTTTTGGCCGAAACAATACTGATGAAGAGTTTCGCTTGATAAGGTCTTCAAAAATTATTCAGGCCAGTGCTTTGAAGGAGGAGGATGGTGGCCTAACAGATGATTCGGCTGAAAAAATTGTAACCATGCTTAATGAAAATAGTAATCAGCCAAACAGTCAGTCCATGTTGTTTCTTGGTATGACAGCAGGAAAAAGGGAAGACAGGCTGGGTGCCGGGCGATTGCTTAAGATGATCAGAAGCAAACTGATCAAGTTTGGAGTTGATGAGCATAAACACTCTCTTGAATTGCGGGTTTTGGATGGTTCTATGGAGGGAGCATATAACTGGTTAGGGGTGAATTATGTCTATGCTGACTCAAAAAATAGCTATGGCATTGTTGAATTAGGTGGTGCATCAGCCCAGATAGCTTATAAATGGTTAGCAGATACTAAAGTTCAGGTTAATGATGACCAATCAGAAGAAGGCGATAAAAACTTTCTGTTATTTGAGTCAGGCTATGACAGAAACAAAACCCATACTCTCTTTGCCAGGTCTCAAATGGGGTTTGGGCTAAATAAGGCTTACAAGGGGTACGAGCATTTGCATCCAGAGGTTATGACTCGGCATTGCGAAGCGGCTGATAGTTCTTCATATGTTGACTTCAAGGCTTGCAAAGAATCTATGGAAGAGCTGTTTGTTGTAAAAGAGACTGAGCCAAAAAATCAGTTCATATGGCAGCAGGCTGAACAGGATGCCAGATCCGCAATGCCCGACACATACTATTTAAGCGGTTATTTCTATGACTACACCGTAGACATGGGGCTTCGTTCCCATTTAACCGTTGAACAACTTGAAAAGGCAGCAAAGTATGCCTGTGATAACTTCACGGTAAAAGCTTTGGATGAAGCACTGGCATCAAAAAACAGTGAGAACGAAATAAACCTGTTCAAAGATTTTGAAGCAACATTGCCGCCAATGACAAAAGAACGTGTTGTTACTTTGCCATCCGACTTTGTCTACAGCGGTTCGTTTAAACCGGCTAAAAGTAATCAATATTGTGGCACATTGACCTACATGGCATCACTGCTGGAGCACTTTGGCTTGCAGCCCCACCACAACCTGGTCATTGTTAAGTCGTTCAAATTTGAAGGAAAGACCTATCCCGCCACCTGGACGGCTGGTTACGCATATGCCAGAGCGAATGGCTATAAAATTACTCTGCTTGATGATCAGCTATCAGAAAAAGAGGCACTTGAGGAGCTTATGCACACTTCTTTAATGCCTCCTGCCCGGAATGTTGCTGAAACTAAATAACAAGCATCAGAATCTTGGATTGACGCTTAACGTTGTACTGCTGCCTTTTGCTGGGTGGCAGTGCTTCTGCATTGGTTTGCCTGAATCCTCGCTCTATAAACCAGTGAATGGTTTGCGTGGTTAGCACAAAAACCTGTTCCAGCTTCTGTTGCTTCGCCTGTTCAACAATAGCTTCCAGTAGACTGTCGCCACGCTGATTCCGACGATATTCAGGATGTACCACCAGGCAGGCCAGTTCAGCGGTTTTCTCTCCGGGGAAAGGATGAATGGCAGCGCAACCTATGATGGTGCCATCCAGATCTATGACCCGAAACAGGCCGATTTCTCTTTCCAGCTCTTTTCTGGAGCGACGTCTGAGAGCGCCAGCCTCTTCCAGTGGCCTGATGAGTTCCAGAATGCCTGTGACGTCTTCAATGGTAGCGGTACGAATTTCTTCATAGCGATCGGCAGAGATCATTGTGCCTCTGCCATCCCGGGTAAACAGTTCGAGCAATAGCGAACCGTCTTCCTGAAAATTCACCAGCTGGGCTCGTTCTACGCCGCCAAGACAAGCTGTTATTGCAGAAGACAATAGACGTGTAAGGTGAATCTGTTCATCCTGTTTTTTCAGCTCATCCAGATAGCGGCCTGCAACGCCCGGAGACAGTTGACTGATCAATTGGCCGTTTTCTCCCACCACTCCCGCCTGTTTACCAAAAAGTATCAGCTTTTCAGCCTGCAAATGAATAGCGGTATGAGTGGCCAGTTCCTCGACTTCTATATTAAACACTTCACCCGTG
The DNA here is from genome assembly GCF_001583435.1 of Endozoicomonas montiporae CL-33. NCBI lineage: Bacteria > Pseudomonadati > Pseudomonadota > Gammaproteobacteria > Oceanospirillales > Endozoicomonadaceae > Endozoicomonas > Endozoicomonas montiporae. The sequence goes on along the minus strand of NZ_CP013251.1, from coordinate 4,994,456 downwards.
GGAGAGAGTCCAAGGCAAGGCAGTAAAACAATATAGTCGTTGTCCAACAGCTGATGAATGGCTTTGTCGTCGATTCGACGAACGCCGCCGGTATGCTGAAAATCGATGCCATCCAGCACGCCTAAAGGCTTGGCAGTGACAAAGTTACCGCTGACCACCCGGATGCTGGCACCCTGCATGGGCGAGTTCACCAGACTGGAAGACAACCTTGATTCAATCAGTGCCCGCAGGTTACCGACGGCATCCATGACGCATTCCAGACTTTGCTTGTCGGTAATGCGACGATTCTGACAAAAGTCAGATTGAAGACCTTTTTCCTTCAGTCGGCACTCGATCTGTGGACGGGCACCATAGACCAGCACCATGCGCACCCCCAAACTGCTGAGCAGCGCAATATCATTAATGATATTGGTCAGGTTTTCGTGCGCCAGAGCTTCTCCCCCCAGAGTAATGACAAAGGTCTTGCCATGATGGGCATGAATATAAGGAGAAGACTGACGAAAAAACTTTACGTACTCGGTACTGAAATCGTTCACAAACTTGCCAGTTATTTATGATTCTTCGTTAATTCGCTGGTTGCTTCGTGCAGCCAGCGATTGCGCCTGAGAGCCTGTCGGGCTTTTTCGCAGTAGGTCAGTGGTAAGTCCGACAGGCTCCTAGAGACAATACTGCCTGATCAGGGCTTTTAGCAAACGGATTGTTGGCTCGATCCGATCCAGAGCAAGAAACTCATCCGGTTGATGCGCCTGATCAATATCACCGGGGCCCAGAACCACGGTGTCCATTCCCATCTGGCTGAAAAAAGGTGCCTCGGTTGTGAATACGGCAGACTGGGCTTTATATCCGGTTAAAGCTTCACAGGTTTTGACCAGTTCCGAGTCAGCCATTCCTGAAAATGGGTCAATACAGGCTTGAATGGGTTCCAGTGTCAGTTTCACGCCATCGGCACGGGCAATGGGCTGCAACCGGTTGTTGAGCTTCAGGCGGATTTCATCGCTGTTCATGCCGGGCAATAGGCGAACATCAAAATCCAGCTCACACTGGCCGCAGATACGGTTAGGGTTGTCGCCACCATGGATACAGCCAAGGTTGATGGTGGGAGAAGGGATTGAGAATCCCGGGTTGTTGTAGTGTTCAGCCAGCTCTGACCGGAATGCCATGATTTCAGAGATCACTTTGTGAGTCGTCTCCATGGCATTTTTTCCCAGTGCCGGATTGCTGGAATGCCCCGACTGACCAATAACCCGGATTCGCTCCATCATAATGCCTTTGTGCATGTAAATCGGGGTCAGACCAGTAGGTTCGCCAATAACAGCATAACGGGCTTTAGGGCGGCCAGCGGTAGCGAGTGCTCTGGCGCCGGACATGGAAGATTCTTCATCGGCAGTGGCTAAAATGATCAGGGGAGCTTTCAGATCGCCTTCCTGAAACTCTCTGGCGGCTTCCATAATCAGCGGAAAGAAACCTTTCATATCGCAACTGCCAAGGCCATAGAACCGGTTGTTTTTTTCAACCAGTCTGAACGGATCCGTTTGCCAGAGTTGCTCGTTGAAGGGCACGGTATCGGTGTGACCTGCCAGAACCAGACCGCCGGACCCCTGCCCCAGTGTGGCAATAAGATTGGCTTTTTCCGTATGTTCCGGAACCGGCATGATTTCACAGTGAAACCCCATGCTCTCGAACCAACTGGCCAGTTCGTGGATAACCGGTAAATTGCCCATGTCGAGTGTTGGCTGGGTAGAGCTGACGGAAGGCAGTTGAATGAGACGTGAAAGGGCTGATCGCAGATCAGGCTGAATGTTATCTGACATATTCTGGTACCGGTTTCGGGTCGCCTTGATGCTGGAGTTAACGACTTTGGCAACTCGTTCATCATATCAGGCTGTCGGAGTATTAATAAGCCATGGTCAGTGAGATATTCTGGACTAAACTTGGTCGTGGTTTGTTCAGGTCGGTTTTGAATGTTCGGACTTTTCCAGTCGCTTTCTTCTCAGGCAAGCCTTGTTTTAGGGAACCCCCGGATGATTTATTTGAAAAGCTATGTCGGAGAGTTTGTCGGAGAGTTTGTCGGAACGTTGATCCTTGTTTTGTTTGGCTGCGGTTCAGTGGCTGTAACGGTTCTGTTTTCTGCTCTTACGGGGCTTTTTCAAGTGGCTATGGTGTGGGGTATAGCCGTGATGCTGGCCATCTACGCCACAAGAAAACTCTCCTGCGCTCACCTCAACCCTGCTGTCAGTATTGCTATGGTAATCTGTCGGCGAATGCCTGCAACCAAGCTGCCCTGTTACCTTATTGCACAGTTTGCCGGTGCTTTTGTCGCAGCTGTTCTTGTCTATCTGCTTTTTTCCAGTTCCATAATTGAGTATGAGTCTCTCCATGGCATTATTCGCGGAACAGAATCATCTGTCACCAGTGGCATGATATTTGGTGAGTATTACCCAAACCCTCTTGCGGGAAAAAATGCGTTGGTTTCCACCGGCAACGCGTTTTTTGCGGAGATTATTGGTACTTTTGTACTTGTTTTTATGATTCTTGCTTTAACCGATGGGTGTAACGTCGGGCGGCCAGATCAAACCATGGCACCCTTTTTTATCGGTTTGACCCTGACGGCCATCATTTCAATTATCGCCCCCTTGACCCAGTCAGGGCTTAATCCGGCAAGGGATTTATCGCCTCGTCTTCTGGCCATGCTTTGTGGCTGGAAGGACGCAGCATTTCCCGACCATCATTATGGTTTCATCTCCGTCTACATCGCAGGTCCGGTCATGGGCGGAATTCTGGCTGCCCTGTTTTTCACGGGCATTATTGAACCGTTGCTTAAAAGCGCGGAAGGTAAAGGTGAACACAGATGAAAAATATGTCCCATAATCACGAAGCTCTCAAAGAGTATTATGGTCGTGTTCTTTCCGGAACCGGGGATCTTAAAACCAATGCCTGCTGTTCTGAGCCCAACACAATGCCTTTGCCTGCCCGGGACATTCTGAAGCTTATAGACCAGGAAATTACTGACCGCTTTTACGGCTGCGGCTCGCCCATTCCAGCGTCTCTGGACGGGTGTACCGTGCTTGATCTTGGTTGTGGCACCGGCAGGGATACTTATATTCTTTCCGGGCTGGTGGGTAAAAATGGCTTGGTCATCGGTATTGATATGACCGATGAACAGCTGTCTGTCGCCAGGCGCTATCTGCCCTCAATGATGGAGAAACTGGGCTTTCAACAGGCACCTAATGTTGAGTTCAGGTCAGGTTATATTGAAAAATTGCAATGCCTGGGGATCGAGAGCGAGTCGGTTGATGTGGTTGTTTCAAACTGTGTCATCAATCTTTCGCCCTATAAAAGAGAGGTTTTTAAAGAAATTTTTCGGGTTCTTAAGCCGGGAGGGGAATTGCTCTTTTCAGATGTCTTTTCCGGTCAGCGTATACCTGAGTCACTAAAGGACGACCCCGTTCTTCTTGGCGAGTGCCTGAGCGGGGCTCTGTATATTGAAGACTTCAGGCGTCTTTTAAATGAACTGGGTTGCTCTGACTACCGGTTGTTATCCAAAGCGCCTGTAACCATTAACAATCCCGAGATAGAAGCGAAAATAGGCGGTATTGCATTTTACTCCATGACAATACGGGCGTTTAAACTGGATAACCTTGAAGATATTTGTGAAGACTACGGCCAGATCGCGGCCTACAAAGGAACTGTATCCGGGTATCCACACAGTTTTCAACTGGATGACCATCATCGTTTTATAACGGGCAAGCCTGAAAGGGTGTGCGGCAATACGGCCGCCATGCTGCAAGACACCCGGTTAGGGACACACTTCACGATCCAGGGCACCCGGAAAGTTCATTATGGTCCTTTTGATTGCGCCTCCGGGTGCGACGATAGAGAGCCTGCCGGCACCTGTTGTTAATTAAATGATCAGCCAAAGATAAAATGCAGGCAGTGATAATAGACAATGGCGAGGAAAGCGCCGGCTGGCAGAGTAATCAGCCAGGACATGAATATGGTGCCAATCACCCTCAGGTTCAGAGCACCAATACCCCGGGCCAGACCAACACCCAGAACGGCACCGACCAGTGTGTGAGTGGTAGACACCGGCAAACCGGTGCCTGAGGCCAGTACCACGGTAGAAGCTGCTGCCAGCTCTGCGGCAAAACCACGGCTGGGGGTCAGCTCGGTAATATGGGTACCTATGGTGGCCATAACTCGATAACCATAGGTAGCAAGCCCGACAACAATACCCGCAGCGCCCAATAACAACACCCAGCTTGGCATGCCGGCCCGGCCCGATATTTCACCACCACTGCCAATAATGCTGGCAATGGCTGCCAATGGCCCGACGGCGTTAGCCACATCGTTGGAACCGTGGGCAAACGCCATGGAGCAGGCGGTGAAAATCATCATAACGCCAAACACTTTCTCAACACTGGAGAAGTGGAATTCCTTATCAGCCTGAACGTCTTCCTTGATTTTGGTCAGCGAGATTTTACCAGCGATCATCACCAGCAGACCAATGGCAATGGCAAGCAGAATGCTCTGGGTATAATCCAGTGGTAAGCCAATATGCTTCAGTCCTTTCACCAGTGTCACCATCGACATCATGAAGCCGACCAGGAACATATAGATGGGGACATAACGCTTGGCGTTTTTGAAAGGGTTGTCGGTATCAAGAATCAGCTTCTGGACGCTCATGAAGATCATAAACGCCAGTGTGCCCGACATGACGGGTGATACGACCCAGCTGGCAACAATGGAAGAGACTTTGCTCCAGTTGACAGCCTCGGTTGAAATACCAACGGCAGCAAAGCCGACAATGGCACCGATAATGGAATGTGTTGTTGATACGGGCCAGCCGTAATGGGTGGCGACCAATAGCCAGGTACCTGCTGCCAGAAGAGCGGCCATCATCCCGTAAACCAGCAGGTGCGGGTTCTCGACCAATAACGATATGTTGGGATCAATGATCCCTTTGCGTATGGTGTCGGTGACGGACCCTCCTGCCAGATAGGCTCCGGCAAACTCCAACAGGATGGCAATGCAGATAGCCTGTTTGATGGTTAAGGCTTTGGAACCTACCGAAGTGCCCATTGCATTGGCAACGTCGTTAGCTCCAACCCCCCAGGCCATGAAGAAACCAAACAGGCAGGCCAGTGCCAGCAGTATCGTGCCATATTCTGCGATAATGCTCATGGATGTGCTTCCGGTTGGTGATTTCAGTTAGCGGGCGAGGAGTAACTGGAGATGACTGCCCACGCGAGAGGCTCGGTCTGCAAGGTCTCCAACCCAGTCGATGATTTTGTAGGTGAAGATGACGTCCACGGGGGGCAGGTCTTTTTCCAGTTTGAACAGTATTTTTCGCACTTCAACTTGATGCTCATCAGTTTCACTTTCTATTCGGTCCAGCTCTTCGATTAGCTGTTCTACGAGGTTGACTTCTCTTCCCTTGAAGCCGGTTTCAACCAGTTCATCCAGTTCATCCATGGCTCGAACCGCCTGGGCAGAAGTGGCGATAGAACGTTGCAGGTAGTTCAAAAAAGCAGTCCGGATTTCAGGGGGGATGACCATATGACGTCCCAGCACAATACCGGCGATATCCTTGGCGCGGTTGGCAACTTTGTCCTGTACCGTAACAATTTCCAGCAGGTCGGTGCGGGGAACGGGCAGAAACAGACTATTAGGCAGAGAAAGCCTGACACTCCTTTTCATGTCGTCCGCTTCGTGTTCCAGTTGCACAATTTTCTGCTGGATGGATTCAGCCTTTTTCCAGTCGCCATCGAACGCCGCAATAAAAAACGGTTCCAGTTCCATGGCACATTCATGAGCCTTGGATATGTGTTTCTGTATAGGGCCTATGGGTGACCGGCCAAATACACTGGACAGTAAGTTGCTTGGCATAACGGCGAATCCGGTTGACTGAACGGAAGATTATAGGAGTACTGTGCCAATTCTGCACAGAACCGCATGAGCGTCTTCCGTTCCGGTTGATATCACGTAAACTCCGCAATTCTGTTTTATTGAAGCGTTGAGCTTTCTTATGAGTTTTGAAACCGAGTTAAAATTGTCATTGTCTGAAAACTCTGTTCCGCAGCTTAAGACCCATCCGTTCTGGAAAAAGTTCGCGGTTGAAGGGCCAAAAACTTTTCACCTCGGCAATGTCTATTACGATACGGCGGATCGGGCTCTGAATCAGGCGAAAGTCGCACTGCGTATTCGTGAAAAAAATGGTGTGTATTTTCAAACCCTTAAAACAAAGGGTGAAAGCATTAACGGCCTCACGCGGCGCGGTGAGTGGGAATGGAGTATTTCTGGTAATCAGCTGGATTTTTCCAGACTTTCAAAGGTCTGGCCGGAGTCTTTGCAGACTATTTCTGCCGAACAGTTACAACCGCTGTTTGCCACTGATTTCGATCGAACTCTGTGGCTGGTGGATTACAACGGGACAAAGGTTGAGGCGGCTCTGGATCAGGGGCTGGTTAAAAGTGGTGATGCCCGTTCCCTGATTTGTGAACTGGAGCTTGAATTAATAGATGGTGATGAAGCCGTTCTGCAACAGATTGCCGATGAGTTGGGACAGGATGTTGATTTGACGCCATCAGATAAAAGCAAGGCTGAACGGGGCTTTGAACTGCTTTTAATGCGAGATTGACAGTGGGCTAGTCTGCATCAGCAGGTTTATCATCGGAGGCATCGTGGTTAGCAATGGACGGGCCTTTATCTGTTCGGCTCTGACTGACCTTAAAACGACTCAACCCTTTGCCTTTTAGTCGTTTTCCTGAGGCAGTCTGAGGTTTGACGACGGGTTTGGGCGGTTCATTTTCTATCATGCCTTCGGAGTCGGTTTGCAGGGTTTCAGTCATTGGTGAGAGGCTTTCGTCGTTTTCTCGCTCATGACTGTTTGGCTCGGAAGACATTGTTGAGTCCTGTTTAAAATTATTATTACTATTTGAACTATAGCGTAACGCTTTAATTATTCCGGGTGCAGACAGGCTTCGTTGAATAGGAGAGAATAACGGCAACTACAATAAAAAGCAGTAACAACAGGGAATTGTCGTGACTGGCGTGAATAATACCACCTTCAAGCCTTCTCAAGCCTCTATCGCTGCCTTTAAGCATCGTCATCAGCGACTGGATCTGGCTACTGCGGTATCGGATCTTTTGCGTTCCATGCATTTATCGCAAGGCGATGCCGACAGAGTGTTGTCTAAACACCGCTCTGCTGAGCAACTGAAGCTGCACCCGCTCGAATACATTGCTTCTCTGGATCTGGACAATGCCAGTGAGCCCGGCAAGAAGCTGGATCTGGAATGGTTAATACAGTGGTTGGCAGCCCTGTCGGGACAGGATTATTTTGCCATTGATCCGTTGAAAATCGATGCTTCGGCAATCACGCCGGTGATGTCGCGAGCTTATGCGCTTCGACATGAAATTCTGGCTGTGGATGTCAATGAAAATGAAGTGGTTATTGCTTCTGCCCATCCATGGTACAGCGGCTGGGAAGACAACCTTCAGCATGTCAATCGCAAAAACATTCGCCGTGTGATTGCCAACCCGGCGGATATTCGGCGTTTTACCACCGAGTTCTATCGTATTGCCCAGTCCGTTCAGGGGGCGATTGAAAACGATGGGGTGCAGTCAACCAACCTGAACAGTTTTGAGCAAATGCTGGAACTGGGGAATATGAAGTCCCCGGATGCCAATGATCAGCATATCGTCAATATTGTGGACTGGTTGTTGCAGTACGCTTTTGAGCAGCGAGCCAGTGATATTCATGTTGAACCCCGCAGAGATCAGTGCCATTTGCGCTTCCGGATTGATGGCGTGTTGCACTCCATTTATCAAATGCCTGCGAAAGTGGCCGCAGCTGTGACCAGTCGCATAAAAATACTGGGCCGGATGAACGTTGCGGAAAAACGAAAGCCTCAGGATGGGCGACTGAAAACCGTTAACCTTGATGGCAACGAAGTAGAGTTGCGTCTTTCAACGTTGCCCACGGCATTTGGCGAAAAACTGGTCATGCGGATTTTTGATCCGGAAGTACTGGTCAAAAGGTTTGGTGATCTCGGTTTTTCCAGAGAAGATGAGCGCCGCTGGAAAGAAATGACCAGCCAGACCAGTGGTATTGTGCTGGTGACTGGCCCAACGGGTTCGGGTAAAACCACCACGCTTTACTCAACCTTGAAAAAGCTTGCTACCGAGAAGGTCAATGTTTGTACCATTGAAGACCCGATTGAAATGGTAGAGGCCAGCTTTAACCAGATGCAGGTACAGCACAATATTGATCTGACCTTTGCCAGTGGCTTGAGAGCGCTTTTACGACAGGACCCGGATATTATCATGGTGGGTGAGATTCGTGATCTGGAAACCGCTGAGATGGCAGTTCAGGCTGCGCTGACAGGCCATCTGGTGATTTCCACCCTGCACACCAACGATGCCCCTTCAGCCGTTACCCGTTTGATGGAACTGGGCGTGCCGTCTTACCTTATCAAGGCAACGCTTCTGGGTGTGATGGCACAGAGGTTGGTGCGTACTTTGTGCCCTGCCTGCAAACAGCCGGTTGCGATTGAGAAAGCGGACTGGCAATCACTGACCAAACCCTGGTCAGCGCCACAACCGGGCGAAGTGTTCAGCCCGTCGGGTTGTCAGGAATGCCGGGACACGGGTTATCATGGTCGGGCCGGTCTGTATGAAATCATGCCCATGTCCGACTCTCTGAGTAAGTTGTTGAATCAAGACGCTGATATTCATCAGTTCAGGCGTCAGGCTGCCAAAGAAGGTATGTATAGCCTCAGGTTATCCGGCGCACAAAAAGTAGCTTCAGGGCTGACAACTGTTGCAGAAGTGATCAGGGTGACGCCGGATCATAGCAATCATTAAGACGTTCTATCCATGACCGATAGAAGAGTAATAACAAACTCTTTCTATCGGTTGCTATGAATAAATCAGTATTTCTTTTTCTATTCTTTCTTTTTTCTGCGCTGCTTTCTTCGTTGCTTTCTCCGTCACTCTGGGCAGCAGCCGTTTTAAAACCTGAAGGTAAGCCCAGTTCATTTGTACGAATGATGATAGACGACTCTGATAAACAGGTATCCGGTCAGGAGCTACAGGCTTATCTGAACTCTCTTTTGCGTGCAAATGCCATTTATGATGAAGCAGCCCGTAATGAGCAGCCTACATTGCATTTTTCCGTTAAAGCCAATCAGGCCGGCGATCTGGTGGTGACCCGAAAAACCCTGGAAGCCGACAAAATGGTTCTGGAAAACAATACACTGAAAGTGTACGGCGTTGGTTACTCACTGCGATCGGAATGCTCCAGATCGGAGCAGCGATGCTGGGTTCTGTTCCCCAACAAAAATACACGCTGGATGGAAATCAGTTATGCGCCAAAGGCAGTTAAAGAACTGGCGACAGGGATAGGATTGTTGATCAAGGAAATGCAGCAGTAAAGGCTTAATAACCTGTAAGATGGCAGGCTTTCAGGTCTGCTCGGATGTGAGCAGACCCTTTTAATCAATAGGTATGAAGTCAGGAAAGCGAAACGCGGAGGCTGTTCCGCCTTTCCAATCAAACAGCGACCATCGCCTGCTTCTTCAACATCGTACCCACAGAAGCCTTTGCCGTTCGTGACAACTTCTTCATCAGCGAAAACGGCACTTCCTGAATCGAAAACTGGCTATCAAGATCATCCAGCATTCTCAGCCAAAGGTGGGCAGTCATTTCCGCATCGGCCAATGCCCGGTGGTAAACGCCTTCTGTTGGCAGGTTGTTGTATTTAACCAGTGTGCCCAGCTTATGGTTCGGCGCATTCTGATAGAGTCGTCTGGCAATCAGCATGGAACAGGCAAACGCACCACCGTAGCGAGTGTCTGCCCTATCCATTTCAGCATCCAGAAATTTCTTATCGAACGAGGCGTTGTGAGCTACTAAATTGTGATGACCGATAAACTCGCCAAACTCCTTTATGACCGCTTCGCATGATCCGGCGTTTTTCACCATTGCATTGGAAATGCCCGTGTAGCTCTGGATAAACGAATTAATCCGGATGCCGGGGTTCATCAACTGCTGGAATCGGTCGGTAATACGCCCATTCTCAATCAGTACGGCACCAATCTCGATGGCCCGGTCGCCCATATCAGGCGACAAGCCGGTGGTTTCAAAATCGAGTACAACAACGGTATCAGCCAGACTTTTACTACTCGCCTTAACTGGCATACATCACCCTTTCAACATATCAAACACAACCCGTGCAAACCCTCTTGCCACTTCCGGGTTAGAGAGGTACTGCATCATCATTTCCTGATGTGCTTCATTACTGTCCATGACCGCATCGTCAATCGCCTGCGGGAAGTCGCCCAGCAGAGCCTGTTCCGCTGTGTTGTTTTCGATCTGCTTCATTACGGTGTCGTTCTCGGTGAGCTTGTCTCGCACCGTATAGGCGTAGTTGATCAGATCGCCATCACTCAACTCGTCGGTGATAAACAGCTGATTCAACCGTGCGACAATCTGCGACAGGAACTCTTCCTTCTTGTCCTTCGGTTTGGCTGTGCCGCCACCATCGCCGGGTTCCAGTTCATAGCCTTCAGCGTCTTCCTTCAGTTCAATGTCCTGCTGACGAATCTTCGACAACCGATAATGGCTCATCACCACGTTATCCAGATCAATGTCGTCTTCTTCGATGACCTTTTCCCGCAGCCCTTCCCGTAACAAGGGACGCAGATAACGAGCGAACAGACTGAGTTTTTCCAGCTCCCGATCATCGTAGTCCACAATCTGGGACATGAACTCGTAGAAGCGGGTAAACGTGCCTAAATCCTTCTTGAAGATTTCCAGCCGGTCTTTTTCCTGCTTGCACTCTTTGAAGCTGTTCTCGGCATTGGCAATCAGCACTGCATCCTTTGTCTTCTTGGTGCGCTCGAACATTTCCTTTGCCTGAACATAGGCGGCAATGGCGGAACTGTAGCGTGTCTGCCAGCGATTGACCGCAGGCTTAACGATATTGCTCACTGCCGCATTACTTTTGCTCTTGGCAAGGAAGGCTTCGCAGAAACGCTCTACTTCGTTCCAGGTGAAGATACCGCTGGCACGGAGTTTTTCGTACAGGTCAAACACCTTGTCGGGGTCGGATACATCCGCCAGTTCTGCGGTCTGGTAGTACGGCTGGAACGCCTCAAGTATTTCTTCCGGCTCATTCACGAAGTCCAGCACAAAGGTGCCGCACTCCGCCTTGCCGGGGTACTGTCGGTTCAGGCGGGAGAGGGTTTGCACACATTCAACACCGCCCAACGGTTTGTCCACATACATGGCGCAGAGTTTGGGCTGGTCAAAGCCGGTCTGGAATTTGTTGGCGACCAGCATAATCTGGTAGTCATCGGTGTCGAAGGCTTTTCGCATATCCCGACCTTTCAGGTTCGGGTTCATGCCCTTCTCGGTAAACGTCTGGTCTAGCAGTGCGAGACTGTCTGGATCATTTTTGTGAAATTCCACTTCACCGGAAAAGGCAATCATCACAGCGATAGAACTCTCTTTTTTATGAGAAGTGTGTTCGCTGAGATATTTATCAAACGCCAACTTGTAACGCACCGCTTCCTTGCGGGAACTGGTGACTACCATCGCCTTCGCCTGACCGCCCAGCAGCCCCATCACGTGCTCTTTAAAGTGCTCGACGATGACCCGGACCTTCTGGGAAATATTGTGCTCGTGGAGCCGCACCCAGCGGTTCAGTTTTACTTTGGCTTTCTTGCTGTCTACCTCTTCGTCGGCGGCTTCGATCTTCTGTGCCAGTTGATACGCCACTTTGTAGTTGGTGTAGTTTTTCAGCACATCGAGAATGAACCCCTTCCTCAATGGCCTGACGCATGGAGTACACATGAAACGCTTCCGGAAGATTTTTGTCGGAGGCGGGTTCATTCGGGTTGGGCAGACGACCAAACAGTTGTAGTGTCTTCTCTTTGGGTGTTGCCGTGAATGCATAGTAGTTCAGGTTGCTGCTGCCTTTGCGAGCGGCACTCGTTCGGGAAAGAGCCGCATCCAGCACATCTTCAGACGACAGCGGTTTATCTTCATCCCCGTCTTCCGCACTCTTATCCGAAGCATCCACCATCAACACTTCTTTCAATTTACGGGCGGTGGAGCCGGTTTGTGATGAATGGGCTTCGTCGGCAATCACAGCGTAACGCCGTTCTTTCAGGCTGGTGCTGTTTTCGATGGCGGCCAGCACATAAGGGGAAGGTTTGAATGGTGACGATAATAATCGGCTGTGCGCTTTCCAGAGCCGATGCCAGCTTCTCCGACTTGGAGCCGTCGCCTTCTTTATTGTTGATGCGCCCCACCACACCGTCGGCGTATTCAAACTGGTAGATGGTGTCCTGAAGCTGGTCGTCCAGCACGGTTCGGTCGCCGAATCCACCGGAAAACTTTTGCAGAATTTCTGCCATTCCTTCGGCTGGGTGTTCTTCACAAAATCCAGTACATCGCGGGTATACAACGCCGTTTCCCGGTCGTACTGGTCGCCACTGCCGAGCAACCAGCCTTTGGCTTGCAGGCGGGCGATCATGTCGTTTTGAAAGATGGATTCGGTGGTACTGTCCATAGCATTTACTTCAATGTTGGTGAATCAGTCCTTAAATGGAACTGATCGGTATCAAATTGGGACTTTTCCGGTTGTGTAGTCACGGTTTGCTGAATTTGTCTCCACAGTGCGGAGACAATTCAAGGAGTCTGTTACTTGGTTTTATTGTCAATGCGTTTTCGGGCGTTGTGAACGGCTTGTTGGAAGCGTTCTTCCAATAGCGCTTTGGATGGCATCTTGGTGAGGTAGTCTGCAATATGGATATCACTGTCATGCAGTCCCAATAACTCAATTTGTTCTTGCTTTTTTCCTGCACAAAGTATGATGCCAATAGGCGATTCTTCGCCGGGTCGTCGATCGTATTTATCAAGCCAACGCAGATACAGCTCCATCTGACCTTTGTATTCGGCCTTAAAATTATCTTTTTTCAGCTCAATAGCCACCAAGCGGTTAAGGTCTCTGTTATAGAAGAGCAGATCAATATAGAAGTCGTCATCATCAATCAGCACTCGGTGCTGGCGGGCAACAAAAGTAAATCCCATACCCATTTCCAGCAAGAATTGTTGCATTTCCCGCAGGATGGCGTCTTCAAGGTCTTTTTCCAAAAAGGTGTCATTTAAATCGAGGAAGTCAAGCAGATAAGGCTCCTTCAGTACAAAGCTTTCATTGATTTTGCCTTTTTCCCGCAATTGGTTCAGATCGTGTTCTATGGTTGTTTCCGGCTTTCTGGACAGCATTGTGCGCTCGTACATCAAACTGCCCATGCGATTTTGCAGGGTTCGGGTTGACCAGCCTTCTTGGGCAGCCATCAGGTAATAGAATTCCCTTTTCAAGTTATCTTCGATGTAGATCAGTGCTTTAATATGGGTCCAGCTCAATTGTCTCCGCACTGCGGAGACAATCTCAAGGTCGGCAAAAGTCTCCGCAAAGCGGAGGCAATGATGGAGCTGTTTGTTGCTCCAGCCCCTGCCAAAAGTCGCTGTCAGCTTTTTAGCCAGATCGGTGATAATTTGCTTGCCATAATCGGCTCGCTCGCCTTTCAGTACTTCAACGTTGATACGTTGCCCCACCTGCCAGTAAAGCAGGGTCAGCTCGGCATTGATTGCCACGGCAGCACGCTGTTTGGCGGACCGAATCAGGTCTTTGATTTCGCCGAACAGGTTGTCTGGCTGTTTCGATGAATCGGGTGTTTTGCTCATGCGGTGGCCTCTGCGGGGTGTTCTTTTTGTTTTGCTGGTTGCCAGTCACGGACGTCGATTTTGCCGGTGACGGCGGCGGAGATCAGGGCGGTGCGGCGTTCTTGCATAAACTCTACAGCTTGCTCACATGCTTCTATTGGTTGGTTGAACTGTTGTTTTTGAGCTGCAATAAAGCGACTAATTTCAACCTGTTCATCTTCTGGAGGGATTGGTGTTTTTGCTTCTTTAAGGTGAGTAGGACCAAAGTTGGGCTGGCATGAACCCGTCATAGCTACGCCTAATTGTTCTCGGCAAGCTTCTGATTGCAAAAAGAGCTGTATGTAGTCCAGCACCAATGGCTTATGCTGCAATTCGTTTAAGCGAATCGTACTTGTATTGAGTATGACTTTTTCACTACCTTCATACGTCGCAACCTTTCCCCATGAATTACCAGAGCTTGAGAGCAATATGTCGCCTTTATTCACAGTAAAGTGTTGATAACTTTCTTTATATTCATCTGTTGAGATGAACTTTTCTAACTTGGAAAAATTAATCCCATCTTCCGTAATATTCGTGACGCAGATTACTCTTGTGCCATCATCTTTGAATTGCCATGTTCTTAATCCAGGTCCTTCCTGCATGAATGCCAATTGACCAAGCTTAGTGACCCTCCAATGCTCCGGCACTTCCCCAAGCCACTCCACACCGGAATCCTTCATCGGTGCATTTGGGTTCAGCCCTTTGGTGACGGCATGACTGATCAACGCCTGTCGTTTTTCTTTCAACAACCGGATCAGGGATTGCTGCTCTTCGATCAGGGTGTCGATTTTGGCGGTTTCGTGGTCGAGGAAGTTGGTAATTTTAATCCGTTCTGATTCAGTTGGTGGATAAACCACAGGCAAATTTCCCAACGCTTCAGCCGTCAGTTTTGGTTGTGCTGATCCACTTACGAGAGGAGCAATATCAATATTGTTCAAAGACCTTGCCCAATAGCGATTTATTCGGTCTTTCGCTTTTAATATATGAGCGTGGTTATTCACCCAATATTTTCCGTCAGCTAGAAATGCTAACGGTGTTGAGCGTGCAAGAAGGTTTGCCCCATCCTCACCATACAAGATGGTTTCGCCCTCAAAAATATAATCATCAACATAATCAATGACTCCAGAGGCACCGTAATAAGGATATTTGCCCTGCCTTTTTCCACGTTCTTCAGAGCTTAAAGGTATTCGGAATTTATCCAAATTATCAGTAACAAATTTCACACGACCCACAACCCAATGCAATGGAATTTGTGGGAAATCATCAACCCCAGATTCCTTATATTCCGGATAGGCATTGTACCTGCTCTCACTCACAACTCGATTCACCACTCACCTCCCAGTCCCTGTTCAATTTCTTCAATGCTGGGCAGTTGCGATTGCAGATTTTCCGGCAGTGATTCGGTCAGTTGGTATTCCGAAACACCAATAGGCTTTTGAATATCACTGAGGGCGTATTCCGCCACGAGTTTGTCCTTGTTCTTGCACAGCAGAATGCCGATAGTGGGCGCATCCCCTTCTTTTCGTAGTTGTTCGTCTACGGCTTTAATGTAGAAGTTCAGCTTACCTGCGTGCTCCGGTTCAAAGTCCACAGCCTTTAAGTCAATCACTACATGGCAATGAAGATGAGTATGGTAAAACAGCAGATCGATATAAAAATCCCGTTGTCCTACTTGTATATGAAACTGCTTGCCCATGTAGGCAAAACCTGATCCCAGTTCCAGCAGAAACTGAGTGATATGCTTAATCAATCCCTGTTCCAGCTCTCGCTCTGTGTAGTTATCAGTGAGGGCAAGAAAGTCAAACATATAGGGGTCTTTCAGGGTTTGCTGTGCAAGGTCGGACTGGACGGCAGGCAGCGTTGCATTGAAGTTGTTGGGCGCTTGCCCCTTCCGCTGCCAGAGTCCATTTTCAATCTGGTGAGTTAGGACGTTTCGGCTCCAGCCATGTTCTATGGTTTTGCCCACGTAATACAGAGCTTCAGCCGTTGTTTGGCACTTGCTGATTATCTTCAGGTTATGTCCCCAGGGAATCGACGTTAATTGGCCAACAAGCTGTTGGCTTTTTTCAACCTCATCTCGGTAGAACAGGTGCCACTGACGGATGTATTTGATGTTGCTGAGGGAAAAGCCTTTAATATCAGGGAATTCGCTGCTTAAATCCTTATTAAGCTGCTTTAAAAAACCATCCCCCCAATTTGCTTGAGCCTGCCGCCGAACAATGTCTTCTCCCAGTTCCCAGTAAAAATTCAGCAGGGTAGAGTTCACCTGAACGGCTGCTTTGAGTTGAGTTGACAGCACTTTCTGTTTAAGGTTTTTCAGCCAGCTTTTGTATTCGTTATTCAGGCTCAGGTTAATGTTGTTTTTTGGCTTGCTCATGAATGAACCTCTTTCAACAGGTTCATGATTCTAGCACTCACCGCATCCAGATCGGCATCAATGGCTTCCAGCGCACGGGGCGGCTGGTACACATAGAAGTGTCGGTTAAAGGGAATCTCGTAACCCACAATACCCATCTCGCCATCCCGGGCATCGCACTTGTCGGCATTGATCCAGGCATCGGGTACATGGGGAGCCACTTCACGGTTGAAGCAGGTTTCGATCAGTTCACGGGTGGTCACGGACGGATCAAGGGGAATGTTCTCGTTGTCCCGCAGGTCGCCATCGGTCTGGAATTCGACGACTTTGCCCTGATATTCTTTGACAGAGCCAGAGTATTCGAATGCGCCGTACAGTGGCTGGGCTTCTTCCTTCAGTATCTTTTTGATGACGGGCTCGGCTTCGGGGTTTTTCAATGTAACGGCATCAAGAAACTGCTTACGCTCCTTGGCATCCAGCTTCATGCCAAACCCTTTGAGCAGGTCTTTCAGTGTTGCATCAAACTCGTTGAAGTCATTCCATTGAAGTTGTTCCAGATTTCCTGCAATCATCGCCCCTTTGACAGCTAGAAAATGATGGAAAATCCAAATTTTATGACTCAGGACTTCTTTGATCTGTTTTTCTTTTAGTTCTTTAAACTCTTTTTTGATTTTGCTGCGAATAACTTCTTCGTTGTCTTGCCACAAGGCATCTAACTTTGCCGGGCTGCTGTCTTCATACCCCTGATCAAAAATGGCGTCAAAGTTGGTGCGAAATTCATGGTACATCCACCGCATGACATTGTTGTATGGCTTAGGTGCAAATTTCAGTGATCGCAATGCTTCAATCGTTATATCCACCGATAAGCGCAGTGGACGTTCCACGGTAATACGACGGTAGCCGAATTCATGGCTGTCGAAGATTTTGGATGCGAAGTTGTCTTCCGATGCTTCACTGGCAATTGCTCCTGCATTGCCAGCACTTCCGCCTTTATGCCCTTCAGGGTAATCCGTAGCGGTCGCAGTAAATTCGCCAAAGCAACGGGTAATCATCGCCCGGTCTTCCTTGCTCATAATATTGCGCTTGGAGCCAAGGGACTTACGCATCTTGCCGCACAGGTTCACGCCGTTAATCAATTGCACCTTGCCTTTGCGCTCGTCGGACTTTTTATTGGTCAACACCCACACATAGGTGGCGATGCCGGTGTTGTAAAACATATCCGTGGGCAGGGCGACAATGGCTTCGAGCAGATCGGATTCGAGAATATAACGGCGAATCTCGCTTTCACCACTGCCTGCACTGCCGGTAAACAGCGGCGAGCCGTTGAGGATAATGCCGATGCGGCTGGGGTTTTGATTATCAGGAGTGACATCACGGAATTTGCTGATCAGGTGCATCAGGAACAGCAGCGAACCGTCGGACACTCTTGGCAGGCCGGGACCGAAGCGACCGTCGTAACCTTTGAGGGTGTGTTCATCTTTAATGGTGCCTTCGATCTTCTTCCAGTCCACCCCGAACGGCGGGTTAGACAGCATGTAGTCAAACCGGTCGCCGCCGAGGTGATCGTTCGACAGAGTGTTGCCCAGTTTGATGCGGCTGACATCCTGCCCCTTGATCAGCATATCGGCTTTACAGATGGCGTAGGATTCCGGGTTCAGTTCCTGGCCAAAGGCTCGAATTACTGCGTCTTTGTTGTGTTCGTACACATATTCTATACCGGACGACAGAAAGCCGCCTGTGCCAGCGGTGGGGTCGTAGATGGTGCGGATAATGCCTTCTTTGTTCAGGGCATCGTCGTCTTCCATAAACACCAGCGAGGTGGTGAGTTCGACAATATCCCGTGGGGTAAAGTGTTCACCGGCGGTTTCGTTGGAGGATTCGGCAAAGCGGCGGATCAGTTCTTCAAATACAAGCCCCATGTCGTGGTTGCTGATGCCTTTTGGATTAGTGGGCGTTTGGGGACTCAGGTCGATGTTGGTGAACTTCTGAACCACCTTATACAACAGGTTGGCTTCGTTCAGGATGCCGACAAATTCATCGAACTTGAAGTGTTCAAAGATTTCACGGGCATCACGGGAGAAGGACTGAACGTAGTTTTCAAGGTTGTCTTTGATATCACCCTGACCCATCTTCGACAGGTTCATGGGGGAGGTATTGAAGAACGACAACTTTGAAGCTCGCAGCAGCATTTTTTCCATGCCGTCTTCCGGCAGGTTCATGGTTTTTACTTTTTCGTGCTGGGCGACGACGGCTTCCTTGGTTGGCTCCAGTACACATTCCAGACGGCGCAGGAGGGTGAACGGCAGGATGATGCGTCCGTATTGGGATTGTTTGAAATCGCCCCGCAGGAGGTCGGCGACGGACCAGATGAAGGCGGCTAGGTTGGTTTGGGTGTTTGGCATGTTGGTGACCGGTAATGCTTGCGTCCGGCTGCTGGTGGTGCGGACTGCTTTGAATGTGGGTATTGGGGGCTAGGTTACAGGAAAGGGGGTGGTGTTTGAATGCTGGTAGAGAGTGAATAATCGTTTACACTCCAACGGCTGTTGGGTACAGAGAATCAGTATTACTGAATCAGTGGGAGTATTGAATGTCTTCATTGCAAACAGCCTTGGAAACAGAAACCGTCGAAACGCTTAAAAAATGCTATGTAACGTATTTTGGAGTGAAGCCAAAGCAGGTTCGTAAAGCATGGCTGACGGAAGCTATGGCAGAAGGGTTGTCTGATGAGGCTCTTGTAAAGCCTTATTTTCAGAACCTTTCTGAACTGGAAAAGTCGCTTGTTAAAGAATCTGTGTTTAACTACAAAGGGCTGGTTGAGAGGGGGCGTTTCGAGGCTAAGTATGGTGATTTCCCTGAAGATGATGAACGATATGGAATGTTTTATTACGGTCCGGGGATTGCCAAGCCGCTTTCGGTGTTTTTTTATTCTGTAGACCGATACGATTCTTCTTCGGTGAAAATTCCTGATGAATTGCAGGCTGTTTTGAAGCGGTTTATTGATGAGCCGGAGGTAGATGCGTTACCTGTCGATACGTTGCCTGAAACTCTGCCTGACGGATATCAGGTGTTTGAGCGTGAACAAGTTGCCCAGTCGGAATTTCATTCGTTGCTGATGTTGCTTCAGAATAAGCAGATCAAGGTCAGTGATAAAACGGGTGTTGCGTCATTGGCAACATTAAAGAAAGTGACCAAAGAGGTTCATGAGTATTACGACGATGAGTCTTGCCGTGAAGCCAAAGGTATGCAGTATATTGCTTCCTTTGGGTGGCTTAGAATGATGGGCAACAGTAAGTTCACCAAGCAATCAAAAGCGACACTGGTTCAGGCAAAGAAAACCAGCAGCCATTTTTCTGAAAATATAAAAGACATCTGGGATCAATGGGTCAGTAATCGAAAGTTTGATGAGTTTAATCGCATCAATAACATCAAAGGGCAGACCGGCAAAGGAAAGCGTTACTTTACGGATGTCGTCAACAGAAGGGAGGATATCATTGGCTATCTGAAGGATTGCCCTCAGGGAAAGTGGATCAACTTTAGCGATTTCTCCAAATACCTGTTTCTAACAGGTTCCGAACTCGAAATTACGACAGAGTCTCACTATCTCTACATTTATAATTCTGATTGGGGTGAGTTTTACAATGCGGCATGGGATCAGTTGGAAGCCCTTTATTTGCGTTGCTTTTTAGTGGAGTATGCGGCGACTCTCGGGCTTGTGGATGTGGTGATGGCTGCTCCCAATGAGGAGGGCGTGTATTACGACGACTTTGGTGATATGGAGTGCCTCAGTCGTTACGATGGATTACGCTTTTTCAGGCTGACCCCTTTGGGAAGTTATGTATTGGGTTTGACGGATAGTTATGAGTCAAAGAGCCCTGAAAGAAAAGCAACCAGCTTGAGCATTCATCGTCAGGGACGCATTGTTTTTGACAGCAAACCCGAGCCTTGGGAACAGCAGTTTTTATCGCTTTACGCCGGGAAAAGCAAAGAAACTGACTGGAAGTTATCACGGAAAAAAATCATGGAAGCCACACAGGTAGGTGGCAGCGTTGAAGAGTTGAAAACGTTCCTGATCGACAGAGAGAGCCAGCCTTTTTTACCGGAAGATTGTGAAGGCTTACTGAAGCAGGCTGAAGCAAACCGGGAAGGTGTCAAACTTCAGAGCCATGCGCTGATTATGACTTGTAAGAGTAAGGAAATCGTCGATCTGATTATGAATGATAAAGTGTTGTCGAAGTGGTGCCAGTGCTTAGGAAAGCTGCAGATTGTTATACCGGAAAACAAAGAGAAGGCATTCAGGGACAGCCTGAATGAACTGGGTGTGGGTGTCGTGTGATTGTAAGCCTCCCCAAACTGCCGCTGCCACGTAAGCCCGTTGCTGTTAATGAACTGCATAACATCAGTAACATATTATAAATTATGAGAATAATGGACTTTGTTAAATCTTACGGGCAGTAATTTGGGCAGAATGTTTCTTCTTGATTGAGAGTAATTACACCACTATAAAAAAGGGAAAATAATGGCTTGGAAAAAACTTACTTCCACTATTTCACGGAGTCTTGTTTCGTTGTTTAGTGAGCGTTATTCAACGAATAACTGAACCACTATAAAAAAGGGGCAATTTGGGTTCAGAAAAAGCATACATACCTGTCGATAGATCAGCTTCGTGTTCGGATATTCAAAGCAGTGAGTCGGGAAGAGCAAGCAGTACCAGAGGCATGTCCGGGCGGAAGCAAAGCAACCTGCCACGTTCTACACTGATACTGCCTGCTTATACTAAGACTGCATTTCATGCTGGTAGTTCCACTCGTGCAGATTAGTACTTTGCAAATTAAGAAAGCCTTCGTCTGGTTCGACTGATTGAGGTTCAATTCCTCAAAGTGGTTCACCAGCTCGAAGGCTGTGCGCCTCGACTACACGCTATATCACCCGATCCAGTTTCGGGGATGTCAGCGTCAGCCTAGAGGTGTGCGGAAACCGTCAGCTGGATCAACTGTCCTCAGTGGAATTCCAAGGCATATCACCAGACTGTAAGCTTCGTATTCAAAGTAGTACTGATTTAACAAAAAGCTAGTGCCAGCAGCATCTCCGGGCGACTGCTTGGCAGCCTACCACGGCCTATACTGGCACCAGCTTCAATAGATATGACCTTGTTCCTTGTATTTAGTTCATGTTGCTCAAGGAGCCGCTGACAGCATGTTATGCAATGTCTGCCGACTGACTCCGTACTCTAATGCCAGGGCCTTTTTCTGTTCACCGGAATCAAGGCGTTCCACTATTTCTGCCAGTTGAACGTCTGTAAGTTTCGGCTTTGCGCCGATCTGCTTCCCCTGCTTTCTGGCAGCGGCGATACCTTCTCGCTGACGTTCACGAATCATGCTGCGCTCGAATTCGGCAAAGGCTCCCATCATCTGAAACATCAGCTTATGCATTGGGTTACTGTCACCGGAGAACGTCAGGTTTTCTTTGTGGAACTGAATGCTGATACCTTGGTCGGTTAGTTCTTCAACCAGCGTCTGAAGGTCTTTAAGGCTGCGTGCAAGGCGATCTATGGAATGGACATGCAAATGGTCGCCTTTTCGTAAGTGGCGCAGACAGGCTTTTAATTGAGGCCGGTTAGTGTCTTTGCCGCTGCAATGATCTTCAAAGGTGGCATCCAGCTCAATGCCATCGAGTTGGCGGGCGGTATTTTGGTCAACACTGCTGACCCGGATGTATCCGACGTTCTGACCGTTCATGGCGGGTTCCTCTACTTCTTATTCTGAGTAAAGGGAAAACTAGACCCTGCTTTACACGCTGTCCAGTTGGTCGGAAATGAGTTTATTGGACACGGCAGGTCAATGACTTAGCGAGATGGTGTGATGTGTCCAACAAGTACACTCTTTTTTGCATCCTCAAAATGGTTTTAACCAGTTACCTGTGTTTGAATCAAATGGCAATCAGAAAATTGTTGATACAACCGAAATAATATGACTTCACATAATTCAAAGATAACAGAAGATCAGATTTATAAAGGGCAAGCTGTCTACAGCAAAAGAGTCCTGAACATATACGATATTGCCGTTCTCGGGGTTTCCAATCGATATATCTGGAAATGCACGACCCCTATCCTGCTGGACTGGTTTAACCAGCATGTTTCCAGCAACCATTTGGAATTGGGAGTGGGTACTGGATACTTTCCTGATCACTGCCACTTCCCCTCCAAGACTCCACACTTAAAGCTTGTTGATCTGAATCAGGGCGCTCTCGGCTATGCCAGTGAACGTTTACGACGTTACCGCCCAAAAACACAAGTTCATGACCTGTTAAAACCATTCGATAAACATTCAGAAACATTTGACTCAATCAGCCTGAATTATGTACTTCATTGTTTGCCAGGAAATTTGCAAACCAAGGCAATCGTTTTTGACCATATTCTGCCGCTGTTAAACACGAATGGCACAGTATTCGGCTCTACGATTCTACAAGGGGGTGTGAAGCGAAATTTAGCTGCCAGCTGCTTGATGGGAATATACAATCGCAAGGGCATTTTTAATAATACTCAGGATGATCTGGATACGCTTCATAATGAGCTGAATGCTCGCTTCGCATCTGTTGATATCAGGGTAACTGGATGCGTAGCCAGATTCTCCGCTAAGGGATATTGATTCCCCGAGTAAAGTGCTCCGTACAGAGGGCAAAATGAACTCTGCACGGAGCAATCTCTGCTCATCACCCTTTCAACATATCAAACACAACCCGAGCAAACCCTCTTGCCACTTCCGGGTTAGAGAGGTACTGCATCATCATTTCCTGATGCGCTTCATTGCTGTCCATGACCGCATCGTCAATCGCCTGCGGGAAGTCGCCCAGCAGAGCCTGTTCCGCCGTGTTGTTTTCGATCTGCTTCATTACAGTGTCGTTCTCGGTCAGCTTGTCTCGCACCGTATAGGCGTAGTTGATCAGGTCGCCATCGCTCAACTCGTCGGTGATAAACAGTTCATTCAACCGCGCGACAATCTGCGACAGGAACTCTTCCTTCTTGTCCTTCGGTTTGGCTGTACCGCCACCGTCGCCGGGTTCCAGTTCATACCCTTCAGCGTCTTCCTTCAGTTCAATGTCCTGCTGACGAATCTTCGACAACCGATAATGGCTCATCACCACGTTATCCAGATCAATGTCGTCTTCTTCGATGACTTTCTCTCGTAGCAGCGGGCGCAGATAACGGGTGTACAGGCTGAGTTTTTCCAGCTCCCGGTCGTCGTAGTCCACTATCTGTGACATGAACTCGTAGAAGCGGGTAAACGTGCCTAAATCCTTCTTGAAGATTTCCAGCCGGTCTTTTTCCTGCTTGCATTCTTTGAAGCTGTTCTCGGCATTGGCGATCAGCACTGCATCCTTCGTTTTCTTGGTGCGCTCGAACATTTCCTTTGCCTGCACATAGGCGGCAATGGCGGAACTGTAGCGTGTTTGCCAGCGATTGACCGCAGGCTTAACGATATTGCTCACTGCCGCATTGCTTTTGCTTTTGGCAAGAAAGGCTTCGCAGAACCGCTCCACTTCGTTCCAGGTGAAAATACCGCTGGCACGGAGTTTTTCGTACAGGTCAAACACCTTGTCGGGGTCGGATACATCCGCCAGTTCTGCGGTCTGGTAGTACGGCTGGAACGACTCCAGAATGTCTTCCGGCTCATTCACGAAGTCCAGCACAAAGGTGCCGCACTCCGCCTTGCCGGGGTACTGTCGGTTCAGGCGGGACAGGGTTTGCACACATTCTACACCGCCCAACGGTTTGTCCACATACATAGCGCAGAGTTTGGGCTGGTCAAAGCCGGTCTGGAATTTGTTGGCGACCAGCATGATCTGATAGTCGTCGGTGTCGAAGGCTTTGCGCATATCCCGACCTTTCAGGTTCGGGTTCATGCCCTTCTCGGTAAACGTCTGGTCTAGCAGTGCGAGACTGTCCGGATCATTTTTGTGGAACTCTACTTCGCCAGAGAAGGCAATCATCACAGCGATAGAACTCTCCTTTTTATGAGAAGTGTGTTCGCTGAGATATTTATCAAACGCCAACTTGTAACGCACCGCTTCCTTACGGGAACTGGTGACCACCATCGCCTTAGCCTGACCACCCAGTAGCCCCATCACGTGTTCTTTAAAGTGTTCGACGATGACTCTGACTTTCTGGGAAATATTGTGCTCGTGGAGCCGCACCCAGCGGTTCAGTTTTACTTTGGCTTTCTTGCTGTCTACCTCTTCGTCAGCGGCTTCGATCTTCTGTGCCAGTTGATACGCCACTTTGTAGTTGGTGTAGTTTTTCAGCACATCGAGAATAAACCCTTCCTCAATGGCCTGACGCATGGAATAGATATGGAAGGCTTCAGGTTTATTCTTTTTAGAAGCGGGTTCATTCGGGTTGGGCAGACGACCAAACAATTGCACGGTCTTCTCTTTGGGTGTTGCCGTGAACGCATAGTAGTTCAGGTTGCTGCTGCCTCTTCGAGCGGCACTCGTTCGAGAAAGAGCCGCATCCAGCACATCTTCAGACGACAGCGGCTTATCTTCGTCAACGTCATCCGAGTCCACCATCAACACTTCTTTCAGCTTACGGGCGGTAGAGCCGGTTTGTGATGAATGGGCTTCGTCGGCAATCACGGCGTAACGGCGTTCTTTCAGACTGGTGCTGTTCTCAATAGCCGCCAGCACATAAGGGAAGGTTTGAATGGTGACGATGATAATCGGCTGAGCACTCTCAAGGGCCGATGCCAGCTTCTCCGACTTGGAGCCGTCGCCTTCCTTATTGTTGATGCGCCCCACCACACCGTCGGCGTGTTCAAACTGGTAGATGGTGTCCTGAAGCTGGTCGTCCAGCACAGTTCGGTCGGTAATCACAATCACCGAATGGAACTGCTTGTTGCCTTCGCCATCGTACAGGGTGGAAAGCTGATGGGCGGTCCAGGCAATGGAGTTGGATTTACCGGAACCGGCACTGTGCTGCACCAGATACTTGTTGCCCGTGCCTTCCATCTTTGCTGCGTCGATCAGCTTGGTCACGACATCCCACTGGTGATAACGGGGAAAGATCAGGGTTTCCTTTTTCGACTTGCGGCCTTCCCAGTCTTCCTTTTCTTCGATCTGCAAATGCACAAACCGACCGATAATGTTCAGCAGGTTATCGGGCAGCAGCACCTCGTTCCACAGGTACTCTGTTGCATACTCGTTTTGATCGTCAGGAACATCATTCCCTGCACCGCCTTCTGCCGTGCCTTTGTTAAACGGCAGGAAGAAGGTATCGCTGCCCGCCAGTTTGGTCGCCATATACACTTCGTACTGACTCACGGCAAAATGCACCAGCGCACCGCGTTTAAAGGTCAGCAGCGGTTCCGGCTTGCCGGTTTCCGGGTCTTTGGGCAGGCGGGTCTTTTGATATTGCCGCTTGGCGTTTTCAGTGGCCTGTTTGAATTCCGATTTCAGCTCCAGTGTTGCCACGGGCAGACCGTTCACAAACAACACCAGATCAATGCGCCATTTCTTTGCTTGTTTGCCGGTTTCTGCCAGATGTTCTGCTGTAGCATAAGGTGAATACACCAGCTCTGGCACCACACGACAACGGTTTTCTTTGTAACGAGCCAGCGTATCCGGATTCAAACTGTGTTCCGGCATAAACTGGCACAAGGAGAATCGGGCGTTGCGAATCTTCAACCCATGACGCAACACGCCCAGGGTGCCAAAACTGCGTAGCTCCTTATCAATGGCATTGGCATCGGCTTTCTTTAGCTGGTTCACCAGATGGCTGATAAAATGCTGCTCCGAATCCACCGGAAAACTTTTGCAGAATTTCTGCCATTCCTTCGGCTGGGTGTTCTTCACAAAATCCAGTACATCGCTGGTATACAACGCCGTTTTCCGGTCGTACTGGTCGCCACTGCCGAGCAGCCAGCCTTTATCCTGTAGGCGGGTGATCATATCATTCTGAAAGGCCGATTCATTCACTTTGCTCAAGCGAGAGTGACCAATTGATGGAGCTGATTTCATCATGTAAAAGGCTTCTTGTGCGCCGCCTTGTTGCATCTCAATAACATGTCTGCGCTGGGGTTTCTTCGGAGTTTCCTTGTTTGCAAACTTTGAAGGTTGCTTATCGTCAGTATTGTTATGGTCGTTCATCCTTAACCTCTGTACTTGTATTCGACTTCAGGCAAAGTGAGCAGCTATCAAATTCAACTTCTAATGGCTTTCTTGGGGAAGAGGAGTCCAGATCGGCCCCTATAAATAGAGCGCCAGTCAGCGCAAAAGCTATTGCGGAGTAGCGAATATAATTCAGTGACCGATTCAGCAAACTCAATCTCTTGTCGTTAAGCTTTGCATTACTTCCAGAGCAGGCGCTGTATTCCTCCAGAAGGTGGTCTATGAACTGACTTCCAGCAGACTCGACGCTTTCCAGTTCTTTACGGTAAGCATCAATCTCGCTGACCAGGGGAAGGTAGCTGTATTCATTACCCGTATATGCCGAAGATAATAAAACTCCTGCTTTGCAAACCAAAATGACAGTAATCACCCCAGTAGCGACAAAACCTGCAAGAACATAACCATTTGCCTCCAGTGCAAACGTTTTGAACATATAAATCAGCAAACTGACTTCAGTGACAATAATGGCGAATCGAGTCTGGCATTGCGATGTAATGGCATCTTTGCGACCAATCTCAAGGCTGTACTGCTCTCTGTACAGGTCGAGAACTGCTTGTTTCTCCATTTGTATTTGTTATTCCTTCAGTGTTGTTTTTGGGGATTCTTCCATCCGCGCACGTCGATTTTGCCGGTGACGGCGGCGGAGATTAGGGCGGTGCGGCGTTCTTCGAGCAGTTTTATTGATCGCTCTGCATCGGTTACTGCACTATTCATATGGTTTAATCTGTGATCAAGAAAAGCATCTATGGCATACGCTTCTTCCAGTGGCGGTCGAACTGTACTGATTGTTGCCAGGCTACCCTGATCAATGGTTGTCATTGTTGTCGTTTTCGACCTACGAATAAATTCTTGTGACACCGGCTGAGAATTTAAATAGCGAGTCAAAAACTTTGGAGAAACCGATTGCTTTTTAGGCTTTCCATTGACGATATGACATTCAAAAACAACGTCTTCAGACTCACTCAAAAAGCACGCAGATCGACCAATTCCTTCGAGCTTTAAAGACGAGCGGACAAAGAAAATATCGCCGCTATCGACTTTATACACTTCCCGCTCTTCTGGTGTTGTTTGTACTCGATCCAAGGAGTCCTGCTCGATAAAATGCTCGTCAACGTACAAGTCGCTAACATTAACCAATAGACTTCCAGAGCCAAACTGATCTTTTTTCTTGAACAAACCATTTTTCATTGGTTCAACGAGTAAGTCTTTTAGCCGCTGTACCTCCCAATGCTTCGGCACTTCCCCAAGCCACTCCACACCGGAATCCTTTATCGGTGCATCAGGGTTCAGCCCCTTGGTGACGGCATGACTGATCACCGCCTGTCGTTTTTCTTTCAACAGCCTGATCAGGGATTGCTGCTCTTCGATCAGAATGTCGATTTTAGCGGTTTCGTGGTCGAGGAAGTTGGCTATCAGCTTCTGTTCATCACTTGGAGGAAAAGGAATTTTTAACTTTTTTAATTCACCGAGACTTATGCGTATTCTGGTTGTGCCGGTCGATACTAATTCTGCGTTTATCCTTACGACATCGCAATTTATAGCCCAAACAAGGAAGCGCAGATCAACCAATCTGAGATTCGGGGTCATCTTTATACAATCTGCAACGATCACATATTCAGGATAATCGTTGGCTACAATTGCAGCCCGTGCGACAGGTTCAGCCATTTTAGCGACAACCACATCCCCCGGAAGAGCTACATGCCTGCAAAGCTCTTCCTTTTTTTCTTCCGTGACAAACTTCATGTTACGTAGAAGATGTTTGCTATCTCGAATGTTGTTTAGCTGGATGAGTGGGACTCCAGAAGGTTTATAGTCGCTACTTTTTAAATCCGAGCCAAAAGGACCGTCAACGAAAGCGGTTCTCTCTTCTTTGGCAAGGAAGCTTAATCGCTTCTCTACCCAATGTGCGGGGAGTTCAGTTCGATAATAATTGCTGTAACGGTAGTGATCGTAAGCTTTGGTAAGTTCCATCACGAATGCACCTCCGCCAACAGCTTCATAATGCGCCCGCTGACCGCATCCAGATCGGCATCAATGGCTTCCAGCGCACGGGGTGGCTGATACACATAGAAGTGTCGGTTAAAGGGAATCTCGTAACCCACAATACCGATCTCGCCATCCTGGGCGTCGCACTTGTCGGCATTGATCCAGGCATCGGGGACATGGGGAGCCACTTCGCGGTTGAAGTAGGTTTCGATCAGTTCACGGGTGGTCACGGACGGATCAAGGGGAATATTCTCGTTATCCCGCAGGTCGCCATCGGTCTGGAATTCGACGACTTTGCCTTTGTATTCAAATGCGCCGTACAGTGGTTGTGCGTCTTCCTTCAGTACCTTTTTGATGACAGGTTCGGCTTCGGGGTTCTTGCAGGTAACGGCATCGAGAAACTGCTTTTTCTCTTTGGCATCCAGCTTTAAGTTAGCGGCTTTGAGGGCGGCTTTCAGGACTTTGTCGAACTGGTTGAAGTCGTTGGACAGTTCTGTGCCCTCGTTACCATAAAGAGTATCTTGCAGGGTTTGGGCTTTCTCCATCAGCCCCCGCTGGAACAGCCAGAGTTTGTCGTTCAGTACCTCTTTGATCTGCTTCTCTTTCAGTTCTTTAAAGTCTTTTTTGATCTTGGTGCGGATGGCTTCTTCGTTGTCTGTGAGCGTTGTATGACACTCATCGCCGTATTCGCTGTGAATCCAGCGCATGACAGCGTTAAACGGTTTGGGTGCATAGCGTAGGCCTTCTACGGCTTCGTCCGTGATCTGGGCTGACAGGCGCAGTGGGCGTTCTACGGTAATACGACGGTAGCCGAATTGATGGCTGTCGAAG
The DNA here is from genome assembly GCF_001583435.1 of Endozoicomonas montiporae CL-33. Classification (NCBI taxonomy): domain Bacteria; kingdom Pseudomonadati; phylum Pseudomonadota; class Gammaproteobacteria; order Oceanospirillales; family Endozoicomonadaceae; genus Endozoicomonas; species Endozoicomonas montiporae. The sequence goes on along the minus strand of NZ_CP013251.1, from coordinate 4,965,349 downwards.
ATTTTACTGGAAAAGGTTTTAGTTGCCCTCACTTTTGAGGAGTCTGACTGGCGACCACGGTTACTTTTCTGTTCAGCAGGCTTGGTCGCTCCCGGCATCCTTGCCTCCCGCGACACTTGTGCATCCTGCACATCGTCTAATGCTTGCTGTTCAACCGCCTCAAATCCACCAAAGCAACGGGTAATGGTTTTAATATCCGCTTCGCTCATGATGTTGCGCTTGGAACCAAGGGACTTTCGCATTTTTCCACACAGATCCACGCCGTTAATCAACTGCACCTTGCCTTTGCGCTCGTCGGACTTCTTATTGGTCAGCACCCACACATAGGTGGCGATGCCGGTGTTGTAGAACATATCCGTAGGCAGGGCGACAATGGCTTCGAGCAGATCGGATTCGAGAATATAACGGCGAATCTCGCTTTCACCACTGCCTGCACTGCCGGTAAACAACGGCGAACCGTTAAGGATAATGCCGATGCGGCTGGGGTTCTGATTATCCGGGGTGATGTCCCGGAACTTGCTGATCAGGTGCATCAGGAACAGCAGCGAACCATCGGATACTCTTGGCAGGCCGGGACCAAAGCGACCGTCGTAACCTTTTAAGGTGTGCTCATCTTTGATCGTGCCTTCAATCTTCTTCCAGTCCACCCCGAACGGCGGATTAGACAGCATGTAGTCAAACTGGTCGCCACTCAGGTGATCGTTCGACAGAGTGTTGCCCAGTTTGATGCGGCTGACATCTTGCCCCTTGATCAGCATATCGGCTTTACAGATGGCGTAGGATTCCGGGTTAAGCTCCTGACCAAAGGCACGCATGACAGCGTCTTTGTTGTGTTCGTACACATATTCCATACCGGACGACAGAAAGCCGCCTGTCCCTGCGGTGGGGTCGTAGATGGTGCGGATAATGCCTTCTTTGTTCAGGGCGTCGTCGTCTTCCATAAACACCAGCGAGGTGGTGAGTTCGACTATATCCCGTGGGGTAAAGTGTTCACCGGCGGTTTCGTTGGAGGATTCGGCAAAGCGGCGGATCAGTTCTTCAAATACTAGACCCATGTCGTGGTTGCTGATCGCTTTGGGACTCAGGTCGATGTTGGTGAACTTCTGAACCACCTTATACAACAGGTTGGCTTCGTTCAGGGTGCCGACAAATTCATCGAACCTGAAGTGTTCAAAGATTTCACGGGCATCACGGGAGAAGGACTGGACGTAGTTTTCCAGGTTGTCTTTGATGTCGCCCTGACCCATCTTCGACAGGTTCATGGGGGAGGTGTTGAAGAACGACAGACCGCCGGGGCGATCTGATGATTGGGTAGCCCGCAGCAGCATTTTTTCCATGCCGTCTTCCGGCAGGTTCATGGCTTTTACTTTTTCGTGCTGGGCGACGACGGCGTCTTTGGTTGGCTCCAGAACGCATTCGAGGCGGCGCAGGAGGGTGAACGGCAGGATGATGCGTCCGTATTGGGATTGTTTGAAATCGCCACGTAAGAGGTCAGCTACGGACCAGATGAAGGCGGCAAGGTTGGTTTGGGTGTTGGGCATGTTGGTGACCGGTAATGCTTGCGTCCGGCTGCTGGTGGTGCGGACTGCTTTGAATGTGGGTGTTGGGGGCTAGGTTACAGGAAAGGGGGTGGTGTTTGAACGGCTTGCGAACGGTTCGCTACGAGTTCGCTATTTGTTCGCTATGAGTTCGCCATGAATTCGTGGAAGGTGTTTTAAGCTCTCTACTACAAAGTCACTAACGGTTAGCTAACCGTTCGGAAAAGTGACTTTTCAGATTTGTTAACCTTTTTGAAACCGTTAGAGCTGGTTGTTCTTCAAGGTGATGTGGGGCATATTTCCATTGTCGTTTATATGGGGCGTTGTAATGTCAAAAATAAAAAAGCTTCCCGAATGGTTTTCTTTGGAAAAATATAAAGGTACCGAACACCTGAAGCCCAGAGAATGGGGGATAGAGTTTATGCACCGCCATCGAATCAGGGAGCAGTATTCTAGCCAAAGCTCGTTATTTGAAGAGTTGCAAAGCTGCCCATTTCATTCCAGGAGGCTTAGTGTCGGAAGTGAGTCGCAAAAACAATCAAATGATTTTTTCTCGTCGCTTCATGCGGGGAAGCCTGTTACAAACCACGGCATACCAGAGTATGAGGGCATACCGGTAATATTTGATCGTGAAGAGCAATCTCTCATTGCAGGGATTGATAATGGCAGGGGAGTGATTAGCCCAGCCACATTTGGAGACATATTTTTCAATTTGGAAGATGACGCTGATATAGAAGATATGTTTCATGATATGGGTGTCTGGTTTGAGCGCATAGATGATCGCCCGAAGCGGCGAAGGGATAAAAGTGTCGGCTATGTGAGAGTTGATTTTGCTGCTACAAACGCACTGATAAAATCAGACCTTGATAGCATCATTCATTTCTATCGGGATCAATTAAATCTACCGGAACCGACCAAGCTGATGACAGAGTCGAAGATCCGGTTGTTTCACCAGCATCGGATCTTGGCAGTTCTGGATTTACGTTTATGGGCTGAGATTCGAGGAACTTCTATACCCCTAGAGTTGATCGGTGAGACGGTCTTTTCCGACCGGGCATGGGATGACGTTGGTGATAATGTCCGTAAGACCGTAAACCGATTAGAGAATCTGGCAAAGAATCCTGCATATATTAAAACGCTGCTTAACTATGAATTTTTGGATAAGAAGTAACCGGAATGTTTTTCGTTAAAAAATCTTCCTGTTTATTATCGTAGGTCATGAATACGATGATTCTTGCAACGTAACAAAACAGCAGGAGTCATCATTAATGACCACTAAAACGCCACCCCGCTATATCCGCAAAGGACGGGTTGTTGAAATAACCAGCCTGTCCCCTTCCACCATAGAGCGCATGATCAAACGGGGGGAATTTCCAGCCCCAACAAAACTGTCGTCTGCTTCCCGTATCAATGTCTGGTTGGAGGACGTTGTGCATCAGTGGATGGAAGAACAGGTTGCAGGATCGGATCAATAAGGGGGAGAGGCAATGGATCGCCTTAAAGTAAAAGGCAGGAGAAGCAGTGGCAAATTTGTCCGTTTACCACATGAATTGATCAACAGTCCTAACTTCAGGATGTTAAGTGGCAATGCCGTTAAGTTGTTGGTGCAGATGATGGATCAATTTCGATTTGGTAAAGGCAAAGGCATCACCAACAACGGAGACCTCTGCGCGAGCTGGTCGATTATGGAGAAGCAAGGGTGGAAATCCAAGGGCACTTTGCAGCGTGCCAGAGATGAGCTGCTTCATTATGGTTTCATTGAGCTGACTCGTTTGGGGCATGCATTTACAAGAGGTTGGCCTAATCTCTATGCCGTAACGCTTTATGCTATTGATGAGTGTGGCGGCAAACTGGAGGTAGGTGAAACCAGAGTGCCGTCCGGCCTATGGAAGAAAGAAGTGCCACGCTATAAACCACCTGAAAATAAAAGTCGCAAGGCAAAGGTGCCATTGAGTGTTGGTAATCACTGAATAATAAAAATGCTTGCCCGAAATACGGGTCAGTGTGAGTACGAAATCAGGTCTTTAATTCTGGGATTGGTTGAAAAATAAACTAAATAAAGACCGGAATGCGTACTGTAAATCAGCCATTTTCGATAATCACTGACCCGAAATTCAGGCTACTTCTCAGATCTACCATCGGTAGGTATGTGTTTGACCATTTAAGGCTTAGGAAGCGTCATAATGGACTATGAACTGATTAACATTGATGAGGTGTTGAAAATGACCACCTTGTCCAGAGCGACCATTTATCGGTTGATCAAGCAGAAACAATTTCCGGAGGGGTACATCATTGCTTCAAAAAGGCGAGTATGGAAGCGGGATGATGTGAGTCGTGCTATTGAGTCGATGCTGACGGGGTTGGGTTGACCAGTGTGGTCAACCTTTACCTTTCTCACCTTGTTCAACTCCCATCATTACCCGTCCTCAAAAATCGTAAACGTATCAATGATCCGGTCATTGAATTTGAAAGTGGCATAAATGTCTTTCAGTTCACGGCTGGGTCTTTGTTCTTCAAAGTAGACGGCATAGGTTTCATCTTTATCGCAGATAAAGTCAATGAAGTCGGCCCACATCTGAAACGCGGTTCTCATCACATGAATCTGTTTGGCCTGATTGTAGGTCTTGCTCATGCCCTTGCGGCTGTGCCCGGTCATAGCGGTGGTAATGAACTCGCTGACGCCGAGGTTGGTGAGATTGGTTTCCAGTGTACGTCGCAGGTCATGATTGGTTCGGTTGGTAATGCCATAGTGCTCGCGGTAGGTCTTTATCTCGTTATTGTAATACCGGGCACTGGATGAACCCTCTTGAATGCGTTGCCATTGTTGATCAGTGAATTCAGTTTTTTTGCTGCCAAATACATGCTTGTGATTGCCGTACTGTTCAATAGCCGTGCGTATTGTTGCCATCAGCTGTCTGGACATTGGGATGATAAAGGGCGTTTTTTCCTCATCATCTTTGAGCATGTTCTGGTTCTTGACTCGTTCTGGGGGAATGGTCCAGTTACCGTTGTCGAAGTTGAATTCGTTAATCTCGGCTTCCAGTACTTGTGTTCGGCGTGTACCCGACAGGATCAGAGCTTTCTGGATAAGATAAAAGTCGTTCTTGATGGGGTAGCCATCGGGGTTGATCAACAGGGTTCTTAGCTCGTACATCGGATAGTAGGACGTGCGAACTTTTCGTTTCTGCTTTGGTACGTAAGGTTGGAATGGATTGGTCTTGCATTTGAACTGGGTAATGCCCCAGCGATACATCGAGGTGCTGAAGCGGATGGTATCGAAAATGGTTCGGTCTTTCTGGTTGCTCTCGCGCAGTTGGGTGATGAGCTGTTTGATTTCTTCAGCGGGAATCCGGTCTGCGGGAAGATGCCCCAGCACCGGCTCGACGTGTTTTTTTATCCGGTTGTAAGGACGTGGGCCGATATTGTTTTTTTCGATGTGTCCTTTGAAGTAGTCTGCCACCAGGTCCGACAGCGTGTATTCCTTGTGGAGTGGGACAAAGTCGGCGGCGTCTTTAACAACTTCCTTAATGATCCGGTTCAGCACAGCGGGGTCTTTGATATCGTACCCATTCTTTCTGGCGGACTTTGCGGACAGATGTATGCGGCGGGCATCAGCCAATGATCGGTCAGGGTAGTCGCCGTACTCAATTCTGGACTGTTGTTTGTTGCGATGCTGATCGACGTATCGCCAGCAGAAGGTCTTTCTGCCTGAAGGGAAAATCCGGCATACCACGCCTGTGGCATCAACCAGAGTGGTTTCCTTGCTTTCAGGCTTTTTGTTTCTGACGTCGGCGTCCGACAAATGCTTCTTTGCCATTGTTGTGACTTCTTATTCTTCGTTATCGGGTCAGTCAATATATGCCAGCTTCTCCGTTGCTGCTGGGTAACGGGAGGAAAAGTTGGGCATGCATTTGGGCACTTTTATTTGCGCTGCCAAGTACTAAATGTACCTTAGTACTCAGTATGAGACGAGGGTATAAATCGAGCATGAGTTTGGGTGTTTGGCATTTAAGCCTTGTTTTTAGGGAGTTTTTGTAGAATCTGAGAGGGAATAAGACGACATGAACTGAATGATTGTAAGCCTCCCCAAACTGCCGCTGCCACGTAAGCCCGTTGCTGTTAAGCAACGGTGGAAGTTGCTGTAGTGAATCGGGCTTTCCACTGCGAGGTGGACTTGCGCTCCAGCACCAACGAGGAACCTCCTGGTATGGTATTATCAGCCCGGGTCTTTAATGACTGGCAAACAGACCAGGGAGACTTGAGCCCGATTATATCGGTTATCGCGCTCAAGTCTGTAGGTTTTTTTTGCTATTGATTTATTTTTTAATAGTGCCTTAGGATGTAAGGAGGTGAGCTTTTCTGGTGAAGAATGTTCGCTGTTTGAGTCGGTCGGTCAAGAATTAGCTGTCAAGATTGGTCAAAGCCTGATCCAGCTTGCCCATCATATCCTGAATTTGTTGTTGTGCATCGGTGTTGTTTTCAAACTGACTATCTTTCATCTGCATTAACTCATAGCTCATGTTCAGAGCTGCCATCACAGCGATACGCTCCAGACCAATCACCTTGCCGCCCGACTTGATTTCTTTCATCTTGTCATGGAGATAATGTGCAGCTTTGTGCAGTGATGCTTCTTCTTCACGAGGACAACTGATGCGGTATTCTTTATCGAGAATTTTGACAGAAGTGGTCGAAGGGTTCTCAATCATGTTTATTGCTCCAATCCTCGTAATCGTTTGATCATGTCCTCGACCTCACCTCTCGCCTGATCTTTTGTTGACATCAAATAGGCACGTTCAAGCTGCCACTTGCGTTCCTCATTCCGCAGCAGCCTGTTTTCTTCCTTTAATTTATTACAGAGACTCACCAGATATTCTATTTTCTGGCTGAGCTCTGTTAAATTCGGGTCGTTCATAAAATCCAGCTGACCGTTTTATTCCCTCTACTATAGCGGCTAGGGAATAGCAGAACAATCCATCCTCTTGGCCTGCTACAAGATATTCGGAACTTTTATTGCCCCAAGCCAATAATTTTTTTTGCACGACAGGTTTATTATTTCTCCGGGAAGGACGACAGGGGATTCGGATATGAGTTACAGGCAGTTAACAGAACAAGATCGTATCACTATCTGGTCACTGAGAAGAGAGGGGAAAAGCCAGGCCGACATTGCCAGAAAACTGGGATGCCATCGCAGTACAATCAGTCGTGAACTCCGGCGGAACAATACGCTCAGTGGCTATGATGCCCGCTGTGCCCACCAACAGGCGGAAGAGCGACGACGTCACCACAGGGCAGCTGCAACACCTGATTTGGGAAACCTGCTGGGTATGCTGAGCACTCTGGGCTGGTCAAAAGAAAAGCAGAAAGAATTTATCTTGCGTCACCATCCGGAGCTGAAGCTGTCGGTTGAGCAGATGATGAGTCGTTAAGCAAAATAGCGGAATGGATTTCGAGTCAATCAACAATAGGGCGGAGGCTTTCACTCTGCCCTATTGTTGATCAATAGTTTTTTATTGACGAATGGATTGCTCGTAGCCGAACAGATCCCAGGCATGAGATGCAGTTTCACCATCATGAACAATGGCGTTGATGGCTTTCATCATGGCGATTGGGGAAGAGGATTGGAAAACATTCCTGCCCATATCAACACCGGCTGCACCATCACTAATACCTCTATAGACGGTTTCCAGAGCATCGCGCTCCGGTAGTTTTTTTCCGCCAGCAATAACGATAGGTACAGGGCATGCCGCGACGACTTTCTCAAAGTCTTCACAGTAATAGGTTTTGACAATATGCGCTCCCAGTTCTGCCAGAACCCGGGTGGCCAGCATAAAGTATCTGGGAGTGCGCTCCATCTCTTTGCCAACCGCAGTCACGGCCAGTGTAGGGATGCCATATTGATTACCGGAATCAATCACCCGAACAAGATTTTCAAGACTGGCGCATTCGTGTGGGGCGCCTACAAAGCACTGTACGGCCATCGCTGCTGCGTTCATTCGCAGTGCATCCTGCACGTCCACACCAATGACTTCCTGGCTCATGTCGTCTTTTAGTACCGTACTGCCTGCAGAGGAGCGCAGAATAACGGCTTTATTGTGGCTGGGAGATATGCACGTGCGTAAACCGCCCCGGGTGGCCATCAGTGCATCAGCAAAAGGTGCAATAGGTTCGATAGTGAGATCCAGGCGTTCCAGACCGGCGGTTGCTCCCATAATATAGCCATGATCAAAAGCCAGCATTACCGTTTTGCCAGACTCAGGCTGAAAAATTCGGGACAGGCGATCTTTCATGCCCCAGTCGCAATGTTCCATGCCTTTGACATGAAATAGCGAGCCTTCAGCGGGCTGATCTATGCCGTAATCCTTTGCCGACAGGTTACCTTCTTTGTCAGTCATACAACCCCCTGTGCTCGCAATAGTGATAGAAACCTTCAAAAATCAGGGCAATGCTGGTAGCTCCCGGGTCGGCTACGCCCAGTGCCCGCTCTTTGAGGTTTTTTGCCCGACCACGGGTAGGTAACATTTTTTTGCTGTCCTCTGCCCCCTGTCGTGCGGCAATGGATGACAATCTCATCGCCTGAAGGAAATCTCCGCCGCCCTTAATGGTTTCTTCAAAAGTTGATACTGCTGGAACTAAAGCATCCACCATGGTTTTTTCACCAACTCCGGCGCCACTGCCTGACAGCAGTGCGTCGGCTCCGTGCTTCAGCATCGCCGACATGCGCTCTTCGGCGGTCTGATCGGGCTCTATGCCTTTAGCCAGCCCGCTGAAAAACATGCCCATCAGCATACCGGCGGAGCCGCCGTCCTGACTCATAATGTTCCAGCCGATAGAGTCCAGCAGCGTTTTGGTGTCGTTTTCGGTATCGGTTTCCAATGTTTTACATAGAGAACTCATCACCCGTTTCATGGTGGTGCCATGATCACCGTCGCCTATTTGGGTATCCAGCTCATTCAGTTCCTGAATGCTCGACATCACATGGGCTGCTGCTGACTCCAGCATGCCGGTAATGTCCATGGTTGAGAGTATTTTCATGATTATTCTCTCCACAGACAGAAAAAGGCTCACAGGGAGCCTCTTTCTGTATTCCTTAACGATGAATCCAGTAGGGTGCGTCGCAGGGGGCTGCCCAAAGGGTTTTCATCTGGGTATCCATTCTTGCCAGACACATCTGGAAGCCTGACATTTCCTGCACCGTCAGGTATTCATCAATGGCACTGCACTGGATGGAGGCTTCTTTTTCCTTAATGGCAATGTGGCAGGCACGATTGACCAGAAACAGTTCCATCAGTGTGGTAGCACCCGTACCATTCAACATCAGCATCAACTCGTCGCCTTTCTGTACGTCGATTGCCGTGCATAAATGATTGAGCATGATTTCAGCGGTTTCATTGGCCGTCAGCAGCTTGCAGCGACCACCGCCACCTTCGCCATGCTGGCCCATTCCGATTTCCATTTCATCGTCAGCCAGTTCGGCAATGGCCAGACCGGATTGAGGGTGAGTCGCTGTTTTCATGGCAACGGCGAGTGTGGCGACCTGTTCGTTGAAACGTGAGGCAATGTCGTAGACCTCATCCAGACTCAGACCTGCTTCTGCCGCAGCGCCTGCAATCTTGTACAGAGGCACACAGCCAACCAGTCCGCGGCGATCTTTCCGGTCAGACTCCAGACCTGCGCTGATATCGTCCGTGGTGAGTAGCATGCGAACGTTCAGACCTTCACGCTTTGCCATTTCCATTGCCATGTTGGCCGCCATCACATCGCCTTCATGGTTGAGGACAACAAACAGTACGCCCGCTTCTCGGTTTGCCATTTTCAGAGCTTCAAATACTTTGGGAGCACCGGGAGCTGCAAAGATGTCACCTACCACGGAGTAGTCCAGCATGCCTTCACCTACAAAACCGCTAATGGCAGGTTCGTGGCCTGCGCCTCCCATGGAGACAATGGCTACTTTATGCTGAGGTTTCGGTGCAGCGCGGCAGACAATTTTTTCAGAAGCGATTTTAATTTTATCGGGAAACGCCAGACCAAAGCCTTCCAGTAATTCAGGCGTGAGATTTTCAGGATTGTTAATCAGCTTTTTCATGACCATGATGAAGTATTCCCTGTCAGTGTTTAATGATTTGCATTAATTCAACGGGCGCACCGTCTTCGATAACAAAAGCAATTTTTAAATTGTCTTTTGGCATCATGGGTTCCATGAGAATGTCAGCACCTTTTAGTGCTTCATCCAGATCATCGACTTCAAAAGCAACGTGCGGCATGTTTTGTAGCATTTGTGGCAGGGCGCAGTCTGGTTCGCAGCGTAACCACTCAACCCGGCTATCGCTTTGCTCAAAATCGGTAACGAAAAAGCCTCCCCCTTCATTGTGTGATTCGCCCGCATGAATGTCCGGGGTTGGAATACCAACATGACTGAAGGTTCTCATAGATTCCTCCTGCAGCGATTATGACGTCTGATGATTATTGTTATTGATGGTCAGCTGCTAATTTACTCTTAATGAAGTACTGTTTTTTGACTTGTATCATGAAATAGGCGAATCAAATATAAGTTTGAATTTTTCAAGTATTGGTTTAATGCAACAAATGCAACACGTATAGCATGTAAGTTTTTCTATTGAGTGTTGGTAATGGCAACTGCTGGTGCAGGACGAAAGCTTCTAATGTACGTTCGTTAGGTTTTCTTGCGAAGCCTCATTACTCATTTGCCGTGCAGTTCGGAAAATAGAACTTTTTATACGCAATCGAGCATTAAAGAGTTTAATTTTTATAATTTGAAGATGTATCAAATCATAAATTTGATATGAACGTACGTAAGAAGCTTTCGACCTGGTTTGCGATCAGCCTTTCGTGATGGCTGGGTGGGGTGGAGAAGCAACAACGCCTCGTATTATTTTTCATTCAGAATTTGGTCAAAATAAAGAAACAGACATTGAAGAGACTTTATGTCCGGTCTATTCGAGTAGCAAACACCCATTTGCATCGATTTTGCTGGCACATTTAGATAAAGCAGAAAAGCTTCCTCAAGAAATAAAGGGTAACGAGCATGGTAATCCATTTGTGAAGCTACTTTTTGTGAAGCTACTTTTTGTGAAGCTACTGGGTGGCGGTGGTTTTATACTCTTGCAAGCAGTATGTGCTTCAAAAATATATATGACGGGCAGTTTATTTTAATCACATTGGTCATGCTGAATGAATTTCAGTGTGTACTGACCAGTATGAAAGAGAAAAGATCACATTATCTGGTAAACTGCCTGCATTGATGTATCAGGTTTAGAGACATGTCTCATAGTGAAAGGGGTCAGAGCCCCATCCTTTTTGATGAACTGGCAGACCGTCTGGTGGAACTGGGCGGAGGCAGCCATCCTTCCGAGCTGCACGGCTTGCTGTGTGGCCTGCTGGCGGGTGGAGAGCGTCCGGGTGTGGAAGCCTGGCAACGGCAGGTAGCAGGAATGCTCGGTGATGAACCGCTGGATGAAGTCAGCCTGCAGCAGTTTGCAGTGATGTATGAAAGCACCCGTTCGCAACTGGAGCAGGGGGATTTTGGTATTCAGGTGCTCTTGCCAGACGATGAAGAAGCCATGGAACAAAGAACCGAAGCACTGGGATTATGGTGCCATGGCTTTCTGTCAGGCTTTGGCGAGAGTGCTGCCAACAAGAAGCTCAGCGACGATTTGAATGGTATTCTGCACGATTTTTCCGAAATCGCCCAGATTCAGGAATCGGACGAAAGTGATGAAACCGAGCGCTTCTTTTTGGAAGTGAGCGAATATGTGCGCATGGCACTGCTCAACGTCTTTGCTGAAATGAATGCCGATGAAGATGCTGGTAAGCAGACATCTGCTGAAACCGGCAGCTTGCACTAATAAACCATTAAATAATAAATACAAACAGCCCTGAGCCATCTTTTTCGAATACTATTTCGTATCAATAAAGAGTGTGTAATGTGTGGCTGGACAATCGGGGGAGATATGACGGAGAAGCAGTTCGATATCCTGATTATCGGAGGGGGGCTGGTTGGCACCAGTCTGTTATGTGCACTGGAACCGGTTATCAGGGCTAACCGGCTTAAAGTCGGGCTGGTTGAAAGTCACGATCTTGACGAACCAAGGGATTCTCCTCCCAGCTATGATGCTCGGGCTTCGGCGCTTTCATACGGCACACGTCTTATTTATGATCAGTTGGGTATCTGGCAAGACCTGTCTGATGACGCCACCCCTATTCTTGATATCCACGTTTCCGACAAGGGCCATTTTGGCCAGACTCATCTTAATCACCAGGCAGAAAATGTTCCGGCCCTGGGCTATGTCATCGAGAATTTTCGTCTTGGCAAGGTGCTGCTTGAACGATTAAAAGGTTTCCGTGATCAGCAATTGATTGAAGTACTCAGCCCAGCCGAGGTCACGGGCATGAAACCTTTGCCAGAAGCCCGTATGGCGGTTGAGGTAGCTGGAAGAGAAGGTCGCAGCGAAGTTCTGGCAAACCTGACCATTCTTGCCGATGGCGGTCGTTCACCGTTGCTGGACAAGCTGAAGATAAGCCGCAAACAGTTTGATTATCAGCAACACGCACTGGTCGCCAACGTCTCTCTGGATCGCTCCCATGCGGGCATTGCTTACGAACGGTTTGCCGGAGAAGGTCCGATGGCACTGTTGCCACTGAAAGGCACTGAAGCGGGTGATCATCGCTGCGGTATGGTCTGGACGGTACCTAACCGACAGATTAATGAGTATCTGGCTCTGGATGACCAGGCATTTCTGGATCAATTGCAACAGTTGTTTGGCTCTCGGGCAGGTCGGTTTATCCGGTTAGGACAGAGAAACAGTTATCCGTTGATATTAAACGTTGCCCGAGAGCAGGTGCGTCCCGGTCTGGTGGTTCTGGGGAATGCAGCACATGCCATGCACCCTGTTGCGGGGCAGGGGTACAATCTGGCCATTCGCGATACCATGGCACTGGTTGAATCCATTGATCATTCTCTGGCAGCAGGAAAATCGCCCGGCGAGCTAAGTCAGTTATTACAGTATGTTGAACGCCAGAAACGGGATCAGAATCTGACACTGGATTTCTGCGACAATCTGGTCAAGCTGTTTGCCCGAAAAGAAACCGGCGTGATTCTGGCTCGAAATCTTGGTCTGGCCGGATTAAATGTCAGTCGTCGTTTGAAAACCCGCTTTGCCCGAAAAGCCATGGGTCTTTGATCCTGTCAGGGAAGGAGTAGTTAGCCATGCAGAACTTCGATGTTGTGATTGTTGGTGGTGGAATGGTGGGCGCCGCTATGGCGTTAAGTCTGAGTGAAACCTCCCTGCGGGTGGCTGTTATTGATCAGCACAGTCTGAAGCCTGAACTCGTATCGGCTGACGAAAGTTATTCACCCAGAGTCAGTGCCCTTACGGATGCTTCGGTAAAACTGTTAAAAAATCTGGGAGTCTGGGACATCATGGTCTCCCAGAGAGTCTGCCCTTATCGGCATATGACCGTGTGGGATGGTGAAGGCACCGGAGAAATCTCCTTTGATGCGGATTCGGTGGGTTATCCACAGCTGGGTTACATTGTCGAGAATCCGGTGATTCGTCAGTCTTTGTTACAGGGGCTGGAAAGCACTGCTGTCGAGAGAATAGAAGCGACGGGCAGGTTGGCATTCAGACAACTTGAACACGGTTATGAAGTGTTGCCTGAAGACGGTGAGCCTTTGCAATGTCAGTTGCTGGTGGGGGCTGACGGTGCTGAGTCTGCAGTCCGGCAGTGGGCGGGTATCCCACAGTCGCAGAAGGATTGCCTGCATCACGCGATTGTTACGACGGTTGAAACTGAAAAAAAACATCAGGATACCGCGTGGCAAGTATTTCTGGACTCGGGTCCGTTAGCATTTCTGCCCCTGCCAGATCAGGGAGGCAAACATTATTGTTCGATTGTCTGGTCGTTGTTGCCCGAACGAGCGGATGAAGTGATGTTGCTTGATGATGCCGCATTCTGCCAAACGTTGGGCGAGGTGTTTGAGAATCGCCTGGGTCATGTTGTCAGTGCCGGTCAAAAGCATCGTTTTCCTCTAAAGCATCGACATGCCAAACACTACTTCAGGGATGGTGTCGTGTTAGTGGGGGATGCCTGTCACACCATTCACCCATTGGCAGGACAAGGTGTTAATCTGGGCTTTCAGGATGTGGAGGCATTGGCTAAAGAGTTAATTCGTGCCCATCGGCGTGGAGATGATTTCTCAGGCGCTCATATTCTGGGTCGTTATCAGCGTCAGCGTATAGCTGACAACATGGCTATGTTGGCAGCGATGGATGGTTTTCAGCATTTGTTTCATGCAGATGATATTGGTGTACGCTGGTTGCGAAATACCGGGTTAAACCTGGTTAATGATTCTCATTTTATTAAAGAGCTCATTATTAAACAGGCCATGGGCATTAACTAGTGCCTGTCCGAAAACCCACAAACACTTGAAAACAGCAGCCTGTAGCCCCATATAGTACTCGAAGATTTTCCAAAACAGGCTGTTTCCACATTTATGCGCCAAACCATCAACCCACAAATGCAGTTGGGCGAAGTTGATATCTCCGCCATCACGTTTAATCCCAAGTCCAGAGACGACATTCCCCGTCTGCTTCGGGGGCTGCAACATATCTGGATAACACCTGATCTGCGACACAGGGTTTTTCAGGTGCTTGAGAACATGATTCCTGCCAGTCGGCACAACGGTCGTCCCGGTATGGACCTCTGGAACATTCTGGTTTTCGGCACTCTGCGCCTTGTCACTAATTGTGACTATGACCGCTTGCAAGAGTTGGCTAATGAACATGGGACATTACGGAAAATGCTCGGTCACGGCCCATATTGTACCCATTCCTACCACATACAAACATTGCAGGATAACATCAGCCTCTTCACACCGGAGATACTGGATCAGATTAACCAGGTCACGGTGGATGCAGGTCACCAGCTGGTTAAAAAAAAGATGAGCCGCTACATGGCCGTGCCGATTCCTTCGTAGTCAAAACCGATGTCCATTTCCCCACGGATATCAGCCTTCTGAGCGACGCTTGCCGTAAAAGCATTGAGTTTGCATACGCTCTCTCCAATCAGTACCAGCTTCCGGGCTGGCGTCAGAGCAAATATCTTAAAGACCAGCATCGCAAACGCTACAACAAGGCTCGAAACCTGAAGCATTCCAGCGCAACCTGTGAACTGAAACAACAGCAGCGGCAGCACGACATTGAAATGGCTCACCTTGAGTACATAAAGTACAGCCTTTCAATTGTCCGCAAAGCTGAAACGACCTTGTCCTTGCTGTTGAAAAAACAACCGGATGAGCCAAGGCTGGAAAACCTCAAATACCACATAGCCCACAGCCGTCACCAGATAAACCTGATTTACCGACGGGTGATAGAACATGAGCAGATTCCCCATAATGAGAAGGTGTTCTCAATCTTTGAGCCTCATACAGAATGGATCAGCAAAGGCAAAGCCGGAACTCCGGTTGAACTGGGGTTACGGGTCTGCGTGTTGCAGGATCAGTTCGGTTTTACTTTGCATCATCAGGTCATGCAAAAACAAACAGACGACCAGGTTACAGTACCTATGGCCGAGGCTGCCAAAAAGCGGTTCCCGACATTAAGCCAGGTGAGCTACGACAAAGGCTTCTGGAGTCCGGGCAATCTTGAAAAGCTGGAAGTTCTTCTGGAGCATTCAGTTCTTCCCAAGAAAGGCAGGCTGTCAGCCAATGACAAAAAACGGGAATGCCACCCGGAATTTATCCGGGCAAGAAGGAAGCACTCAGCCGTTGAATCCGATATCAACGCACTGGAAGCGAATGGTCTCGACAAATGCCCGGATAAAGGGATAGAAGGCTTTGAGCGGTATGTCGCACTGGCTGTTGTCGCCAGCAACCTGAAGCGGTTGGGTAAAATTCTGCTGACCAGAGATCGTCAGTAGCCTTTCAGTCAGGCTCCCGTCAGTTTACTTTTGATCATGCCAAGCATGAGAGATTACTGTGCTCGTAGATAGTCGAATCAGGTTGTATTTTGAGCAGCGCAGTACAAAAAACATCCTTTGTTCGTCTGGTAACTGAAATCCAGCCGTTATCAACTTCTGTCGGCCAGGAACGACTGCCATTTTTCAGAGGTTTTCTGACAGGCACTAACTAGCCCGAATATTTCATAAAAGGAGGCAAGTTCCGCCCAATCACTTGATATAATTGGGTCGAACAAAAGAAAGCTTCGGAAGAAGCAAACCGGAACTTGCCATGCCCAAATCTACACAAGAACAGCTTCGTTTTCATCCCTCAAATGGAAAAACCATCCGGGCAGACTTCAATGGTGGGGAGTTATCTTCTGACTTTGGCACTCTGCTGCTACGGGAAACCATTCTGCAGAGCGGTCTTATCTGCAAAATGACTGATGCCATCAATGACAGACGCCATCAATCCTATATCGACCACTCCCTGAAAGAACTTCTGGTTCAGCGGGTTCTGCAAATGGCCTGCGGCTATGAAGATGCCAACGACAGTAACCGTTTGCGTAAAGACCCTATGTTCAAACTGGCCACTGGTCGCAATCCGTTGGACAGCGATAACCATCTCGCATCAGCGCCCACTTTTACCCGGCTGGGACAATCTATGACCCGCTCCGACATTTACAGGATGGCTGAAGCATTTGTGCATCACTTTATCAGCAGTTACAAGCTGCCACCTCCGGTGATCGTTATCGATCTTGATCATACACCGGCCATTACTCATGGTGGCCAGCAGATGAACCTGTTTAATGCCAAATATCAGGACTACTGCTACTTGCCCCTGATGATTTTTGAGGGACTCAGCGGCAAGCTGATTACGGCGATTCTTCGTCCGGGGAAAACCCCAACGGGCAAGGAAAATGCAGCCATTCTCGAACGGGTCATTCGGCTGCTTCGGAAAAAGTGGCCGAAAACCCATCTACTGGTTCGGGGAGACAGCCACTTCGCTCAACCAGAGTTAATGTGGGTGGTTCAGAATGCCCCTCATTCGGATTATGTCCTGGGCAAAGGTGCAGGCCACAAAACGGCTTTGCGGCCAAAAGCCAAAGAGTTGTTGGATGAAGCGCGTCAAGCTCTGAAGGTCAAGACTGAGCTGGCAAGACTGAACAACATGCCAGAACCTGATCGGCTCAGACTTTACGGGGAAGCAGAATACCAGGCCAAGAGCTGGAAAGGTCTCGATACCCGGATAATTTACAAGGCGGAGGTCAACCAAAAAGGCGACAACCCTCGTTTCATTGTGACGTCGATGAAGGAAGCTTCTCCAGAGGTAATTTATGAAGAGCTTTACTGTCCAAGAGGACAGGATGAGAACTTCATCAAACATCTGAAAAGTGATCTGTCCGGCGACAGATTGTCCGATCAGGGCTTTTTGGCTAACCATTTGAGAATGTTTTATGCCTGTGCCGCTTATGTTTTGCACTATGAGTTAAGAACCAAGACTTTGAAAGGTACGGAGCTGGAAAAAGCGCAGCCATCAACGGTGATCATGAAGCTCTGTAAAGTTGCAGTCAAAGTGGTTGAATATAAAGACCGAATTAAACTTCATCTGCCGCGTAGCTGCCCATTCAAGAGGCTTTTGCAGCATGTGACAGAAGTCTTTTACCAGATGCCGATACTTCGACCTGGGTAGCAACTTTCATAAGACTCAATCAAGGTACATAGCAACCAGATGAAAGAGCCTTGGGGCTTTCCGTTATCCTGAAATAGCAGGATTCGTTGATTAGCGTCTAATCTGTAAGCAAGTATGGGCTGCAATGTCTTTCACATGGTTAACAGAGCAACAGGCTTGCGGAAAAGTCCAAAATTAAGAGGATGGGATGGTAGTTGCTGCTTGTTTATGAAATATCCGGGCTAGTACCAATTCCACTTTCTAATTATGAATTGCGCAGCCATTCTGAATCACTGAAGCTGCGTTGGAACTCCTCGCAATACCCAAAGGGCACAAGTAGCTCGCTATTACTTGTCGTTCCGCCTTTATGCCCTTCAGGGTATTGTTCCGCAATCCAGAATGACTTGCTCATGGTCATATTTAGAAAGCGGAATTGGAATAATCACAGTGAACACTGGTTAATCAGAAAATTTTTTCTATTCTGTGCGCAAGGCTAATTCTAAAGCGAACAGAATAATGAATAATCTTTCTGGCCGGAATGTGTTGTTTGTTTTTATGGCAGCCATTCACCTGTTGCCCCATCTTGCCATTGCGGATACACCGGATTTTTTGATCAGTCTGGTGCGTCATGGTGATCGCTCTCCCAGGGTTCCCCTGAATGAGGAACTCTGGCCTATGGGTAAAGGCGAGTTGACCGTCGAGGGGACCAGACAATGTTTCGAACTGGGAAAAAACCTCAGGCAGCGTTATTTTCAGGATAACCTTCCGGCAACCTGGCACAGTGGTTATAGCCGTCATATCGCAAAAGGACTGAATCGCACTATTCAGTCTGCCAATGCCATCCTGCAGGGATTTTATCCCGCTGGTGTTGCACCCACTGGACTGCCAGATCAAACACAGATTCCGCCACTGTTTGCTTATCCGCCGGAATCTGATTTCTTATTCAGCGCCCATCACATCTGCCCGGGCTTTGTAAATCGCATGGAGTCACTGGAAGCCAGCGATGAATGGCAAAAAAAAAGAGCCAGTTACGGAACACGTTTTTCATATTGGGCTGAAGTCGCTAACAAGCCAAAACAGATTTACTCCCTGATACCTCTGATGGATGCGCTTCTTATACGCAAGCTCTATAACATCCCGCTGCCTGACAAACTGACTCCTGAAGATCAGGAGCAGTTACTGGGTCTGCTGGACTGGTTTTTTCAGAAGCTGGTTCAGGATCAGGAAATGTTGCAACTGCTGAGTGGCAACTTTATTCAGGAACTCGTCAAAACGCTGAGTAACTATCAATCCTGTCAGGGAAAAAGTTGCGAACGCTTTGTGCTGTATGTTGCCAGTGATATTAACCTGCTGACTTTTCTGGCGATTATGGGGTTGCCCCGATCGGAAAACGTCGGTTATGGCGCTCATCTGGACATTGTTGTAAAGGGTTATCAGGGGAAGCACACGGTTAAACTCATGCTGAATAATGAGCTTCTGGCCTTGCCTGCCTGTGGTGTCGATTGCTCGCTTGAACAACTTTTATCTCTATTCAGACAAAAACTTCCGCAGAACTGGCAGGCATTATGTTCTTTTGGGACAGGAGTACAGCTTAAAAACAGCCTTTTTAAGTATTAGTTCAGAGTATTCCGACCAGAAAAGAAAATGGTTCATTTTGTGAACTATATTTACTCAGCCCCGTCAAACGATGGTGAACAAATACTAAATCGAGCCTGCATCGTTGTTATCCCGGCTGAGTTATAGGAATTCCCTGTCACCGTGAGGCAAAGATACCCAGTGCTTAATCCCCGGAAGGAGAATTGAATGCGTAAAGTTGTTTCGGTAGGTCTTCTGCCCGCAGTGGCTGTTTTAGCCATTTTGCAGGGATGCAGCAAGCCTAAAGAATGCCCAAAAGTGGCTCCGGTGGTTGATGACAGCCGTGTCATTACTGCTGAAGAATCTTATGACTGTTCTGTGGTTGACAGCAGTAATCCGTTGAAACAGGTATGGTGCGAGGCCAAAGCTTTGTTTGATGCCAGTTCTGTGGCAGCTGATCAAGAGGCTTTTGGCACTTTCCTGACTGGCTTTCGTCAGGGTATCAACGATGCCCGCCGTGCTGAGGCCAGCACTGTGAGCCGGGAAGCGCTGGAAGGGCAGAATGAGAAGCCTCTCGAGGCTGGCTATCGCGCCGGTTACAATGGCGTCGTAAAACAGCTGGGCTTTCTTGAATATGACTGCCGGGATGGCAAACAGGCCAGTGAATATAAGGATCGCTGGTGTGAAGCTGAGGATGCCTATCGGGTTGCCGGTGTTGGCAACAGCGATAATCCATTCCTGAAAGGTCGTTTCATCGATGGTTACATGGCAGGCGGACGTGTTGCCCTGACGGTGCCAACCTCCATGGAATCCTTCTTTAGTGGTGAAAACCCCGAAGGCAAGCAACCGGCGATTTTCCGGCCTGAAGGGGAGCAGCAGGAAGAGCAGAAAGCGACTGATATTGCGTTCTACCGTGGTTTCGATGAAGGTTACAAGGCCATGATTGCCAGCATCCGCGAGTCTATTAATCAGGTTATGCAGCAGATGCAGATTCCGGATAATATGCAAATGCCGGAAGGTCTTATGCCTCCTGAGCCTGATCAGGGGCAGTAAACCACTGGCCTGATTGATGAAAGCCCAAATGCTTTAATGGCATTTGGGCTTTTTTATATTCTGATGAACAACTTCTAAGCCTTTTGCATCAATGAATTATGCTTTTTTCACACAGGCAGAAGATAAGCTGATAACCTGCTAAATTTTACTATATAAGCTAATCATTCACGGGATGGAGGCAGCATGCACACGGCAGTGTTTTCAATCAGTCTGAACTCTGAGCAGGTTCTGCTCTATTACAAAGGAAAAAAACATCGTGTTCAGGTGCGAACCAGAGAAGGGTTTACCATGAGTCTGCCTTACGACATCCTGCTTCAACACGTTACCCGCGAAGGCATTCACGGAACGTTTGAAATATCCTATAGCAACGACGGTAAGCTGGGTGATCTGCGCAGGTTGAGTTAGTTGACTATTCAATAGCTGCTACTAACAGCTGCGATTGCTATAACTTTCAAATACAAACAAAAGAGGCATTGTCAGAAACAATGCCTCTTTTGTTTTAGCCGTCTGAGATCAGGCTGCGCTGGTGATGATGGTGTATTTTTCCATCAACTCCTCTTTGGATTCCTTGTGCTCAGGATCCAGCTCAATGCAGTCCACAGGGCAGACGTTCTGACACTGTGGTTCATCGTAATGACCCACACACTCGGTACACAGTGTCGGGTCAATTTCATAGATTTCATCTCCCGGGGAGATGGCGCTGTTTGGGCACTCGGGTTCGCAAACGTCGCAGTTGATGCAATCGTCAATAATGACTAAAGCCATGGGGGTCTTCTCCGAAAAGCCTGTTCGGACTCATTCAGTCTTTCTGACCGTACTTCTCAGCCAGAGCCTTGCCAACGCAAGGGTCTACAAAATTCGTAATGTCTCCGCCCAGGGAAGCGATTTCACGCACCAGAGTAGAAGAGATATACGAATACTGCTCGGCAGGGGTCAGGAACAGGCTGTCTACAGTTGGCGCCAGAACACGGTTCATGTTCGCCATCTGAAATTCATACTCAAAATCAGAGACAGCGCGTAAACCCCGAAGGATTACGGTTGCCTGCTGCTCTTCCAGAAAGTTTGCCAACAGGGAGCTAAAGCCGGTGACCTTGACATTATCAAGGTGAGCAGTGCTTTCCTCGGCCAGCCGAACCCTTTCATTCAGATCAAATAACGGTTGTTTTTTGGGGCTGGCAGCCACCGCAATAACCACTTCGTCGAAGATGCGAGCGGCGCGCTCGACCAGATCCATATGGCCTTTCGTGATCGGGTCAAAAGTGCCAGGATAGATAACTTTGCTCATTGAAAGTGCTTTTCCTGCTGTACCCTCCTGAGCGGAGGTTGTGTTAGCAAATCAGGGCACAATCGTAACGAAATCAGCCTTCAGGCTCAAATTTATAACCCTGGACAAGCCTCCCGGGGCGACTCAACGGTAGAGCTGGTGGCTACTATGATGAAATAAATTTCAGGATAGCCTTCTTGAGCTTGGTGTTGTGGGGAGGAAACACCAGCTTTGCAGAGTTAAACCGCCCTTTGGACAGTACCGATTTGGCTTTACTGAAGGTCAGAAATCCTTCATGCCCATGATAATGCCCCATGCCTGACGGACCGATTCCGCCAAATGGCATGTCGTCAATGGCCACGTGCATCAACGTTTCATTGATGCAGACACCGCCGGAATGTGTTGCTTGCTGAACCTGTTCCTGACGTTCTTTGCTGGAGCCAAAGTAATACAGCGCCAGAGGGCGTGGTCGGGCACGAATAAATTCAATACCTTCGTTGAGATTTTCGATGGCAATGACGGGAAGCAGTGGACCGAATATTTCCTGCTGCATCACTTCCATATCGTCTGTTGCATTCACGATAAGGTGTGGAGGCATGCGACGGGAACCGTCTGTAATGCTTTCATCATCCAGAGTCACCACGGTTGCCCCTTTGTCTTTCGCATCCTGAATTAACGACTGAAGACGCTCATGCTGACGCTCATTGATGATCGCGGAATAGTCCGGGTTGCCACTGACCGTTGGGTACATGGTGCGGAACGCTTTTATATAGGCGTCAATGAACGCCTGCTGCTGTGACTTTTCAATGAGGATATAATCCGGCGCCACACAGGTTTGACCGGCATTCAGGGATTTGCCATAGCAGATGCGCTCAACGGCTTCCTGCAATGGAAAGTCATTATCCACAAGCACTGGTGATTTGCCGCCCAGCTCCAGGGTGACAGGTGTAAGGTTGTCGGCAGCGGCGCGCATGACATGCTTGCCAACCGATGTAGAACCGGTAAATAACAGGTGATCAAAAGGCAGTTTCGAGAACGCGGCGGCAACGTCGGCCTCGCCATTCACCACAGTGATGAGATCTTCCGGAAAGGTTTTGGCAATAATCTCTGTCGTCAGTTTTGACGTTTCCGGAGTAAATTCGGACAGTTTCAACATGCATCGATTGCCAGCCGACAAAGCCGCGACTAACGGCCCCATAGCCAGAAACAACGGGTAATTCCAGGGCACAATAATGCCGACAACGCCAACCGGCTGATAAAGGACCTTGGCAGAAGCTGGCTGCAGATGCAGAGGCACACTACGACGGCTCGGTTTCATCCATTTCTTCAGGTGCTTGCTCCCATAAGCAATATCTCCCAGAGAAGACATAAATTCTGCTATCAGTGTTTCATTGCGGGAGCGTCCGCCAAAGTCAGCGTCAATAGCCTGAATCAGTTCTTCCTTATGATTAAGCAGAGCCTGTTTGAGTTGTTGCAGCCAGCCGCGGCGTTCTGAGGCAGAAGGGCAGGGGTTTTGAAGGAAAGCTTTGCGCTGTTTGTGTAACAGTCCTGTCAGTGTACTTTCCGTGTCTAAAGCCGGTATTCCGGTCACACTGGTGGTGGTTCTATTATTGTTTTCCAGAACAATTTCACTCATGGTCTGCTGTCCTCCAATGGTAGAGAGCCAGTGTGCCAGAGATTGAATTGAAAGCTCAATGGTTAAAGGGTGAAATTTGTCACTTCAGGGAGGATTGAGGATGTTAGCCCCGGACGGAGCTAACATTGTATGGGCTTGTACCCATTGGATTTGGAGATGTGGGTAGGCGGCAAACGAGCGAAGCCCCGTTATCTCCACGGATGGAGTGTATGTGCTGAGCAACGCTGGGAGCGTTGCCAGTGAGCCTGCGAATAGTAGGTGATTGGGGTGAGCAAGAGCAGCCAACACCCCCACATCTTCAAAGGCGATGGGTATATCAGCAGATACGATCCGCTTTGTAGTATGCAGAAGCAGCATCAACACCGTTGTCAAACTGGGTCTGACCGTCGGTAGACGTTCTCAGGTTTTCACGGCTTTCAGCAGTGTCAGCTGGCAGCAGATGATCAACAGCTGCTTTTTCTTCCAGCAGTTCCTGCTCGGTCTTCTTCATCATGGACTGGCCGTATTCGTTCACTTCCAGATCTTTAACAATCTGGTAGCTGCCGAATTCACAGATGCACGGGAAGGAGTAGTAAATGCCTTTGGCTACGCCGTAGCTGCCATCGGAAATGATACCCATGCTGACAATCTTGCCTTCGCTGCCCAGTGCCCAGTCACGCATGTGATCCAGACCCGCCTGTGCGGCAGATGCGGCAGAAGACAGACCACGCCATTCAATGATTTCAGCGCCACGCTTCTGGATGCGAGGAGTGAATTCGGTTTTGTACCAGCTTTCATCAATCTGATCGATAACCGACTCGCCCAGAGCGGTTGCATTGTGCAGATCCGGGTACATGGTTGGGGAGTGGTTGCCCCAAACGGTTACACCGTCGATGTCAGACGGGTTTACACCCAGCTTGTTGCCCAGGATGCCCAGTGAACGGTTGTGGTCCAGACGGGTCATGGCACAGAACTGGGATGGATCCAGATCAGGAGCATTACGGGACAGGATCAGACAGTTGGTGTTGGCCGGGTTACCGATAACCAGGGCTTTTACATCGCGGTTTGCTACGTCGTTCAGTGCCTTGCCCTGTTCAGAGAAGATGGCAGCATTGGCTTCCAGAAGGTCTGCACGCTCCATGCCCTTGGAGCGAGGACGGGCGCCAACCAGCATGGCGTAATGAATGCCCTTGAACCCATCGAATGGATTGTCGTGCAGGGTAATACCGTGAACCAGTGGGAATGAGCAGTCTTCCAGCTCCATGGCGACACCGCGCAGCTTGTCCATCGCCTGTGGAATCTCAACCAGTTGCAGGATAACTGGCTGATCTGTACCCAGCATTTCACCGGCAGCAATCTTGAACAGCAGAGAATAGCTGATGTTGCCAGCTGCGCCGGTCACCGCAATGCGTACAGGTTGTTTCATGAAACCGCTCCTTAGGTTTTATAAATACAATAGGTTTGAAATCGTTATGAGCCGGCATCTTAAGTCGAACCGGCAATACTTTTTTTGATCAGGATCAGCGCAGTGAAGATTACTTAGATAAATGGGGCGCGTCCACTATTTGGTCGGCTTTAAAGTGTGGCAAAGAGGGAGAATCTGAGGGTTTTTGTCTTCGAATGTTCGGTATTTTGAGGGATGGATAATGCGCCCTCTTCATGAGTCGGATTTGATGGAAAGAGAGCACAGTATGTTCAGCACGACATAAGATTAAAGCTCACCTGCCCGGCCTGCTTTGATTTCAATGGTTGCCAGTTATCAGGCACTGGCAGTGGGTCCAGTTCTTTTTCTACTTCGACATAAACGATAGTCTGTTCGTGCACATAACCGTTGGTTTGTAATAAATGACAGGTTTCTTCCAGCATTCCCTGACGGAAAGGAGGGTCAAGAAAAATAACGTCAAATGCTTCTACGCAGGACTTGCTGAGAAACTGCAGGCTGTTGGTCGCCACTACCTGCCCATTGTCGGCTTTCAGCAGTGACAGATTGCTTTTTAACATCTTCACAGCAGGTGTTGCCATTTCCAGCATGACGGCTTCTTTAGCACCACGGGATAATGCTTCCAGAGACAATGCACCTGTACCGCTGAAGCAGTCCAGAACCCGTGCTCCGGGAAGGTAAGGTGCCAGCCAGTTAAAAACCGTTTCACGTACCCGGTCAGACGTCGGACGCAGCCCGGGAAGGTCAGCAACGGGCAGCTTTCTGCCACGCCAATCACCGGCAATAATACGAATCTGACCACTTCCGCCTCTGGAAGAGGCTTTGCCGGGCGTTTTTCTTGCCATTAGTGCAATCTCTAAACAATCAAAGGAGGGCGATTGTAGCAAAATCACGGTTCAAAGGAGATAACCAGAGGTTTGCTGGTGTTTGTGAGTTGTTTGAGCAGTGGTGTTTTTGCAGGGATATATTCAGAGCAGGAGAAGCCCGGAAGGTTTGGATGAGCATTGGAGAAGCTGATTCGAACATTGATGTGGGAGCCGGATTCACAGGCAATAGCCCCCAGTGTTTGTTGTTTCAGGCTCGCCCGGTGTTCAGGTTTACCCTGATTACCCGCCATTTTTTCAGGCACAGGCAATGGAAAAGCAGCCAGAAGCAATACGCCCGCTACTACAATAAGGCTCCAAATCAGCATTCTGGAGTTTGATAAAGGCTGTTCCTGTTCCATGCGTTTTTCCGGTGGTTGATTCCATGCCGTGCCTGTTTTTCCTCACAACAACTCAGTTGCAGGGGATTAGACTCCGTAAGGGCAGGGAAAGTTCGTTTCTTGCAAACGTGATTTAAGATAGGATACGCACTTGATTTATACCCACTGCAAATTCGGCAGTGGCCTATCCAAAACCATTTGATGAAGTAGTCTATGTTCGGTTCTCGCAAAAATGATGAGAAGAAGGCCAAGCGACGTTTTTGGCCCTGGGGACGCAGGGAGGAGAAAACCCAAGCCCCGGAAACCGTGGACAATACCCAGGATAATGTTGAAGCAGCGGCAGAGCCCGTTGCTGAGTCTATTGTTGAAGCGCCAGTAGAACCTGTTGTTGAGCGTAATGAGCAGGTTCCCACTGAGGTGGTTGCTCCTGTCGAGCCGGAACAGGCTGATGAACCTGCTGCTGAGCAGCCGGAAGTGGCAGCACTGTCTGAAGCGGTGGTGGCTGAGCCAGAAGAAATAGAAGAGCCTCAAAAAGTTGAAACGATTGTTGAAGAGGCTGAACCGGTACAGGAAGCTCCTGTAGAGCCAGAGCCAGAGCCAGAGCCAGAGCCAGAGCCAGAGCCAGAGCCAGAGCCAGAGCCAGTTCAGGATGTTGCTGTTGCTCCTCAGCCTGAACCTAAGGAAGAAAAGCTCGGTTTCTTTGCCCGCATGAAGAAAGGGCTCAGCAAAACCCGAACCGCTCTGGTTGAGGGTGTGGCTGATATCTTCATTGGTAAAAAGGAGATCGACGACGATCTGCTGGAAGAACTGGAAACCCAGTTGTTGGTAGCAGACGTTGGTGTTGAAGCAACCACCGAGATCATCAAGCGACTGACTCAGCGTGTCAGCCGTAAAGAGCTGGACGATGCCGACGCGCTGATGGAAGCTCTGAAGCAGGAACTCCAGGGCATTCTGGTGCCTGCAGACAAACCATTGGTGATTGATGGGCAAAAAGCCCCGTTTGTCATGTTGGTGGTCGGTGTTAATGGTGTGGGCAAAACCACAACCATTGGCAAGGTGGCACGCAAACTTCAGGCGGAAGGTAAAAGCGTGATGTTGGCGGCGGGCGATACGTTCCGTGCCGCTGCGGTTGAACAGCTTCAGGTGTGGGGCGAGCGCAATAACATTCCAGTAGTAGCCCAGCACACTGGTGCTGACAGTGCTTCTGTCATTTACGATGCATTCGAAGCGGCTAAAGCTCGTGGTGTTGATGTTCTGATTGCTGATACCGCCGGTCGTCTGCACAACAAAGACAACCTGATGGAAGAGCTGAAGAAAGTGAAGCGGGTGTTGGGTAAGCTGGACGACAGCGCGCCGCACGAAACCCTGCTGGTGCTGGATGCCGGTACGGGTCAGAATGCCCTGAATCAGGCCAAAATCTTCAATGAAGCGGTTGAACTGTCTGGTCTGGCTCTGACCAAGCTGGATGGTACTGCAAAAGGCGGTGTTATTTTTGCCCTGTCCAAACAGATGCAGCTGCCCATTCGTTTTCTGGGTGTGGGTGAGCAGATTGACGATTTGCGACCATTTAATGCCAGCGAATTTGTTGAAGCCCTTTTCGACAGAAAATCTGATACCTAACGTAAGCAGGATGCTGAATGATACGCTTTGACAATGTCTGCAAGCGTTACCCGGGAGGGCATGTGGGGCTGGAGAATGTCAGCTTCCACCTGCGCCGGGGTGAGATTGCCTTTCTCACAGGTCACTCCGGAGCGGGTAAAAGTACCCTGCTCAAGTTGATTATGCGCATGGAGCAGGCCACCAGTGGTCAGGTGCTGGTGGGTGGACATAACGTTAAAGACCTGAATCACGGTCAGGTTCCCTATTTTCGGCGGAACATCGGGCTGGTGTTTCAGGATCATCAGCTACTGTTTGATCGCTCTGTCTTCGATAATGTTGCCCTGCCGCTGACGATTGCCGGTGTTTCCCGTGAAGAAGCTGCCGGTCGGGTGCGCGCTGCACTGGATATGGTCGGTTTGCTTAACAAGGAAAAAATGCTGCCTTCTTCCCTGTCGGGTGGACAGCAGCAGAGGGTGGGTTTGGCTCGTGCCGTGGTGAATCGCCCTCCGGTGATTCTGGCTGATGAACCTACCGGTAACCTTGACCCGAATCTCTCTGCCGAAGTAATGAAACTGTTTGAGAACTTTAACCAGATTGGCGTTACCGTACTGATTGCCAGTCATGATCTTGCGCTGGTGGCTCGTATGCGGCACCGGGTGCTGACTCTGGATCAGGGGTTGCTGGTGAATGATCAGGAGGTGGCCTGATCATGTTTCCCAGAAAAGGTCGTCGTAACGGCTCACGAAGCGACAGCAAGGCTCGCAAACCAGCCAAAAGCCCGGATATCAGGCAGGAATCTGATGCCGAGCGAGGCGCTGCAAAGCACGAAGCCGGTGGCTTCAGTTTTACTTACCTGAAAGCGCTGCACCGACAGAATGCGGTTGAATCCTTCCGCCGGTTGATTCAGGCACCAGTGTCCACACTGCTGAACTGTTTAATGATTGGTGTCGCGTTTGCACTGCCTGCCCTGATGTATCTGTTGATTGCTAATCTGCAGGTGCTGGGTAATGGCTGGGAAGGTAATCCCCGTATTTCTGTTTATCTTGATGCCGACCTGAATCGCTCGCAAATTGCCAATATTCGCGCTGAAATTGCCAACGATCCGGATGTGGATTCTATAGCCTACATCTCTCCTGATGAAGGCTTGCAAGAGTTTCAGCAGAAAACCGATATGCAGGGGGTCGTTAATGCTCTTGGGTTTAATCCTTTACCCGGAGTGATTGAAGTCTTGCCCATTCCCGGCCTGACCTATGAAGAAATGGATGGGTTGGCAGAACGCTACCAGAACGTTTCCGGTATTCTGGAGTCAAAACTCGACAGGGAATGGGTACAGCGTTTGCAGTCTATTGTTGATCTGCTGGATCAATTTGCCCTGTTGTTGTCACTATTGCTGGGGATTACCGTTATTCTGGCGATAGGTAATACTGTGCGTTTGGGTATTGAAAGCCGGCGTGATGAGATAAAAGTTATCAAGCTGGTGGGCGGTACCGATGGCTTTGTGATGCTGCCTTTCCTTTATGCCGGAGTATGGTACGGGTTGGGTGGAGCCCTTCTGGCTTACCTGGTTTCCTGGGCGGTTTTGTTGGGTTTAATGTCTAATGTATTGGAGCTGGCTGGCCTGTATGGCAGTTCATTTGCCCCGAAAGGGCCGGGAATCAGCGTTCTGCTAACCCTGATATTCAGTGGTATTGTATTGGGTGTCGCAGGCGCAGCAGTCAGCTGTCAGCGTCATATTCGCAATATTGACATGACGTAAAGATGGAGTTGGTCACTGTAAATGGGGCAATAATCCTGTAAAGTGACTGGCTTCAGAAATGGTAAATTTTGATATAATGGGAAATGATATTTTCCATTGACGCCTTTATTAAGGTCGGAATGATTAGATGAGTGCCTGTATTGCACTCCACTGGAGTTAATTATGGGAACCAGTCTTCAACCAGTTGATATGTTAGTGCCAGGACGCAATATTGAAGCGTACATGCAGGGCGTTAGCAGCATTGCTGTGTTGTCTGCTGAAGAAGAGCGTTCTATCGCAGATCGCCTTTACTATAAAAATGATCTTGAAGCTGCCCGCCAGCTGGTTATGTCGCACCTGCGTTTTGTCGTGCATATTGCCAAAAGCTATACCGGTTATGGCCTGCCGATTTCCGACCTGGTTCAGGAAGGCAATGTAGGTCTGATGAAGGCAGTAAAACGTTTTAATCCTGAAGTTGGTGTACGTCTGGTGTCTTTTGCTGTGCACTGGATTAAAGCGGAAATTCACGAATATATTCTGAAAAACTGGCGAATTGTCAAAATCGCCACCACCAAGGCCCAGCGTAAACTGTTCTTCAACCTGCGCAGCTCCAAAAAGCGTCTTTCCTGGTTCACCAGCGACGAAGTCAAGTCGGTGGCCAACGATCTGGGGGTAGAGCCTAACGTCGTGCGGGAAATGGAAGGTCGTATGGCGGGGCAGGATACAGCCTTTGATGGCTATGCAACAGACGACGATGATCATGCTTATCAGGCGCCTGCTCATTATCTGGAAGACAAAAGCCACGATCCGGCCACATTGCTGGAAGACAGTGACTGGTCGCAGTCATCCGTTAATATGTTGCGTAACGCACTGGCACAGCTGGATGAGCGCAGTCAGGACATTCTCCAGCAACGCTGGTTGAGTGAAGAAAAAGCGACCCTCCATGAGCTGGCAGATAAATACGGTGTGTCTGCCGAGCGTATTCGTCAGCTTGAGAAGAATGCAATGAAAAAGGTGAAGCTGGCTATTTCAGCCTGAATCTTGCCTTGGGGGAGTGACAGGTAAAAACATACTGCCGATCACTTTAGGCTATTTTTGCAGGCGTTCCCGATCAAGCTTTCGGTAATGAATGGCCTCTGCCAGATGATTTTTCTGAATCTGCTTCTGTTCATCAATGTCTGCCAGAGTACGAGCTACCCTGAGAATACGATGTACGGCTCTGGCCGAATACCCCAGTTTGTCACAGAGACTGGTCAGAAAGGTTTGCTGTGCTTCATCCAGTTTGCAGTGTTGGTTAATTTCATGGGCTGACAGACGCGCATTGGTCTTTCCCTGTCGTTTGAATTGTCGTGCTCTGGCTTTAACTACCAGATTGCGAATGGATTCACTGGAATATTCGTTGTCAGAGTTTGTCTGTTGAAACAATGTCGCTGCATTTTGTGAGGCCACTTCAATTTGCAAATCAATACGATTCAGAAGTGGGCCGGAAATTTTGCGCTGATAACGTCTGACCTGTTCGGGAGAGCACTCGCAACTTCGGCGAGAATCACCCAGATAACCACAGGGACAGGGATTCATGGCAGTGACTAGCTGAAACGCTGCAGGAAAGGTTGCCTGCCCTTTGGCGCGGGCAATAAGCACTTCTCCGGTTTCCAGAGGTTCGCGTAGCACTTCCAGTGCCAGCCTCTGAAACTCAGGCAATTCGTCAAGAAACAGTACGCCGTGATGCGCATACGATATTTCACCGGGACGTGGGTGTGTACCGCCTCCCACCAGTGAAACGGCAGATGACGTATGATGCGGGTTCCTGAACGGACGCTGCTTCCATCCTACGGGCTGCTGTTGCAGAGATAGAGAATGAATCGCCGACACTTCGAGAGCTTCATCGTCCGATAGTTCTGGCAGAATACCCGGTAAACGGCTGGCCAGCATGGTTTTCCCCGTTCCCGGTGGTCCGAAAAACAACAGGTGGTGTCCGCCTGCCGCAGCGGTGGCGAGTGCCCGCTTTGCTTGCTGTTGTCCCTTAACGTCAGATAAATCCGGATAAATGAAGGTTTCAGTACTGTCCAGATGTGTAATGACCGGTTCTAACACGGTTTGTCCGGTCAGGTGGGCACATACCTGTAACAGATTTTCCGCCCCAAATACTTCAGCTTCACGGCACAGGCTGGCGGTTTGTGCACTGTCATCAGGAATCAGCAGACGGTGAGAAGCCTGTCTGGCTGCAATGGCGGCAGGTAACGCACCGGTAATCGGACGTAGTTTTCCAGTAAGGGCAAGCTCGCCGAGAAACTCGTAGTCATTCAATGAATCCACTGGTAGCTGGCCTGATGCTGCCAGAATGCCAAGGGCAATGGGCAAATCAAACCGACCGCCTTCTTTGGGCAAATCGGCTGGTGCCAGGTTGACCGTAATCCGGCTGGTCGGAAACTCGTAACCACTGTTGATCAGTGCGCTGCGTACCCGGTCTTTGCTTTCACGCACTGCGGTTTCCGGCAAACCAACAATATTCAGTGCAGGCAGCCCGGCTGACAAGTGAACCTCTACAGTGACTGCCGGTGCTTCCAGCCCGGTTCTGGCACGAGTGTGTACAACCGCGATTTTAGACACGAAAGGCTTGCCTCTGTTTGTTGTTCGTTTTAGGGGCTGGACGGGAAGACAGGATAGCAGTGAATCAGAAGGGTGCCTGTTAATTTGCAAGCCGCCCCGGCATGGGCGGCATTATTCGTAGTTTTATTCGGATGTACCCGACATGGCAGCTTCAAGTTCTGCCACTTTCTTTTCTAGCGTTTCCAGGCGCTCGCGGGTGTGACGCAATACAGCCATCTGGGCATCGAACTCGTCCTGAGACACCAGTTCAAACTTGGTCATGGTGCTGCTGACCAGCGCTTTAATATTGTGCTCGATATCTTCAGCGGTTTTGCTTTTTTCCGCACTGAGAATCTGACCTGCCTTGCTGGCGATGTTATTGATGATGGCGGCCTTGTCGATCATGGTGGTTCCTGACGGCTTTCTGTGAATAAGGGTGACTGCCACATGCTGTACATGGCTGTTGTTATTGGTTTGGATCATATCACAGGGCAGTGATGAGGATATTTTTCTTCTTGCACATTATTGGTGCATTCTTCAAAAGCCTGCAAAAAAACAATGCACGCAAAGAGTGCAATCATTGATCATGCACCGGAAATTAGCAGTCAGTTTGCCCTGACAGCATAGGTAAAAAGTTGGCACGGCATCTGCTTTATCAACATCAGGTTCAGCAGGTCGTGAAATCGCTGAGAAAAATCATGAGGCAGGGCTTAACCGCCCATGGCGGAAGTCGTAGACTTAAGCTCCCTCCTCAACATTTCAGCTAGTTCGGCTAGCTATTTACTTTTGCCCAAGAGCTAACAAAACCCGGGAGAGATGCATGAAGTTGGTATCAGCCATTATAAAGCCCTTCAAACTCGACGATGTTCGTGAAGCATTGTCAGACATTGGCGTGCAGGGTATCACCGTCACTGAAGTAAAAGGCTTTGGTCGTCAGAAAGGTCACACCGAGCTGTACCGTGGAGCCGAATACGTTGTGGACTTTCTGCCCAAGGTAAAAATTGAAGTGGGTATTTCCGATGACCTGCTGGACCAGGTGATTGAGTCCATTTCCAAAGCGGCAAATACCGGCAAGATTGGTGACGGCAAAATTTTTGTCACCACGCTGGAGCAAGCGATTCGAATTCGTACCGGCGAAACCGGTGAAGACGCTATCTGATTAACGTCAGCAGACTGCTAATCATTATCTGCTAACCAATAACAATAAATCAGTCTGTAACGGTCGTTGTTTTTCACCTGAAAAATACGTTTACAGCAAAAGAATAATAGTGTGAATTCCTTCGGGGAGGGGACTCGTGGAAAATCTTGCTCAGGTGTCGTATGCACTCGACACATTTTATTTTCTTATGTCGGGCGCGCTGGTCATGTGGATGGCAGCGGGTTTTGCTATGCTTGAAGCCGGTCTGGTACGTTCGAAAAACACCGTTGAGATACTGACCAAAAACATTGCCCTGTTTGCCATTGCCTGCACCATGTATCTACTGTGTGGCTACGCAATCATGTATCCGGGCACCAATGAAGGTGGCATCCTGCCGGTTCTGGGCACCTTGATTGGCGGTGAAAATTCGGTTGAAGCCGTTACCGCCGGTGGCGATGATGCGCCTTACTATTCATTGCGTTCAGATTTCTTCTTCCAGGTGGTCTTTGTCGCGACTGCCATGTCCATTGTCTCTGGTGCAGTGGCTGAACGAATGAAGCTCTGGTCGTTCCTGCTGTTTGCCGTGTTTATGACTGGCTTTATCTATCCGGTTCAGGGCTTCTGGAAGTGGGGCGGCGGTTTCCTGAATGAAGCTGGTTTCCAGGACTTCGCAGGTTCCGGTGTGGTGCATATGGCGGGTGCTGCTGCGGCTCTGGCGGGTGTTCTGCTGCTGGGTGCCCGTAAAGGCAAGTATGGTAAGGATGGTTCCATCAACCCGATGCCGGGCGCTAACCTGCCGCTGGCGACTTTGGGAACCTTTATCCTCTGGCTGGGCTGGTTCGGCTTTAACGGTGGTTCCCAGCTGAAGATTTCTGATGTTGAAAACGCTAACGCTGTCGCTCAGATTTTTGTGAACACCAATGCCGGCGCTGCTGGTGGTGTGATTGCTGCGCTGATTGTTGCACGACTGCTGTTTGGTAAAGCCGATCTGACCATGGCTCTGAATGGTGCTCTGGCCGGTCTGGTAGCGATTACTGCAGAACCCCTGACTCCGTCGGCTCTGGCTGCAACCTTGATCGGTGCTGTGGGTGGCTCACTGGTTGTATTTGCCATTGTTGCTCTCGACAAGCTGCGTCTGGATGATCCGGTGGGTGCCATCTCTGTTCACGGTGTCGTCGGTATCTGGGGTCTGCTGGCTGTGCCTCTGACCAATGGTGATGCGACACTGAGCGCTCAGCTGCTGGGTATTGTTTCCATCTTCGCCTGGGTGTTCGGTGCTTCACTGGTTGTCTGGGGTGTGGTGAAAGCGGTGATTGGCCTGCGTATTACTGAAGAAGAAGAATACGAAGGCGCTGACCTGACCGAGTGTGGTATGGAAGCTTACCCTGAGTTCACTGGTAAGCAGTAAGCCTGATTATACTGACTGCTGAAACAGCAGTTGAATGTATAAAACCAGAAATGCCTCCGTTGCTGTGCTTCGGGGGCATTTTTTGTTGATAGTGCATCTGACTGAGAAAACTCTTGTAACTTTCGATATAAATATGATCTGGAGCAATACCTTTTTTGCAAAAAATAGCGATACTCCACACCGTGGCGGGTGGTCTAACATCGCTACACGCATTATAGGTCTGCCATATCGGTAAGCGTCGCCTATCTAGCCAGTCATAATCTTACTTGCTACCTCACTCGCTACCCATCACTTCTATGGCCTGATCCAAGCAACTATCAAACATCTTCCTGATACATTGTGTCGCTTTTTCGTTCAGGCAAAAAGCGATGACTAATCGAGAAAAACAATGAACCGAGCATTTAAGATCCTTATAGCGGCTGTCTTTATAAATCTGTGTGTGGGTGTTTTATACGCCTGGAGTGTCATCAGCAGGGCGTTAGTCAACCAGATGGGTTGGTCTAATGCGGAGGCTGGATTGCCTTATACGATTGCTGTCGTCACTTTTGCCCTGGGTGTACTGGCTGCGGGAAACCTGCAGGACCGGATGGGGCCTCAAAAACTCGTTATTACCGGTGTCGGTATGGTGGGACTGGGTATGCTGGCCTCATCAATGGCAACAACGCCTTTTGCACTGTTAATGACCTTTGGCGTGCTGGTGGGAACCGGTATTGGCTTCGCCTACGCCTGTCTCAGCCCGACGGCAATGAAATGGTTTCATCCTTCTAAAAAAGGCATGGTGAATGGTCTGATTGCCGGTGGTTTTGGCATGGCACCACTTTATCTTGCACCATTAAGCAGTGCCCTGATTCTCAGTATGGGCGTCAGCGCTACCTTCATGGCTTTGGGTGTTGCTGTTCTGGTGATTGGTCTGCCACTGGCGTTTACTATTGTTACTCCTCCGGCAGGTTATCAGCCAGAAGTTCCGGCTGGATACAATGAACCTGCTGGTAAAGCCGCTTCACGTAATTTCACATGGCGTGAAATGGTTCGAACCCGTCAGTTTTATTTGATGTGGATTGCGTTTGCTTTTGCTTCTTCTGCCGGTTTGATGCTGATTGGTAATATCACCAGTATTGCGTCCATTCAGGGTAATAAGACAGATGTCGCTTATTTGGTTTCTCTGTTGGCGGTGGCCAATACACTGGGCCGAATTCTTATGGGTATGCTGTCTGATAAAATTGGACGCACCCCGACCCTGTTGCTGGCGGTTGCCATGCAGACGGCTAACATGCTGATGTTTCCATACTATACAGGCGAAGCTGGCTTTATTGCGGGTGCCATTGTTGCCGGTGTCAGCTATGGCGCTTTGCTGAGTGTATTCCCGTCGATGACTGCGGACTACTTTGGTATCAAAAACTACGGCTCTAACTTCGGCGTACTGTACCTTGCCTGGGGTGCCAGTGGTTTCATGGGCCCGGTTATGGCAGGTATTGTTGTGGATGCCACTGGCGGTTATGGTCTGGCTTACAGCATTTCGGCAGTGATGCTGGCGATTGCCGGTGCCGCAGCGTTCTTCACCAAGCCGGTCAATGTGGATGAGCTGGAACAGAAGGGTATTCTGAAGGCAGCTTGACCCAATCAGCCTTTTTGATAACCCCGTTGCAATCGCTTCGGGGTTATTATTGCAAGTGTTCACGGTGAAACAGAGAACGTCAGTGAGCCATTCAATAGCACGAGTCAGCATACCGGGTGGTCGCCCTTTGAACGTACTGGAGTTCGATGACGATGATTCTTATATCCGCCCGCACCGGCATGAATACTATGAAATCATCTGGAGCATGCGCGACTTTGGCAGGCATAGCATCGACTTCGTTGAGTATCCGGTGAAGGCGCTCCGGCTATACACCATTTTTCCCGGGCAGGTTCATGAGTCCAGCCAACTGGGCGACCATGTCCGTTTGATCACCTTTAAGCCCGGCTATCTGGACAACAATGTCAAACAGAAACGGATGCTGGAAAAGGTGTTTTCATTTCATCAGTCCAGAGAGCCTTATATTGATATTGATGAAACCGCCGGTCACGAACTGGGGATGCTTTTCTCTATTCTGGTGCGTGAAAATCGCAAATCGAAACCAGACTGGGATTTGCAGGAGTCCTTGCTAAGTAGCTTTTTGTATTATCTGGCGGGTTATGCGTCTGATGGCGTCAGTGACAATGAACTGAAAGATGAACGCGTAGGGCGGCTATTGTTTTGCATCGATCAGCATTTCAGGCAGGAGCGAAAAACAGGGTTCTATGCCAGTCAACTCAACCTTACCGGAAAGCGAGTGAATGAGTTGGCTCAGAAATACCTTGGTAAAACAGTCACTACTCTAATACACGACCGTATTATTCTGGAAGCGCATCGCGAGCTGGCATTCACAACAAAAACGGTAACAACCATTGCTATAGAGCTGGGTTATGAAGACCCTTCTTATTTCTGTCGTTTTTTTCGCAGAGTCACTGGAGAATCTCCGGCTGCTTTTCGAGACCGGGTGTTTAAATAACACCATAGAATAGGCGTTCCGTCCCTTTCAGTACTTTATCCGCCGCCTGATAATACCATTCATTCATTTTATCACTGTCTTTAACTCCCTGTTCCGGGAGGTGTGTGCGTATGTCTAAAAAAACGATAAATCTGCATGAAGATCCGGTGCGCTCTTCATTTTACCGGTACTTATTACCGGCTCTTTCCGGCATGTTGATTAAATCCCTGTTTATTATGGGTGATGCCTGGTTTGTGGGTCGAGGTGTAGGATCAGAAGGGTTGGGAGCGATCTCTCTGACCATGCCGTTCTTTTCATTTTTCACTGCCGTTGCCATGATGATCGGTATTGGTGGTGCAGCGTTAATGTCCATTGAGTTTGGTAAAAATAATCTGAAGGAAGGCCAGACACTTTTTACCCAGTCACTGTTGTTTACTGCAATCATTGCAGTGGTTCTGGTAGCAGCGGGTCTGTACTGGCTTGAAGATATGATGGCACTGGTCGGCGCCCGGGGTTATATGGCTGAACTGGCCAACGAATACCTTGGTTTGATGCTCAAATTTTTCGTGATTTATGCACTGGCCTGGGTGCTGTCCTGCTTTGTTCGCAATGATACCAACCCCAGACTGGCTATGTATGCCATGTCGGGTGGTGCAGTAGCTAACCTGTTGCTGGATTATGTGTTTGTTCTACGGTTTGGCTGGGGTATGACGGGTGCTGCACTCGCTACCGGTCTTTCACAGATTCTGATTATATGCATTTTGCTCACACACTTTATCAGTAAGCGTGGCCATCTGCGCATCAGTTTTGCCGGTCTGGGTTTTGATAAGGTGCGCGGCATACTGAAAATTGGTACGCCCACCTTTTTTATTGAATTGACTTCTGCCATGACCATTATGCTGTTCAATATTGTCTTGTTGAATCAGTACGGCGAAGGTCATGTAGTTGCCTATGGGCTGACTGCCAATGTGGGTGTGTTTGCACTGTTCACTATGGTGGGTATTGGTCAGGCCTGTCAGCCGATCATCAGCTTTAACCACGGCGCGCAAAACGGCGTGCGGGTTCGGGAAACGCTGTTTTTAGGTTTACGTTCAGCACTTGTTTGTGGTGTGTGCTTTCTCGTTATTGCCTGGTTTGCAGCAGAGTCCATTGCACGTTTCTATATTGTCGGCAGACCTGAACTGATTGAACTGGCAACAACAGCGCTGCGATTTTATTTTCTGGCTCCACCGCTGATGGGGCTGAATATGATCGTTGCCAACCTGTTTCAGGCGACGGCACAACCCAATCAGGCGACACTGCTGTCGCTCGGGCGGGGGTTTGTGTTTGTGGTTCTGGGTATTATCGTGTTGCCCCGATTCTTTCCTGAAAATGGCATCTGGGCCAGTATTCTGTTTGCAGAAACGCTTACGGCCCTGTTCAGTGTATTGATGCTGTGGCAGTTCTTGAAGCGCAGCAGGCTGCAGTTAACCTGCGCAGCTCAAACGCTATAAAACGACAGACTAAAGAAAGAGTGAAGAACCTTCCGCTTGTTCATGATTATCAGAAACCATGAGCAGGCGGAAGGTTTTCATGTTTAGGTACTTATCTCATGGTTAGATTGCATGCCATGGAAACAGTGGCTTGAAGCTTGTTAAGCAGACATCTAGTATTCCCCACCTCTTTTATCCATCAGATGTAGATAATCCAATATGCCCATTCGATCATCAGGCAAGCTCTTTGGAGGGGTTCTCTTATTGCTTAGCTCCCTTTCACTTCACGCAGACGACGCAACCGCTGATGCAGAGCCGGGCTGGTTTAACAGAATGACAAACTGGGTCGAACACGAGCTGGCAAATCTGGGAGGGGATGGGGAATTTAATCCGGACGATGGCATAGACTGGGCGGCTGTTCCCGGGCCTTTTGCGACGCCTGACTCCGGTTTTGGACTGGGAGTTTCTTCGGTCGGGCTTTTTGTAGTTGATAAAAACGACACTGTCAGTCAACCGTCTTCTATTACCATGACCGTTTTTGGCTCATCAAAAGGCAATATTGGCATCGATCTGGATACACAGATTTTCCTTCAGGAAGATCGTCGTCGTTTGTATATCTGGGGTGTTGCCGAAAAAGTGCATGATGTCTTTTATGGTCCCGGCATCAAGAAGGGCAAGAGAAATCACAATAAGCACTCCTTCAAACTGGATACCCTGGTCGTTAACTCTAAATACCTGTTTCAGATGGCACCTGCATTTTATGTTGGATTCGGGGCGTCGCTTGGGCAGAACAATGTAAAAGGCTCTGTTGACTCTCATCATACCCAGCCTGTCACATCATCAGCCTTTCCTCAGGATGTCCGTACCGCAGGGGCTACCTTTCATGCCATGTACGACAGCAGGGACTTTGGCCTGAATGCCAAGCAAGGTCGTTTATTGCAGGCAGATGGTGGTTTTTATAACAGCTCTGCCGATCGCAGCCACCATTTCCAGAAACTGGCTCTGGAATACAGGGAATATCAGGCCATGGGGCCGGGTGTTCTGGCCTTTCAGCTGGCATCGGAGTTCAAGTTTGGTGATGTCACCTGGGATAACCTCACCAAACTGGGTGGTGAAGATCGTCTGAGGGGCTACACCACAGGGCGTTACCGCGGCAAACAAATGCTGATGAGTCAGGTGGAATACCGCCATAATCTGCCGGGACGACATGGCATGGTGTACTGGCTGGGCGCTGGCACACTGGGAGACGATGTGTCAGACCTAGGCAGTGAACCATGGATTCATTCTGTGGGTCTGGGCTATCGCTATGAGCTGAAGCCGGGTGTGAACCTGCGCGCAGACTTTGCTTGGGGCAACGGTGACAGTGGTATCTATGTCGGGGTGAATGAAGCCTTTTAAAGCAGGTTGTTGAATAGTAACCACAACCCCCAGAACAGCAGCAGTGTTCCTGAGACAAAGTCGAACCAGCGAGTGACGGCAGCAGTTAACCGTGATTTGGCAAGCAACGTGATATGCACCAGAAATATCCACCAGATCGCTGAGCCCAGAAAAATACCGCACACCAGCCAGTAAGCCGAATAAGATTCAGATTCGGCAATGGAGCCCAGGCCAGCAATCAATCCGGTGAACATAAGAATGGTCATCGGGTTGGTCAGGGTCAGGATAAAGGTTGTGGAGAAAGCGGACAGAATATTGGTTTTGTCTGTAGTGGTTATAGAGTTTGCAGATTGGTCTTTGTTGTTAAGAAAGCCACGCAATGCCTGCAACCCAAGAATTGTGACCAAAAGCCCTCCTACTACGCTCATTTGACCGGCATGGCTATCCAGTACCCCGGAAACCGCAAAACCTGCCGCTACCACCACGCCATAAAA
This sequence comes from Endozoicomonas montiporae CL-33, assembly GCF_001583435.1. Taxonomy (NCBI): domain Bacteria; kingdom Pseudomonadati; phylum Pseudomonadota; class Gammaproteobacteria; order Oceanospirillales; family Endozoicomonadaceae; genus Endozoicomonas; species Endozoicomonas montiporae. Next base: position 4,925,715 of record NZ_CP013251.1, on the reverse strand, counting down.
GCCATCTGCCGTTGCAGCTCCAAGGCCAGAAGCAAGACCTGCCAGCCGACCATTTTCTAGTGTACGACGCAGGCACAATAAGCCTATTGGGCCAACGGGTGCGGCAATAACAATGCCAGCGATAATACCTTTTAGAAAAAGATCAAACATAAAATAGAGGCTTGCTGATGTTCGATTTAATTAAATTAACGATAATTCTTTTGTTTCGTTAGTGTGGCCTGTTGTTTATTCAGGTTTTATTGTGTTTCGCAAATATGCAGTCCAGAAGGTATTTTTAGAAATGAAACTCTTTGAGTTTAACTGATAATACGTAATAGTTTTGATCTAAAGCAATATGGCCTCTGTTGTTCTAATTATAATCAGGTCAAATTTTCTTCAGCACTCCTTAAGCATTGTGTCAATTACTGACCAGATGCTTTGCCTGAAAGAAAAGTAAAACTATATCCTGAGGAACGACATGAACAAGAAAACATTAGCTGCCGGTGTACTGGCTGCTGCTGCGGTGGTAGCAATGCCAGTGTATCGTGCCATTTTTGGAGTTGAAGCGGTGAACGTGAACGCAACAGAACAGGCTCTGAAAATTGCTGAATATGCGAATGCTGACGCTTTTATTACGCCGGAAGCTTTGCAGCAGCTAATGGAATCTGACGAAGACGTTGTGGTGATTGGTTCTTTGAATCCGGTGCGCGGTAATCGTCCGATTCAGGGTTCCTTTACTGTATGGCGCTCTGATTACTCTGCCTCTGGCGATGCCTATCCATTCGGAGGCATGCGCACTGAGCAGGATGAGATGGAGCAACTGCTGAGTGGCTTTGGTGCGACCACGGAAAGTACGGTTGTTGTTTACGCTGCAGATGCGCATCATGATGCTGCCCGTTTGTACTGGCAGGTGAAAATGCTGGGTCATGAAGACGTTCGCTATCTGGATGGTGGTCTGAACGCCTGGGTGGGTGCAGACTTGCCAACAGGTAATGGCAACCCGACGGTTGAAGCCACTGATTATCAAGCGCCAAACTACAGTGAAGCCGAGCTGGCGACCTTTGATATGGTGGTTAACGCAACCAGCGATTCAGACTGGGTGATTATTGATACTCGTGGTCTGGGTGAGCATGATGGGTCCCAAACACTGTCCGGAGCCTTTGGTCCGGGTGCTATTCCTGCCAGCCAGTTCCTGGAGTGGACAACCGCTCTGAACGAAGACACCACCCTGAAAAGTGCTGACGAGCTGAAAGCCATTTACGGTGACCTGATTGAAGGCAAGAAAGTCATTTCTTACTGTCAGTCCGGTGTCCGCTCTGCTCATACGACTATGGTTCTGAAAGAAGTCCTGGGTGCTGAAGAAGTTTACAACTACGACGGTTCCTGGATTGAGTGGAGCCACGCTCATTACGAAGCTGAGCAAGAAGGTGCTGCGGTTATTAACGCAGGCAGCTAATTGACCCCTTGATCATCCACATCATTACTCCAGCTCCAGTCGTAATGACTGGAGCTGCTTTACCTCGAAGCAGAATCCTTTAATGGAAAATATTATTTTCAGCCAGAAGTTGTACGACGCTGCACAGGATGTCGTTGATGGCTGTATGGGTTATGAAGCCCCCGCCTGTCAGTCTGCCTGTCCGATGCATACCGACGTAAAACAGTATGTTCGTCTTGCGGGTGAAGGGCAGTATGCAGACGCCCTGAATGTAGTACGGGAAAAAATATTCCTGCCACAGACTCTCGGTCGTATTTGTGCTCACCCCTGTGAACAGGTATGCCGTCGCAATACTGAATTCAATCAGCCCATCAGCGTGGCTGGCATTAAGCGTTTCATTGCCGAACAGGCGGATGATAAAGCCAACTGGGATCTGACCGTTGGAAAAGACAGTGGCAAGAAAGTCGCTATTGTTGGTGCAGGCCCTGCCGGTGCTCAGGCGGCGATTGAACTGCGTCGTCAGGGGCACGCCGTTACTCTGTTTGAGAAACTGGACGTCTATGGCGGTATGATGCGTGTCGGTATTCCTGAATACCGTCTGCCTCGTGATGTGATTGATTTTGAATACAGCTATCTGGACATGCTGGGTGTTGAAACCCGTTTTGGTGTCGAGATTGGCAAAGACATTCCATTCAATGAACTGTGCAAACAGTTTGATTCGGTGATTCTGGCTCACGGTGCCCACGTAGGTTCCATTATTCCTGTGGAAGGCCACCAGTCTGAGGGTGTCTTCCCGGCGGTTGAATACCTTAAAGAAATTTCCAAAACACAGGCATTCCCGAAAGCAGGCAAGCGTGTCATGGTGATCGGTGGTGGTGATGTGGCCATGGATTGTGCGCGTTCTTCCTGGCGTATCGGCACTGAAGCCGTGCATCAGTGCTCTCTGGAAACCATGGAAACCCTGCCAGCCAGCCAGATTGAAATTGAAGAATCGCTGGAAGAAGGCGTATTGTTCAATGCCGGCTGGGGGCCTAAGCGCATCTTGTCTGAAAACGGCAAGGTCACCGGGATTGAGCTGCAAAAAGTCCTTTCCATCTTTGATGAGCAAGGTAACTTCGCTCCAAAATACAGTGAAGAGTGTCGTACGGTTGCTGTGGATACAGTGATTTTTGCGACGGGTCAGGTGGTTGCCGATATTACCGATGGTGCGCTGGAACAGTCCCGTGGTGGTCGTTATGTGGTGGATCCGCAAACACTGGCAACCGCTATTCCGGGGGTTTACGTTGCCGGTGATGCCAGTGGCGGTGCCATTGTGATTCAGGCCATGGCGCTGGGTCGCAAGGCTGCTCTGAGCACAGACCGTTTCCTGAATGATCGTGAGCTGAATGATGGTCGTGACTTTGAGCAGGAATACAGTTACGACTCACGTTTGAATGTACCTCTGCCAGAAAACACTGAAAATCAACCTCGTCTGCATGGTGAATTGCGTGATGCGGATGAACGCAAACGCGACTTCAAACAGGTGGATTTCGGTTTTACTCCTGAGCAGGTCACTCTTGAAGCCAGCCGCTGTCTGCAGTGCTCCTGCAAACTGTGCATGAACGAGTGCGTGATGATGAACGACTTCGGCGATTGCCCGAAGCAGTTGTTCAGTGACTTTATTGAAACAAAATCGATGGACCCATTGCTGGTATATTCCTGTAATGCCTGCGACCAGTGCACCATTGCCTGCCCGAAAGATTTCCCGATGAAAGAGATCTTCCTGGGTGCCCGTGTTGACTTTGTTAAGGCCAATGGTGGTAACTCGCCAATGCCGGGTCACAAAGGCATTAATATGCACCAGAAACTGGGCTTTTCCCGATTCTTCACTATGGCGAGCAAAGGGTAATCGACATGGCTAAAAAGATTTTCATGCCGGGTTGCAGTTTGCCGTCGTACAACCCGGAAGCGGTAAAAAAGACAGCGGATTACCTGAAGAAGGTATTTCCGGACATGGGTGCTGTGCAGAAATGCTGTGGCAAACCAACGGCAGCCATTGGTCAGGCGGAACTGTTTAAAGAACGTTTTGGCCTATTGCAGGCGGACTTTGACAAAGTCGGTGCTGAAGAGGTCATTGTTGCCTGCCAGAGCTGCATGGGCATGATCAAGAAAGGCGCTAAACGGCAGAAGCCGGTTTCTTTGTGGAGTCTGTTGCCCAAAATTGGTCTGCCGGAAGAACTGCGTGGCAAGGCAAAACACTCTGATGCGGTGTTCACTATCCACGATTCCTGCTCGACGCGTTATGAGAAGGAATTGCAGGACGGTATTCGCTGGATTCTGAACGAACTGGGTTATAAAACCAGAGAGCCCAAATACACCCGTGAAAATACCCGTTGCTGTGGTTTCGGTGGCATGGTGGTTCCGGCGAACCCGGATGTGGCGACCCGGGTTATCCAGCGTCGTGTGGATGAGTTCGAAACCGATCATGTTGTCGTTTACTGTGCAGCCTGTCGCGCTTCCATGATGGGCGTAGGCACTAAGTCCTGGCACATTCTTGATCTGCTCTGGGGACCGGTCGTGATGAAAAACGACGATGCGCCGGTTAACGTGCTTGCCAGTCCGGTGAAGGCCTGGATGAATCGCTACAAGAGTAAGGCCAGTCTGATTAAGTGCATGAACATTTAATAGAACCTTCTTGAGCCCCTGCAATGGTGTTTGCAGGGGTATAACGCAGAGTAGAACATGAAATTTGTAAAAATTGGTTTAATTGCTGCTGTTATTGCGGCTTTGTTATTTGTTGCCCAGCAGACCGGTATTCTGGCTTTGCTGACTGATGTTGAAGGGTTGCAGAGCTGGATTGCCAGCTTTGGTGCCATGGGTTACGTGGTGTATGCCCTTGTATACATCGTTGCCTGCGTGCTGATGTTGCCGGGCAGTGCCCTGACCATTGTGGCAGGCATTGCTTTTGGTCCTGTAGCGGGTGGTTTGCTGGCACTGCTTTCAGCAACACTGGGTGCTACTGCTGCCTTTATTGTTGCCCGCTTCCTGCTGCGAAATGTGATTCTGAGCAAGTTTGGTGACAACCCGATCTTCAAAAAAATTGACGACGGTGTGGCCCAGAACGGTACCAGCTTTCTGATTCTTACCCGTCTTGTGCCTGTTTTCCCGTTCAGCCTGCAAAACTTTGCCTATGGCCTGACCGGTATTAACCTGATGACTTATTCTCTGGTTTCTCTGGTCACCATGGCACCGGGCGCGTTCATCTTTGCCTATATGGCAGGGGATATCGCCACGAATGGCGTTTCACCCATGTTGCTGGTGAAATTTGCAGCTGCTGGTCTGGTATTGTTTGGTGTTTCCCTGATACCGAAATACATTGCCAAAAAGAAAGGCATTGATATGAAGACACTGGCTGAATAATTTTATTTTTGCCCGTATCATAGTTCGCCAGTGATTCTCAGGCGTTTGGGATCACTGGCGTTTTTGCTTCTAAGGACTGGTCATTTGATTAACCGACTTTCAATAATAAAAATGGCAGGAAAACTGTTTGCGGTTTTGTGCCTGTTTTTTTTAATGCCAGTTTATAGCTCTGAATGGACGAAGATTGAAAAGAGAGCCAGGGAGCAAACAGTCTACTTCTATGGTTGGGGTGGTCATCCTCAGGTGAACGACTATCTGCACTGGGCCAGTCAGGAAGTAAAACGGCTGCACGACATTAACCTTGTGCATGTAAAAGTCGGCGACATCAGTGAAGCCATCACACTGGTCTTATCCGAGAAAAGTTCTGGCAGGCATAAAGACGGGCGCGTTGATCTGCTTTGGGTGAACGGTGAAAACTTTGCAGCGTTAAAGCGCGCTGACCTTCTCTATGGGCCATTTACCGATCAACTGCCTAATTTTTCGCTGGTGGATAAACGCTTACCCATCGATATTGATTTCTCGACACCCGTTGATGGTCTGGAAGCGCCCTGGGGTGTTGGACAGATGGTCATGATGTTTGACCGGTCTGTTACCAAAAAGCCTCCGGCATCCGCCAGTGAGTTACTTCAATATGCAAAGCAGCATCCTGGCCGGATCAGTTATCCTCAACCACCCCAGTTTCATGGTGTGACCTTTCTGAAACAGCTGTTGTCGGAACTGGTCAAGGACCCTGAAGCGTTGCAGAAACCTGCTGACAGTATCGATTTTGAAAGGGTTACAGCCCCTCTCTGGGATTATCTTGACCAGCTGCACAAGTTTGCCTGGTACAACGGTCGTCGTTTTCCCCAGAGTGACCGGCACATGATTCAGTTACTGGACGACAGAGAACTGCATATGGCAATCAGTTTCAACCCGGCTGAAGCGGCAGCTGCGGTCAGCCGGGGTGATCTTGTTAACAGTGTTTCCAGTCATGCTTTTCAGCTGGGTGCGTTGACCAATATTCATTTTCTGGCAATCCCCTACAACAGCAGTGCGAAAGAGGGGGCGCAGGTCGTGATTAACTTTCTGATGTCACCACAGGCGCAGCAACACAAAGCCAAACTGTCAGTGTGGGGAGATCCACCGGTTCTGCAGCAACCATTACTACAGCTCAGCCCTGAAGCAACCGCAAGGTTTGATGTGATTCCCGAGCCGCACTTCAGTTGGCATGGTGCATTGGCTGATGCATGGCTAAAACGGTATGGATATCAATGATGTCAGGACATAACCCGTCGTTTTTTTCTGTACAGTCATTCTTGAGGCCGGGCACGGTGGTCGTGGTGCTGCTCTGCCTTGTTCCTTTATTTGCCGGTGTGGCGGGTTTGATTTTACCGGCGCTGGGTTATTACCCGGCACTGGGTTTTGATGCTTTTTCAACGACAGCGTTACTCAACGTCTGGGAGCCGCTGTTTCAGTGGCCGGGCTTGTCGCAGTCGATCTGGCTCAGTCTGTTTACCGGTTTAACCTCGGCTTTTCTGGCGTTGGTGATTACCCTGACGGTCTTAAGCCTGCTGTGGGGAGGACGATTCTGGAACTGGGTAACACTCTACATTGCCCCGGCACTGGCACTGCCCCATGTGGCCTTTGCCATTGGTCTGAGCTTTCTGATTGCCCCCAGTGGCTGGCTGGTCAGAGCTATTGCACCTCTGACGGGCTGGCATGAGCCGCCGTTCTGGCTGACGGTGAATGACCCGAAAGGCTGGTCATTGATTTTGATGCTGTTAATCAAAAGTGTGCCGTTTCTGCTGTTGATGAGTGTGGGTATTCTTCATCAGCTACAACCACAACGGCAGCTGATGATGGCGCAAAGCCTGGGTTATGATCGCATTCAGGCGTGGTGGAAAGTATTGGTGCCACAGCTGTATCGCCAGTTGAAGTTGCCTCTGTTTGCCGTGCTGGTGTATGGCATCACCGTTGTGGATGCGGCATTGGTCATTGGCCCCCAGTTACCGGCACCGCTTGCAGTGTTGGTACTGCGCTGGTTTCAGAACCCTGATCTGAGCTTCCGGTTGTTAGCCAGTGCCGGAGCCATCGTGTTGTTAATCGTTACCTTGGCAGGGTTGTTGTTCTGGTTTGCCGTTGAACGGCTGTTGGCTCCACTGGCCCGAATGGTTTGGCTGAATGGACGAAAACAGGTTCGTCATCCTGTTTTATGGCTGGCGTTTTCGACTTTACCGGTTCTGGCGCTGCTATCGATAGGGGCGAACCTTGTTCTGCTCATCTGGTCGTTTGCAGGACGATGGCGTTTTCCTGATATCCTGCCTTCTGTCACCACCATTCAGTATTGGCAGCACCATGCATCCCTATTGCAGGAGCCTCTGCTGTTGGCGATGCAACTGGGGCTGGCCAGCAGCCTGACGGCAGTCGTCGCCAGTTTGGTGATGTTGGAGTATCAGAACCAGCGTGGACGTTACTGGCCTTTGTTGTTGCCCTGTATCGCTTTATTGATTCCACAAATGACCCTCTTTGCCGGTTTGCCGATGGTGGGTGAGCTATTGTTTGGAGCAGGCGTTGATCAGTATCCGTTTCTGCTGGTCAGTTTCGGGCATTTGCTGATGGTCTTTCCTTACGTTTACCTTGGGTTACACGGAGCATTTACATCGTTTGATCATCGTTACCAGACGGTTGCCCTGACATTTGGAAGCTCCTGGTCACGAGCCTGGTGGCAGGTCAAATGGCCGATGCTGAAGCCCGCTATTGTTTCAGCCTGGGCGGTAGGTTTTTCTGTCAGTGTCGTTCAATATCTACCCACGTTATTATTAGGGGCTGGTCGAGTGTTAACCGTTACGACTGAAGCGGTTGCCATTGGTGCAGGTTATGATCGGCGTCTTGCGGCGATCTATGGATTGACGCAGGCGCTGCTGCCTTTACTTGGCTTTCTGTTTGCCCGTTTCATTAACCGCAAAAAAGCATGGCAGGGATGATCCACAATGAGTCTTGAACTGAAACAGGTGGCTATTGGCCTGGCGCATCGGCCGTTGTTTGAACCGGTCAGCCTGACCGTAGCCGCTGGCAAGGTATTCAGTCTGATGGGGCCCAGTGGCTGCGGTAAATCGACCCTGTTGTCGTTTGTGGCCGGAACGTTGGGTGAACAGTTTGATGCCCGTGGTGACATTTTGCTGGACGGTCAGCCCTTGCAGGGTGTACCTGTGGAAAAGAGGCGGGTAGGGATTTTGTTTCAGGACCCTTTACTGTTTCCCCATATGACGGTGCTTGAAAACATGATGTTTGCAGCTCCGGCAGGTGCGCAGGCCGGTAAAAAGCAGAAGGCTCAGGCTGCCTTGGAAAGCATTGGTCTGCAGCAGTGTGCCGGTTATTATCCACGACAATTGTCGGGTGGTCAGGCTGCCAGAGTCAGCCTGTTGCGAACACTGGCAGCGGAACCTTGCGCTCTATTGCTGGATGAGCCTTTTTCGAAACTCGACCGTGAGACCCGTGCTCACTTCCGGGCACTGGTTTTTACGACTATTGCCCAACGAAACATCCCCGCGATTCTTGTGACTCACGATGAAGACGACATTGCTGACAGGAACCGGGTGTTACATTTAACCCATCAAACGGTACATAGTTAGAATATGCTGGATCGTTGGAGTGCTGCGTTGGTCAGGCCGACGCTGCACATTATTGCCACCCGAATCAATACCTTTGGTATTACGCCTAACCAGATAACCGTGTCTGGTTTCTTTATTGGTCTGCTTGCACTGCCTGCTCTGGCGACTCAGAGCTATATACTGGCACTGTTGTTTATCTGTATTAACCGGACAATGGACGGGCTGGATGGAGCCCTGGCCCGAATTCGGGGCACAACCGACGTGGGCGGCTTTCTGGATATCGTTCTGGACTTTATCTTTTATGCTTCCATTATTGTCGGTTTTGCACTGGCGGCTCCGTCGGCCAATGCCTTAATGGCTTGTCTGTTGCTATGTGGCTTTATGGCAACAGGCAGTAGCTTTCTGGCGTTCGCGGCGATTGCGGCCAAGCAGAATATCGAGAATCCGGTTTATCGGAACAAGTCCATGTACTATCTGGGCGGTCTGGCTGAAGGCACCGAAACCATTCTGTTTTTTATTGCCATGTGCCTGTTTCCCACCTATTTTCCGCAGATAGCTTTGGTGTTTACCGTGTTGTGTGCAATTACCGCCACAACCCGTGTGTTTGCTGGTGTGTATACCTTCAGGCAAGGCAATGTTTAGTTTTTCTGAGGCTGCCCTATTCGTTCACCGTTTTTAATGGTTAGAGGGACTGACAGGCTGGTTAGTGATCAATTGCCCTGTCAGTGATTTAATCCGAATCAATTGATGTAGCGCTTGTTAATTAAATAGCGAAGCTTCAAAGGATTAATTAAGAAGAGGGACAGGTCATGACAGGGATGAATATGGTTAGTTGTAACGAGCAACTGACAGCTTCGGGACCTTTTTCGAAACGAGACCTTCGGAAATGTGAAAAGGGTCGCTTGGAGATAAAAACGTTTGATTCTGTTGAACCTAAACTATCAATTTATCTGGATAAACTACACGGGTTTATTCGACTGACTATTCCTGAAAGGAATATTGATGCTTTCAGGGGGTTTTATCCAAAAAACTACTTAGGTGGAAGAGAAGATGTTAGATGTGATGACGAAAATGATCTTGAATTAGATCAATTTAGCAAAGTGCATTTTGAAGGAAAATTGCCAGATGAAGAAGCAGCCAGTGATGACATCGAAGCCAAAAGAGAACTGTTAAGGGAGTACTATCATAAAATACCTGACATGAAAGAGAACTTAAAGTTTCTTTCTGTAGCAGGAGATACAATAGGATCTATTGTAAATGAGAAAGTTGTTTATGGACAAAATAGTAGTTATGTGAGACCTGGTTTTTTTGATCCCTACCCTCATGTGGATTTTCCTATTACCGCTTCTGAGGCAAGAAGCTTGGAACATTTTATTGCTGACGCTCAGGTGACATGTAATAGCCCAGATGGCACTGATGGCACTGCCTGTATTTACAATTTGGCTGAATTTAATTGCCTCGATTTTGTACAGAAAGTGTTCGAAAAAACTGATTACAGTGGGCATTTCAGTAACTATTTTCCTTATTCAAAAATGACTGATAGTTATTCAGGACGGTATCTGGCGATGTTTAAATCAGACAAACCTTCCTATACAGCTTCAAAAGTAGCAGAGGCTATTAGTGTAAATGGTACTATTATGCTGGGTGCAACTTTATTGAAATCATTACCTCAACTGGCTAAAAGCTTACTTCCTGAAACACCTCTTGCAGATTCTGAGGGTAAAATGATTAGCCCTGCAAAACTTGAAAAAGCGGTACTCAATGCGGGGAAAACATGCCACTTTCTGGATAAAGTATTTGAAGATTACTATGCGGTTAATGACGTTCCTGTTCCTGGCGAGCTGGTTGAACTTTCGGTTGATATTCAAAGTAAGATTTATGACTTGGAAATGTTTGTAAAAAAACATGGCTACAAGGAAAGTGTAAGACCCTATATTAAGAAAGAGTTAAAAGAAATTAATGAAGGCGTCAGAGATTTTATTGAAAGGTTTCCAAAGTCACAGGGTTTACGCATCAAATTAAAACAATCGTACCTATCTTGTAGAGGCTGAATATTAACGACTACAGATTTTCAAAGTATGACTGTTCGGTTTGGAACTGGTGAAAATCAGGAGATATAAAACCTACTGTCGTTTAAAAATCCTGAGAGTTTGATTATTTCAACTTCTTTTCAGCTGTGTGTTAGAGAAAACAACTACCTAATCGGCATTTGCTAGTTCAGATTGATGCGTAAGCCCTGGTCAGAATACCTTGAAGGCATGGTTAAGCTGTTGAACAGGCCCGATTTATATCGAGATCGGAGTTCTGATGTAAGAACCCATACTGAAAGTGTCGAGGATGATTCTATTCGCTCGGTAATTAACGAGTGTGAAGACTATCTGCTGGCAAGGGGGCAGCTGGATACGATGGAAGCAGCCAGAGATATGCCGGAATCGGAAATGGAAAAAAATAGTGTCTGATGGACGTAGCCAGATGTCAGGGATAGAAGGCGCTGTTCATCTATCCCTGTTCTTGCACTTAATCAGCACACAACGACGTCTGTTTGTCCCTGCTTAAGCTGATCCATTAATGGCGCTGGTGGCTGAACATCAGTAAACAGCGTATCAATATCTTCTACATGACCCAGGCGGATCATGGCGCTGCGACCAAATTTGCTGTGGTCTGCAATCGTGAAAACCTTGTGGGCATTGGCCATCATAGCCTGTGCAACACACACTTCGTGATAATCAAAGTCCAGCAGAGTGCCATCGAGGTCTATGCCACTGATACCCGTGATCGCAAAGTCCATCCGGAACTGGCTGATAAAGTCCCGTGTCGCTTCTCCCATAATACCGCCATCGCGATTGCGAACCTCGCCACCGGCAATAATCACGGTGAAATCATCGCGTGCAAGAAGAATAGAGGCAACGTGCAGGTTATTGGTAACGACTTTGAGGTGATTGTGTTTAAGCAGTGCGCGGGCGACCGATTCAGTGGAAGTGCCAATATCAATGAAAAGGGAAGAGCCGTCGGGAATGCGTTTCACCAGTTCGTTGGCAATGCGGTCTTTTTCTGAACTCAGTTGTTTTTTTCGTTCGCTGTATTGAGTGTTTTCTGTACTGCTGTTAGCCAGGCCGGCTCCACCGTGATGACGACTGATTTGTCCCTGCCGATCCAGTTCATTCAAATCCCGCCGTATGGTTTGTGGTGTCACCCTGAAATGCTGAACCAGCCCTTCTGTGGTCACAAAGCCTTCCTGCTTTATCAGGTTAATAATCATTTCATGGCGGCGGCTTTGAGGTAGCTGAGGTGATGGTCTGTCAGTTTTTATGGCATCCATAAGCATTCAATACATGGGCAGTGGCAGCAAGAAATGAAGGTTCAATCGGTGCATGTTTTAACGGCGGGTTTAATATGCTGTTTATTTAAACCCGCCCGTCAATCATACGAATTTGATATTTATTTTGTTTGGCTCAGGTCAAAGATTGAGCTAAAAGCGTCAGTGGATGCAAAACGGTGTGACCGGTGTTCATCTCTACCTGCATCTTGCAGGATTCACAGTCTGTCACGACATAGTCCACTCCCAGAGCTTCGATCTGGTCAAAGATACCCTGGCCGATACTCTGGGAGGTGTCGTAATTTTCTTTCTTGAAACCATAGGTTCCGGACATGCCGCAGCATTTCTGATCCAGCATAATCACTTCCAGTCCCGGAATACTGTTCAGCAGTTCCATGGTGTGAATGACACCACCGGCTTTAATCAGGTGGCATGGGCTGTGATAAGCCACTCGCAGTTTTACCGGCTTCATATCCGGCGAATTGCCTTTGGCAAACTCTCGGGCAATAAAAGCAGAGGCAAAGAAAATCTGGTCTTTGATATCGCTGTTATCAACGTCCAGAACTTCCGGGTATTCATCCCGCAGGGTCATGGTGCAGCTGGGTTCAGTCGCAATCACGCATTCGGTTTTCGTGAGCGAGTCTGCGAACTGGCTCATATTCAACTCGGCGTTTTTGCGGGCTTTGTCAAAGAAGCCATTTGCAATCAAAGGTACACCACAGCACTTCTCTTTTTTCAGAAGATTCACGCCAATATTCATGGCGTTCAGAACAGCGACCAGATTTTTGCCGACAGTCGGGTCGTTATAGTTGGTAAAGCAGCCATGGAAGAAGCTGACTTTCCGTTTGAATTGTTCCTGAGTACCCGATTGTTTGTTGAACCAGCTTCGGAACGTCTGGTCGGTATACTTGGGCAATGTACGACGCTCGTCGATCCCGAGGGTTTTATCCAGCAGCTTTTTAACCGGTTTCAGTTTGGTCACTGTATTAACAATCGGTGCTGCCGGAGAGGACAGGCTACCCATCAAATCGGTGTGACTCAGCATAAATTCACGTGGCCCTTTCTTGTAACCACCGTGTTTTGCTTTTGCCAGCTGAATAACGGTACCCACATGAACACCGGAAGGGCAGGCCACTTCGCAGCGTTTGCAGTTGGTGCAGTGCTTCAGGGCTTCGTCGTACAGTTCCGGATTTTTTATACGCAGACGTTCGCCATCGGGGCCAGCTTGCTTGGGACCAGGATAATCCGGATTGGCTTCGGCGACCGGGCAGCGAGTGGTGCAGACGGTACATTTAATGCAGTTGTCAAAACTGGTATCAATGAGATTCAACATAGCTGCCTCTTACTTCTCTGTCCCGATGGTTTGGCTGTGCTGTGCAATGATCTGGTTGGCGGCAAACCAGCCCGTACTGATGGCAACACCTCCGGCACTGGCTTCGGCGACTGAATTGAAGCCTCCCAGTACACCACCGGCGCAGTACAGATTATTGATAGCCTGCCCATCCTGATAAGGGTTGAAGTGCTCATTGGTTTCAACACCAAAGTAACTGAAGCCGTGCTGACTGCCGTTCAGGAAGCGTTCCTTTGACCACTGCTCACGCTGACCGGCTTCAACAACATCGAGGTTGAAGGTTTTATCGGACAGGGTTGAACGACTGCTGTCCAGACCACGACTAAAGAAGCTGCCGGTTGCCAGAATAAAGTGCTCTGCTTCCAGAGGCATATGTGGGTTCAGTCGTGTTTTAACAGAGTGCAGCTGACCATTTTCAAATTGACCAGACTGAACTTCATCACCCTCAAGAAGCAAGCCTCCGAGCTCTCGATAACGCTGTTTGAGTGCACTTGCCATTCGCATACCTGGCAATGACGGAGGTAGTGTGCCCAGTTCACAGATAGTCAGACCGGTTTGAGCTTCCAGCTGGCTGACCAGTTCGTTACCCTTTTCAACGGCCAGTACAGACGGTAAAACCACCAGATCTGCATTACCGGCTGCTTTCTGTATGGCAGAGGCAAAAATGGTCAACCCTTTTGGCTGGCTGAACAGGTCACGTTTTAGCAGTCGAGCCAGTTCCAGAGAGCGCAACTCATAGGCATTTCTGGCGTTGATATTCAGGGTTTCAGCTTTAATGTCAGCAACCCTGAATTCGATACCGGCAAACTCCGGATGCTTTTTCATGCCAGCGGCAACCAGAGCAGGCTGAAAATCGCGAAAGCCTGCAATATTAATGATGGCTACACGACGCAGGCCTGCTGCTGGTGCGGCAATGGATAGAGCTTTTGTTCCGGTTTGACTCAGCCAGGAGGGTCGTACAGCGCCCAGAGCCGTTAAGCGGCTATGGTTCTGTTGTTCATGGCTGGACATTTCAATACCGGCTTTTGCCATTTGCCCAGTGAAAAAGTGCAGGCTTTGTTTCACCTGACCAGCACCCAGTTTCTGGAAAGGGTGACCGGATGGCAGATGACTGATTTCTTCAAAAGGATATTGCACTAATGAGTTGTTCGGGCGAATACCCAATACATCAATAGAGCCGGACGCAAAAGTCAGGGCGCTGTCGCCCGCACTGATCAGTGCTGTTTTCAGGCCGGCTTCAGCGCAGCGGATTGCACTGGTCAGACCGGCAAGGCCGCCGCCAATAATAATGCTGTTGTACTTCATACAGCCTCCACAGCGACAGGTCTATGCTGTTCGGTCGAAAATTGCTCGGTTAAACGTTGCTCGGTTAACAGTTGTTCTGATACCGGGGTTGGTATGGATTGCAGCTGGTTGTAACCCAGTAGGTTGTCGTATACCCAGTAACTGAAGTCGGCTTCACGCATGGCATCGCCCCAGAGAATCGGCCGGACACCTTTCCAGCGTTCCTGCAGGAATTCACCAATGCTGTCCAGAGCATTTTCTGAATTATCGGAGTGAGTCATTTCACTGACAATGCCTGCCGCCCGACAGGAGCACATCTCTCCCTGACAAGGACCCATGCCAATACGGGTTCGACGACGCAGGTCTACCAGGTCTTTTGCGTTCAGATTATTAACGGCGTATTCAATTTCACCGCGGGTCACCATTTCGCATTCGCAGATAATGGCATTCTGCTTCTTGTCATCGGACAGGAATTTTGCTGCACGTTCACCATGGCGGTATTTGGCAGAGCCGGAAACCGGAATGGATACCTGTGGAGCATGTACCTCGGCGTTTTTGCCGTTGGCGCCGGGCAGGGGTTTTTCTGCAGTGGCACAGGCTTTGGTGTTACCCAAGTTCTTGGCTACAGTGTCGGTGGCCATTTCAGCCATCAAACGGTAGGTCATCAGCTTGCCGCCGGTGATGGTGATCAATCCTGGCAGGGCATCGGCTTGGCCATGGTCAACCAGAACAATGCCACGGCTGATGTTACGACCGGATGGATCATCACCCAGTGAAACCAGTGGGCGAACACCACAGTAAGCACGTAATACACGGGTTTTTGCCATGATCGGGCAAAGCTTCTCGCCTTCCGCCAGCAACGTTTCGACTTCGTTTGGATTGACGCGAATATTTTCGATTTCGCTGTAAGGAATTTTTTCGGAAGTGGTACCAATCAGCGAGATGGTATCGCCCGGAACCAGAATGTCTGCATCGGCCGGCTTACGACAACGGTTGATCACCATGCTGTTAATGCGATAGTCAACAATCAGCAGGGAGCCTTTTGCCGGGAACATGCGGATCGACAGGTCGGCGTATTCGGTGATTTGCTGTCCCCAGATACCTGCAGCGTTTACCACCTGCAGGGCCCGGATGTCGATCAGCTCACCGGTTTTAACATTGATGCAATGCACACCACAAACCCGGCCGTTTTCGATAATCAGGCCGGTGACTTGTGTGTAGTTCATCAGGCGGCCGCCGTATTCTTCAGCATCCAGAATGTTGGAAGCGGTCAGACGGAAAGGATCAATGGTGCCGTCAGGAACACGAACTGCACCCAGCAGTTCAGGGTTAACGTTAGGCTCAATGCGCAGTGCTTCTTTGGGACTAAGCGCTTCTGCCCGAATGCCAGCGGTGTGGCAGGATGTAATGAATTTGTCCTGAAAGGACAATTCATCTTCCGGCAGGGTAATAAACAGGCCGTCGGTCTCTTCAATACAGTGACCGGCGACTTTCCTCAGAATCTGGTTTTCTTTGATGCATTCAACCGCAGAGTGTTGGTCGGTAACCGCATAGCGGGCACCTGAATGAAGCAGACCGTGGTTGCGGCCTGTAGTACCGTTCGCAATATCGTCTTTTTCTACCAGAATGGCACGCATTCCGCGCTGTGCACAGTCTCGCAGGACTCCAGCGCCAGTAGCACCGCCGCCAATAATTACGACATCGGTTTCTATTTGTCTCATACGGTGCGCTCTTTCAAAAACTCTTCGGTTAAATGGTGAAATGTCTTTTAATGTTCGTTTGTGATTGTTGCTGCGCACTATAAATAAGCAGTGGAAATTAAAAAATGATCTGGATCAATGTTCGACTGTGCTCGTTTAATATTCTATTGAATGCGAGTCTGTTTATTTTGTTAGCATTTGAAGTTTTTTTGAACAGAAAGCCAAATGATTTATTGTTGAAAAATAATTAATTTGTGAATTAATGTTATTTTGGTGGCTTTTCTTGTGCGTAATTTCCGAAAAAAACGCACATTCCTGAACATTGATTGATTTGGATCAACTTTAAAGGATTGATAAGGTTTGTTCCGGTTTGTAAAAATTCGCCCCGTATCAAGACCTCTTTGATTGTTGTAAAAGGCAGGTCTGAATTAACCAATTTCTTAACCCAACCGGGCGGAACTTATCATTATGCGTAAATCACTGTTAGGAGAATGCCTTGCCGAATTTATTGGTGCAGGCCTTCTGATTTTCTTTGGTGCAGGTGTTGTCGCTGCTTTGGTTCTGGCAGGTGTTGACTTTGGTCAGTGGGAAATTTCTATTGTCTGGGGTCTGGGTGTTGCCATTGCCATTTATGTAACTGGCGGCGTTTCCGGTGCACACCTGAATCCGGCAGTGACTCTGGCGTTGGCCACATTCAAAGGCTTTGAGAAGCATAAGGTTCTGCCTTTCATCGCTGCACAGGTTCTGGGTGCTTTCTGTTCTGCTGCTCTGGTTTACTTCCTGTACAGCAGCCTGTTTGCCGATTTTGAGCTGGCGAATGGCATTATCCGCGGTTCAGAAGAAAGTCTGGCGACTGCGGGCATCTTCTCGACTTATGCCCACGCTTCACTGTCCAATGCTCAGGCGTTTGCAGTTGAATTCATGATTACTGCCGTATTGATGGCAGGCATTCTGGCTATTGGCGATGACAACAACGGTGTTTCCAACGGTGCCTTGTCTGCTCTGCTGATTGGTATTCTGATTGCCGTTATCGGTGCCTCTTTTGGTCCTCTGACCGGCTTTGCTATGAACCCTGCCCGTGACTTTGGTCCTAAGCTGTTCACCTTTATGGCCGGCTGGGGTGAAGTGGCTCTGACCGGTGCCCGCTCTAACCCTTACTTCTGGGTTCCAATTGTTGCGCCTATTACCGGTGCCATGGCGGGTGCATGGGCTTACATCAACCTGCTGGGCAAGCAAGTCGAGCCTGTTGAATGCGCAACTCCGGGCTGCGAAATCAAGACCGCTTAATCAAGACCGATTTAACCAGATAGATGGAGCGCAGCCTTTCTCAACGATTAATAACACAATGTTGAATGTGGCGCGCTCCCTGATTAGCCCGACTGAATGATCCGGGGCTGAACAAAAAGGAATTAAGATGATGACTACTGAAAAAAAATACGTTGTTTCTCTCGACCAGGGTACTACGAGCTCCCGCGCTATTATCTTTAACCACGACGGCGACATCGTAGGTTCTTCCCAGCGCGAGTTTACCCAATACTACCCCCAGCCAGGCTGGGTTGAGCACGACCCGATGGAAATCTGGGCGACTCAAAGCTCTGTTCTGACAGAGGTTCTGGCAAAGACCGGTATTCCTTCTGATGAAGTGGCGGCACTGGGTATTACTAACCAGCGTGAAACCACTGTCGTTTGGGACAAGAATACAGGCCGCCCTGTTTACAATGCGATTGTATGGCAATGTCGTCGTACGACAGATATCTGTGAACAGCTGAAGAAAGAAGGTCTGGAAAGCCATATCCGTGAAACCACCGGTCTGGTTCTGGACGCTTATTTCTCCGGTACCAAGATCAAGTGGATTCTGGACAACGTGGAAGGTGCCCGCGAAAGTGCTGAAAAAGGCGATCTGCTGTTCGGTACCATTGACACTTGGCTGACCTGGAAGCTGACCAATGGTCGTGCCCACGTTACCGATTACTCTAACGCTTCCCGTACCATGCTGTTCGATATTAACAAGCTGGACTGGGATGAAACCATCCTGAAGGCGCTGGATATTCCTCGCAGCATGCTGCCTGAAGTGAAGTCCAGTTCTGAAGTGTATGGACAGACCAACATTGGTGGTAAAGGCGGTACCCGTATCCCGGTGGCCGGCATGGCGGGTGACCAGCAGGCGGCTCTGTTTGGTCAGATGTGCCACGAGAAAGGTATGGCCAAGAACACATACGGTACTGGCTGCTTCTTGCTGATGAACACAGGTGAAGAACCGGTTAAGTCTGAAAATGGCCTGCTGACTACCATCGCATTTGGTATCGACGGCAAGGTTCAGTACGCGCTGGAAGGTTCTGTATTCATGGGCGGTGCTTCTGTTCAGTGGTTGCGTGACGAACTGGGGCTGGTGCGCGATGCAGCAGACACCGAATACTTCGCCAGCAAGGTAAAAGACACTAACGGTGTTTATGTGGTACCTGCTTTCGTTGGTCTGGGTGCGCCTTACTGGGATCCGTATGCCCGTGGTTCCATCTTTGGTCTGACCCGTGGCTCTAACCGCAACCATATTGTTCGTGCGACACTGGAAGCCATTGCTTACCAGTCACGCGACCTGCTGGAAGCTATGCAACAGGATTCCGGTATTGAAATGAAGCAGCTGCGTGTTGACGGTGGTGCGGTTGCCAACAACTTCCTGATGCAGTTCCAGTCTGACATTCTGAAGACTGAAGTCGTACGCCCAACGGTAACAGAGTCAACGGCTGCCGGTTCTGCCTACCTTGCAGGTCTGGCTGTTGGTTTCTGGAAGAGCACTGACGAGCTGAAAGGCAAGGTATCTGTCGATCGTACTTATGTACCAGCGATGGAAGAAGAGCAGCGTGCTGACCTGTACAAAGGCTGGAAGAAAGCGGTTGAGCGCAGCCTGAAGTGGGAAGATCAGGAGTAATATCCGACATCCGTCTTACTTAAATGTAGAGTGCGAACTCTGATGAGATGAGTTAAAGCCGGGTCATAGTGATATCAATCATTGTGAACCGGTTTTTTTATGGCCGGGCTTTTTTGCTTTTGTTTTTGCTTTTGCCTTCGTATTGCTTTTGTTGCACTTGTGCTGAGTATAAAACTCGGCAGCCATGGGAATACTTAGCCGAAAAGCTTCATCTTCGAAGCTGCGATCATGGTAGTGCTTTTCAAATTCAGACAGGTCTATTTGTCCTCTTTCCAGTTGTCTGACGTGAACCAGCTCATGGGCTAGTGTGACCCTCAGTTCACTGTCTTCCAGCCAGTTTGCCAGTGTTATGCGATACTGTCCTTTTCCTGCCTGTTGGGCATAACCCTGGGTGCGGTAGTCTTTTACCCGAACGTAGCGGTATTGAACCTTTGCAGTTTCAATGCCGAGCTTTTGCTTGTAAAAAGCTTCCATATCATTGAACTGACAGCCATAAGGGTTCAGATCATCTGACGGCGATGACATGGAACACATCAGAAAAGGCAGAGCAAAGAACGCTTGCTTCGTTTTATTATTTAGTTTCATTAGACTGATCAACACGATCCTTAATAACACAGTGCCATCGACTGTTATGTCAGGAGCTTGATATGGATTGGTATCAGACACAGCTTAAACTCGTTCCCAGGGAGCGGGGTTTTCACCTGATAACCCACGAGATAGAGCAACAGTTACCAGAACTGGAGCGCTACAGGGTTGGGCTCTGTCACTTGCTTTTGCAACATACGTCAGCGTCTTTGACGCTGAATGAAAATGCTGACCCTGATGTTCGTGCTGACATGGAATCATTTTGTTGTCACGAAATTCCCGAGAGTGCCGACTACTACCGTCATACTCTGGAAGGGCCGGATGATATGCCGGCTCATATTAAGTCGAGCCTGTTTGGGGTAAGTCTCAGTATTCCCGTCAGTAATGGCAGGTTTGCTCTGGGTACCTGGCAGGGGATCTGGCTGGGTGAGCACCGTACTCACTATGCGGATGAAGGACGACAAAGAATTGTCATTGCAACTTTACAAGGTCAGCTATATAAGTAATGATGATTTTAAATGAATATTAAATTTCTTTTTAATTTAACCGAAAGACACCGGAGGGTATAACCGAACTAGCGTTTTATTTACGCTGGACTATAACTATAAAAAATCGGAAATATATATTTACAATCAGTCTGGAGCAGATGCTCCTGAACCAGTATCCAAGAGGATCTAGCTATGGCACGGAGAACGCCGAAAAAAGCTGCTGCTGGTTTTGATGGTGTCGATATAGGTTTTTTGGGAAGTCGCGACGAACCAGCGGATCAAAGAACTGTAGAGTCTCGCAAGAAGCTCAGAGAGAGTCTCAATTCACAAATTGAAGCCTTTCTGGCCAGCGGTGGCGAGATAGAAGAAGTACCATCGAATGTTACTGCAAACCCACCTCAAAAGCCTTCTGGTGAATACGGTAACAGACCTATCTGATAGTTTTTTAGCCCGGCTCATTTGAGTTCGGGCTTTTTTATTCCCCTTCACACGACGGTTACCCAGTGCCCTGCGTCGTAAGTTTCAAGCCTGCCTATTTCAGTTAAATTCAGATCAAAGCTTTTGACGATCTCGTGGAACGCCTCTTCTGAGTTTTCATCAACCGCTATCAGTAACCCGCCGCTGGTTTGAGGATCACAGAGAATATGCTTTTGTCTGTCTGTTAATGGACTGGTCATATGGCCATAGCTTGAGAAATTCCTGTGTGTGCCTCCGGGAATGCAACCCTGCTCCAGATACTGATCAACATGATGCAGTAAAGGCAGGCTCCGGGTTTCAATGGTGGCCTTTACATGGCTGCTTTCGCAGATTTCAAGCAGGTGACCCAGTAAACCAAAACCTGTGACATCGGTCATGGCGCTAATGCCCGGGAGCTTCGACAGCTCTGCACCTACGTTGTTCAAGGTACACATGGCATCCCGTGCAATATGGGTGTGTTCAGGTAACAGGCACTTTTTTTTCTGTGCCGTGGTCAGAATGCCAATGCCCAAAGGTTTGGTCAGAAACAAACGGCTTCCGGGTCGTGCCTGATTGTTGCGCTTGAGTTGTTTTACCGGAACCTGCCCGGTCACTGCCAGCCCGAAAATCGGCTCCGGAGCATCAATGCTGTGGCCTCCTGCCAGAGGAATACCCGCATCCGCACATGCCTGACGCCCGCCATCGATAACCGTACCCGCGATCTCGGCAGGTAGAAGATTTACCGGCCACCCGAGAATAGCGATAGCCATCAGAGGCTTTCCGCCCATGGCATAGACGTCACTGATTGCATTGGTGGCAGCAATACGCCCGAAATCAAACGGATCATCAACAATAGGCATGAAGAAATCCGTCGTGCTGATAATGCCTTCGCCGTTACCCGTATCGAATACCGCCGCATCGTCTTTGCTGGAATGCCCCACCAACAGACCGTGAAAGCTGGGCAGGGACAGGTTGGTTTTGAGAATGCAGTCCAGCACTTCCGGGGAAATTTTGCAGCCACAGCCTGCGCCATGACTGTACTCGGTCAGTTTGACAGTGTCTTTTGTCATGCTGTTCATCACTGTGCCCGCTTGTGGAAAATTGAATCAACTGAAAGCAGATTAGCCTGGCACAGTGGTGTCAGTGGTATTACTCTTCGTACTCTTCCGCAGGGACCTCAACTTTGTGAGCAAACAGATGTTTGATATCCGGATGCTTCAGAATTTTCTGAATCCACCCTTTGCACCAGGTTTGCGGGTCCATGGCGTCAAGACTTTGCGTGTATTTCAGGTTGTAATAGGCAATTCGGGTTGGCATACCGTCTTGTGCCAGCGCGTTAAACATCAGCCCGGGCATTTTGATTGAGTCTTCAGATACCCAGCGCAGGCTGTAAAATGCCATTTCCAGCCTGACGATCCAGCGCTTTTCACCATACTGAACGGTAAGGTCGAAGCGAACTCTGTCGGGTTCCCTTTCTTTTTCCGCCGCAATAAACTCGGTGATTTCAGCATGGACCGGACGTTTGCGGACGATTAAATCGTCCATTTCAGCGGTTCCGGATTCAAACCACGCTTTCACGTCTACTGCCTTATGTTTAAGTAGTGTACTGATATCGGAAGCATTGGCAGGCGTGCTCATGGTGCACTTAACCCCTGTTCGTTATTTATTTTCCTTAAAGTCAAGAGCTTTATTGTTCAATTTATAGGCTCTTCGCTTGTGGCGAGGTTTTTACCACGATGCTTTTGGTTCAATGTACTCCTTCCTGGTATGTCTGCAACGGCATGTCAGGAATGTTGTAGGTACAAGAAAGCATTTCCCCGCTTATGGCTTTTTATCTCAAACTCGTATGACATTTCAACTACAGTTTGTTTCTTTTGTAGCGTTCCTGCCACACTGACGAGAATGCTAACAGCACAGGAGTGATGATTGACCAGATAATCGCCATGACCAGAAGCGATAGCCATGCAGGCGAAGACAGGGCAACGTCGCTTATCCGGTTGAGCAGGAAGTAATGAATCAGGCTGAACAGAAAGCCTGTCAGAGGTGTCAGCCAACGGCGCTTCAGGCATAAAAGCAAACTGTGTCGTATGGTGGTTCCTGCCAGTGCCCAGATGCATGCCATCCATAATGGCAAGAGTCGGTTGGTGGTAGAAAACTCAAGAATGCCCAGATTGCCTGCAAAGCTGTCGATAGCGGAACCCAACAGTAGTGAAATGAGCAGTATTTCTTTTTCTTTGTCCCAGTTGCCAATAAATTTAATATGGATCAGCAGGATCGTGATGGTGGTTGCCAGTGTGATTGCGCTACTGAATTCCGAGAGGCTGGTGGATAAACAGATGATCCAGCCTGTCAGGAATAAAAATACATTCGTCGTATAGGATTTTTTGAACATTAAAACACCGTGAGTGATACGGGCTGACATGAAACTCAGTATATCTTTGATTCTTTCATGAGTTGTGCAGCGGTATCTATTGTGCCAATGCATTATTTGGCAGGAGGCTTATCAGGAGGCAATGGCAGTGGTAATTTATCCGTCCACTGTTTTTCCCATTCGGGCAGCTCCTCTGCAGGCATGGGTTTGCCGATCAGAAAACCCTGCGCCATATCGCAGTGTAACTGATCCAAAAGGTGCCATTCCTCCAGAGTTTCAACACCCTCTGCAACGGTCTCCATTTCCAGTGTGTGCGCCAGATTAATATTGGCTTCGATAATGGCTTTGCGGGTTTTATCAGTGTTGGCACTTTGCACAAATGATTGATCAATTTTCAGTTCAGAGAACGGAATCCGGTTGAGCTGCTGCATACTGGAATAGCCCGTACCAAAATCATCAATAGACAGGGAAAATCCCTTCATCTTGAGGCGGGCCAGAGTTTCGAGAGCTTTGGCAGCATTTTCGATCAGGGTGCTTTCGGTGATTTCCAGAGTCAACAGTTCGGGGTTGATATTCAGTGCCCGGGTTTTCTTGTAAATATCGTCGGGTAGCGCTGTATCGGTTAAAACTACAGGCGAGAGGTTAACGCCAATAGAGATAGCTCTGCCATGATCAAGGTCTGAACGCAGCTGCTTCAGGGTCTGACTCACAAGGCGTCCGGTCAGCTGGTGAATTAATCCGGTGCTTTCCATCAGTGGAATAAAGTGTGCAGGGCTGACCATGCCGATTTCCGGATGAGGCCAGCGGCAAAGAGCTTCCATAGAAACCAGACGACCGCTGCGAACCAGAACCTTTGGCTGGTAGTGGAGAATAAACTGATCGTCATCAAGGGCTTTCTGTAAATCTTCCTCGGTGAAATGCAGGTGGCTGACGGTATTGGAAGGCCGAGTGCGAACGGAGTAAAGCTTCAATAATTCCCGGACACGATCCCGGGATAAGGGTTTTGGCAATGCTCCGAGTACCCGCAGCCCATGTTCCTGTGCCATATCTTCAACGGTTCTGATCAGGGAAGGCGCCAGGGCACTCGCGACAATCACGGCTCTGGCATAACCCTCGTCTGCCAGATGGCGAATGAATTGTATGCCATCCATTTCCGGCATATCCAGATCACAGATAACAATATCAATGACGGGGGAGTTTTCCAGTTGTTTCAGGGCATCACTACCATTGTTGGCGAGCCTGAGGTTTTTGATCCCCAGACCCTTTAATGCCTGTTCCGCAACCACGCGTTGAAATTCGTGATCTTCTACCACCATTACACTCAGCTCAGCCAGATTTAACGTCATGATGAAGGGAAGCCTATATCAAAGGAGATGGATTATTGTCGTATGTACTTCTCATCGGCAGACGGCGGGCAGAATTTTGTATGGCTGCAATACTTTGCAGAGTTGTTGATTGTGAGAGTGCTTCCAATGCATGCGTTTAAAACCATCCTGCTGGCCGTAACCCGCCTGCATTCCAGTGAGCTGGAGTTAAGTCAGACCTTCAGACTGGTTTCGGACAATAATGCCCGATTGATTATTGCAGTGTTCGATCAGAGTCTGGATGTGTTGCAACGACTGCAGTTCCTGCCTCTGGAAGGAAAGCTTGAAGCATTGTGTAGAAAACAGCTGGAAGAATACACTGAAGAACTGAGGGCGAAAGCATGGGAAGAAGGTGTGCAGGCTGAAACCTGTATTGTTCCGGGAAAGCCCAGACAGGTGATCGGTGGACTGATCAATGAATACGGCGTCGATCTGGTGGTTAAACTGGCCGACCCCTGTGGCCCTCTGGCTCGCAACCAGCTCACCGGAAACGATCTGGCTCTGTTGAGAAAGTGCCCGGTGCCCGTTTTGATGATGGCCAGTCGAGGGCAGCTGCCCGGGTTTACCGGTAACATTATGGTGGCCCTGGATGTCGGTGATCCAAATCATGATGCGGCAGAACTCAATCGCAACCTGCTGTTGAATGGATTGTACTTGAGTAGTCAGGAACAGGCTCAGCTACATATTGTCAGTGTCTGGGGGCTTCCTGTTGAACATCATGCTCTACAACATTTTGATGAAGAAGAACTGTATGAGTTGCAGGAAACGACGCATCGGAGGTATCAGAAAAAGCTGGATGAAGCTTTGGATGAGGTGACTATCGATAAGAATTGTCCGGATATCCACTGTTATTTGCTTAAGGGACAGCCCGCCCCGGAAATTCAGAGGCTGGCTAATGAAGTGAATGTGGATGTCATTGTGATGGGAACGCTTGGACATCACGCCCAGGGTGTTCTGATGGGCAATACCGCAGAAAATATTATTAATAATGTTTATTGTTCTATTTTGGCGATCAAGCCAGAAGGGTTTATCAGTCCGCTTGGATAGTGATTGTCTTAGGCAGTAGCTTCTTAAAGCAGCTCTGGCAGTTTTAAGAAGCTAGGAGCCTGTCCGAGAATAGTCTGCCCTACCGGCAACTGCTCCTGCGTTGCCCTAGCTCCGGCATCCATGCCGTCGTGCGGTCGTAGTAAATTGGTCTAAAAATCCGATTTTGTTCGTCAAATAGCTCGCTATTCTCCTCTCAAAACCGAATTTTTATCCTCAATTTTCTACGATCCTCGCTACGGGCGCTATTCTCGGACAGCCTCCTAGAGGGGGTTATACCTGAGAAGCGGCTTACTATTTGACTGCTCCCATGTACAGCATGGCATTACCAAACTCTTCTTCAGAGCAGTTCATGCAGGTTCCCTTAGGCGGCATGCTGCCAATGCCTGCATAAGCCTGCTGAAGCAGCTTGCTGTAACCACCAATGGCAGAGGCGCGTTTTGTCCACTCTGCGGTGTCGCCTTTCTTTGGTGCACCCAGAAGTCCGGAAGTGTGGCAGGCGGTACAGAACTTGTTGAAAACAGTCTCACCACTGCGAGGCTCGCTGGGAGCCGCAGCAACAGCACCCACATTGGCAGCACAGTCTTCCCCTTCTTTACAGACAGAACCGACAGGCGCTATCCGTTCAGCAATTTCCTGACGGGAAACATCGTCCAGCGGCACCGGTTTGGCCAGCGCCATCACCGAGAAAAGCCCCCCTAACAAGATCGCCAGCATTCGCATGTGTGTAACCCCAGTCACTCGCTTATCCTCGTTATGACAACATCAGGAACACGATGAGTTTTTGTTATTCGAGGCATTATCTTCGTGTCAGGAAGGCAAGCCTTTTGAATGTGAACCTGTGAGCCGAATTGTTCTTAAGCACTGCGGATTATAGAACAGATGCGTCTGTCAAAACAGTGGTTTGTACGTAGTGGTTAGTGGCGTGTGCGTGCGGCGTGCATAATTGGCTGAGTTGCTTTATGCACTACGTTAGTACCACTTGGTGAAAGCATAAAAAATCGTGGACAAAGAAGGGCTTGGTCAGTAGTATTGGCAGCCGCTGTCCGTTGTATTCTCAACGCAAAGCAGCTTAACGCACCTGTAGCTCAGCTGGATAGAGTAGTGCCCTCCGAAGGCATTGGTCGGTGGTTCGAATCCACTCAGGTGCGCCATATTTCCATGCGAGTTCCGCACTTTTTCCAAAAGATTTATTATCTCCGGGCTTCCTCCAGAAGCAGCTTTTCCTTTCTGATACTTCAAATCGCAATTCTCCCTAAGAACTGGAACAAGGAAGCCGCATGATTATCCACTGCTCCGCCAAGCTTTCTGCAAAACTCCCGGCAAAACCACCCAAAAAATCCGAAGTGCCAGCCATCGGCAAACTGCAACACTGGCACGCGCATTTTTTAACGTACCAGCGTCGTCAGTGTGTGCTGTTCTGTGAAGATGAAACCCGCTTTATGTTGCTGGCAAAAGGATTAAAAAAGCATCATTTTGACTACCTTAAAGATACTTTCGAGACGGTACTGTTTCATGCTTTGTCGGGTTGTTTTGGCTTAAGCCCTGATCAGGTTCGCAAAGTGATAAAAGCCTGTGGTGATCTTCAGGCGGACACCAGCACCGACCGTTCTGTTCAGGGTTCCATGCGGGTAGCGGCAGAAGACCTAAAATTCTACTTTGCCCGCGAGAGCATCATTGACGTTCCCCACGCAGACATTCAGCAATGGCTTAATCGTCGCCCGCTGACCGTTAAAGGCCGTAAAGACACTCTTTGGCCTGATAAGGCAATGAAGAAGCTGGTGGACGGGCTGGTTTAGCACTCTATATCTGGCTCAGAGCTAAATTTCCAATGGATATACAAAACCCCGCTTTTTATACATGTCTGGCTGATATGTATAGGAAATGCCATTTTTCTATATATATCAGGAGTGAATGTGAGCCTGTTTCAACCATCCGAACTGCCTTTGGCCAACGAAGAAGAACTGGAGAGTCGCCCGGTATTAAAGAAGCTTGCCGCTGCTCATCGCCATTTGGCTGAGCTGATAGGGGTGGTTCGCTCTATTCCTAATGAAACCATCCTGATCAGCACTCTGACACTTCAGGAAGCGAAAGACAGTTCCGAGGTGGAAAACATTGTTACCACTCATGACGAGTTATTTAAATCAGACCTTGCCGGAACAATTTATAATCCGGCTGCCAAAGAAGTAAAAAGCTACGCAGTGGCTCTGAGTCATGGTTTTGAACAGGTCAGACCAACCGGGCTGCTGCGCTTGCAGGATATTCTCGATATTCAGCAAACACTGGAAGAGAACCGTGCCGGTCTTCGCAAGCTGCCGGGAACTGAGCTAAAGAATATGATAACGGGTGAAGTGGTTTATACCCCAATGGCACTGACTTAAGCTCTTAGCCCTTATACTCCTTGAGTTGACGAGCTTTTGCTCTGGAGTGCTGGAGCTTTTTGAATGCCTTCGGTCGCTTCTTTACAGCTCTTGGTTCTGATCGTCCGGGTCGGTCTCCAACTTTATGCTCTCCAATGATAACTATCATTTGGTAGTGGGTCAGCTGGGAAATAGATTCAATGAAGCGTCGTTCTTTGCAAAGAGAAGTGCTTCACTGGGTTTGAGTTTTGGCTTTTAAGACACCCTCTTCAGTTGGGGGAGCGTGTCACGTGCTCAAAATAATGCGTCATTTTTGAAAATAATTTTGAATAGCATTCCAATATCCAACTATAACACTTAACATATCAAATACTAAGGGATTTTCGGATGTTCGCATGTTGTCGATTAGCGTTTGATATCGCTCATTCATATCCTTATTAAGATCTTTATTTTCAAGACAAATGCAATCAGCTTCTCCATTTTGTGCAAGGTCTTCAAATGTTACATTAATTCTCTCAAATATTTCTTTTGGTTTGAATGAGTGATCAATATCAATCCAATTACCTGTGATATATCCAGAGCAATTAATCGCTCTCGCTTGGCAGCAGGAATTACACTGATCAGAAATACTAACTAAAGCCTCCTTATGTGGCATTCGAGATTCTAACGTTGTTCTGTAAATGCTGTCTACAGGGTCTACAGGGTTTGCCGTACAACCGTCTATGGCAAACTCTGGTGGTCTGCGGTCAACTTTTCGTATTGTTAACATTGCATGACATTCCGATCCCGTCACACCAGACGAAAAAGAAATAAAAGTTAATAAATATGCACAGAAAAGTAATTTTTGCATCATTGTACTTGAATATATTTTTAGGTTTGGATCAGGATTGCTTATAAAACATAAACGCACCTAAATCGGGTAGCCGGGGGTTTTTCTCCCCCAGCCTGCACACCGCCCAGCATGCGGGTCCGCACTGGGCGATTCACAGAAAGTTTTAACCTTCAATGAGTTCAGTAGCCTGTAGCTTTCACTTCTATTCTCATACCTGAGTCCGAAGCTTGGTTACATGCACACTCAGTGGTGGCCAGAGCTGGTTTCATGTACGATCGTCAATATCGGGTAAGAACCGGTCGGCACGTTCGCTATTGAGAATACATGACTCCTCTCTGCTTTCTACGTTTAGCCCTTCGCTGACGACTCCTGTCGGACAACTACCGGGAGCCTGAGAATAGTCTGCCCTACCGGCAACTGCTCCTGCGTTGCTCTAGCTCCGGCATCCATGCCGTCGTGTGGTCGTAGTAAATTGGTCTAACAATCCGATTTTGTTCGTCAAATAGCTCGCTATTATCCTCTCAAAACCGAATTTTTATCCTCAATTTTCTACAATCCTCGCTACGGGCGCTATTCCCGGTCAGCCTCCTATGGCCTCTGCTGACTTCTGCCCAAACACAGACAGGATTACTCCTGAATGCGCTACAGTGTTTCATCGTGTTCGCTCATTCCGGTTGATTAAGCCGGAGTGCCAAGCCTGTTGAATCGTAAGTTCTCGATAACTGCTGCAAATCCCACAGGGTAGCTTGAAAACGCCGAACTGCCTTGCACCGTCATTGAAGGTGGTCAGGCTACCTGTGCTTTTGAGCCTGGCAAAGGACTCGTTATTAATGATGGTGCAATAACCATTCTGTTCTTGGTGTCTTGTACCTGTGTCGTCTGTTTGGATATAGCTTGAGCAGCGGATGCCTGTAGCCGGTAACTCTGTTTTTTCAGAGTGGAACTGTTCGTGCCCCTGCGTCAGCAGCTGGCTCAGCTCTCCACTGGAAATAGAGAGCCCAATGTCCCATAACCACTCCAGCAGTTCAGGTTGAGTAACAGAGCAGCCGCGGTATTGGTGCAGGATGTACGCTTGCAGCACTGGACCATAATGATGCCCATGGAGATCAGCAGGCGGTTTGGCTTTAATGGTTTGTCCGTCTGCTGTCACCCATTGTTCCAAAAGATATTTGAAACTGGATGTCTGTATTGTCAGCTCCTGCACATGGAAGGGGGTAGTTCCGTTCCGGGTTGAGCCCTGCGGAACATCAGTGACTGCAATCGATATAGATGCTTCAGCCGGTGATTTCGGAGGCTGTTTACGCTGTTGCCGGGTATTCTCGTTGGGCTTTTTAACTTTGCGCTTTTGGGAGGAGCCAGAGTTGGCTTCATCGTTATTCTCAGCGCCTGGCTCTTCATCTTCATACCTTCCGGGGTCATCATCAGGAGGCTTGGTGTTAGGTTTGATGTCCGGTTTTGCTGGCAGTTTTTTCAGACGGCGAGTCTCTGCCTCAAGAACTTCTATCAGCTCCTTTAGCTCAATGATCTGCTCTTGCTGCTGGGTGTGATCTTGCTGCCGAGCGATGAATCTTGGCAGGTTTTCAGGTTGCAACTGATGAGATTGTAAAAAAGCCATGCAGAAAGGATAGACGGTTAATCGAAATTATCCTCCTTCGTTAGTACTACTCGATTCCGCAGTTTTTTCTTCTTGACTTTTACATTAGCTGGAATAACAGGGTGTTAGGCATTCCGATGGAATTTATACAGGGATGAATAATTGAGCTATAGCTCATGGAAATAGTGCGTTTCTACAAAAAATGCTTCGGACACATCAGTCCGAAGCCATTACAGGTACAAGTGAGAGTTTTCAAGGGATGTGGCAACAGCGCATGCATTTTATGAAATATTCGAGCCAACAGTATAAACACTTGCATAAACCCGTTAAAGGTCTAATGCGTATTCAGCTAAGTCACCTTGAAGTTTGTCTGATCGATGCGCAGGAAGAACATGCTAAAAATTAAATTGGACGCTACCAACCCTTATAAGCATGACAATGGCCAGCAACAGATGGAGGAAGAATACGCCCGACTGAAAGAGGACTGGGCGTTTTTCGATGCCATTTATCAGGATTTTATTGCCCGTTTAAAATCTGCTTAAGTCCGGTTAACTGGTTCAGTAATGGTGTCGATCTGTAAACTTTATCGCGCAGACTGACATCGGTATCGACCCATGTTATACCAATCCCGCTTTCTAAATATGACCATGGGCATGAGCAAGCCATTCCAAATCGCTGGGCAAGGAAGAACAACGAGTAATAGCTGGCTATTGCGAGGAGTTCTGACGCAGAGCCAGTGGTTTGGAATGACGGCGCAATTCATGTTTAGAAGATGGAATTGGTGTTATACATGTTGCAGGCTTTGAAAAATTCAAAACACCAGCAGGGTTTACGCATCAAATTAAAACAATCGTACCTATCTTGTAGAGGCTGAATATTAACGACTACAGATTTTCAAAGTATGACTGTTCGGTTTGAAACTGGTGAAAATCAGGAGATATAAAACCTACTGTCGTTTAAAAATCCTGAGAGTTTGATTATTTCAACTTCTTTTCAGCTGTGTGTTAGAGAAAACAACTACCTAATCGGCATTTGCTAGTTCAGATTGATGCGTAAGCCCTGAAATACCAGTGCCTGACTTATAAGAAAAAAGCCTGCTTCCGTAAGATCAGGTATTTATACAGCACTGAATAAATAGGACAAAAGGCTATTATAGGTATCGTTGCCCGGTAATCATGAAACTGCTTAGGTACCTCTATGTTGAAAAAGGTAACACTGGTTCTGGTTACTCTATCCGTATCATCATGCACTGACCTGCTTGCAACGGATCACATTGGTTCTTCCCACCTGAACGCTGATAAAAAAAGAACCCGTCACTTTTTCAGCGACGCAAAAGTCTCCGGTAAAATCTATAACATGACTCGTATTCGTGATCGTCGTGATGATGTATCGAATTCGTTTAAAGAAAACCTCTACCTTTCCAGTTCTCTGGCGAATGTTGATTTCAGCTCGGGCTTGCTTGACCATCTGTTTGGCGTGGGTGCCGGTGTCTTTGGTACTCTGGATATGTGGCACTCAGGCACTTCACAATACGGGGAAATTGCCCTGATCGATGACCGGGAAAGGATTAAAAATGGTTTTAGTTTTTATAAGGCAGCTGTGAGGGTTGAGCACTCATGTTTCAAAGCTCATGCCGGTTATATTCAGCCATCAGGGCCGGGGGTGTTGGGGGTAAATTTAAGCTTTGTCCCGGGAACCTATCGTGGTGGAGAGGCGGCTTTTCATTATGAGGGTTTGATTGTCGCATTGATGTGGGCTGATCAATATAAAAAGCCATGGATTTATGACATGAAAACCCTATTGCGCAAAGATGGTACGGCACTTAACAGTGTTTACAGTGTTGGCGCTCATTATGATCTGGGCAACGGCGTGAGTGTGATGGGCGGTTTTGGTCAGGGTGAAGATTTTATCGACCTCTATAAATTCAAACTGGCTTATTCCGGGCATTTATTGGCTGTGAGCTACCAGCTCTATGCGATGAACGATAAAAACGACGGTGGTATTGTTTGGAATGCAGATCACACAAAAAACACAACCAATGATATTTTTGAGGGTTTAGCGTACCAGCATGTTCTAATGTCAAACATTCACCTTCATCGTTGGACGTTCAGAGCTGAGGCAAGCTACACCAATGTGAAAGGGTCTGAATCTAATTTTGCCTTTCGACCCACGGGTTACAACGGTGGGTCCGGCGGTTCAAACGGTGCCTATGAAGTGTGGTGGGATAGTCGCTCTGACTTCAACCATAATGGTGAGAAAGCCGTGTTTTTTGGGGGTTGGTACCACTTTAAACACGGATGGAGTGCTGGCTTGTCTTATGCCTTTGGCTGGGATGGCAAACCTAATACACTCAATCCTGCCGTAACGTCTTCTAAAAAACTGCGGGAGCAGGCCTACAATGCAGACATTAGCTATATCTTTCAGTCAGGTCATCTGAAAGGTACGTCCATAACACTGCATTGTACGCTTTTTAATAACAAAACCGGTTTGCCCAGCAGTTCAAGAGCGTTTCCCGGTGCTTTCAAGGATGAGAAAGATATTAAGTTAATCTTCTCTATGCCTTGGCTATGACTCTTGCTCTGTGTTGGAGTGAAAGCTGTGTGGAAATAATTCTTTCAGCGTTGGTGCAGGCTTATATTCCAGCGGCCGGTCTATCCAGTCAGTGCTTGGCGGCACGTCGTAATAAGTTTCAAGCCTTTTTATTTCTGCCTTCAAACGTTCAATTTCACCGCTATAAGCCGGGTCATTGATGGCATTGTTCATTTCTGTCGGATCTTTAGCAAGGTCATAAAACTCCCACTCATCCATCTGATAATAAAAGTGCATCAGTTTGTAGCGGCTGTCCCGAACACCATAATGACGACTAACGTCGTGCATTGCCGGATACTCATAGAAATGGTAATACAGTGACGAGCGCCAGTTAGATTCAGTGCCTTCAATGATGCTCACCATCGATTCGCCCTGCATTTCTGTCGGTATATCAACACCGGCGTATTCCAGAAAGGTCGGTGCGTAATCGATATTCTGTACCAGTTGACTGACTACTGTTCCTGCTCTGATTCTTGCCGGATATTGCATCAGCAAGGGAGCGCGGAATGATTCTTCGTACATAAAGCGTTTATCAAACCAGCCGTGCTCTCCCATATAGAAGCCCTGATCTGACGTGTAAACGACAATGGTGTTTTCTGCCAGATCGTTCACCTCAAGGTAGTCCAGCACTTCACCAACCGACTCATCCACGGACTTAATTGTCGCCAGATAGTCCTGCAGATAACGCTGATACTTCCAGATAGCCATCACTTCATCGGACCAGTTTGTCTCGTTCGCGTTCATGGCATCATTTCGCTCCTGATAGGCGGCATCCCATTGTGCACGTTGCTCCGGTGTCATTCGTTGCAACAGGTGAGGCCATATATCTTCGCGCCATTCTGCTTCACCAACGGCAGTGGTCATTTTCAGGTCGTGCCCTTCCTGGGCATCGCGATAGATGTTCATGGTTTGCATTTGTGCAGCCACCCGGCCTTCGTAAGTGTCGAAGTAGTTGTCCGGTATCGGAAACTCTACCTGTTCAAAAGCGCGGGTGTGGCGTGGAGCTGGCATCCAGTTCCTGTGTGGCGCCTTATGATGCATGACCAGAGCAAAAGGTTTGGACTTATCGCGTTGTTGATCGAGCCAGTTCAGGGTTTTGTTGGTGATCTGGTCGGTGGTGTAGCCCATCTCCTTCTGAACGCCTTCTTTGGTAATCCAGTCCGGGTTGTAGTATTCCCCCTGATCATTGAGAACTTCCCAGTGATCAAAGTCAAAGCCGTCGGGCGTCAGGTTGATATGCCATTTGCCAATAACGGCTGTCGTATATCCAGCCTCTTTCAGCAGGCGTGGCCAGACATCCTGCGAACCATCGAACAGCTGACCATTATGATTAAACCCGTTTTTGTGACCAAATTTTCCGGTAAACATAGCCGCGCGAGACGGGCCGCACAAAGAGTTAGTCACAAAGGATTCGTCAAAACGCACCCCATTACGGGCAATTCGGTCAATGTTTGGCGTCGGAGCCAGATGGGCAATATCACTGCCATAGGCACTGACGGCTCTGACTGCATGATCATCAGACATGATGTAGATGATATTGGGTCTGTCTGTGTCAGGTTTGGCAGGAAAGGTGGAAGGCATAATCAGTCAGCAGATTGTAGAGTGGTTAATAACTGTTCGAAACGTTTCGATCATCGGCGTTATTCAATTTAATTAGACTGACTCAGGTCAACGACGGAGTGATTTTATACGACTATTGACTATAAAACCGCCAGTTAAACCCTTTGTTAAAGCTAACCGATAAATGTGTCGTGCTTTTGTGTGCGGATATGTCAATAAACGACAGAAAGAATGTCCAATATCAATGTCTGTAATAAACACCATCTGATATATATCAGGCAGAAGGTCATGGCTGTGTTCGACTGTTGCCGGATTTCAGGCACAGTTACACAACCGTTTGGCAGTACAGCGAAACCGCTGCGAAACAGCGGGTTTTCTGGCAGCAAAGGATTGTTCCTGTCAAAAGTGCCATGCCATTAGGAATTATTAACTACAGGCAGGAACCTGATCATGATAAGTCCAACTAAAAAACACGATCGTTACCGCTTTGCCGCTGCGCCCTGTTCCTGGGGTGTAGGTAATCCACAGTGTCCGGATAGCCCTGTATGGCGCGATCTTTTGCAGGAAGCATCAGAAGCGGGTTATTCCAGTATTGAGCTTGGGCCTTATGGTTACTTCCCAACCGATGGCAGTATGCTGAAAGATGAACTGGGGATACGGGGAATGTCCGTGATCTCGGGCAGGGTGTATGAGCAGTTGTGGGATCGCACCCGTCTTGAGGAAACTCTGTCGAAAACAAGGAAAGTTTGCCAGCTGCTGCATTCAGTTGGGGCTAAGCAGCTCGTGATCGTTGATGCGGTCAATGACATGCGAGAACGCTTTGCCGGTATCAGCGAACAGGCACCAAGACTGGAAAAACCGAAATGGCGCACCATGATGTCAACGATTCGCTGTATCGCTGATATTGCTATGTACGACTACGGCATTCGAGCGGTGGTTCATCCACATGCCGGTAGCTATCTGGAGTTTGATGATGAAATTTCCCGGATGCTGGATGATGTGCCCTATGAAAAGGCCGGTCTCTGTCTGGATACCGGACACTTTGCGTATGCGGGTATGGAGCCTGCCGAATGGATGAAAGAATGTACCTTCCGGCTTGAGCATGTGCACTTTAAAGATGTCTGCAACCAGCGTCTCGAGTATTGCCTGAACAGCCAGATGGTTGGCTTTAAGAATGCCTGCGACTTTGGAGTAATGCGCTCTGTGGGCGAAGGCGATCTGGATTATCGCGCCATCAAGGAAGCACTTGATCGTGTTGAATACGAGGGTTGGATAACTCTGCAGCAGCTTCGTGATCCCGGTTCGGAAATCAGTCCTTTTGAAGATGCCCGCCGAAGTCTGAACTATCTTAGAGAACTCGGTTTCTGATCGGATAGTTTTTCGGGTTGTCAGGAGGCGGTCTATTCTCGGACAGCCTCCTCATATGAGCCGTGTGAAATCAACACGGCTCTTTTTTAGGGGCTGTTAATGGAGTGAGTATGGATTTTAGCGTACCTCTGGTTCCATTTTTGTTAGTGGCCGTACCGGCAGTTCTCATTTCTGCTCTGGGCAAAGGGGGATTGGGCAGCGCCATGGGCGTTATGGGGGTTCCCCTGATGTCTCTGGTCATTTCTCCGGTTCAGGCCGCAGCCATTCTGTTACCGCTGCTGTTAATCATGGATCTGTTTGCCATATGGGGCTGGAGACGTTTTGTTGACTGGCATATTCTTAAAATTATTCTGTTGCCCGGTCTGGCCGGGGTCGGTCTTGGCTGGTTGATATTTTACCAGTTACCGGAAAGTGCCATACGCTTTCTTGTTGGCTGCATAGCCATATTGTTTTGTTGTCATCAGTTTTTTTCCAGAAATACCAAGCCGGGCAAACCGAGTCGTCTGAAGGGCATTTTCTGGGCAACAGTCAGTGGTTTTTCCAGTTTTGGCGTTCATGCCGGGGGTGCCCCGCTGAGCGTTTATATGTTGCCGCTGAAGTTGGATAAAAAGATACTGGCTGGCACATCAGCCATCTTTTTTGGTGTGGTTAATCTGTCGAAAATGGTTGCCTATGACGGGTTGGGTGAGCTGACTCTCAGCAATCTTAAACTGTCGGCTATGCTGTTACCACTGTGCCCGATTGGCGTTTATGCAGGCATGAAGCTGGTACACCGTATTCGTGAAGATATTTTTTATCGGGTGCTTTATACCGGTCTTTTTATAACTGGTATAAAGCTGATTATTGATGCATTTTAAACGTCAGTAAGTCAGATCAAACGTTTCCCAGGTATCCTGAAGCTGTTGATTTCGAATGACCAGCAGCTTGCCAAATTGCAGCATAACCCGCTCACTCTGGTGTGGTCGTAAAAATACCAGTTCGTCTTCAAACAACTGCGTGCTGTCAGAACTGGTGAGCATTTCCTGATTGGTGCTGCGACCATACAGCGTGCTGTTGGTTAATCCCTGTGGCGACAGGGGACTGGCTTTCCACCAACCACCGTTAATAAAAAAGGTTTGTCGGAAGTTGTAGTTAAACCACGATAGCAGGCGTGTGAATCGTTCGATGTAGGGAATGGTCAGGCCTTCCTGTTTTTTCAGAACCGGTGTGGAAATGAACAGTGCTGGCTGGTGGTGTTTCAGAGTAGGCAGATCAAAACTCATGGGTTGCACAAAAGCAGAGCCAATGCTGATGTCGTTTATTGCGCCACGATTTTCCATAGGATAAAGCTGATAGGTTTTGCTGCCAGCGCAGTTAAAGCAAAGATTCGAACCATAGAGGTCAAGAAAATCGGTGCGTAACAGGGCAACGTATTCGTCGTAGATTTCCTGTGCCCTCAGGCGTGCATTGATTCGCATTGAGGCCAGCGGTGCCTTGGCAATATGTGACTCGTACCCCATAAATCCGGACAGTTCCAGATGATCCCGGTTAGCACGAATAAGGCTGAGCATGGCCGCCAGCTGCTCCGGGCTGGCAACCCCGCCTCGGTGCAGACCAATATTCAGCTCGATACTGACTCTTAATTTCAGACGGTTCTGTCTGGCAAACAGCAGGTATTGCTCCAGTCGGCTTTGCTTATCAATCAGCCACTGAATCTGTTTGATGCGTTCACGATGGGCAGGCTGAAGCTGCTCATAAAAGCTTTCCAGCAAATGAATCGGGAAAGGCTTACCCAATAGAAAGTCACAACCGGGAAACTGACTCAGCATCTGGGTAAGAAAAGGCTGGTGGAAAACCATCAGACGGTTACTGCCAAGCTGGTCAAGGATATAGCGTAATAGCTGTGGGCAGGGCAGGGACTTGGCTACCACGCGGATGTTGGTGGTGTCACCGATATGCTCCCTGACCTGAAGCAGGTTGTGGTTTACCCGTTCCAGATCCACCATGATGTGGGGAAGACCAGTCACTGAAGCGGGCAGTTTGCTGGAAAGATGGGAAAAATAGTCGTCGTGAGGCTGACCTTTGTCTTCCGGCCTGAAGACAAAAAATAACAATACGATGAGAAGAAGGAAAACAACCGACCAGAACATGACTACAACCTTTGCTCACTGACCAACCAGACAATGTTACAAGATTGGCTATATCGGTAAAAGTCAATTGTTGTCTATAAGGTGCGCACCGAATCCCTGACCTGAATTTCCGGTAGAAACTCCAGAGTCACTTTGTTCCGATTGACTTCTTCCTGACTCATTGCTTCACAGTCTGGCTCTATGGGTTCATGCTCCCCGAACAGAGTCAGAGCCAGAGTTGCGGCTTCTTCACCCATGGCTTCTACAGGATATCGAACGGTGGTTAAGCCGGGATTAAGATAGTGAGCCAACACGGTATCATCAAAACCAATCACCGATACATCATTGGGTACCTGAACCCTGCGCTCCCTCAATGCCATCATGCACCCTGCTGCCATGGCATCGTTGTAAGCAAAAATAGCGGAAAACTCTACCTTACGGTCGAGCAGTTCCATCGTTGCATGGTAGCCGCCCTGCTCGTCAGGAACGCGTTTGGTGAAAAGCTCCGGCTCGGGAATAATGCCGTGGGCAAGCAGGGCATCCTGATAGCCTTGATAACGGTTGCGGGCATCTTCCAGTTCGAGTTGTTTGTTATCGGATGAACGGGAAATGATGGCGATATGCCGGTGTCCGCGCTCCAGCAAATACCGTGTTGCCATTTCTCCGGCCTTACGATTGTCCAGATAAATACAACGCTCTTCAAAGCCCTGTATCTTGCGGTTGATGATGACGGAGCTGATTTGTGACTCAAGCAGTTCCATTACCTGATAGTCTGACAATGCTTTGGAATGAACGACAATCGCATCACAACGGCGGTCGATCAGAGACCGGATGGCTTCCCGCTCCCGGTCCGGATCATGATGACCAGAGCTGATAAGTAGCTGTTTGTTATATCGGCTGGCAAGCTTTTCAACACCGCGCATGAGCAGGCTGAAAAATGGATTGCCCAGATCGCCCACGACCAGACCCAGCGTGTCGGATTTGTTACTGACCAGAGCCTTGGCAAAGCTGTTTGGTTTGTAATGCAGCTCGGACATGGCACGCTGCACTGCTTCTTTTTTATTTTGGGCAACACCTGCCGTATTATTCACAACGCGGGAAACAGTAGATATGGAGACTCCCGCCAGTTTTGCGACATCTTTTATATTAGCCACTTGTACACCACATCAGTCAGCTCATCCTGAGGCACATTGTGCCAGACTGGTGGTCTGGCTTGTTGTTTTGCATCAAAGTTTAGAAAAGCTTTGCACGAGATCTAACAAAAAAGTGCAATATTAACAATGTATCATCCAGAGCAGATGCGTCCGTGAAATATTTCCCTTCGGTAAATTGATCTGTATCAATAAATCGGTGGCATTACGGTCAGGGCAATGCGGAATGCAGTTGTTTTTGTCGGGAGATAGTTAAGAATCTGTCACCCACACTTTGTATTGTATCTAATGACTGGCTGTTACTACTGATTGTTCTGCAGTTGTTCCGTCCAGTATGCTTCATTGGATTCGTTATTTTTCAGGAGAGAGTTATGGGTCTGGGTGGAATCAGTATCTGGCAGCTGGTGATTATTCTGTTGATCGTCGTTATGTTGTTCGGTACTAAAAAGCTGAAGACACTGGGAAGCGACCTGGGAGGAGCTGTAAAAGGCTTTAAGGACGCTATGGCTGACGAGAAATCTGAAGGTCAGGTGTCTGGCAAGGAAATTCCCCACGATAAATCCTGAGGTAATGCCTGGTGTTTGATATTGGCTTTGCCGAGATGCTGATCATTGCTCTTCTGGGACTGGTTGTTCTGGGGCCTGAGCGTCTTCCACAGACCATCCGAACTGTTGTTCGCTGGATACATTACCTCAAGCAGACGGCTAGTAATGTCCGTGAAACCGTGGAAAACGAACTCAATATTGAAGAAATCAAACAGGATTTGCATTTCAAGGATATTGAACGACAGCTTGAGAGTGTAAAGCAGCAGGCATCTGAAGCGGGCGACAGCCTGAATACCATGTCGTCCCGATTGCAGGGGGAGGTCAGCGAGTTGAACCAACCCCTTGGCCCGCAGAGTGATAACAAAAGTAATAACAAAAAAGCAGAGACTGAAAGCCCGCCGACTGAATAGATCGGTGCGCTTCCTGTTTGGTGTTAATCAAGAGACGAATTATGACTTCAAGTGCCAGTGCCGGCGACAAGGAGCAGCCACTGATCCAGCACCTGCTGGAGCTGAGAACCCGAATTATTCGCAGCACAGTGGTTATATTGATTGTGTTTGCCGGGCTATTTTATTTTTCCAGCGATATTTACGAATTTATTTCGCAGCCGTTGCGGGTGTATTTGCCTGAAGGAACCAGCATGATAGCCACGGATGTGGCATCACCGTTTCTGGCACCTTTCAAACTGACACTGGTATTGTCGCTGTTTATTGCGATCCCCTATATTCTGCACCAGATCTGGGCATTTATTTCCCCGGGTTTGTATAAGCATGAAAAGCGTCTGGCCATTCCACTGCTGGTTGCCAGTGTATTGTTGTTTTATTCAGGCATGGCGTTTGCTTACTTTGTCGTTTTTCCTCTGGTGTTTGGTTTCTTTACCAGTATTGGCCCGGAAAGCGTTGCCGTCATGACGGACATCAACAGTTATCTGAATTTTATTTTAAAACTGTTTTTTGCTTTTGGTCTGGCTTTTGAAATTCCGGTGGCGACGGTGTTATTGATATGGTCAGGCGTGTCTGATGTTGATTCACTGGCAAAGAAGCGCCCTTATGTTATCGTCGGCTGTTTTGTTTTGGGTATGTTGCTGACACCGCCGGATGTCATCTCCCAGACATTACTGGCAGGGCCTATGTGGTTATTGTTTGAAATGGGTATTTTATTTGCCCGTTTAACGCCTTCAATTTCTGCAAAACAAACAGAAACGGATTAATTCAAAAGATGATTGTAAAATAATGCCGCATTGATTGCGGCATTTCTTTTGCCGAATAGTCGAATGTTCTTTCTGTCGTCTATTAGTCGGTACAGGCTAATCACTGGACCCCATAAAAAGTTTCGAGATCATAATCCTGAATGTCCTGATCCCAGCGAGCGTTGTCATATTCAAACTGACCATCTTGCCAACTCAGGATATATTCATCTTCATGATCAAAGCCTGCACACTGGCCTCTGTAACTGAAGCCTGATCTTCCCAGAAAATAACCTGTATCGAATGAACAAAATTCTGCGATACCTGTATCATAACCTTTTTTGTAAAGGTCAAAGTTTTGTTCATTAAGCTGATGTAATTCGGACAGTTCGGAATGTGTTCTTTCGGAAAGGCCTTTGTAGCCATCCATTTGACCAAGCTGTTCCCAGCTTCCATCGCTGGCGAGTTGTTGAGGTGAAGGGGTGGTTGAGCAGCCGGCTATTGCTAAAGTAGACAGAGCCAGAGCTAGTGCAAATTGTTTCATTCTCTCCTCCTTACTCTTTATTAAGGGATATGCCTTTCCCTACACTTAAAGATGCTACTCCTAAGTAACGGCAAGTAAAGTTTTTTTAGGAAAGTTTACAGAAAAATCAAAGAGAAAAATGAATGAATTGAGAGAATAGTTTAACGTTTCAATAGGTGCTTAATCGTTGAATTAAACACCTATTAATTAATTAGATACGGATTAATTAAACCTTGTTTTCAGCCGCAATTCGGTCTGCTGCATACATAACATAAGCAGGCGGTCTGCGGTTTTGCAGTTCATTCGCCATGTATTTCATATACGGATCCATGTGGCGGAAGATCTTTTTGTAGCCCGGGCAGAGATGATTCTGGCTGCTACCGTCACTGTTTGGGTGAATACGGTGTTTCGGGCAGCCGCCGTTACAGGCGAAACGATATTCACATTTTTCGCAAATTTCACCAACGTTCGATTTGTCTTTACCAAACTTTTGCTGGGCTTTCTGGGTGGCAACTTTGTGAACATTCTTGTCTGAAATGTTGCCCAGTTTGTATTCCGGATAAACATAGTGGTCACAGGAATAGATATCACCATTACGCTCAACCACCAGAGCAGAACCACACTCTTCACGGAAAATGCACAGGTTGGCAGGCTGGCCAATCCAGGTCGCCAGAGCATTATCAAACATTTGCACGTAAATCTTGCCGACGTCTTTTCGAATCCACTCATTAAAGACGGCAATCATGAAATCACCAAACTCTTCCGGATCCACAGAGAAAGGCATCAGCTTTTTCTCGCTCTGGGATTTAGGGAAGATCAACATTGGATTTTCAACGCCAACTTCCATTTGCTCAATCACCGGAATGAACTGGGTGAAGGTGGAGCCAATTTCTTTCAGGAAGTTATAAACTTTCAGTGGGTGCTTCACATTCACATTGTTCACAACTGTGAGTGTATTGAACTCTACACCGTGCTTTTTCATGCACTCAATAGCTTTAACAACCCGTTTGAAAGTCGGTTTTCCACCCTGGGATACCCGGTAATGGTCATGTAGCTCTTCCGGGCCATCAATAGACAGGCCAACCAGAAAGTTGTGTTCTTTCAGAAAGGCACACCATTCGTCGTTCAGAAGAACGCCGTTGGTTTGCAGGCTGTTGGTAATCTGTTTGTCACCGGCAAACTTTTTCTGGTACTCAATAGCGCGCTTGAAAAAGTCCAGCCCTGCCGTGGTGGGTTCGCCTCCCTGCCAGGTGAAATCAACCATGGGTGTGTCTTGTGAAGCGATGTACTGCTTGATGTAGTTGCGCAATACTTCATCACTCATGTGAGTGATTTTTTCCTTTCCTTTATTCTCGGCCCGTTTGTTAAAGAAGACTTCTTTTTCCAGATAAAAGCAGTAATCACAGTCGAGATTACACTGATAACTGGTGGGTTTGGCCATTAGGTGAAAAGGTTTTCTCATCGGGTTGTCCGTTCAATAAACTATGCGCATGTTTAGAGTGTACTGCGATAATCTGTGATGTTATGTACGCAGTGAACGCAACATGCTGTTGGTATAGGGTTAACAACTATGGAAGAAATGAATAATTTCAGAGGGTTGTTGTTGACGATGAAGGCTACCATACAAGGGCAAATACTCGAACCCTATAACAACTAAACTACGGTGGTTTAGTAAATAGGGTGTTTTTTTCGGTTACGGAATAACCAGTCGGTTAGTGCTGCTAACGTTTTCAGGCATGAAATGAGTAATTCATTACTAGACTTGTAAATGTAGAAGGTTAATATCAATAACCTTTTCCGAGAACATATTACTGAACAAGGAGGTACAGCATATGTTTGGAGTTGGACAACATAGTCAGGTGCCACAGCGGCCTCAGAGGCAACGTCATCGTAGATGCAATTCATTTCCAGGAGCTATTAACAACCGGGAGACTCGCACAGGTCAGTCCGCAAGGGCTTATAATCGTAGTGTTGAACAGCGATATGGTTTGATTAATGCACTGGGTGACTTGTTGGAACGAGTTACATTTAAGCTCAAACCCATTGGTGATTTTCTTTGTAAGCATTTTAGTTGGGAAAACCTGACAAAAATTGGCCGAGAGGCGAAACATCAAGTCAGGCAAGGGGTTTATGATGTGCAGAAGGAAATGGCAGGCTCAGATTGGAAGCGCGCCAAGCTTGAAGCTAAGCAGAGAAAAACTGAATTTCAACACAAAGGAAGCGAGCAAGTTAACAGTATAAAACAGCGACTTAATCGCTGGTT
Source organism: Endozoicomonas montiporae CL-33 (assembly GCF_001583435.1). Classification (NCBI taxonomy): domain Bacteria; kingdom Pseudomonadati; phylum Pseudomonadota; class Gammaproteobacteria; order Oceanospirillales; family Endozoicomonadaceae; genus Endozoicomonas; species Endozoicomonas montiporae. Next base: position 4,882,348 of record NZ_CP013251.1, on the reverse strand, counting down.
TGGTTAAGCTCATACGTAAGGAGTCACAGCGAGTGACTCCGTACTAATTCCCTTAAAGCAACACAAAGCCAATCCCCGCATAAAGCGGCACCATCAAAGCAATGGGCAGCTTCCATACCGCCAGCAATAGATAAGCCAGCAACGCCAGGGCAACATCTTCCGCACCTTTAATCGCAAGAGTGATGACCGGATCGTAGAAGGCTGCCAGCAGCAGACCGGTCACGACTGCATTAATGCCATTGATGGCAGAACGCAGTTTGGGCATGGCTTTCAACCGGTTCCAGAACGGCCAGGCGGCGGCCAGCAATAAAAAAGAGGGCGCGAACATAGCCGTCAGGGCAACCAGAGAGTAGCTCAGGTTAAAGTGGCCACCGAAAACGCCACCAAGAAAAGGTGCCAGGGTAAACATTGGGCCAGGAACCGCCTGCGCGGCACTGTATCCCACGATAAAGGCATCGGCTGTAACACCCGCGTCGTGTACCAGTTCGGCCTGTAACATAGGGAGCACGACATGACCACCGCCAAACACCAGTGCTCCGGAACGATAAAAGCTGTCGAATAATTGCAGGGCAGTACTGTCAGATTGAGCGGCAATGGCCGGAATGACCAGGATTCCCACCACAAATAAAGCGGCAGCAGCGAAGGCGATGCGTTTACGACCTTTGATCTCCGGAAATTCTCCTGCGTTGCTATTTCGGTTGTAAATCAGATAACCGGCAATGGTGCCAACCACAATCACAGTCATCTGCATGGCGACGCCGGGCATTACCAGCATCAGTCCGGCGGTTATCATCGCCATGGTGACGCGGGCACGATCAGGGCAGAGGGATTTACCCATTTTGATCAGAGCGTCGGCTACAACAGCCACCGCAAACAATTTCACACCCTGCAAAATGCCCATGGCAAAAGACAGCCCGGAAATTTCACTGTAACCCATTGCCAGCAAAATCATGATGATGGCGGAAGGCAGGGTAAAACCGGTAAACGCAGCGAAAGCGCCTGGCAGACCGGCACGGTCAAAACCAATGCTGATGCCCACCTGACTGCTGGCTGGCCCGGGTAACATCTGGCACAGAGCGACGGTGTCTGCGTATTCCTGCTCACTCAGCCATTGTCGTTTTTCTACAAATTCCCGATGGAAGTAGCCAATATGCGCCGTCGGCCCACCGAAGGCATAACAGCCCAGAGCCAGGAAGCGGATAAACACTTCAAAACAGTTTTTGAACATGGGGCAGTCAGAAGTCTTGTAATTCGGAGATAAACATTTTAAAAAAACACAGACTGATTAATCTAATTAATTATTTGAATTTTGGTTATGAATAAGATCGATCTATCAAGAGTAGACCTTAACCTGCTGACAGCCTTTGAAGCGCTGTATCAGGAACAGAGTGTCAGCAGGGCGGCGGAGCGTTTGTATCTTGGGCAGTCTGCCATGAGTCACACTCTGGGTCGCTTACGTAAGCTGTTTGATGATGTATTGCTTGAACGACAGGGTCAGCAGATGCGGCCAACACGAAAAGCGGATGAGCTTTATCTGGCAATACACGATGTTTTAAGTGTGATTCGGGATCGTGTTCTGGATCAGTCTGCATTCACAGCAGACATCTGGGAAGGAGCGGTTCGAATTGGTCTGAACGACTATTGCGAACTGGTTTATGCCCGCGCTCTGTTTGAACGAATACAGGCTCAGGCTCCTCATGCACAGTTAAGCTTTGTTACGGTGAATCGCAGCAATGCGGCAGACCTGCTGAAAGCCGGAAAACTGGACATGGCTCTGGGGCACTGGTCGGAAGCGATGGATGAGCTGGAAGTACAGGACTTGTACCTTGAGAAACACGTTTGCCTGTTTGATAACCGGGTATTGCAGAAATCATTGCCGTTGTCTCTGCAGGATTATCTGGATACGCCCCATGCGTTGGTGACGCCGGAAGGCGAACTCAGTGGTAATGTGGATAACATTCTTGCCCGGCAGGGTTTAAGTCGGAAAGTGGCTCTGGGCTGTTCAAGGTTTATTTCGTTGCTGAATCTTTTAAAAGGCAACCGTCTTTTATCGGTAGTCCCTGAAACGATGTCGTATATTGATGATTCGGAGCAACCTTTACACCACTGCATTCCACCCGTGGCTGTGGGGGATTTTGCCATCAGTCTGGCCTGGCGCAAGAGTGACAGTGCGCATCCGGTATTAAGCTGGCTGAAGCAGTTAATGCACGATATCGTTCTGCAGGAACGACATCGTGTGATTGGTCAATCAGAGGTTTAAAGTCGCTCAGGCTGCCTGAGACTGATCAATCTCTCTGATGACTTTACAGGGAACCCCGGCCGCCACAGTATTGGCCGGGATGTCTTTGGTGACAACACTGCCGGAACCAATGACAACGTTGTCGCCAATAGTGACTCCGGGGTTAACGGTTACATTGGCACCCAGCCATACGTTATTACCAATGGTGATTTTTTTGCCAAATTCCAGACCGGAGTTACGGGTTTCCGCATCAATCGGATGACCGGCTGATGTAACAGTAACGTTCGGGCCAAACATGACATTATCGCCAATAATCACCGGGCAGACATCGAGAATGACCAGATTGTGATTGGAGTAAAAGTTCTTGCCCAGATGGATGTTATAGCCGTAGTCACAGTAGAAACTGGGCTCAATGTTGGCTTCTTCCACTTTACCCAGAAGTGTTTTGAACAGCTCCATCTTCTCTTCGTTCTGATCAGGAGCAAGGTTGTTTAGCTTAAAGCAAAGAGCCTTGGCCAGCTCTCTTTCTTTCTTCAGGACAGGGTCAGATGGAAAATAGCCCATCCCGGCAATCATTTTTTCTTTCTCGGTCATGAATCAATTACTCGCGCAACAGTTTGACTGCGGTTTGAAGGTTGTTGTTGGCGAATTGACTCATATTTGAAGAAGGTACGTATGTCCGATATTCTCGCAAAAGGTTAGCGGGTTGTGCTTACTTGTTGTATTAATTACCTGAGATAAATAACCAATGGCCTTTTATGAAACCTGTCATGCGATGGTGTTTAAAACAGAGCCTGCTGCCACCGGTTCTGCTGTTATGGATGATGGCTGTGGGACTGATTTTTAAAGCAACGCTGGGGTGGTTGCCCTGGCTGGCACTGTTTGCATTTTATACGCTGTCGATCACGCCTGTTGCAACGGTTCTCAATAAAGGGCTGGAGTGGTACGGAGCTCTGGATTCTGATGCCTGTGCCGAAGCCGACGCTATTGTGATTCTGGGCGGAGGTCTCCCGCGCTTCACACCTGAATACCAAGGCTATCAGCCAACGGCGTTGTCTCTGGAGAGAGTTCGTTACGGAGCAACAGTCCACCGTATTTGTGGTGTACCATTGCTGACCAGTGGCGGCGGTGCGCGGTCAGAAGCTGCCACCATGGCGGAAGTGTTGCACACGGATTACGGTATTCAGGCTCGCTGGCAGGAAAAAGAAAGTCTTACCACTTGGCAGAATGCCCTTTACAGTCACGACATGTTGAGCAGGGAGTTAGGAAAAGATGACCTTCGTATTATTCTGGTGACTCATAGCTGGCACATGCCACGGTCGGTGTTGAGTTTTCAGAAAATGGGGTTTGAAGTCATTCCCGCGCCCACCATTTTCACCTGGTCAGAGGTTCCATGGAAAAAACTGCGCTACTGGATGCCCCGGACGCGCAACCTGCGAAGCAGTGAAATCGCTCTGCATGAATATCTGGGGCTGTTCTGGTACTGGCTCAGCGACCGGCTGAATATCAAAAATTGAAGCTTATTTTTTGTTGATTCCGCCTTTGGTCAGCTGTACAGGGTCAAGAATCCTTTTTAGTTCCTCTTCAGTCAGGTCTGTTTTTTCTTTCGCGACCTCCAGAATCGAGCGCTTTTCTTTGTAGGCCTGTTTGGCGATGTCTGCTGCTTTCATATAACCGATGATCGGGTTGAGAGCAGTGACCAGAATCGGGTTGCGATCAAGGGATTGATTGATATTCGCTTCACGCACCCTGAAGCCTTTGATTGCCTTGTCAGCCAGAATAATACTGGCGTTGCTCGCCAGCATAATGCTTTGTACAAGGTTATTCGCCACCAGTGGCAACATGACATTCAGTTCAAAGTGGCCGGACTGCGCTGCGATGGTGACGGCAGTATCCAGTCCGATAATTTGTGCCGAAACCATGGTGACAGACTCTGAAATGACCGGGTTGATTTTACCGGGCATAATGCTTGAGCCCGGCTGCAGGGCTGGCAGTTCAATTTCACCGAAACCGGCCAGTGGCCCGCTGTTCATCCAGCGCAGATCATTGGCAATTTTCATCAAGCTGACAGCCACATTTCTCAGGTTGGCTGAAAGCTCCAGTGCGGTTGCAGGCACACTCTGGGCGGCGAAAAAGTTGGGAGCCGGGGTAAAGTGCAAACCGGTATCTTTATCCAGAGCGTTGCAGACAGCCTGTGAATAGTCGGGATGTGTATTGGTGCCGGAACCCACAGCGGTTCCGCCCAGGGTCAGTTGTAACAGACGTTTCTGTGTGTCTTTTAGTCGTTTCTGGTCCTGCAGTAGCAGCGCCTTCCAGCCTCCCATTTCCTGAGCAAAAGTCACCGGCATGGCATCCATGGTATGCGTACGTCCGGTTTTGACGATGTGGCCAATATCCTGAATTCGTTCGTCAAGGGTTTGAATCAGGTGCGATAGGGCAGGTAACAGCTGTTGCTCTACCAGCAGGGCCGACGCCACATGAATGGCAGAGGGGATCACGTCATTACTGCTCTGCCCAAGGTTAACATCATCGTTTGGACTGACCGGTGTGGTTCCGTTCAGGCTGGCAAGATGACTGACCACCTCGTTCACATTCATATTGGTGCTGGTGCCGGAACCGGTCTGGTAAACGTCAATGGGAAACTGGCTTTGAGCGGTGCCGGGATAATCCGCTGCAATAATCTGATCAGCCGCTTTGATGATGGACTCAGCTTTGTCTTCCGACAGCAAGCCCAGAGACTGGTTTGCTACAGCGGCTGCTTTTTTTATACGGGCAATGGCAGTGATAAACGCTTCCGGCAGAGGTTGGCCACTGACTGGAAAGTTATCCACAGCTCTCTGGGTTTGTGCACCGTACAACGCAGCAACAGGCACGCTGACCTCTCCAAGGCTGTCTTTTTCAATTCGGACATCGGTTGAGTTGGCTGGATTGCTCATAAGAATGCAAAGCCCTGTCATCGTGGCCAGCTTGCAGTAATGGCACAGTCTGGCGATGGTGCGGATGGTTTTTCTCATTCTTCATTCTCATCTATTACAACGAAAGTGTGTATGCAATTGAGTTCAGCGCCTCCTGTATAATGAGAATAGTTGCAACAGGCTGTATCGGCAGGGTAAAGGGAGAGGTGATGAAGAATGGCAGGAGCGCCGGGTGCGCTCCTGTCTGCAGCCAGCTAGCGGGTACGGCGGCTTCTGTGAACGGTCAGGACAATCATCAACAGGCTAAACAGCAATACCGGATACGACCCGAAACGCATAAAAGGCGTCGTACCTTTCATCACCGGAGCGTCACCGCGCAGAATACCTTCCTTAAACCGTTCTATGCTTTTTACCGTTTTTCCCTTGTCATCAATCAGTGCCGTTTTACCATCGTTGGTGGCACGAATCATATAGCGTCCGGTTTCCAATGAGCGCATTCTGGCAATCTGGTAATGCTGTAGTGGACCTATAGAGCGACCGAACCAGGTGTCGTTACTGATGGTAATTAAAAGACCACTGTCTCTTGCCTGAAAGGCGGCGAAGTCGGGATACACCACCTCATAACAGATATACGGTGCAATGGTTGCTTCCGGTACTTCCAGCAACGCCTGGCTACTGGTACCTTTTGAGAAAGCGCTCATAGGCAGGTCGAAGAAGTCAATCAATCCACGCAGTATGGATTCCAGAGGTACATATTCGCCAAAAGGCACCAGCTTTTGTTTGTAGTAGCGTCCATCGCCCACCCCTGAAGCAACAATTGAGTTGTAGTAACGGGGCTCGCCGGTACTGTTGTCGTCCATGGGAATGCCGGTGATGAATGTGCTTCCACTGTCGTTAGCCTGGCGGTCAAGCTGTTGCATCACTGAACGGACATTGCTGTAGAAAATAGGCAGGGCATTTTCCGGCCATATCACCAGATCCTGTCCCCACTCTTTCTCCGTCAGACCAAAATAGGTTCTGATGGTATCTTCCAGATAACCGGGCTCCCACTTCAGGCTCTGGGGAATATTGCCCTGAATGGCACTGAAACTGAGCGAGCCGGTTTTGGTGGTCCATGTGATATGACCGAGAGGAAAGCTGGCAGCCCAGGCAACAGCGGTGACAACAAGCGCCAGAACCTGTCCGGCGTATAAACGAAATCGCTCAATAATGACCGACGTTAACAGGCAGGCCGTTGTTATTAACAGAAGACTAAGGCCGTAGACACCGGCAACCGGAGCCCAACTCTGGAATGGTGTGTCCAGCAATGCATATCCCTGGAGCAGCCAGGGAAATCCGGTCAGGAACCAGGTTCTGAACCATTCAAACAGCACCCACACAGCGGCGAACAGTAACGCCCTTTGCCAGCTGGCTTTAACGTTGTAGCGATCCCTGAGTTTTATGTAACTCAGGAACATTGGAATGATAAAAACGCTGGTCAGCAACAGAACAAACAGTAAGGTCAGCAGCAGCGCCAGCGGTACGGGTGCCGAGCCAAACTCATGGATGCTGACGTAAACCCAGGAAGTACCCGCACCAAATAATCCGATGCCAAACAGTGCCCCGCGAATCAGAGTCGGGCGCAAAGCTTCTTTCTGGGTAACAAAGAAAATACAGCCACTGGCCAGCAGTAAAACCGGCCAATGATTATAAGGGCTGAAAGCCAGTGTGAAGAGGGCACCGGCAATGGCTGCCATCAGGTGCCCGGGCAGTTTATTCTTCAAGATCATCGACCTGTCAGTCGCGAATTTAGTTGCGTGATTACTGATGAGTATCTGTCACTCGCAATAACCGGATGCGGCGACCGTCGGAGTTAAGCACATCAAACCGGAAACCGGAAATTTCCACGTATTCATTACGCTTGGGCATGTGCCCGAACTCCTGCATAACGATGCCGCCAATGGTATCGAACTCTTCATCGCTGAATTTGGCATTGAAGTGTTCATTAAAGTCTTCAATGGGGGTCAGTGCCTTGACGATAAAGGTATTGGCGTTTTCCTCGACAGGTTTTATGAAGCTGTCTTCCTCGACATCGTGCTCGTCTTCAATGTCACCAACGATTTGTTCAAGAACGTCTTCAATGGTGACCAGACCGGCAACACCGCCAAACTCGTCAATAACAATCGCCATATGATTTCGATTGGTTCGGAACTCCTTCAACAGTACATTCAGGCGTTTGCTTTCCGGAATGAAGGTAGCAGGACGAAGATGATCCTTAATATTAAAGCGGTTATTTTGCAGGATCAGTGGCAGCAGGTCTTTTGCCAGAAGAATACCAATGATTTCATCCTTGGTGTCGCCAATCACCGGAAAGCGGGAGTGGGCTGATTCAATGATTTTGGGCAGGAAATCACGGGGTTCCTGGTCCTCATCCACGCAGACCATCTGGGAGCGGGGAATCATGATTTCCCGAACCTGCATATCGGCTACCTGAACCGCGCCTTCGATAATGCTCAGGGCTTCGGTGTCGATGATGCCCCGGCTGCCTGCTTCATTCAGGATCGAGAGCAGTTCACTTCTGTTTTTCGGGTCCTGACTGAAAATGCCAGACAGTTTGTCCATCCACGATGGTGAGGGTTCTTCACCCGTTGGGGTTTCGTCGTTCATTACCTTTTCTTTAAGTGTGCCTGTTTACCATTTTTAAAAGCGGGATTGCTTCCCGCTTCTATCCGGCATATGTCGCATGATAATTGTCGTATTTCAACTATACCGCGACAGTGTACCGTCCGTTAAACGGTTTCTGCGTAAGGATCGGGAAAACCAAGGCTTTTTACAACGTTCGTTTCCAGAGCTTCCATTTCTTCCGCTTCATTATCGTCTATATGGTCATAACCCAGCAGGTGCAAGGTGCCATGAACAATCATGTGCGCCCAGTGTGCTTGCAGGCTTTTTTTCTGCTCGCCGGCTTCCCGTTCTACTACCGGAGCACACACCACCAGATCACCCAGCAGGGGCAATTCCAGTTCGGCAGGCAGGTCAGACGGGAATGACAGTACGTTGGTTGGCCCCTGCTTCTGTCGCCATTGCTGGTTCAGCTCGGCGCCTTCTTCCGTATCCACAATGCGCAGGCTGATTTCGGCCTCATCACGGTGCGTACCAACAGCCGCTTCTGCCCAGAGCTGAAAATCTTCTTCACTGGGCAACGACGAACTATCACTGGCAATCTGGATATCAATAAACACGTTGGCGCTCATGACGGAGTGCTTGCCTCGGATTGTGCCTGTTGCTGAAGTTGTTCGTGCAGAGCCCAGCGTTCTTCACGGCGCTTTAGCTGTTCCTTTTCCTGCTTCTGGTCGAATTTGTCGTAAGCCTGAACAATTCTTTGAACCAGTGGGTGGCGTACAACGTCTTTGGAGGAGAACCAGGTAAAACCAATGCCGTCCACGTCTTTCAGCACATCAATAGCACTGAGCAGGCCGGAGCGAGTGCCCCGGGGCAGGTCAACCTGTGTCACGTCACCGGTGATAACAGCGGTTGAGCCGAAACCGATGCGGGTAAGGAACATCTTCATTTGTTCTGATGTCGTGTTCTGGGACTCATCAAGAATAATGAAAGAGTTGTTCAGGGTTCGACCACGCATATAAGCCAGAGGTGCGACTTCAATCACATTTTTTTCGATCAGTTTGTCTACCCGCTCAAACCCCAGCATCTCATACAGTGCGTCATAAAGAGGACGCAGGTACGGGTCGATTTTCTGGGACAGGTCGCCGGGCAGGAAGCCTAGCTTTTCGCCTGCTTCTACGGCAGGGCGTACCAGCAGAATGCGACGAATCTGCTCGTCTTCCAGCGCCTGAACAGCGGCAGCAACGGCAAGATAGGTTTTACCGGTGCCCGCCGGGCCAATACCAAAGTTAATGTCGTGCTCCAGTATTGATTTGACGTAGTTCTGCTGGTTTGGCCCCCGGGGCGTAATCAGCCCTTTGCGGGTACGCAGGGAAACCACGTCGCCACTGTCTTCAGGGGCAGCAATGTACTCAACGGCAGATTCCTGCAGGAACAGGTGCACAGTTTCCGGTGTCAGAGGGCTTTTCTTACCGGTTTCCCGGTACAGCCGCCTGAGAATTTCCTGTGCTGCCTTGACCGAATCTTCATGGCCGGACACGGAAAACTTGTTACCACGGTTGCGAACCTTAACGTGAAGGCGTTGTTCGATCTGCTTCAGGTTCTGGTTGAACTGGCCGCACAGCTCGGCAAAGCGTTGGCTGTCATCGGGTTCAAGAACAAACTGAGACTGGCTTTCTGCCAGAGCGTTGGAGGTGTTTTGGGTTTTGGCGTTCAACTCGGGGATTCAGCTCTTACTGCGATTATTAGGGTTAAGCATATACCGCGGTCTGAAGGTTGGGTAGATCATAACCGTGATATTGACTTTATTTTACAGGATTTTTAGGGAGATTTGAGAGGGCAAACACGGTGGCGGGTTGATATCAGGGTTGGGAGTCGCGTTCCGCTCGTCCCAACCAATAAACTTCAGAGGATATTAATCCAACTCGGAGCTGGTAATCTTGCCACGCATGGAGTGAGCAAAAGCATCGGTCACTTCAACGTTGGCAAAATGGCCGATCAGACGCGGGTCGTCGAATTTGAAGTTAACGATGCGGTTGCACTCGGTGCGTCCCATCAGTTCGCCCGGGTCTTTCTTGGAGTAACCGGTCACCAGAATCTTCTGGGTCGAGCCTACCAGGCGACGGCTGATCTGCATGGTTTGCTGATTCAGACGATCCTGCAAAATGCGCAGACGCTCTTTCTTGGTCTCAGCCGTTACGTCGTCTGGCATATCCGAAGCAGGAGTCCCCGGCCGCTTGCTGTAAATAAAGCTAAAGGACGCGTCGAAACCAATTTCCGCAATCAGGTTCATGGTGTCCTGAAAATCTTCATCGGTTTCACCCGGGAAACCAACAATGAAGTCGGAAGACATGCTCATATTCGGGCGATGCTCACGAATACGACGCACTTTATCCACGTAGATAGACGTCTCGTGCTCACGCTCCATGAGCTTCAGAACCCGGTTGGAGCCACTCTGAACCGGTAGATGCAGATGACTGACCAGCTCTGGCACTTCAGCGTAAACGTCAATCAGGCTGTCGGAGAATTCCAGCGGGTGAGACGTTGTGAAACGAATACGGTCGATGCCATCAATCGCCGCAACAATGGTGATCAGTTCGGCCAGATCACAAATGGAACCATCGTCTTTTTCACCGCGATAAGCGTTAACGTTCTGCCCCAGCAGGTTGATTTCACGCACACCTTTCTCGGCCAGACCCACACATTCCGCCAGAACATCGTCCATCGGGCGGCTGACTTCCGGACCACGGGTGTAAGGCACAATGCAGTAGGTGCAGTATTTGCTGCAGCCTTCCATGATGGAAACAAAGGCGGTTGGGCCATCTACGCTGGGTTCTGGCAAGCGGTCGAACTTTTCGATTTCAGGGAAGGTGACGTCTACCACCGGAATATGATCCTGTTTGGTGGCATCAATCATTTCCGGCAGACGGTGCAGGGTTTGCGGGCCAAACACTACGTCAACGTAGTGGGCACGTTTGCGGATTTCCTCACCTTCCTGACTGGCGACACAACCGCCCACACCAATCACGACATCAGGGTTCTTTTCTTTCAGATGTTTCCAGCGACCCAGCTGGTGAAACAGTTTTTCCTGAGCCTTTTCACGGACGGAACAGGTGTTGACCAGCAGTACGTCGGCTTCTTCTGGGTTATCGGTCAGTTCCAGAGTGTGGGTTTCTCCGAGCAGGTCTGCCATTCGGGCAGAGTCGTACTCGTTCATCTGGCAACCGTGGGTCTTGATGTATAGCTTTTTTGCGCTCATGGCTGCTTTGGTCATTTCAGACGACAAAACCGGATTCCTGTCTGCTGGTTCATAACTGCTTTCGTCTTGTGGTACGGAGCAGTCTGATAAGGATAGCGATAAAGATAGCCAAGCCCTGACGGCTGTCTACTATCTGTTCAAAAGCGGGACATTATAGCCTTTGGCTGACGGGGAGGGTAGTGAGCAATATTTCTGATGCTGATTAGGCAGTTACGCCCCCGGATGCCGGGACAACCACAATACGCTCGGCCTTGTATGCTTGTGGTTGTCCCGGTGAATCCGGTTACGTAAAGTCAGAGTTAATGGGCAGGACAATTCTCCAGTGCTGCTTCCAGCTTATGTTCCATGTCTTTGGGTGAGCCGGTTCTGGCGGCGACCAGACGATAGAGTCCCGGTGCTACAAAAAGGGTCATAAAGGTGGCGACCAGAACGCCGCTGAAAATCACAATACCGATGGATGAACGGGATTCGTAACCTGCACCGCTGGCTAGAATCAGCGGGACAGAGCCAGCCAGTGTGGTAATCGCTGTCATCAGAATCGGGCGTAAACGTGCAACCGAACCCTGAATAATCGCATCTTCAAAGGCAATCTTTCGATCCCGTAGCTGGTTAATGAACTCGACAATCAGAATACGGTTTTTGGTGGCCAGACCGATCAGCATGATCAGGGATATCTGGGTGTAGATGTCCAGTGACAAGCCAGTCCATAGCATTCCCCCCATGGCGCCAGTGAGTGCCAGCGGCACCGTCATCATAATCACCATCGGGTGAATGAAGCTTTCAAACTGTGCCGCCAGCACCAGATACACCACCACCAGAGCCAGAATAAACGTCACGGTCATGGAACTGCTGGAACGTTTGTACTCCATGGACTCACCTTTGTAGTCGATGGTGGCTTCATCCGGCAGCTCATCGATGACCAGCTGTTCAATATAAGCCAGTGCTTCACCCAGAGAGTAATCGCCTACCAGATCCGCTGACAATGTAATACTCTTGCGTCGGTTATAGTGGTTCAGCTGACGGGGCTGACCTTCAATGGTGACATCAATCAGGGTGTCCAGACGCACCAGCTCTCCACTGGAAGAACGCAGGTGGATGCGAGCCAGATCGGAGATCGCGTTGAAGTCATCCTTGGGCGCCCGAACGTTGACATCATACTCTTCACCATTCTGGATAAAGGTGGTGATGTTCCTGCCTGCCAGAACAGTTTCCAGCGCGGAAGAAATGTCCGACACCGGAATCCCCAGCTCATGGGCATAAGCCTGATTGATGGTAACGTTCATGCGTGGAGTGGTTTCGTTGTAATCCATATCCAGCTCACGCAATCCCGGATTTTCAGACGCTTTTTCTTTCAGCAATTCCACCCATTCCTGCACAATCTCATAGGAGCTGCCACCGATCACCACCTGAACCGGCTGACGGGCACGGGTACCAAAGCTGGATGGCACCATGGGCGCAACCCTGAGTTCTGCAATGGGCTGCAGCAAACGGCGTATCTGGTTGCTGACATCGAACACGGTGACATCTCGTTCGTCCCAGTGTTTCAGGTCAATAATCAGCATCATTTCATTCTGGTTTCTACCCGGTGCCCGAACCCCCATCGATTTTATCGGCCCTTCAGGGTTGGTGAGAGGTTTCATGCGCTGTTCAATATCATCAATCAAAGGTTCCAGTGCGTGATAGCTGGCTCCCTCTGTAGCGGTCAGGCGGACAAACAGACGTCCCTGGTCTTCTCTGGATACAAACGACTGGGGCAGTTGCTGGTAGGTGTAACCCATAAAGCCAAGGCTTAATACCACGGTTAATACCGCAATCCAGTTATGTTTCAGGGTGAAGTAGAGTACACGGCGATAGCCGTTTTCAAGTCTGGCAAACTGCTTTTCAACAAACTGTGTGAATGGGCCTTGTTGCACATTCATTTTCAGTACACGGCTGCCAAGTACCGGCCCCATAGTCAGGGCGACGATACTGGAGAGCATCACGCTGGCTGCCAGCGTCACAGCGTATTCCTTAAACAGCATTCCCGCTGTGCCGGTTAACAGGGTGATTGGCATAAACACCGCCACCAGAACCATGGTGGTGGCAATAACCGCCATACCGACTTCACGGGCACCACGATAAGCCGCAACAATCGGTGGCTCGCCTTTTTCTATACGACTGTGGATGTTTTCCAGAACCACGATGGAGTCATCCACCAGAAGCCCCACCGATAACACCAGTGCCAGCAATGTAATCAGGTTGATGGAGTAATCAAACAGCAGCAGTACAGCGAAGGTGGCGATCAGGGACACCGGCACACTAACGGCTGGAATCAAGGTGGCACGGGCGCTGCCCAGGAAAATGTAGATAACCAGAATGACCAGCACCGACGTGATGCCCAGAGTTGTATACACTTCACTGATGGCGCTTTTGATAAACACCGAACTGTCGGACAACGGATTCATTTCCATACCGTTTGGCAGGAACGGTTTCAGTCGTCCAACCTCTTCCTTAACGGCTTCAACCACATCCAGTGTATTGGCTTCGGACTGTTTCAAAAACTCCAGCATGACCATACTGCGACCATTGAGCCGGAAAGTCTGGTCTTCGTTTTCCGATCCGGTTTCTACGGTGGCGACATCGGAAAGGTACAGCATTGAGCCATCGCTGTTCTTGCGGATAATCAGGTTCTGGTAGTCGGCAACGCTCTGGTAGCTGCGTTGCAAACGTAATGTGTAGTTCCGCGCAGAGTCAGTCAGACTGCCCGCCGGAGCTTCGAGGTTTTCAGCCCGCAACGCTCTTTCTATATCGGCAACAGTGACATTACGGCTGGCCATGGCGACCGGGTCCAGTTTGACCAGTAACGCCAGTTCATTGTAACCACGCAGTTCGATGGAGCTGACACCATCAATCAAGCTCAGGGGATCGAGCAGTTGACGGTTGATGTAGTCACTCAGGTCTACCGGTGACAGCCGGTCGGAGGATACGGTGAAACTGATAGGGTGAAAGTCTCATATTGACTGGTACTATAATTCCAAGTCACCTTTCTGCATGGGGAATGGGATGACATTGTCCATACCCACTTCCGTGACCTTGGCGCAGTAGGTCACCGCCAGTAACTTCCAGCCATTGTCGAACATGCCACTCTGAATTAATGACCTTGCTGTCAAAATACCTTGGCCTCCGGGATGCCGCCACCTCATTCCAGAACACTTCATTCGCTGCGTTACCAAGGTTTTACAAGTAGCCTCAATAACCCCTGAGCCTATTGGCAAGTTGTGCGACAAGTGTTCAGCATAGTTCATGCGGGTTCGATTACTTCTGAAGTACTCCAGCTCTGTTTTCAACTTCGATCGACGAGGGTGTCGTTTATGCTGGTAAGCCAGAGCTTTGATGACTTTTTCAACACCTTCGGGCTCCTCTTTGAGGATGTGGCGATAGGTGATGAACTTTTCTCTGGATTTGTTGCTGTTTTCACCATAGGACAGGTCAAACGCTTTCTTCAGGTGCTCTGCGGCATGATAGAAGTCTACAACCTCGTGACCTTCAGGGAGTTCATTGGCAAGGTAGGTCCAGTTGTCTTTTGCCCCATCAGCGACTTTAACAAGCGTCAGATCTGGCCTCTGTCGAAGAGCTTCGCTCAGGAGTGCGGAGAGTGATTGTTTCAAAGTCACTTTCTTGCTTTCAGGCATTCGACTCATCCTGACCGTTGAGAGGCGTTCACCCTGTGCATCGTAAAACGACAATGTTCCACAACTGGCCTCCTGACAGCCAGCAGGGCCACGGGTTCGCTTGCCATCGACTCTATTCTGTTCCCGCTTTTCCTGACGTTTACCATCTTTCATCGGCAACATGACGCCATCAAGAGAAGCGGCCGCAGTCACAGCTTCTTCAGGAACCTTGACGCTTTCCCAGAGAAAGTCTTCAAAGGCTTCCCTATTGGGTTCCCACTGCGCATTGAACTTTTTGGGTAGTCTGGCCAGAGAGCTTTCCGAGGGCGTCATGTTCCCTATCAGATCAAGTAGGCTTTTAGCCTCTCCGGGAGGCATTTGCGCAACCATCCAGACAGCTTGTTTAGCTGCTTTTGGTGTCCAATACCCCTCTACAATACCTGCCTGTAGCTCCAAAGGGATGATAGAGTGATCCTTACCGTTACGATAGAGCGTACGCAAAACCCGGACAGGGCCGACAGCGGATTGATAAGTTTCTGAAGATCGCAACACCCGATGGTAACAGACACCGCTTACCTCAATCGCAGGAACGTCAATATCAAGCCCGGTCAGGTCTTCTGCCAGAACGCTTTGCTCTGCTTCGATAAAGAGTTTATGGATCTCACCTTCATAGTCTTCAAAGTGCTTGATTGGGCTGTGTTCCTGACGAAGAACGGCCAGTTTTTGCTCAAGCTGTTGGATAGCATGACAAGAAAAATTGGCGGCTTCAGCTAGTGGCTGACATACTTGCATCGGGGCGGCCTTTCACTGTTGCGGTATCTTTTACAGTAACCATCATAGCGGTGTTTGGCCGTTCCTATGTAAGTCCAGAGAAAATTTGTAGCTGCTGTATAAACCACGGACGGCAAGCCCAGAAAAAATGGTCAGTATGAGACTTTCACCCAACTGATAACACCATCACCATCGGAATCACTCTTGGACACCGTCGGGTCGTCCATATTGTCAGGCAGTCGTCGTTTTGCTCGGGAGACGGCATCACGAACGTCATTGGCTGCAGCTTCAATATCCCGATTGTTTTCAAATTCAATGTTGATTCGGGTGCGGCCATCGGAACTCATGGAGTCAATCGACCGGACGCCCCGGATACCGGACAGCTGATCTTCGATCACTTTGGCAACCCTTGACTCCATGATGTCTGCCGAAGCCCCGTCGTAGTTGGCGGCGACAGAGACAACGGGGGCGGAAACGTCCGGGTACTCACGCAGAGGCAGGCTATTAAAGGCCAGTATGCCGAAAACAATTAGCAGCAGGTTGATTACACAGGCGACAACAGGTCGCTTAATGGCAAGGTCCGATAAAATCATTGAGTCAGAACCTCATTGTTCTCGACGGATTCAACACTTTGTTGTGCCAGTTGGCGATTGTGGTTGTTCATGGCTGAAGAGGGGGTCACGATGATGCCGTTACTGACTTTGCTGATGCCAGCGGTAATGATTTCATCACCGACAGTCAGCCCGGAGCGGATGTAGGTTTTTTCTCCGACGATCTGCAAAGTGTTGACGGCTTGTTCTACCGCTTTGTTGTCGATGACCCGGTAAACGAATGCCTGCGGCCCACGGTAAAAGATGCTGCTGGTCGGAATGGTAATCACACTTTCCGGTGTTAATGACAGAGTGGCCTGCGTCAGCAGACCGGGGCGAAGCAGACCTTCAGCATTGTTCAGTTCGGAACGAACTTTGAAGTTGCGGCTTTCCATGCTGACCACCGGATCAAGACTACTGATGGTGGCGGTAAAGTGCAGGTTCGGCCAGGCATCAAACTGCAGGTCTACGGTCATGCCGGTGTTGATCTGGCTGAGGTATTTATCCGGAAAATTCAGGTCAACATACAGGTGTTCCAGATCGGTCAGAGTTACCAGTGCATCACCGGTTCTGACATATTGCCCGGGACTGAGGTCACTTAAACCCAGAACACCGTCGAATGGCGCTTTCAGGGTGTAAAACGACAAGGTAGTGGCAGCGGCATCAACAGCGGCTCTGGATTGTTCAACCAGAGCTTCCTGAGCCTGAAGTTCTGACTGGGAAATGGCTTTTTTGGCTTCCAGTAGCTGCATTTCATTCAGACGACGTTCGTCATCCAGCAGCTTGGCTTTCGCCTCCTGAAGCTTGGCCTGTTCAAAGCGGCTGTCGATTTCAATCAACGGGTAGCCCGCGCCAACGGTCTGACTGTCGGTGAAATTAATTTTATTAATGGAACCAGCCACTTTGCTGGTCAGGGTGATCTGGTTTCGGGCATAGACATTCCCCAAAGCCGTCAGTTGTTCCTGCCAGGTGTGTGCCTGAACCGTTTGCACATCAACTACAACGCTTCGGGCATTGCTTCCTGCATTGCTGCCCTGATTCCCTCCCTGACCACTGCCGCCACTGGCAAATGCACCGGGTATGAATGAAAGGCTTGCTAGTAGGATGAGACTGTTTTTCAATAATTTCATGGGGTAAGTCCGCAGTGCAAAAATAAAGGCATTTTAAAAAACGTGTCACCCATGCTTGGTATAAGTCCCGGGTATTATTCCTGTAATCAGTATAAATATCGGGCGAGGGTATAGTTTGTCGGGTAACTACCAAGATGTATCAGAACTGTATCAGGGTGCTGTTTTCCACAGATCAAACCGGACCTTGAGTGTGGTATGCTTTGCGGCATTTTAAGGCTGTCCTTGTTACTCTTAGAGCACGCGGGTAGCCGCTATCAAGAAGGTTTTAATCATCAATGTCGAAAACACAGGTCTTTCGAGTTATTTTTCAAAACGAAGGCGAAGTCTTTGAGGTTTACGCCCGCCAGATTTTTCAGAGCGAACTCTGGGGCTTTATTGAGGTGGAAGAGTTTGCCTTTGGTGAACGCAGTCAGCTGTTGGTTGATCCCAGTGAAGAAAAACTGAAAAACACCTTTGAAGGTGTGAAGCGCAGCTACATTCCACTGACGTCTATTATCCGGATTGATGAAGTGGAAAAAGAAGGTAAGGCCAAGGTGACGGAAGCCAAAGGCGGCAATGTACGTTCCTTTCCTATGCCACCACTGAATTCAATCTGATTATTATTAGGTCAGCGACGCCTGTAGCCAGTCGGAAACATCCAGCAGTGCATCGCTGGTTTTCTGCCACTTTACAGGCTGGCCGGGCGCTGGCTGAATGCCCCAGGATGAAGGCATGTTAACAGGGCGTACCAGAATAATACGACTGCCTTCTGGCAGCTTGCCTTTTTCTTTTGCGTCTGACGCTGCTACTGCCATGGTGGCCATCAATTCATACTGATCAGTCAGGTCTGCTTCCAGTCGGGGCCGGGAAGGCGTTGGCAAATTGCTCTGGTGGAAGACGGCAATGTCCTGTTCAACCAGATAGTAGTGTGCGGCAGCAGATTCAACGCCGTGCCCGTCAACACCGAAGATGAGGTAATGCTCAGGTGTTTTCTGTTCAATTTCTTCAATGAACCAGATGAGATTCCATGGGTTTGGCGTATTGCTTCGGGTTGTAAAATACTCGGTATCTTTCGGGCACAGTAGTTGATCAGACAGTTCCCTTGGCACTGGCGGCATCGGCAGCCCTGCGGCAAGCATAATATCTCTGGCCTGATTTAATGATGCTTTATTATTAGTGTTCATAGCGCCTACCTATAGAGAACGGGTGTGTTGTGGATCAGGCCGGGTATGAAGCTGTTCAGCCTGTTCGGACAATGCATTAAAATACGACTGTGGTTTTCCTGTTGAGCGCAGGAAATCGGCAACACGCAGGCCACCTTTACCACCTTCTGTTTCCGGGCTTCTCCAGGTTAACCAGTCTTCTACCACTTTACCTTCATCGGCCAGTTTTTTGGCATGCTGTTTTAAATCATTTAAACGGAAGAGGGTGGAATCAATTTCCTTTTTATCCAGAAGCGGTTCAAGATCACGCCGGAGGCTGTCTTCGTCCATTGTTGTGATTTTCTCAAAGGTTTCCCGGCTGATCAGTTCAGGCTTACCCGGCCACGGCGGTGGCCAGTTGCCAACTTTATGGTCAGGCTCGGGATCGTTGACTTCCCGAAGACCCGGATAAAAAGCCTGATCATTGTCAATCAGGGTTACATCGCCATTGTCCGGGTCAATAAAGAGGTTGGTGCTGTGACGATCCTGCTGTCCTGTCAGGCAGTCCAGCCACTGGGCATCGGTAAGATTTTTCTGGATATTGGCTGAGACCCGGGGCTTTTCCAGAGAGTCATAGGCAATGTCTTCGGGTTTGCCTGTATCGTGATTAAACGGCTGCACACCTCTGGCTTCTGTCATCAGCAAACCCATTTTTCCGTTATGAGTGGTCAGTTTCATGTCCGGTAACAGCTTCAGGTCAAGGGTGTTTTGCAGCTTCCGGGCGGCAAGGTTTCGAGCGGCAAAACGGGGACGGGATTTGTCGAGATACTTATCCTTGCCAACTACGCGTTCATACCTGCTGGTGTCCCTGGCGTCTTCAGCTTTGAAGAGATATTCCCTTGGAGGGTCATTCACCGTTTCTCCGGCAAAGGTCAGCTTCTGAACACTGTGTTTTTTACCTGCACCAAAATGCTCGTCCGGCTTTACCAGGTCGGCATCCGTCAGTGTGGTGAATTCGTCTGCCAGATCAGGGTTGGATGCATAACCCAGCCGTTTCAGTTCTGTTGCTTCTCCCCAGCTGAGTTTACTGCCCAGCTCAAACGATTTCGGATCATCCATAACCTGCACCAGAAGGGCTCTCTCTGCGTCCATTTCCCTGCTCAGGGTTTGCAGTGCTTTAAAATTGTCTTTTGAATAATGTGCCCGGCCAGAATGGGTAATTTCAGCAATCGCCTGCATACCCTGTTCCAGAGAGTCGATCTGGCTTTTAGCCTGAGCCTTGATCTCTGCTGTGGTTGTGGGCATGAATTTGGCCTGCTCGCTTTTGTGCTGATCCAGCACCGAGGCAATTTGCACCAGATGCTGTGATTTCAGGTTGGCATTAGCCTGAGAATGACGGCTGGTACCTTTCTGGAAGGCATCTATAACACTGGCTGCTTTTTGCTTCAGCTTGTCTGAAGTGCCCTGAACGTCATGGAAGCGTTCAGAGACTCTGGACTGGTTGATCAGCGTTCTCAATCCGTGATTTTTGTAAGCCGATGCAACGGGCGCAGCAGGTTTGGGTTGTGCTGCAGCTTGAGGATGGCCGGTAAAATGCTGAACGATCTGGCCCGGGGGATTTTGCCCTAGCGGACTGGGAAAGGGGAAAGCAAACTGGGTCACCTTGCCGTTAGGGTTGATTTGCCAGTTGCCGGGTGGCAAAACGATGACGTTGCCCATTTTACCCAGATTTTTAAGATTAATGGGTGGGCCCTGATAGGGTTTGACGGTGATGGACTTTGGATTGTCAGTCCAGATTTCCAGTCCCGGTTGTGCGTGAATTCGGGTGAGGTTGACCTGCGGTTTGGGTTGGCTGTGGCTGATTTTATATTTCGATAAGCTTTTATGCTTGCTACTGGTTGTGAGCTTGCTTCCGAGGTTGACCAGCATTTTTTTGATGCCTTTGGGTTTGCTGGTCTTTCTGGTAAAAGCAGTTCCCTCGGCTTTGTCGAGGCTGGCAGATTGACTGGAGGTGTTGAGAGGTGGTGGAGTACTCCGGGAGGCTCCAATGGATGAGTTGCTCACAATTGCGTCCCTGCAAAAGGCCTGATCGATAGATCAAGTATAGGTTGTGAGCTACAGGGGGTGTTCTTGCCTTTTCTGGCGCAGTAGAAAGTACAGTCCGGTGCCCAGCATCAGGTTGCCCAGGGCGATAAAGTATCGGAACAGGTTCAGACGAAGGTATCCGGCAATGGTTCCTTCATTACCAATCAGCATGCCGCCAACAAAAAAACTGGCAAATGACACCAGGATCAGCGCCTTGGTTCCGGTACTCATATAAGACCGGGTAACCATCACCAGACCTGCAACAATACACACGGCCAGCTGCAGATCCCGGTAAAGCGTTTCAAGCCCGTACCAGCGTGACACCTCAAACAGTACGCAAATAGCCAGAATGGTTCTTCCCCAGGCAGGTGGACTCCAGAACTTTGAAGCCAGAATCTGTACCATTGCGATGGTCACCAATGGCGGGGACATAAATGTGGCAATGTTGTTGAACATCCAGTAGGGACCGGCCCAGACATCCGAGAAACCGTACTTTAGAGCACCCAGTCCGGCAGCGATTGCCATGAGCAGAAAGCCAAACAGGGCTGCTTTGGCAGGCAGCTTGTGTGCAGGGTCAAAATCCTTTTGTTGCGACAAAAGAAAAACAGGAAAGGCGCTGGCAAAAGCCAGCACCGCATCAGAGACAGCAAGAGAAATCATAAACAGCCGTGAGCGAGTTGTACCGGTTCCACCTTCTAAATAGGAATTGCGCAGTCATATTTAGGCAGTCATCTTTAGAAAGCGGAATCGGTATTAATCATCAGTGCGCTCATTGATAAACATTAATTCAAGGATTTAATAAAGAGTGAAAAGCCCGACCAGCCGCAGCAATGGTTTGTTCTATTTCCTGATCACCATGGGCGGCAGAAATGAAACCGGCTTCAAACGCTGAAGGTGCCAGATAAACGCCTTCGTCCAGCATGGCATGGAAGAAGCGTCCATACAGCTCACTGTCACAGGTCATCACATGATCAAATCGTTCTACTTTTTCCTGTTCCGTGAAGAACAGGCCAAACATGGCACCGACCTGAGACGTACGTAGTGGAATACCGGCAAGATCTGCCTGATGACTGATGCCTTTCAGCAATTGCGATGCTTTATCGGTCAGTTCGTCATGAAAACCCGGCTGGACAATATTGTTGAGTGTTGCCAGCCCTGCAGCCATTGCCAGAGGGTTGCCCGACAACGTACCCGCCTGATAAACCGGACCGAGAGGGGCAAGATGTTTCATAACGTCCCGACGGCCACCAAAGGCTCCGACAGGTAGTCCGCCACCGATGATCTTGCCGAGCGTGGTTAAATCCGGTTTAACATCGTAATGCGCCTGAGCACCGCCCAGAGCCACCCGGAAACCGGTCATCACCTCATCAAAAATCAGCAGTGCACCGTGTTCATCGCAGATCCGGCGTAAACCCTGCAAAAAGCCGGGGACCGGAGGAATGCAGTTCATATTGCCAGCCACTGGCTCAACAATGATGCAGGCAATGTCTGTCCCGATTTCTGCGAAGGTTTCTTCCACAGAGTCCAGATCATTGAATGTCAGGGTGATGGTGTTTTCAGCCAGTGCTTCAGGCACGCCCGGAGAACTGGGAACACCAAGGGTGAGGGCGCCGGAACCGGCTTTAACCAGCAGGGAGTCGGAGTGACCGTGATAGCAGCCTTCAAATTTGACGATACGATCCCGTCCGGTAAAACCGCGAGCCAGCCGGATAGCACTCATGGTCGCTTCGGTACCGGAGTTCACCATGCGCAGCAGTTCCATGGAAGGAAATAACTGGCGAACCTTTAGAGCCACTTCGGTTTCGATGGCTGTCGGAGCGCCAAAGCTCAACCCCTGTAACGCCTGCTCCCTGACCGCAGCCACCACGTCCGGGTGATTGTGCCCAAGAATCATGGGCCCCCAGGAACCGATGTAATCAATCAGCTCGTTTCCATCAACGTCCTTTACATGAGCGCCCAGGGCACTCTGGAAAAATACCGGTTTGCCACCCACACCTTTAAAGGCACGAACAGGCGAGTTTACTCCACCGGGAATCACTTGTTGTGCTTCCCTGAACAAAGCACCGGAACGGTTGTCGGATCGAGCCATGAATGTTTTCCTTATTGGTAAAGCGCACTCAGTTCACGGGCCCGGAGCTGAATATCGGGTGTTGCAAACAGATTGTTTACAACAGCGATCATGTCCGCACCTGCTTCTGTTATTTGGAAAGCATTATCTATGGTAATGCCGCCAATGGCTACAACGGGCACATCAAAACGCTGTCTGGCCTGTGACAGGACGGACAGTTCGGCGGTTTTGGCATCCGGTTTGGTTTTGGATTCGAAGAATTTACCAAAGGCGATGTAGTTCGCACCCGCGCTAACGGCCTGCTGTGCCAGCTCCAGAGAGCCTCCACAGCTTACACCAATAATGGCGTAATCGCCCAGACGGGTTCTGGCTTCGGCAACGGACGCATCACTCTGGCCTACGTGAACACCGTCGGCTTCAACCGCAGCGGCCAGCTCGACATCGTCATTGATGATCAGAATGGCCTGATGCTGGTGGCAGAGCACTTTCAGGGCACCCGCTTGACGCAGACGCTTCTGCTGGTCGTTGCTTTTATCCCGGTATTGCAACACCTTCATACCACCGTGCAAAGCCTGCCCGGCAGCGTGCAGCAGACTATTGTCATCGGGTAGCAGATGGCTGTCGGTGACACCGTACAGACCTTTGAGCATGGTGGCCTCCTGTCTCATCTTCAATGGAGCCGGAGTATACCGTGTGGCAGCCGGTATTGGCAGATAAATCACCGGAGAAACCGGCAGGGATCTTCTCCCGGGACACTTTTGATGATCGGGCCTTCTGTTTTCAGACTTTTCAGACTTTTCAGACAATGTTTCATCACATTTAATCACATTTCCAGCAATCGCCCGCCATTGTTGATCCGATGTCTATACTTGGCGACTTACAACGAGTCATGGAGTAGAAGTTTCTTTGGAAATAAAAACGGGGACCCTTTTTTTACAACCAGTCTGGCTATTTCTGGCAGTGACAGTGCTTTGCATATTCTCTGACCATCTGTCCGGCGATACGGTTTCAGAGGATTCCTCATTTTACTGTGCACAGTTGTCAGCTCCCGGAGTGTCTGTAAGGTTTCCGCTGAATCTTGAGGCTCTGGGGGCTACAGCGGCAGTACAGCTGGCGGTATCGTCTGTCGTCATGTTATCAACGTCGGTTTGTCAGAGTCCCGGTGTGTCCTGTAGTCCGGCTATCTACCCTGTTTTGCAGGCTTACAGTACTTCGGCTGACCTCCTGCACCGGTTGTTTTTGATTGATGCCCTGAGGCACTGGACTGCCTGGCTTGTATTTTCTGGTTCGAAGTGGACTCCTGCGACAATACCGGATTCTGTCACTGCTGAAGCTGGCACGTTAAATCCGGTGCTTGGTTATCGGACTTTGGCAGAAGTTAATCCGAACTATCGGATACAACAGGATAATTTTGCCAGCCTCCATAGTCTTGTGGCCTATGTTTCCGAACTGAATCAGCAGCTTTCACCCGGTCAGTCCGTGGTGACGAGTCGTGATGGGAAAGCTGAACTGCAGATTGTGCAACAGGATACCTCCGCAACAGTCTTCTCGATAACATTGCCGAGCGGTGGCAACACAACCAGCACCTACCAGGTGGGGAGTAACCAGGGCATTTTCTGGATAAAAGAAATCAATGGCATCAATGTAGAGCGATACCATCAGGTTGCCTGGAGTGAACCGAAAGAAGGAAGCCGCACCACCTGCTTAACCGTCCAGCTGATTGCTCCGGAGAAATCAAATGAGTCGGGGCTACCGATTGAATTAACCGTCCCGCCCTGGCTGACTCACCGGCTTCTGGCGGCGAGCTCTGCAAAGGCAGCAGGAGAGTTCAGCAGGTTGTTTCTGAACTGGTATTGGTCGGCATATTTGATGTCTGAACCGGTAAAGGCATCAATGGCCGCTGGATATCAGGGAGCGGACTTATCGAGTCAGGTTTCTGTGGTTTCTGCCTGCCATTCAGGCAGTCGGTATTGTCCTGGTGGGTTGGCTATGCAGACGTTCTCTGCCGGTGTTGTTCCGCAGTCGTATATGATGGATGCACCAGCAGCGGGAGATACGTTTTCTGGCAGCGAAGAAAAACTCACTGTCAACAACCCTGATAAAAAGGAGCCAGATCATTCCGGGGCGGATGAAGGCAAGAAGCCGGAAGGTGGAGATGATGAGGGTGATAAAGGTGGAGGTGCCTCATTTTCTGACAAGCCTCCTTTGTCAGGTGTAACATCACCAAAAAGTCTTTTATGGCAGGCAACGGAGCATTTCTTTTTAAAACATGACGGCACTGTGGATCAGTCAACTATAAGTCTTGATGATGCTTACGACTTGATTCGCAAATTCAGTCATGCCGGCATGCTGCAGATTTTGCCTGTTGATGGGAAGTCGAATAACCTCTGGCCAATGGTTGTGAGTAAACGTCTTGCTCATTACATTGAGCGTTCTTTGAATCCCGAAGGTTATACAGAACCGTCTGTCGCTCCCGGTCAACGTCCTGATGATAGGTACGTCGTACCCATGACGCAGGATATGTTTAATTATATCCTGGGTAACTTTGATGGCTGTAAACAATTTGCTGAAACCAATATTAATCTGCGTGACAAGCTAAAGCTAATTATCGGAAACTTTTGTGCAGAGCAAAATGCAGACAGGTGCTTTTATGGAGGTGAGTCAGTAAAGCAATACATACTCGAAAACAAATATGGTTATCAGCCTGCTTTCGAGGATAACCAGCCTGTGGCAGATGATATTGATGTTTTGCTATCCTACAGCGACCCAGAAGTGCTGTACCAGTATTTGAAGGAAAAACTGGTTGACTTTGAAGTCCAGAAACCTACTACAGTACTGTTGTTTACTTTTCCGGGGCTGAAACCTAAGGATCAACCTTACGAACTGCATAGATTTGATTTTGAGTTTAAGAAATCAATGGACGGGGCAGAAAACTACTACCTACCTAAGCTGGATGTGGGTATGACACTTGATGGGTCACAAGCAACGTTTCAGTCGGATGTCCTGGTTGTTAGCGAGACTATTAAAAGAGGGCTAAAGAGTGAGGTTGATATGCATGGTACAGTAGATCTAAAGAATAGCAAGTATGTTGATCGTGCACTTATTTTATCCGCTGTTTTTCCCAGAAATCATCTTTTTAAATTTCTTTTAAATGAGGTAATGCATGAGGCAAAAGGTATAAAGCAGACGGTAGATGAGCTTTCAGAAGCGTCATACTCTGAAGACACTCATTTCAATATCATTCAGGAACAGTTGATTCGGCGAATCAATAGTTTGAAAAAAGGGATATCTGAAAAAGAATATCAACTGGCATTTTACAAGGATCAGTTAGAAACCTTCCAACTAAAGTTGACGCAGGAACAACAGAAATTAGCTGATGCTGAAAGAGAGTATAATTTGGAGCTTCATGAACAAAAAGGCTTGCTGGACGCTAAAAATGAAAAAATAGAGGAAAGTGTGGTCGAGACTAATCATCTTAAAACAAAAATATCTAAGTTAGAAAAAGCATGCAAAAGTTTGAAAGAACAAATAGTAAAGATTGGAGCAATAAACAGAAAATTAAGGGGTGAAATGGAATTGGTAACAAAAAATGCAGCTGTTGATAAAGATAAAGTCAAAAAGCTTGATGATCAGTTAGCCAGTCTGAGCAACAGACTAAAGGAATCGAATGATGAGGTATTGCGCCTAAATGATGAGGTATTGCGCCTAAATGGTGAGGTATTGGGTCTAAAGGATGACAAAAAGCTACATGCAAGCATCAAAGAATTTGAGGAACTTATGCAAAAATTGACCGAAAATCCTGATAAGGATGATAAGGATGATAAGGAAATGGTCAAATATAAGACAGTTACAGGTGTCCTTACACCTACATTTATAGTAAGGGAACGGCGTAACGCTAATGACGATCTATGGAATCATGGGCGTAGAGTGATGATAGCAGGAACATTCACTGCCGGTTTCGTAACACAGAAGTTTTTGTGGCAAAAACCCAGTAATAATAATGGCATAAAGTCCGCAGACAATGATGACACAGGGTCTCCTTGTCTTAACCAAAAAGATTACACGGGTTTAAACAACGACATACTGGGAATTCTGTGTCATTATCCAAAAAATTACAGAATTGTTGATTATCAAGCATACTCCTCCAGTCTTGAAAAAGGAATTTTCAATCCTCTGAATTCAGAGATACTTTCAAAAGACAAAAGATCACAAGAAATACGACAAAAACGTAAGATTTTATTAGCGCATTCCGGACATCGTCTTTTTCGTCAGATGACAACAGCCCAACTGTTGCGGATTATGGGGGGTATCAGAACTGGTTGGAGCTGGATTAATAATTCATTACCATTGGATAAAGTCGTAACTGGCATAGTTAACTATTGTGGCTTGATGCCTGATAAAAAATGGCAGTACGACTGCGGTCGTGAAGCTGCTCTTAAAATGAGTGCGAAGCAATTTCAGAATGAACATTTTGTTATTGTTAATGGGAGAAGAGATATCAGGCTTCGGGAGTCAGACCGGTTTATCAGTTTCCTTCCTGTATGGAACATAACGTCTGGTCAGCTGGGGTATTACGATGTTTGGCCCTATCGTCTTGACAGGAAGGGATATACTATTCTTCCGGGTACTTCAAAAACAGCTCGCCCATTTAGATCATTAAAATGTAATTATAAGGGTTTTAAAAAAATTCAGATAAAAGTGTTCTCTCATTACAAGTGGGTTGATACGAATGCCTCATGTGCTGAGGCAGATACGATAATTAGAACAAACACAGATTCAGTCTACTGGTGGAGTCATGCATCAGGGAAACATTATAACACTGCTACGTGTCGCGATGAAAATAGGCAGTTAATCGGGGTATGGCAATCGCATACCTATACCCCTTGAACAATTTGGCAGCATTTTAAATCGCTTCCAGAGCCTCGGAAAGCTTGCTGATGCCCACTACTTCCAGCCCTTCAACGGTTTTTCTGGGTTTATTGGCAATGGGAACAATCGCCCGCCTGAAGCCATGTTTGGCAGCTTCTGCCAGTCGTTCCTGACCATTGGCCACCGGACGGATTTCACCCGCCAGACCCACTTCACCAAAGGCAATCAGATCCTGTTGCAACGGGTTGTCACGCAAGCTGGAAACGACGGCCAGCAGGCTGGCAAGGTCGGCCGAGGTTTCACTGATTTTGACCCCGCCCACCACATTGATAAACACATCCTGATCACTGGTGAAAATGCCGCCGTGACGGGTAAGAATCGCCAGCAGCATAGCCAGACGGTTCTGTTCCAGACCGACAGTCACCCGACGAGGGTTACCCAGCTGGGATTCAACCACCAGAGCCTGAATTTCTACCAGCAATGGCCGTGTGCCTTCCCAGAGGACACTGATAATACTGCCGGATGTAGGTTCCGGTGTGCGGGACAGGAAAATGGCAGAAGGGTTTTTTACTTCCTTCATGCCGGTTTCGGTCATGGCAAAAATACCCAGCTCATTGACCTGACCAAAGCGGTTCTTGGTGGCACGCATGATGCGGAAACGGGAATCGTCGGTGTTGCCCAACATCAGCTGGGTATCAATGATATGCGACAGTGTCATAGGGCCTGCCAGCGAGTTGTCTTTGGTGACATGACCCACAATCAACAACACGGTTCCGGTCTGTTTGGCAAAACGGGTCAGAAAGGCGGCAGACTCTTTTACCTGTGCAACACCGCCGGGTGCAGCATCGACACCGTTCATAAACATGACCTGAATCGAGTCAATCACAATAATCCCCGGCTTTTGCTGTTCAGCAACGGCGACAATGTTTTCAGCGCTGGTTTCAGCCAGCATTTTTAGTCGGTCGGTAGGTAACCCTAGTCGTTTAGCACGGGCCGCAATCTGTTGCAGGGATTCTTCACCGGACACATAAAGAGCATCCATTTGTTGTGCAACGTGGCAAAGCACCTGCAACAGAATGGTACTTTTACCGGCTCCGGGATGACCGCCGATCAGAACCGCACTGCCTTTTACAAAGCCGCCACCCAACACCCGGTCAAACTCCGACATGCCGCTGGAAAAGCGCGGTGCCTCTCCAACGTCCACCTCGCTGAGCGTTTGCAAGCCAGAAAGGGTTCCGGCAAAGCCAGCTTTGTTAGCTGCCGCAATGGATGGTGAGGCAGCTGGCCCGAGATTGACCTCTTTGAAGGTGTTCCAGGCTTTGCAGTCGGGGCACTGTCCCTGCCATTTAGCGGATTCACTGCCACACTCGGTGCAGACGTAGGCTTTGCGGGTTTTGGATTTTGCCATGAACGGGTATTTGTCAGATAAAGGCTCATAATAACCGTTGATCTGTTACGGCGGTATGTTTTTCCAACTACGGCTGTTGATAATCCGGTTTTGGTGGGTCTTCAGGTGGCTGGTCGGTCTTTTCCAGAGCCTTTCTTATCTGTTGTTCCAGATCTGGTGGCGACTCGCGTTGGTGTTGTGTTCCCAGCTGCTTGAAGGGCTTCAGTTCAGGGTATTGAGTGGTCAGCCATTGGAAGTTTTCGGCCAGTCTTTGCAGTGCCAGACGTTCTGCTAAAGTGCCGTACAAATTAAGTACCGTCAGTCTGTCGTTTTCATCACCCTCCAGACGAAAGGAGGGTTCACGCTTTATTTGTACAACGGCGCCACCGGTGACTCTGGCGTCTTCCGATAATGTGCGTAGTGTTTGTCGGTTTTGGATGATACCAAGCACTGCGTCGGTTATCTGACTAACGCTTTCTAAGGTTGGGCGTTTTTCTTTCAGTATTTCAAGAGCGTGATTGGGGACGGATTGGTAATAGGGTAGAAGCTTTCTATAAGATTCAGAACGAGTCGGAGTGCCTTCGTTTCTCAATTCATCGACTGTTTTATAGGTCGTATCGATCATCATTGAATCATTGACAATAGTTTGCGTTATATAAGTTTTTATCTGTCGCCACTGATCCTTAAACGTGCTGCTGGTAGTTTCTATCAGACTTTTAATCAGGTCAGCTCCTATTTCATCCTGATGTTCCTGGAGTTCATGTAGCTTATTCAGGACTTGTGTTGTAGAGCTAATGATGGTCATTGCCTGAACTATGTCGGTTGCCTGATTCAATTCTGCTTGTTCAAACTTTTCAAGTGTTGTAATAAATACTTGAAGATTGATATCAACAAACTGATTATCTCGTTGATACCAGAGATTTAAGAGTTCTGCACGTTGTTGCCTGATATCCTCTTCTGTCATAGCAAGCCCGTCAATATTCAGAGAACCACCGTGTATCGTGGGTTGGTCATCGCTTGTGTTGATGGCAATGCGCAGCTGGCCAGTAATGGATAGTTCTACTGTTTCCTCTGATGGTATGTGAATGTGCTCTGGCACATCAAACATCAGGATGCGTCTTGCTGAGGGGACACTGAAATCAAACTCAACCACCGTGATAAAGTCATTAAAACGGGTAAAGCGCAAAGGGCCAAACCTGATCTCTGGATCGACGACAATACTACGCCTTTTTTCTCCAGACTCGAGCCAGCTCATGAATTGCTCGCGTTCAATGATTCCATCATGTTCAGCGGTTGAAGAGAGTTCTTTTGTAATCAACGCCTGAATCTCTGGAAGGCGAGCAAAAAGTTTCATGATAAACTTGCTGGATGCAGGCTGATCATAGTGAAGATACTTAAGAGACTCTTTGATAACGTGGTGTTTTAACTGTTCCGGATCACAGGCTTCGTGTTCCTGACAAGCGGTTTCAATTCTATGGTCGCTATCTCTGGATTTTAGAACAAAGTACTTTCTTCCGAGGGTTTCGGAAGTCATGGTTACATCATGGAAAGCGAGTTCTATTGGCTGGAAATCCCTCCGTGTTCCAGCATCACTGATTGGTATGGGTGGAATATCTGACTTAACCTCGGATTCAATTCTTTTAGCCAGATCGTTTACAGAAGAAAGTGTCATGTGGTTCCAGCCGGGTTGGACGGGTTTTGGTTTTTCTCTGAGCTGGTTTTCTTTAGTCGTTTGCCGCATGGTTTTTCTTTTTTTGGCATATAACCTGTCCAATGCTTGTTGATCATTGACTAAACCTGATTTCGAGAGTAGCTCTGCCCAGCAACTCACAGAAAATACAGCAGCCAACAGGCCTCCCAGTGTGCTGTCACCAAGAAGATGCGGAGCATTTTCTCTAAGGATGCTTTCTGAAGCTTCCTGAACGGTCTCGGTCAAATCATTTTCGCGGATAAACTCTGCAATAACTCTGAAGTTTGGGCTTTTATTGGAACTGTTGGCGGCCTGTCTTGAAAAATCAGCAGTCCAGAAAGGCGTGCTTGGACTTTTCTGTTCTAAAGATGGTTCGGGTGATGAACCGGATTGCCCCTGAGTACTGCCACTTTTTTGGGCTTGGTTCGTTTTCCGCTTGGGGTGGGGGCTACCTGCCCT
This sequence comes from Endozoicomonas montiporae CL-33, assembly GCF_001583435.1. Taxonomy (NCBI): domain Bacteria; kingdom Pseudomonadati; phylum Pseudomonadota; class Gammaproteobacteria; order Oceanospirillales; family Endozoicomonadaceae; genus Endozoicomonas; species Endozoicomonas montiporae. The sequence continues at coordinate 4,851,514 of NZ_CP013251.1, read as the reverse complement.
ACCTGCCGGGCTACCATCGCCAAGTGTTCGGCCGGATGACTTGTCTCCTGGATAGACATTTCCCTCAACAGCTTCCTGACCATCCAGTTTGTCCCCTTTCACTTTAACTGGCTGGAGAGGAATTCTGATCCGGCGTTTTACGGGTTTGCTGAAATAGTTCCAGTGTGAGGCGTAAACGAAATCGTCTGTTTCACCAAAGGCTGCAGCAATAATGGACTCCCAGAAAATGGATCGTAAACGCTGGTACTCTTCTGCAGACATCGTGGTTGTCGTGCCGTCAGGCAGGTGAATGGTCACCGTCCAGCTGCCATCCGGATTCTGGGTCAGGGTGGTCAGTTGATTTTCCGGAATGGTGCTGGGTTTGTTGGCCTCTGACAGACTGGTCAGCGCTTCGCAATAGCTGAATAGTGTGATCCGGTCATGGCTTGCAAGAGCCATGATCGTGCAGTCGGGTAATAAGGGTTCCTGGAGGATGGTGACGGATTCGGGTGGTTCATCAGGGTCTGCATAGATCGATAGAGAACCATCCGCTTCATAAAAAAGCCAGATATAACCATTCATGACTGGCCATTTGATGGCTTCGTAAACCTCAACAGGGTAAGGCCGTGTGTATTTACTCAGTTTTGCCTTACAGGGGTGAGGAGGCTTACCGTGTGTTTTGGGTACGATACGCCGAGTGTCAGGGAGAATAGGATATTCGAGTGGTTTCCGGTGCAGGCTTGCAGGAATGGTCAGTATCTCGAACGGTTGATGCTGTGACTCATTGAACGTAAGCAGCTTGAATGGTGTCTCATGTTCAGTGTTGTTTGACGTGGATGAGTCATCCAAAATCAACGCCAGATTCTTACCCTCTGGTTTACATGGGGTTGCTTCGGGTTGAACGTTTTGTGTTTGAATCAAAGCCTGTACGAAAAGCTTTGGAGCTAAAGCGGCTGTGCGAGGTTGAAATATTTTCTCTCTGCTTCCGATAGTGGGCGTGTGCCCGCGCTGAAATAAAACCTCTCCAATGTGACCAGCAAGGGAAGGCCGTATAGATGACAACATTACTGCCAACGCGATGCCTGCTATTGTGGGAATACACGTTTTTTCCCTTTCTTTAAATGTCTTGGGCATGTGTATCTGTGTATGGAGAGGGCTGATTTCGGAATCAAACGTAACGGCTATATGCGGAAGTTGTTCTTTCCAATCCTAGACCAGGTTTTAGAAAAGCTCTCGGAAATCTTTGGCTTGTAGGAGGTAGTCATCCAATGACGTATTTTCAAAGGATCTATTTCGATTCAGTCCAGTCAAAAAAATTGATGCATGAGAACATATCTTATTCTTATTTATAGCAGCAAATTTACGACATATGACCTTAAATGCGTGCATCATGGCCTTTTCTCTGATATTAAAGATGGCACATTTATAGATACCTCCCATCAAATCATGAGATTGACCAAACACACCGACTTTGCCCTTCGTATTCTTGTTTATTCTGCCATGGAAACCGGAGAGCGCCTGCTGTCGGTTCAGGAAGTGACGGATGCCTTCGAAGTGCCACGCACTCATGTGATGAAAATCGTGCAGAAGCTGGGGCAGCTTGGCTATTTGCAGACATTCAGAGGCAAGGGTGGTGGCTTTCGTCTGGGTATGCAACCTGAAGACATTAACCTTGGTGAAGTGGTTAAAGTCATGGAGTCCAGTATTACACTGGTTGAGTGTGAAGAAATTGCCTGTCGCGACTGCTCGTCCTGTCAGTTGAAAGACATTATGAATCAGGCAATGGATGCTTTCTTCAAGGTGCTGGCGCAATACTCGCTGGCTGACGCATTGGATCGTAAGAACGGACTGCTGATTCAGCTGCAGGCGGGTTGAGCTGGCCTGAATTTTTTAGGCTGAGCACAATGATATAAGTAGCACTAATCATAGGTTAGTGCTACTTATATAAACGACAATTGTCTAATGATTGGCTTTTATTACCTGCAAAAGCATTTGTACCGGGTGCAGGATTCTATAGTCACTCAGTCGTTTAACCTGACTGCGGCAGGAATAACCTGTTGCGACCATCCGACCCTGATTCTCGGGTTTTTCAACCACTTCCTGCCAGCTGAGTTCGTAGACTTTGCGCGAAACTGCCTGGTTACGTGTCTCGTGACCGTAGATACCCGCCATACCACAGCAACCTGTTGGCTGATAGGTGAGTGTCAGGCCGCAGGCGCGATAGAATGCCTGCCATTGTGCAGGGGCGGCAGGCACATTCGTGGTTTCGGTACAGTGCCCCAGAAGAATATAATCGCCTTCCAGACCAAGGTTCAGAGCGGCAATATTGTCAGCTTCCCTGGCAAACCATTCCGACAGCAGAAGCACTTCGGGTGCGTTGTCTCCCATGGCTTCACGATATTCATCCCGATAGGTCAGAGCCACGGCCGCGTCAATGCCGATCAGGCTGACACCCGACTCGGCGAGTTGGTTTAATTCTGAACCATTAGTGCGGGCTACTTTTTCAAAACGTCCCAGATAGCCATATACATGCAACACTTTGCCATTGGGTTGATAGGGTGTGACCAGCGGGCGATAACCCAGCCGAACCAACAGTTCTACCAGTTCCGTCAGTACCGGTGTTTCAAAGAAACTGGTGAAGGCATCCTGCACAATAATGACGGTTCGCTGTCGCTCTTCTTCGGGTAAAGAGTTCAGCAGTTGCGGGGTTGCAACCGAAGCACCGGAACGACAACTGTCATTTAATGGCGAGGTGCTGGTAATGGCGGGAAGATCCTGCAGTCCAACGGTTTTACTGGCAAACCAGTTGATCAGCTGTGACCCGGCCGCGAAATTATAGACAGGTTTCACTTTGGCCAGTGCTGGCAGCATGGGCTCCAGCAGACCGGCAACATGATGTTTGAGCGGCCTTGGGTAACGACTGTGGTACAGCTCAAAAAAACGGGAACGCAAATCCGGAATATTCACCTGTATCGGGCATTGTCCGGCACAGGACTTACAGCTCATACAGTTGTCGAGGGCTTCGTATACTTCGTGACTGAAATCTTCCTTGCCCCGGATTTTGTCTACAGCATTACGGGCTTTGTCCATGGCATTGTAAAACAGTCCGCCCTGCCGAACGTTTTGGATTTCTTCAGCAATGCTCGTGCCGGTTGCGCTTTGTAGCCTTAACCATTCCCTGACCAGTCCGGATCGGCCTTTGGGTGACTGGGTGCGGTCGTAAGTGGCTTTCCAGGTTGGACACATGGCACTGGCAGGGTTGTAGTTGAAGCAGGCACCGTTGCCGTTGCAATACAGCCCGCTGGTGAAGGCTTCAAAGGCTTCGCGCTCGATAGCGCTGTCCAGCTCTCCACGGGTCTGAACGCCATCAATTTTCAGCAGCTCCTCATTGGCTGGCGTGGCGATTTTTCCGGGATTCAGCTGGTTGTGTGGATCAAAAACACTTTTGATCTGTTGTAGAACCGGGTACAGCTCGGCAAAGAAAGCCGGTGTGTATTCGGAGCGTACGCCTTTGCCATGCTCTCCCCAGAGAACACCGCCGTGAGATTGTGCCAGCCGTGCCACCTCGTCACTGATAGAACGTACCAGCATGGCCTGTTGCGGGTCTTTCATATCAATCGCCGGACGCACATGCAGTACGCCGGAATCCACATGGCCAAACATGCCATACGTCAACTGATGTTTATCCAGCAAGGCCCTGAACTGTTGAATAAAGGCAGCAAGATTTTCCGGAGGAACCGCCACGTCTTCCACAAAAGGTATGGGACGGGCGTCGCCTTCCATATTGCCGAGCAATCCCACCGACTGTTTGCGCATGGCCCAGATTTTTTTGACGTTAGCCGTTCCCATCACAATCTGATGACCGCAACGCTGAATGTCGGACTGCTTGTTGAGTTCGGTGATCAGGCGGGCAATGCCATCGTTTAATTCATCCTCACTGTCACCGGTGAACTCAACAAAATTAATACCGTCTATGGCACCGCTGTTTTCCGGGAAGAATTCTTTAACGCTTTCCCAGACAATGTCCGCTTTGGCTAATCCCAGTACTCTGGAGTCAATGGTTTCAATGGAGCCGGGCTTTGCCGTCATCAGGGTCTGGGCATCCTGCAGGGACTCCTGAAAACTCTGGTAAAACACCAGCACGAGGGCTGATGTTTTGGGAATGGGCAGCAGGTTTACCTTGATTTCGCTGACCATGGCCAGTGTACCTTCAGAACCACACAGCACCGCATTCAGGTCAAAATCGTCGTTGTCATTGCGAATATTGGCAAGGTCATAACCGGTTAGATTGCGGTTCAGCTTCGGGAATATTGCGTCTACCTGATGCTTGTTGTCGTCGTGTGCCTGTCGAACTGTCTGGTGAATCTTGCCAATGGCGTCGTCACGCAGACAAAGCTCGTTCAGTTCGTCGTCGTTCATGGCCGACGACGCCCACACTGTGCCATCTGCCAGTACAGAGGTCAGTTCCAGAACATGGTGGCGGGTCTTGCCATAGACGACAGACCCCTGACCGCTTGCATCGGTGTTGACCATGCCGCCGACGGTGGCCCGGTTGCTGGTGGACAGCTCGGGAGCAAAAAACAACCCTTCCTTTGCGGCCAGTTCATTCAGGTAGTCTTTAACAGTACCTGCCTGAACCCTTGCCCAGCGCTCTTCGGCATTGATTTCCAGCACTCTGTTCATGTAGCGACTGGTATCAACCATAAAGCCGGTGGTCAGCGACTGACCGTTGGTGCCGGTGCCTCCGCCTCTTGGGGAGAGCACGACCTGATGAAATTCGGGGCGGGCAGCCTGAGTGAGAATAAGACTCAGGTCGCCGGTTGAACGCGGGTAAAAAACCCCTTCCGGCAACAGCTGGTAAATGGAGTTGTCAGTAGCCAGTACAGTGCGATCAGCGTACCCCAGCTCGATGTCACCCAGAAAACCGGCTGACTGCACAGCCCCGGCAAATGTTTGGTACAGGGTGCTTGTTGTTTTGTTGTCCAGCTTGCTGATCACTGTCCTCTCCAGATTAACCTTCCGCGCAGCATTGTAAGGGGTAATGCGGTGTCTTTGCAGTATGAAATCGTCAATGTGCTATTTTTGGGCGTTTGTTGCTCAAAGTTGTAAGGGTTTAACCGGTGTCGAAAATCGATAAATTTATACGTTGGCTGGTCGCTATCTGGTTTATGGCTTTGATCATAAACACTCATCAGGCGTCGGCCTCCCCTGCCGGGCAGAAAACCGTTCAGCAGGAAACCACCGCAAAACCGGGCCAGTTTCTTCAGCAGAAACTGGCTAATGGCACGTTGAAAAAAGGTTCACTGGTTATTCTTGACCTGGACGATACAACGATCACCACGCCTGAAGGGCAGTGGCTGGGCCGTTCAGAGATGTTTTACCGTCTGGTGGACAAAGAACAGCGTCGCTCACCTGACCGGACAAGGCAGGAGATTGTGAATGACATCGACCCTCTTCTGTCTTTCGTTTACAGTCGCGTGCCCGTGCAGCTCACCGACAGCATCCTGCCAGAGGTCATTCAACAGCTGAATAGCCAGAATGTGCTGGTAATAGGCATGACAGCCAGGGGAATGCCCGTGGCTGATGTAACCCGGTCACAGTTAAAAGAAGTGGGCATTACTTTTTCGGATACCGGTGCTGAACGCCTGATTGCACTGCCGGAAGATAGACATTTTATTGTTGAACACGGTGTAGTGATGGCAGGGCAGGGGAATAAAAAAGGAGAGGTGCTCACTGCCCTGATCAATGAAAAAGTGTTGCCAGTGCCCGAACAGGTAATGCTGATTGACGATCGTGACCGACACCTCAATACGGTTCGGGATGCACTGGAACGTTTTGATCCAACTATTACCTACAGGCCGGTTTTGTGTAATTACCTTAAGGACAAGAAAAGATTTAACGCCATTGAATCTGAACAACAGCTGTTCGATTTCCTGTATCAATGGCGTGATGATAAAGAGGTGGCACACTTCGTAGAACAGGATGCCTACAGTCAGGGATTTATCGCCCGGTGTCGAAACATTCCGGATCGGCAGAAACAGTGCGAGGGACTGCAAAAGCAGTTTGGTGTACAACCTGCTCTTTGACCCTCAGAATTTCTGCCACCGGAACGCTCAGGTATCAGGTGATTGATGCCTGATAAATGCTTTCAATGGTCGCGTCGAGCATCGAGTTGAAGTCTGCATCGCTTTGCTGTGCCTGCAAACCATTAGTCAGGGCGCGCGAGAAGCTGGCAATCATTCCGTGGTTTTGACTGAGTTTATGGTTTGCATCGTTACGGCTGTAGCCTCCGGACAGGGCGACCACTTTTAAAACACGCGGATGATCGACGCAGGGTTTGTAGAAGTTGGTCTCGCTGGGCAGAGTGAGCTTAAGCATGACCTGCTGGCTTTCTGGCAGCGCGTCCAGCTGTTGCAGAATGGCGCTGCGCAGCAGGGTCTCGGCTTCAGCCTTGTCGGGACTGTTAATATCCACTTCCGGCTCAATGATCGGCATCAGACCTGCGGCCAGAATTTGTTTGCCCACCTGAAACTGCTGATCAACCACCGCTTCAATGCCTGCTTTATTCGCCCGTTTCACCACTGAGCGCATCTTGGTACCAAACACATCCTGAGCATTGGCTTTTGCCAACAGTTCATCAAGACCCGGCATGGGTTTCATTTGCTGAACATCGTTTTGCTCGTCAGCCAAACCTTTATCGACTTTTAAAAAAGGCAGAATCTGTTTTTTCTGCCACAGAAAGCGAGACGAAGACAGACCTTCAATGTCACGATCCAGCGTATTTTCAAACAGAATCGCACCCAGTATGCGCTTGCCGTCAAAGGCAGGGCTGGTGATAATGCGGGTGCGCATTTCATGCACCTTTTTAAACATTTCTTCGTCGTTGTTGTACGAACTCTGGTCGATACCGTACAGGCTTAACGCTTTTGGTGTGCTTCCTCCACTTTGATCCAGTGCCGCAATAAACCCCTGACGGGTTTTGACGGTTTCAAGCATGGCTGACTGGGCTTGAGATGCCATTTTCAGTGCTCCTTGGTGTCGCCGGGGACGCAACGAAATGATTTACGCCCGTTCATATTAGCTGCAGATACCCATTCAAGCATGACAACTTAATGTGTTTTCCGGCCCCGGGTTGTTACCAAAATCGCCGTAAACCCTCGCCCAATGCGGGCAGGGATAAGGCGGGAATGCGTAAAGCATTCCGTTTGCGTGTTTGTAATACCAATTCCGCTTTCTAAATATGACCATGAGCAAGTCATTCTGAGTCTGAAGGGCATAAAGGCGGAACGATGAGTAATAGCCAGCTACTTGTGCCCTTTGGTTATTGCGAGGAGTTCCAACGCCGCTCCCGTGATTCAGAATGGCTGCGCAATTCATGTTTAGAAGGTGGAATTGGTATTACTACGACCACACACAGTAGGACAGACTATTCTCGGACAGGCTTCTGGAAAAAGAGACAGAGGCTATTGTTATACATGACCCGTCCTCGCTCAGACTCAGATAAGGTCGGACAGACTCCGTATTCAGGCTTCTGTGTACCTTGGTTTATTTAAAGATTAACGGCTGAGTCTGAATGTAGCCCCCTTTTCTGATCAGTCTAGTCTGGTAGCGGCAATTCGTTTATATCCGTTCTATAGACGTCTTTTTCAAAGATAAGGAACTAATGATCGAATAAACGGTCAGAGAAAGCCAACTATCCTATTGTGATTCAGGAGTACATTATGCATTGGCCGGCTTTTGTCTTATTGATTAGTTGGACTTGTCTGTCTTTCGCAGCCACAGACAGTCAAACCACAATGCCTGTCGGGCTGCAAAATATACTCAACTCAAAGGGTTATAAAATCATCAAATGTCAGCGGCTGGAAGGTGCGGAATCCTGTCATCCCCTGTCTATTGCAGCTTCTTTAACACGTCATAACAGTGAACGCATGGCTAGCATTTCGAACGATTTTGCTGCTACGCCAAACGTGAAGTCTCGTTTTTACTGGCTTAAAAAAGAGCAGCGGCGTAGTCCTTATACCCAGGCTGCAGCAGTGAGTTATTATTTGGCTGAAGCTTTGCGTGGTATTCTGAGTGACCTTCAACGAATGCCTTATTTACGGTCAGTTCTTAAGAAAATGAATGAGCTCGGATGTGAGTCCATTATTCTGACGGCAATCAATACCTTTCACGAGGTTTATCAGAACAGTGGAGAAAAAGCACTCTGGGCTAAGGTGGATGAGCTGCTGAATGATGTCAGACAAGAATTAAACCAGTTTGGAAGTTTAGAAACAGCCATTCTCTTATCCATTGCTACTGGCGAGTCTATGACTGTGATTGATGCCAGCCACGAAAAAAATATCAGGATTATTCGTGTGATTAATAACGATGGGTTGCTGGAACTGGTTTCCAATCAAGTGGATTTAGAGCTGGAACCTGGGGTCCTTGACGCTCTGATTGTAGAGGCTATTGAGAATGAAACTTTGCGATTTGTTATTGCTCCGGGATATGGACTGCTACCAATTGAGTTTCTGGAAAACACGGTTGATGAAGATGAACCAACCATTGTTGCCGGGAGAATGCGAAAAGCTGTTCGACGGCCGAATTGCAGTACAAATCCATATATTTGGTATGATGCGTGCTCTAATAAGTATCTCACTCTTCGTGGTGGCGACGCTGAAAGCAGACAGAAAATCAAATTGAAGCCGAAGCGTTCGGATGAACCGATCCATGACAAATGGAAAAGGTTCTATCGCTGGTCAAAGGAGTGGCAACAGACCAGGTCTTCTGCAAGGGCTCACGCCAAGGCTTACAGAATACTTGGCGTGCTGGCTGTTTCGTCATTTGGAACTTATATGTATGTTGATGAGAAACTGAGGCATGTTATCTATCAGTATGCCTGCGGTGAGAGCGACGTATGGCAATGTGTTAGCGGCTATCTTGGTCACGCAAAAGAAGCAGGTCAGTACGCTTCTTCTGTCGTTTATAGCAGCGTTTGTGGTGACACTGGTGCCTGGAAATGCGGAAGGGATTATTACAACTGGACTGACAGGGCCATAAGATACACAAGCTCAGCCGTTTATGGCAGTATTTGCGGAACCATGAGCTTGTCGGAATGTCGGGACTATTACAAAGAAAATTACCTGCCGAAAGAGAACTACCAATAAACAAACCCGGCCAGCCCTGATTTAGATTGTATCAAGGCTGGCATTGTGCGCTGTTGTCTGACCTGACCAATATCAGCTGGCTTCAACCGGCTTCAATGCCTTACCAACCAGTGCCAGCTCCTTTGAACCATAATTAAGCTCCAGAGCTTTCTGCTGGGCTTGAGCCGACATCTTGCCCCAGGTTTTCTGAACAATAGAAATCAGCTTGTCTTCTGTGTGCTTAATAGCAAATGCCGAAAATTCAAACTCAAGAAATACCAGGCAGGCGCAGTCTTCCAGTGTTTGTGTCTCTTCATTTCGTTTTAAGTTTAACTTTCGAATCAGGCTGTAGGCTTTTTTCTGGCTGGTTTTGTCGTAGCCATACTTTTGCATCACCTGCGTTGCTGTTTCTGCGTGCATTTTGCCCAGTTCACTTCGCCACTGCAGATAGCCTGTTCGTCCGGCGGGGTAATCAGAACGGGGTATTTGCCAGCGGCACAGATGCTGGCTTCTGACGGCAATCTGTAATTCTTCTGAAGCATCCGGAGCAAGGCGATTCAGCCACCCGGTCATCCTTTCGGCATACAGCAGCTCAGTGGGCTTTCCGGCGGTAGTTGTCGGGTCTTCGGCATGCAGGGAATCAATAGTGGCCAGAGTCTGTTGTAGTGGTATCATGGTTATTATTTTTACCTTATTGCATGTTGCATGGCTGCGGAGAAACTATAAACCCAAAGGCAGGCAGGGAAAAGCAAGAATGTCCTGATTTTGACTGTTAGCTGTCGTTTATAAAGGCAGGAGGCTCAGGCTCGAAAACGGCAACTTTTTTCAGGCCTAATTGCTGTTAGCAAGTTGAGTACCTATAGTCCCAAGTGTTATACCAGTTCCGTTTTCTAAATATGACTATGAGCAAGCTATTCCAAATCGCTGGGCAAGGAAGAACAACGAGTAATAGCTGGCTACTTGTGCCCTTTTTTGGGTATTGCGAGGAGTTCTGACGCAGAGCCAGTGGGCTGGAATGCTGCGCAATTCATATTTAGCCCCCCAGGCCGAACGCGGCCAAACATCTATGAGTAACTAGCGTTCCAATAAGCTCTTCCTTGTACTTTAAGATCAAAATATAAATCCAGTGATAACAAGGCTTGAGGAGTGAGTTACTCAGAAGGTGGAATTGGTATTAGACTATGCTCCTCAGAGAAGGCTCTGGGGAGCAGTTTATCGATTTAAACTCAAACTATTCAGCCAAAAAATAACCAAATGAGCCTTAATCGTCCAGCGATCAGGCTCAAAGTCAGAGCTAATGTTTATTAATCAAGCATCTATTCGCTTATATTTAATCCGGTGCGGTCCGGCAGCTTCTTCACCCAGACGTTCTTTACGATCCGCCTCGTACTCGGTGTAGTTGCCTTCAAAGAAAGTCACCTTGGAATCACCTTCGTACGCCAGAATGTGCGTTGCCACACGATCCAGGAACCAGCGGTCGTGTGAGATCACCATGGCGCAACCAGGGAACGCCAGCATGGCTTCTTCCAGTGCACGGAGGGTTTCTACGTCGAGGTCGTTGGACGGTTCGTCCAGCAGCAAAACGTTACCGCCGTGTTTCAGGGTCGCGGCCAGCTGCAGGCGACCACGTTCGCCACCAGACAGTTCACCCACACGCTTCTGCTGATCTCCGCCTTTGAAGTTGAAACGGCCAATGTAAGCACGGGAAGGGACTTCGTAGTTGTTGATCTTCAGAATGTCCTGACCGTCAGAAATGGCTTCCCATACAGTTTTACTGTCGTCCAGTTCATCGCGCAGCTGCTGGACGTTGGAGATTTTCACTGTGTCACCGTGTTCGATGGAACCGGAATCCGGCTGCTCTTCACCGACAATCATTTTGAACAGGGTGGATTTACCGGCACCGTTACCACCAATGATGCCGACAATGGCACCCTTGGGTACGCTGAAGCTCAGATTGTCAATCAGCAGGCGACCATCGAACCCTTTGGACACACCATTGAATTCCAGCACCTTGTCACCCAGACGTGGACCGGGTGGAATGTAGATTTCATTGGTTTCGTTACGAGTCTGGAAGTCCTGGGACTGCATCTCTTCGAAACGGGCCAGACGCGCTTTGGACTTGGATTGACGACCTTTGGCGTTGGAGCGCACCCATTCCAGTTCGTGTTCCATTGCCTTACGGCGAGCGTCTTGTTGTTTTTGTTCCTGTTCCAGGCGTTGTTCTTTCTGTTCCAGCCAGGAGCTGTAGTTACCCTGGTAAGGAATGCCTTCACCACGATCCAGTTCCAGAATCCAGCCAGCAGCATTATCCAGGAAGTAACGGTCGTGAGTGATGGCAACAACAGTACCCGGGTATTCCACCAGAAAGCGTTCCAGCCAGGCAACGGATTCGGCGTCCAGGTGGTTGGTTGGCTCGTCCAGCAGCAGCATTTCCGGGCTGGAGAGCAACAGCCGGCAAAGGGCTACACGACGACGTTCACCACCAGACAGGTTGGCAACGTTGGCGTCCCACTCAGGCAGTCGCAGGGCATCGGCAGCGACTTCCAGTTTACGTTCCAGGTTATGGGCATCAGCCGCCTGAATGATGTTTTCAAACTTGGCCTGTTCGGCAGCCAGCGCATCAAAGTCAGCGTCCGGCTCGGCATAGGCTGCGTAAACGGCTTCCAGCTTTTCCTGGGCTTCTTTAATCTCGCCCAGCGCTTCTTCAACCACTTCGCGCACGGTCTTGTTCGGGTCCAGCTCGGGTTCCTGTGGCAGGTAACCAACGTTCAGATCCGGCTGCGGACGGGCTTCACCGTCGAACTCTTTATCAACACCCGCCATGATGCGCAGCAGGGTCGATTTACCTGCACCATTCAGACCCAGAACACCGATTTTGGCACCCGGGAAGAAGGACAGGGAAATATCTTTGAGGATCTGACGTTTAGGGGGAACAACCTTGCTCACCCGGTTCATGGTGTATACGTACTGTGCCATGGAAAGGTGTCTCTGTATCCAGTGGATTTAACCGGGCGAAGATACTGTAACGGTATTACCTTGGCAATGTCTGGGAAGCGGATTAAGGAGAAAATTGCTGCCTGTCCGGGCGACTGAATACACATTCATAAATTATCGTCTATATTTCACCGTTCATTTTCTTCTGCTGCATATTGCACGGGAGGTATCTTCAAGAATTAAATAACGGGTTGTAGAGTTATGAAGACTCGAATAAATATTCAGTGGCTGACTGCAGTTTTGGTCGTGGCTTTACTTCATGGCTGCGGTTCCGGCGGCGGTGGAGGTGGAAGTAGAAGTAGTGGCACCGGGGTGAAAGTAACCCCCAAAGGTGTCAGCATTGAGCGCACAGAATCTCACAAGCACAGTAGAAATGAACATGAAGGTCGATACAAAGGCTTGATCCCTTCTTCAATAACGGATGAGTCATTTCAGTCCCGAGTCCCGTTTAATTCCGGCAAGCTGGATTCGGTCAGGCAGAATAATCTCAAGTCCGCCTACGATCAGGCCATCAGGGATTATAAGGCTTATGCAAAACAGGACTCACCGCGCCTGCATGATCTGGTCGTTGCTCGATACTACAGCCTGAAAAATCACCAGCAGCCACCCAAAGGTCTAAAAGTCACCCTGGATGACAGCAGCTACGATACCATGCTGAAAGCGGTAGAAGATGTTGCTGCCGAGTGTCGCGCTGGCAAGGTTGGCAAGCAGATTGACCCGAACTTTATCCGTGGTCAGGGTTATCTGACACGAACCGCGGATGAATTCTGGAGAAACCATACAAAATCGGTCACCCAGATCAGGCGTATGAATGAATTGCTCAAAGAAGGCGTTGAGCTTGGTGATGATGCTCCGATGGTAGCGGACATCAATAATTCTCAAGGATTGTTTACCGGTCTGGAGAATAATCACTGGTATGTTTACGGACAGGCTTATGTTTTTCGGGGGCATTGGGAACCTGAAGCAGGGCTGAAGCAGAAATATAAAGGTGAAGGTGCCGAGTTTGGTGCGTTCCGTTTTATGGATAACGGTTTTTTGCTGGGCGGCATGCTGGGCTTGCAGAAGGTGCGAATGGAGGCTGATTTTGGCGGTTCGGGGAGTATGGATTCTGACGCCCGGATCTATCGGGTGGGTCCATTTGCTTCATGGAGTAACGATCGTCTGACCATTGATTCCATGCTGACTTATGGCTGGGTGTCTCTGGATACGCAACGACGTGACCTGCTGAGTAATCGCTGGAAAGCCTCACCAAAAGGCTCTGAATGGGCTGCTCATCTGCAGGCCAGTTACCGTATTCCCCTGGATCACTGGGCGATGGGGTTAAGCCTGATTCCGGAAGCTTACGCGGGTTATCGTCTTGGCACCATAGAGAAGCACACCGAGAAAAGTGATGACCTTCGACATTCTGTGACCGAGTCAAAGCATAAAGGTTTAACCACACGGTTAGGTACCGGAGTTGGCTATGTGTTTCCTGATTTAAGTCAGCCGACGGATGTGATGTTCAAACTGGGTGTTCAGAAAACCCATGGTTGGGAGAAAAGAGAAAAAAGCAGTTCCTCCATGTGGGCAAAGACGCCAAAAGCAGAAAGCAGGGATACTGCTCTGTATTACAGCCTTGGGGTTAATCGTCAGTTCGGAGCCGACCTTGATAAAATGATTGGTCTGGAATACACCGGAACCTCGGGTAAGAAAAGTGGCAGTGACGCTTTGATTTTTAGCTATCGTCAAGCGTTTTAAGTAAACCAATGACCTGTAATATTCGTAAACATTGTTTGTCTATGTCAGGTGAGACCATTAACCGGTAAAATTGCCTGTTCTTATCCGGATTTTCATGCAGACCACTCTGGTTCTGTATTAGAATAGGCGATCTTCTACGAAGACAGGCAACACAGAGGTTTTAGATGTTCAAAAAGGACATGTCCATAGCCGAGTTCGACCCGGAACTCAAAGCCGCGATTGATGCAGAAACCCTCCGTCAGGAAGAGCACATCGAACTGATTGCCTCTGAAAACTACACCAGCCCGATGGTGATGGAAGCTCAGGGGTCTGCCCTTACCAACAAGTACGCCGAAGGTTATCCGGGCAAGCGTTACTACGGTGGGTGCGAACATGTCGATGTTGCCGAGCAGCTGGCGATTGATCGCGCTAAAGCTCTGTTTGGTGCGGGCTATGCAAACGTACAGCCGCACTCCGGTTCTCAGGCAAATGCTGCCGTTTATATGGCTCTGGTCAAGCCGGGCGAAAAAGTACTGGGTATGAGTCTGGCCCATGGTGGTCACCTGACTCACGGCGCTAAAGTCAGCTTCTCTGGTCGTATTTATGACGCGATCCAGTATGGTCTGAACGCTGAAACCGGTGAAATTGATTACGACGAAGTAGAACGTCTGGCAGAAGAACATCGGCCAAAAATGATTGTTGCCGGCTTCTCTGCATACTCCCGTGTTGTTGACTGGCAGCGCTTTCGCACGATTGCTGACAAGGTAGGTGCTTACCTGTTTGTAGACATGGCCCATGTGGCAGGTCTGATTGCGGCAGGCGTGTACCCTTCTCCCGTTGGTATCGCTGACGTGGTCACTACCACTACACACAAAACTCTGGGCGGCCCTCGCGGTGGTCTGATTCTGGCGAATGACGATGAAGAGCTGAACAAAAAGCTGAACTTTGCTGTATTCCCTGAATCTCAGGGTGGTCCCCTGTGTCATGTAATTGCAGCCAAAGCGGTCTGCTTTAAAGAAGCCATGGCGGACGAGTTTAAAACCTATCAGCAGCAGGTGGTTAAAAACGCTCAGGCAATGACCGCAGTGATGCAGGAACGCGGTATTAGCATTGTTTCCGGTGGTACCGACGATCACCTGTTCCTGATGGATCTGATCGGTAAAGAGTACACCGGTAAGGATGCAGAAGAAGCTCTGGGTCGTGCCAATATTACGGTGAACAAAAACGCGGTTCCAAATGATCCGCGCTCGCCGTTTATTACCAGTGGTCTGCGAATTGGTACTCCGGCAATTACACGACGCGGTTTCAATGAAACCGATGCTGCTGATCTGGCTGGCTGGATTTGTGACGTTCTGGAAAATATCGGCAATGAGCAGGTTGAAAACGAAGTAAAAGCCAAGGTGCTGGAAATCTGTCGTCGTCTGCCGGTTTATAGTTAATGTTAATGACTCTTTGAACCGTGTAATGAAAACGTCGGATTAATCTCCGGCGTTTTTTCATATCGGGTAAAAGTGGAACGTTAAGTTTTACGCCTTATGGCTGGTGCTTGTATTTGGTCAGCATCGGTTTATGATGACTGAATCAATAATTATTGAGTCAGTTCTGACAATGCATTGTCCATTTTGTAGTGCACAAGACACTAAAGTTATCGATTCGAGACTGGTGGCTGATGGTAACCAGATTCGTCGTCGTCGTGAATGTCTGACCTGCTCTGAACGTTTCACAACGTATGAAACCGCTGAGCTACTGATTCCCCGCCTGGTAAAGCGGGACGGCTCCAGAGAGCCTTTCCATGAAGACAAACTGAGGGCAGGTATGGCTCGCGCGCTGGAAAAACGACCAGTCAGTGTCGAGCAGCTGGAAGAAGCCATTAGTCGTATAAAACACCGGCTGCGTGCAACCGGTGAACGTGAAGTAAAGTCTCTGGTGCTGGGCGAAGAAGTGATGCGCGAGCTGCAACAACTGGATGAAATTGCTTATATCCGTTTTGCCTCTGTCTATCGCCATTTCAAAGACCTCAATGAATTCCGTGAAGAAATTGAAAAACTGGAAACGGTTGAACGGTCAAAAAACTGAAGCACCTTAAACATTCTTTGAGGGGTTTATTCAAACCCCTGAATAGTGTTTTTTAAGTTCCGAGCAGAGTTGAAACTTTGTTGACCACAAGGTTCAATTTCTTCTTTGAAGACAGTATTGTTTTAAAAAGTTATAGCTATAGTGAACATATAGGCAACAAACGCGGCCAAAATCAAACCACTTTTAAATCCTGAAAGCGTCAGAGCCATTTCACCGTTCATCTCTTTTTTTATCAGAACATAGGCAGTTCACGGGAAAGTATACGACGACTGAACACCAGTGGAGCCATCAGTCCACAAACAGATAACACCAGTCCACAAACAGACAACACTAGTCCGGTATTAATGATATTGGAACCGAGGAGGCTGTCCGAGAATAGTCTGCCCTACCGGCAACTGCTCCTGCGTTGCCCTAGCTCCGGCATCCATGCCGTCGTGCGGTCGTAGTAAATTGGTCTAAAAATCCGATTTTGTTCGTCAAATAGCTCGCTATTCTCCTCTCAAAACCGAATTTTTATCCTCAATTTTCTACGATCCTCGCTACGGGCGCTATTCTCGGACAGCCTCCTAGGAGCCTGTCGGACTTACCACTGACCTACTGCGAAAAAGCCGGATTTGGCCATTTTTGACGATCCTTTTCGTTGAATAGCTCGCTATTCGCCTCAAATGATCGTCAAAACTGTCTCAAACCGGTCTTTTTCTCGCTACGGTCGGCTAAGTCCGACAGGCTCCTAGCGCCTTTGATTGTTTAAATACACCGGTTGAATCTATGCTTGAGCGAATACTCTTGTTCAATGGGTTCAAAGAGTCGAGAACATTCCCTTCAGGCGTTATCATAAGCCGTTTTCCAACCCTGTATGCCGGAGTAAACCATGGCCTCTGCTTCTGATCACCAGAATATGTCCCGGGCTATTGAACTGGCTCGAAAAGGACGTTATACCACCCGCCCCAACCCCAGTGTTGGCTGCGTTATTGTGCAGGGCGATCAGGTCGTGGGTGAAGGCTATCATGAGCGTGCAGGTGAGCCCCATGCTGAAGTTCATGCCCTGGCCATGGCAGGCAGTCAGGCAAAAGGGGCGACAGCTTATGTCACTCTGGAGCCCTGCAGCCACTTCGGGCGAACACCGCCTTGTGCTGAAGCCTTGATTAAGGCAGGTGTTGCCGAGGTTGTCGTGGGTATGCAGGACCCTAACCCACAGGTGGCTGGTCGTGGTATCCGCATGCTGGAAGAAAAAGGAGTCGTAACCCGCGTGGGGGTTATGGAGGCCGAAGTCAGGACTTTGAATCCGGGCTTTATCAAGCGAATGCAAACCGGTCGCCCCTATGTTCGTGCCAAGCTGGCCATGAGCCTTGATGGCCGAACGGCAATGGCCAGTGGTGAATCCCAGTGGATTACCGGGCCACAGGCCCGCAGTGAAGTTCAGAGTCTGCGAGCCCTGAGCGGTGCGATTGTCACCGGTGTTGGTTCGATTCTGCATGACAATTCATCTCTGACCCTCAGAGAAAATGAACTCAACCTGCCGGAAGCGGAAGCTCTGGTTCAGAATCAGCCATTAAGGGTGGTACTGGATTCCAGCCTTAGAACGCCGGTTGATGCCAAAGTGATCACGGGTCCCGGACAGGTAATGATTTTCTGTTCGGTGCAGGCTGATAAAGCCCGTAAAAGGGCACTGGAAGAAGCCGGGGCAGAGGTGTTGATGCTTGATTCTCATGATGGACGCATCAATCTGGAACAAATGCTGGAAATTCTGATCACAAAAGACATCAATGATGTTTTGTTGGAAACCGGTGCGACACTGGCGGGTGCCATGATGGAACAGGGGCTGGTGGATGAACTGGTCGTGTTTATGGCACCGGTGCTGATGGGTTCTTCGGCTCGCCCCCTCATGGACATGCCATTTGCCACCATGGCAGAAAAGCTGAACCTGAACATTACCGATATTCGTGCGGTGGGTAATGACTGGAAAATCACCGCCTTTCCAAACAATGATTAAGGAGTAAGTAGTGTTTACCGGAATTATTGAAGCGGTTGGACGTTTGCAGTCGGTTGAAAAGCGTCAGGGCGACCTGCGCCTGACCATCGATTCCGGCAAGCTCGACCTGTCCGATGTGCAACTGGGTGACAGTATTGCCACCAATGGTGTGTGTTTAACAGTGGTGGAACTGACAGGCTCTGGCTATGTCGCCGATGTGTCACTGGAAACACTGGAGTACACCACATTGGACGAGCTGCCGGTTGGCAGCCCTTTAAACCTTGAAAAAGCCCTGACACCGACCACCCGTCTGGGCGGTCATCTGGTCAGTGGTCATGTGGATGGCGTCGGACGTGTGGTTTCGGTAGAATCCGCTGCCCGATCCTGGGTGTACTGGCTGGAAGCGCCAAAAGCACTGGCACGTTACATTGCCCACAAGGGCTCTATCACAGTAGATGGTGTCAGCCTGACCGTTAACAGGGTCGATGGTTGCCGGTTTTCCCTGAATATTGTGCCCCATACCCAGCAGGAAACGGTGATTACCCATTACCGCCCCGGAAGTCGTATCAACCTTGAAGTGGATGTACTGGCTCGTTATCTGGAACGTTTGCTGGACCCTTCTCTGAAAGAAGAGAACGCTGAACCGGCATCCAACCTGACGGAAGGTTTTCTGGCACAACACGGTTTTATGCGTTAACGCGGGTCGTTGTCTTCTGTTAATGTTCGTAAACCGTTAGAATGAAGGCGTTTTGTAAGCCGGAACCTTCTTCCGGCTTAATCTTTTTCCGGGGGTGATATGCAGTTAAATTCCATCGAAGAGATTATCGAAGACATTCGTCTCGGTAAGCCCGTGATCCTGATGGATGACGAAGATCGTGAAAATGAAGGCGACCTGATTATTGCCGCTGAAAAAATCACTCCTGAGATCGTTAACTTTATGACCCGTGAGGCCAGAGGGCTTCTGTGCCTGACCCTGACCGGCGAACGCTGCGACTTTCTCGGATTGCCTCCGATGGTCAGCTCGGACGACAATCAGTCCGGTTATGGCACACCTTTTACGGTGTCTATCGAGGCAGCAGAAGGGGTAACCACCGGTATTTCGGCCCATGACCGCGCGCGTACCATTCGTGTTGCCGTAGACTCTTTGTCCCGCCCGGAAGATATTGTTCAGCCGGGACACATCTTCCCGCTGCGTGCCCGCCCGGGTGGTGTTCTGAGTCGTGCCGGTCATACCGAAGCAGGTTGTGACCTGGCTCGTCTGGCTGGAGTAACACCGGCTGCAGCGATTATCGAGATCATGAATGAAGATGGTTCCATGTCCCGTCGTCCGGATCTGGAACTCTTTGCTGAAAAGCATGATCTGAAGATGGGTACCATTGCTGATCTGATCCACTACCGGATCATGAACGAAAAAACGGTTGAACAGGTTGAGAAGCGCAAGCTGGACACCGATTTTGGCCAGTTCGATATGACGGTCTACAAAGACACGATCAGCGGAAATACCCACCTGGCACTGAGCAAGGGCTATATTACTCCCGATACGCCGGTGATGGTTCGGGTACACGCGATGGAGCCGTTCCGCGATCTTCTGTCTGCCCACCCCGGTGAAGGCGCCAGCAGCTGGTCCCTGAACAAGGCAATGGCCAAAATCGCTCAGGAATCCCAAGGTGTTATCGTTCTTCTGGATAACGAGCACAAGCTGGATCTGGGTACTGCCCTGAGTCGCTTCAGTGAAGGTCGTACAGGGGTTGGTATGTCGGGTGCTTATCGGACCATTGGTACCGGTTCCCAGATTTTGCGTGAACTGGGCGTAGGTAAAATGCGCCTGCTGAGTTCTCCGGTGAAGTTTGGTGCTCTGTCCGGTTTTGATCTGGAAATTGTCGAATATATTCCCTGTGAAGGCTAGGAGGCTGTCCGGGAATAGCGCCCGTAGCGAGGATCGTAGAAAATTGAGGATAAAAATACGGTTTTGAGAGAAGAATAGCGAGCTATTTGACGAACAAAATCGGATTTTTAGACCAATTTACTACGACCGCAGTAGGGCAGACTATTCTCGGACAGCCTCCTAGATGTCCTTGCAGGTTTATTGAGAGGAAATTAAATGTCTTTAAAAACCATTGAAGGCACTCTGGAACCAAATGGCGGAAAATACGCCATCGTGGTTGGCCGCTGGAATTCTTTTGTTGTAGAAAGCCTGCTGAGCGGTGCGGTGGACAGCCTGACTCGCCACGGCATTCCGGAAGAAGATATCACGGTTGTGCGCTGCCCGGGTGCGGTTGAAATTCCGCTGGCGGTCAAAAAAGTGGCCAAGTCCGGCCAATACGATGCGATCGTTGCTCTGGGTGCAGTGATCCGTGGTGGCACTCCGCACTTTGAATTTGTTGCCAACGAATGTGTGAAAGGTCTGTCTCACGTGAATCTGGAATATGAAATTCCGGTGAGCTTTGGCGTTCTGACCGTTGACACCATTGAACAGGCGATTGAGCGTTCTGGCACCAAGGCGGGCAATAAAGGTGAAGAAGCTGCCATGGCTGCTTTTGAAATGGTGTCTCTGATGAAAAAGCTGGAGGTCTGAATTGACTTCTCTGAATCAGGAGGCTGGGCGTAAGGACGCTCAGCGCCCTAAGCCGTCCGAACGTCGTCGTGCCCGTCAGCTGGCGTTGCAGGCTTTGTACCAGTGGCAGATGTCCAAATCGTCCCTGACTGACATTGAAATGCAGTTTCGTGCTGACAATGATTTCAGCAAGGTGGATGATGGCTATTTCCACACTCTGCTGCACGGCATTCCACGTGAAATGAGCACGCTGGATGACACCATGAACCCGCTGCTGGATCGTCCGATCAGCCAGCTGGACCCGGTGGAAGTGGCTGCCCTGCGTATTGGTTGCTACGAGCTGATGCATCGTATGGATGTGCCTTACCGTGTGGTTATCAACGAAGCGATTGAGCTGGTTAAGCGTTTTGGTGCTCAGGATTCTCACCGCTACATCAACGGCATTCTCGACAAGCTGGCGCCTCGCGTCAGAGCGGACGAAGTTCGCAGTCATCGCAAGCGTTAATTCGCTTATCTTCATAATAATTATTTCATGGCAGTGATCGGTTAGCCTTTTGGGTTAAGCGATTGTTTTCATATGAAGGCTGGTGGGCGTTCTGCTTATCCAGCCTGATTGACAGGGAGTGCAGGAATGTCAGTGGGAGAATTCGAGTTAATCCGACATTTCTTTGATCGCCCGGAACTGCAACCTTCGCGGTCTGATGTTCTGGGTATTGGTGACGACTGCGCCCTGTTGTCAGTGCCTCAGGGCAGGCAACTGGCTCAATCGCTGGACACTCTGGTGTCGGGTGTCCACTTTCCTGAACAGTGCGATCCTTTCCTGCTGGGTTATCGAGCGCTGGCAACAAACATCAGTGACCTTGCTGCCATGGGGGCAGAACCTCACAGCTTTACACTGGGTTTGACCCTGCCTGAATCCGACAGTGACTGGCTGCAGGCTTTTTCTGACGGCCTGGTGGCACTGGCACAGCCTTCCGGTCTGGCTTTGATTGGTGGTGATACCACCCGTGGGCCGCTGACGATTTCTATTCAGGTACAGGGGTTGGTGCCAACCGGGCAGGCGCTTTTGCGAAGCGGAGCCTCTGCGGGTGACTTGGTATACGTCAGTGGAAGCCTTGGTGATGCGGCAGGTGCGTTGCCTGCTGTGCTGGAAGGACTCTATCCTCACCGTTGCGACGATGACTCGGTAAGCTATCTGCTTGAGCGTTACTATAAGCCTTCACCCAGAGTAAAGCTTGGGCAGTGGCTGGCAACCCATGGTGCGACAGCTGCACTGGATATCTCGGATGGCCTGCTGGGTGATCTTGGACATATCCTTAAAGCCAGCGGGGTTGGCGCTGAACTGAACCTTGAACAATTGCCGCTTTCGCCACAGTTGCTCAGTGTTGCGGGGCTGTCAAAGGCACAGGGTTATGCGCTTGGCGGCGGTGATGACTATGAACTCTGTTTTACCTGGCCTGCCGAGAAAACACTGGCATTGCCTGAAGAGATTCGGGCAGAATGTTCCGTAACCTGTATTGGTCGTATCATGGATACAGCAGGTATTTATGATGCTTCAACAGGACTGCCCCTGTCCGCCGCCGCTTACCGGCATTTTTAAACGTTTAATGAAGACGACATTGATAAGTTATGAGCCGATCTCCTTCCGTCTGGTCTAATCCTGTTCATTTTCTGGCTTTCGGGCTGGGTAGTGGTCTGGCTCCAAAAGCACCGGGCACCTTTGGCACACTGGCGGCAGTGCCTTTTTATCTGCTGTTGCAGTATTTGCCCATGTGGAATTATCTGCTGGTGCTGGTCGTCAGTATGATTCTGGGCATCTGGATTTGTGACCGTACCTCTAAAGACCTTGGTGTCCACGACCACCCGGGCATTGTCTGGGATGAGTTTGTCGGCTACTGGATTACCATGATTGCCGCGCCAGCGGGCTGGTTGTGGGTGGTGATCGGTTTTGTGCTGTTCCGCATTTTTGACATCATCAAGCCCTGGCCGATCCGGGTGCTGGATAAAAAGGTCAAAGGCGGCTTTGGCATTATGATTGATGATGTGATTGCCGGGGTGTTTGCGCTGGTGTGTATGCAGGTTCTTGCTGTGTTCCCGGGCTAATCGAGTTCTTGGTAACCATTGACTGTTTCTGATGAGGAGCCAGTACATTCTGACTCCTTACCACTTTTAATTTTTATCTTCATGCCAACTCTTACGACTATAGTCGTATATTTAGCGGGGCGAGCTGGAATATTGCACTTCCCTTGTTATTGTCATTGCTTTTACTGGTGGCTGCACCTTACTGAAGACCGGGGCGTAATGGTACTTGAAGCAAGGTTTTGAACATCCGGCGAGTTAAAGAAGCTATTCATAATCGTTTGAAGTCACTATTTTTACTTGCCCAAAAGGTTATGAACAGCTTCTAAGTGCTCGGCTATGCGAAATCGAATATTTCTGGCTCATTGGGCAGGTGCTCTGCAAGGCGCAACGGCGGGAGCATAGCAAGCTATGTGACCAGAGTTGCAACGCAGTCACGACTGCATGGATGCAGAAGGTAGGGTAACGCAGGAGTAGTTACCGAGAGTGCCTGAGCAATGAGTCAGAAAATATGATTTCGTATGGTTGAGTACTTAAGGATTATCTGCAGCTCGCCTGTATCGTTAGGGACTGGTACAATCTGCCAGCACGACTGTTTTGAGGAGTAGTGAGTGTCTGTAAGGTTTGTCGCAGAGTCTCGCCTGCCCACCCCTTTTGGTGAATTCATGATGCATGGATTCGAGGAGAGTGGCACTGGCAAGGAGCATCTGGCTCTCACCATGGGTGATTTGAGTCAGGGCGGTCCCGTTCTCGCGCGGGTTCATTCGGAATGTTTGACTGGCGATGCCCTGTTCAGCATGCGTTGTGATTGTGGCCCTCAGTTAGAGGCGGCCATGCGCAAGATTGCTGCAGAAGGTCGTGGCGTTATTCTTTATTTGCGCCAGGAAGGGCGTGGTATCGGTCTGATGAACAAAGTCCGTGCTTATCATCTTCAGGATGAAGGTCGTGACACTGTTGAAGCTAATGAAGAATTAGGCTTTGAAGCCGATTTGCGCAAATACGATATGTGCAAAGTCATGCTGGATCATCTGGGCGTTAGCCAACTGAAACTAATGACCAACAATCCTCGCAAGGTGGATGCCCTGACCAAGCAGGGAATTGATGTGGTTGAGCGTCAGCAGCATCAGACGGGTCAGAACCCTCATAATGAAAAGTATCTGACCACTAAGGTCTGGAAGCTGGGACATCTGCTGGAGACAGCCTGATTCTTAGCCAACGCCGGGAGAAGTGCTGATCTCCTCCCGACCCTTCTCTGGTCAATCGTTCATCAGGGTCTGGCAACCTGCGCCAGAGCCACTGTATGACGAACTTCCCTGCTCAAACGATCATTGACCGAATCAACGATACCCTGTGGGTCAAGACCACATTCTTCCAGCTGTTGCGCGTGACTGGCCGCTTCGATGTAACGGTCAGGAATACCAAGATTCAACACTGGCACATTCATGGCCTGTTCGTTGAGGTATTCGCTGACAGCCGAGCCAGCACCACCGCTGATACACCCTTCTTCCACTGTGACCAGTAACTCGTGGGTTTTCACCAGTTCATCAATCAGCCGGGTATCCAAAGGCTTGATAAAGCGCATGTTGGCAACGGTAGCGCCCAGCTGTTCTGCCGCCTTTAACGTATTGGTCAGTACGGTACCAAAAGCAAGGATGGCAACACGCTTACCCTGACGACGAATTTCGCCCTTGCCAATTTCCAGAGGTTCCAGAGTTTTGCTAATGACCGCGCCAGGACCGGTGCCACGAGGATAACGAACCGAGGCCGGACCATTATATTGATGGCCGGTGGTGAGCATCTGGCGAGTTTCATTTTCATCACCGGGTGCCATGATCAGCATGTTCGGGATACAGCGCAGATAAGCAATATCGTAACAGCCCCCGTGAGTCGGGCCGTCTTCTCCCACCATGCCGGCACGGTCTATGGCAAACAGTACATCCAGATTCTGCACCGCCACATCATGCACCAGCTGGTCATAGCCCCGCTGAAGGAAGGTGGAATAAATGGCGACCACCGGTTTCATACCTTCACAGGCCATACCAGCGGCCAGAGTGACAGCGTGCTGCTCGGCAATGGCAACATCAAAGTAACGTTCCGGGTAATGTTCGGCAAAGCGCAGCAGATCTGAGCCTTCGCACATGGCGGGGGTAATACCCACCAGTTTGTCGTCCTGCCCGGCCATATCAAACAACCATTGACCGAACACATTGGCGTATTTGGGCTTCTTCGGAACAGCCGGTTTAGGTGCCTGAACTTCCTGTTTTTGAGGTTCCAGCTTGGTGATGGCGTGATAACCAATGGGGTCCTGCTCTGCCGGAGTAAAGCCTTTGCCTTTGCGGGTCACGATATGCAGGAACTGGGGGCCATCCAGATCTTTCAAGTTTTCCAGCGTGTGCAACAGCATAGGCAGATCATGGCCGTCGATCGGTCCAAAGTAGTTAAAGCCCATTTCTTCAAACAGAGTGCCGGGAATGATCATCCCTTTGACGTGTTCTTCGGTACGGCGAGCCAGCTCCCAGGCGCGGGGAATGGCATTCAGGACCTTTTTGCTGCCTTCGCGGATATGATGGTAGGTCTTGCTGGACAGTACTTTGGTCAGGTAGTTAGACAGGCCACCCACACTGTGGGAAATGGACATGTCGTTATCGTTCAGAATCACCAGCACATTGGCTTTCTCGTCCGCAGCATGGTTCATGGCTTCATAGGCCATGCCGGCTGTCATCGAACCGTCACCAATAACCGCTACAGTACGACGTTGATCGCCTTTAAGTTTGGCGGCAATGGCCATACCAAGAGCTGCACTGATGGAGGTGCTGGAATGTCCCACACCAAAGGTGTCAAAGGAGCTTTCACAACGTTTGGGAAAAGCCGCCAGACCGTCTTTCTGACGCAGAGAATCCATGCGTTCTTTGCGACCGGTAAGAATTTTATGGGGATAGGTCTGATGACCAACGTCCCAGACGAGTCGGTCTTCAGGGGTGTTAAACAGGTAATGCAGGGCTACTGTCAGCTCTACAACACCGAGGCCTGCACCGAAGTGTCCCCCGGTCTGACCGACCGAGTAGAGCAGGAACTCACGCAGTTCCCGGGTCAGCGCAGGCAAATCCGATACATCAAGAGCACGAAGCTGCTCGGGCGTATCAATGTTATCCAATAAGGGCGTTTCAGGCCTGGTCTTCGGTATTTCGTGAAACATGTTGTCGCTTGCGATTCGGGCTTCTTCGGCCTTGGGATCGGTTACCAGCTGAACACCGGCAGGTTAGCCGGTAGACTCGCTCTGGCTCTGATACCCCTTCTGTATTTCTACCATACGCCTCTGGGTATGGTCTGGGGAAGAGCTGGTATGAATAAACTTCCCGCTCAGGAAATCGGAAAAGTCGGTTGACCCCGACTTTTATAGCTCATTAACGTAGATTGTACCTGAACCTTTATCGATAAGGCACTTTTGTTACAAGTATTACAAGTGTTACAAGGCACCCGCGGATTATGAATAGAAATTGCCAGCAGGATGTATCAGGTTAGTACATCTGGCATCCTTGAGTGAGCCAGCCTCCTAGTGAGAGCGATGAATGATGTATGCGGCCAGCTGGCGAAGTACCGTAGCCCGGTCATCGAATGCTTTTATGGCTTCAATGGCACTGTCAGAGAGCGATTGGGCATAGGCTTTGGCTTCTTCAAGCCCCATCAGTGATACATACGTCGGTTTGTCCAGAGCCAGATCAGCACCTTGCTGTTTTCCAAGGGTTTTTGTATCGGACACCACATCCAGAATATCGTCCTGCACCTGAAACGCCAGACCAATGGCTTTGGCGTAAACATCCAGTTGCTCCAGCTGGTCAACAGGGGTAAACCGGTGACTCAGAGCACCCATCTGCACGCTGGCACGAATCAGGGCTCCGGTTTTATGGTTGTGCATATGTTGGAGTTCTTTGGCAGTCAGAGGTTTGCCCACGGAGAGCAGGTCTTTTGACTGACCTCCTGCCATACCGGCATGCCCCGAGGCTTCTGCCAGACAATGCAGTTGTTTCAGCCTGCTTTCTGCCGAGTAATCACCGTCCGGCAGTAGTTGCGGATTGCAGAGGGTTTCAAAGGCGAGCGTTTGCAGGGCATCACCGGCAAGGATGGCGGTCGCTTCGTCAAAGGCTTTATGGCAGGTAGGCTTACCCCGGCGCAGGTCGTCGTCGTCCATGGCAGGCAAGTCATCGTGTACGAGGGAGTAGGCATGAATCAGTTCAACGGCGCAGGCGGCGGCATCGGCTGATGAATGATCTCCTCCGACAGCCTGGTTGGCAGCATAAGCCAGTACCGGACGAATTCGCTTGCCACCGTTAAAAACCGAGTAAGCCATGGCTTCAACCAGCGTTGTACTGATATCGCTGCTGGCAGGAATGACTTGTCGCAACTTGTTATCGACCCGTTGCTGACAGCTGGTCATGTAGTCCTTAAGCATCATCGCCTATTCCCCTTCGGACGGTTCGAAAGGCCGGGTTTCCAGTTGACCGTTATTATCCAGCAGCTGTTGAACAGTTTGTTCTGCCTGACTCAGCGCTTGCTGGCATTCACGGGTGAGCTTGACGCCCTTTTCGAACGCCTTCAATGATTGTTCCAGTGTCAGATCTCCGGATTCCATTTGTTGAACCAATGATTCCAGCTCACTGAGTGATTTTTCAAAGGCAAAGCCCTGGTTTTTTTCTGACATGCTGAGAGCCTGTGTGACGTTCCGTTGAGCAACCCGCTGCAACAGTTGTTAACCGGTTGGTCGATAACTTGTCCGTAATCTTGCAAAACGGGAGTTTGCATCCGTTATGGATAATGTAAATCGGGCA
Organism: Endozoicomonas montiporae CL-33; assembly: GCF_001583435.1. Classification (NCBI taxonomy): domain Bacteria; kingdom Pseudomonadati; phylum Pseudomonadota; class Gammaproteobacteria; order Oceanospirillales; family Endozoicomonadaceae; genus Endozoicomonas; species Endozoicomonas montiporae. The sequence continues at coordinate 4,824,193 of NZ_CP013251.1, read as the reverse complement.
GAAGCATACCACAAATCAAGGCTGGGGCGGATTCTGCTGAAACGGGGATATGTTTCCGAGGCACAGCTGCAAAAGGCCGCAGAACTGCAACAACAGACCGGACAAAAATTGGGGGAGGTGCTGCTGGTGATGAGAGATATTTCCCGATTTCAGTTACGAAGGGCGCTTTCGAACCAGACCCGAATTCGTTTTGCCTCGTCTCTGGCCATTGCTCTGCTGCAACCATTGCAGGTACTGGCTGGATTGCAGAGTGAAGATGATTCCGATGAAGCGGTTCAGGGCACCGATCAGCTTACCCGCCTTATTGCACCACTGATTAATTCTCTGACCACCGCCGATGGCTTTCAGGCACTGGAATATGACCCCAATGAAGCCCGGGCAGAAATTCGGGCAGATGGTTCGATCCGGCTGAGGATTCCCTGTTCTCTGGGGGAGTTACGGTTTGAGCATTTGCGCATTCGCGCTTCAGCCACTCAGGATTATGAAACGCTCAGTATTGCTGACGTAGATTTGAGTAAGGCGAAGTTTTCTGTTCGAGCCGTACGCAAGTAGTCAGTTATTCAAGACAAAAGAAAAGGGTGCACAGGCACCCTTTTCTCATTTTCAGCAATCGCTCAATGATCAGTCAGCAATGAAGGCTGGCTTCACGTTGATGGGTGCAGAGCTGGCAGCAGAACGGTCGTTGTGCTCCTGCCAAACATCTTTATCCATGGTCTTGTCCAGGAACGGGAACTTGCTGCGGTTGAAGACCGGAGTCATGCCGCTGTCCAGCTGTTCGTCGTAATCTCTCAGAACCTGAATCACGATGCTGGACAGAACGCAGATAGCCACCATGTTGATCAGTGCCATCACACCCATGGAAACGTCAGCGAAGTTCCAGACGGTTGGCAGGCTGCTCACAGAACCCCACATAACCATTGCCAGAACCGCGACACGGTAAGCAATGATCAGACCTTTGCTGTCGTTGATGAAACGCAGGTTGGATTCACCGTAGTAGTAGTTAGCAATGATAGAGGTGAAAGCAAACAGCAGAATAGCCAGTGCAACCAGATGACCACCCCAGGCACCCACCTGAGAAGACAGAGCTGCCTGAGTCAGTTCGATACCGGTCAGACCGCTGTCCAGCATACCAGACATCAGAATGATGGCAGCAGTGGCTGTACATACGACGATGGTATCCAGAAATACGCCCAGCATGCCCATCAGACCCTGATTAACCGGGTGAGTGGAGTGAGCAGCAGCAGCAGCGTTTGGAGAACTACCCATACCGGCTTCGTTAGAGAACAGACCACGCTTGATACCGTTAACCACAGCGGCACCAATCGCACCACCGGCTGCAGATTCAAAACCGAAGGCACTGCGGAAGATCAGACTGAATACTGCTGGCAGTTCAGTCACGTTCATCAGCACAACAATCAGGGCAATGGCCAGATAACCCAGAGCCATTACAGGAACGATCATCTCGGCCACTTTGGAGATAGAACGAATACCGCCGAAGATAATCAGGGCGCTGACAGCAGCCAGTGCAATACCGATCAGGCTTGGTTCAATGCCGTAGCCACTGAACGCAGCGGCAATGGAGTTAGACTGAACACTGTTGAAGGCAAAGCCGAAAGCGATGATCAGGGAAATAGAGAAGGTCACACCCAACCAGCGATGTCCCAGGGCTTTTTCAATGTAGTAAGCCGGGCCGCCACGGTAGGTGCCGTCACCATTGTTGGTCTTGTAAATCTGTGCCAGAACGTTTTCTGCCAGACTGGTTGCCATGCCCAGCAGTGCAATAAACCACATCCAGAACACGGCACCTGCACCACCAAGGTAAATAGCAACGGCCACACCGGCCATGTTACCGGTACCGATACGGGCTGCAAGGCTGGTACAGAAAGCCTGGAATGGAGAGATCTGGGATTTGTCAGCAGTGGTACGGCTTCCCATCATGGTTTTGACCGCAAGTCCGAAGCGACGGAATTGAACAAAACGGGTGCGAACCGTGAAGAAAATACCGCCACCCACCAGAAGGTAGATCAGCACGCTGCCATACAGCAGACCGTTAAGCGAATCGATGATTGGTGCAATAAATTCGTTCATAAGGTTCTCAGAGTTGTTGGTATCACTCCGAGTTTTATTTCAAAAAGTTTTTGAGAATATCAGTGAATAAACGCGACTATCTCGGTGTTTATACCTATCGAATGATCGTGCAAAATTTGTGAACTGAAACGGGGTATGCTGCGGATACTAATGTGTCACTGGGAAAAGCCTATTGTACGTCGTTTGTCGTGCGCATCGGTGTTTGTGCTTATTTTTGTATGGGTTGTTTTGTATGCGGGGTGTTGGGGTGCGCATAGGGATATAAGGGCGATAAAGGGTTGTTTTTAACCGGTTTTTGGTTAAAAAAACTGCTTTTAATGACTAATCCGCAAGAAAATCACAAGAATGAAAAGAATGCAGCCGGAAACTTTTTCGGTGACGCGCTGTTAACATGTGTTTGAAAAGCAGCTTTTGGCTGTTGGATTCTGATAGTTGCCAACCCCATGGTTTCATAGGGTTGGTTGCCCGGTTTCAAAGTCGGTCGGGAAGGTGACCAAGGTTTTTAGCCGCTTCGGAAGAGCTGTTTTCAGAGGAGGTATTGAGTCCGCCATCTTCAAAGTCATCCGGATCATCGGAATCGGAAACCCAGACATCGCTATCCATGGTCTGGTGCAGGAAAGGAAACTTTTTGCGATTAAACACGGGTGACTTTCCGGCCTGCAATTGCCGGTCATAGTCCTTGAGTACCTGCAACGCAGGGCCTGACAGTAAAACAATGACCACAAGGTTGATCAGTGCCATAAGCCCCATTGCCAGGTCTGCCAGAACCCACACAGCTTCCAGACTACTCACTGCTCCCAGATAAACCAGTGCTACCACGACAAGGCGATAGGAAAGTAACAGGTACCTGTTGTTCTTCATAAACAGCAGGTTGGATTCTCCGTAGTAATAGTTGGCGACAACGGAAGTAAACCCGAACAGGATGACGGCACCGGTTATAAACCATTCACCCCAGGGGCCAACAATACTGCCCAGAGAAGCCTGCGTCAGCTGAATACCGTTGAGCGTATTGCCGCTTTCGAGTTGTCCCGACAAAATGACTATGGCTGCAGTGGCTGTACAGATAACAATGGTGTCGATGAACACACTGGTCATGGAGATAATGCCCTGGGCGGCAGGGTGGTGTGGCCAGGGTGTTGCCGTGGCGGCTGCATTGGGTCCGCTGCCCATTCCGGCTTCGTTAGAAAACAGACCGCGTTTTACCCCCTGCATAATGGCCTGTGCTACAGAATAACCAATACCGCCACCGACAGCCTGCTCAACACCAAAGGCATGGCTGATAATCAGGGAGAAAACGGCAGGAATATCTTCCAGATGCATCACCACAACGATCATGGCAATCAGAAAATAAGCCAGCGCCATAAAGGGCACGACCATTTCTGCAAACCGGGTAATGGTGTGAATACCCCTGAATATAATCAGGCTGGTAATCAGGGCCATTGACAGTCCGACGAATTCGATGCTGATATCACTGTAAGCCGAGACGGATGCGGCGACCGAATTGGCGTGCACCATATTGAAAACAAAGCCAAAGGCAATCAGCAGCAGAGAGGAAAACAGAACCCCCAGCCAGCGCAGTCCCAGAGCTTTCTGAATGTAGTAGGCAGGCCCCCCTCGGAAAGTACCGTCATTATTATTGGTTTTATACAGCTGGGCGAGTGTGTTCTCTATATAACTGGAGGACATCCCCAGAAGAGCCACAACCCACATCCAGAAAATGGCACCCGGGCCACCTATATAAATAGCAATGGCGACTCCGGCAAGGTTACCGGTGCCCACGTGTGCAGCCAGACCGGTGCACAACGCCTGAAAAGAAGAAATTTCGTTTTTGCCGGTTCGCCGGGAGGCAAACATAATTTTCCAGGCGTGCAGGAAATGACGGAACTGAACAAAGCGGCTACGCAGCGTGAAATAGATACCTGCACCTAACAGCAGGTAGATAAGAAGATAGCCCCAAAGCACCGATGCGATGGCATCAATCATACCACTCATAAATGTATCTCGAAATTTTAACACCGAAAAAGCTTAGCAGATAGAAATTGATCGATAGTCCATATTTGATTTTCTTTGAATGGTCATTCGGTATGTTCGTCCAAAGGATCAATTTCGCCTCGCTTTAGAGAGGATCTATGTTTGCCAGGACATAAAAAGGACAATAACTCATCCTGATTAATAGCAAAAAATTATTGAAAATCTCTCTCTAGTTTCCAATTTTTATCAGATTTTGTTGTCCAAGCAGCTATGGTTACCGGACAAACTATTATACGCAGGCTGATCAAGGTCGGTCTTTTGCTTCAACAGAAGTGAAAATGACTTTGAGTATTTATCGCCATGGACGGGAGCAAAGCTTAGGACAGTAGCGAGTGGAAGTGCCGGAATCAGGGGAACCGAGCCTTCATTATGCATTTCGGAGGTTCATTTCATGATAAGTTTTATTGTTGCCCTTCTGGCACTTATGGTGGGGTACGCACTCTATGGTTCGGTGGTGGAAAAAGCCTTTGGTGCCGATCCTTCCCGCACTACACCCGCTTACAAACTAACAGATGGTGTTGACTTCGTCCCTCTGAGCTGGCCGCGCATTTTTCTGATCCAGTTTCTTAATATTGCCGGACTGGGTCCTATCTTTGGTGCCATTCTCGGTGCATTGTATGGCCCTTCCGCCTTTATCTGGATTGTATTCGGTTGCATTTTTGCCGGTGCGGTTCATGACTATTTTTCCGGCATGATGTCGTTGCGGCACGATGGCAAAAGCATTCCGGAAGTCGTGGGTATTTATCTGGGTCTCAGGGTTCGTCAGTTTATGCGAATTCTGTCCATTGTTTTGTTGTTGCTGGTCGGCGTGGTGTTTATGGTTGGGCCAGCCTCTTTGCTGAGTAACCTGGGGTTTGAAGGCATTTTTGCCAACAAATCCTTCTGGCTGGCGGTGATTATTGGTTATTACTTCATTGCCACCATCTTGCCGGTGGATAAAGTCATTGCCAAAATCTACCCGCTGTTTGCTGTGGCGCTGTTGTTTATGGCGGTAGGCATTGCCGTCATGCTGGTGGTTAATGATCTGCCAGTGCCGGAAGTCGGAACACCTTCCAATCATCCTGCCGGATTACCTGTGTGGCCAATGTTGTGCATAACCATTGCCTGTGGAGCGATCAGCGGCTTCCACGCTACCCAGTCCCCCTTGATGGCACGATGTGTTCCCAATGAAACCTTTGGGCGACGTGTATTCTATGGTGCCATGGTGGCTGAAGGTGTTGTCACCCTGATCTGGGCAGCTGCTGCCATGGCTTTCTTCCCGAATGGTATTGGCGGACTGTCTGAAGTGCTTGATCAGGGCGGCCCGTCACTGGTGGTCAATGAAGTGGCCATTGGTCTGATGGGAAGCCTTGGAGGAATGCTGGCGATCCTCGGTGTGATTGCCTGCCCCATTACTTCTGGCGATACCGCATTCCGAAGCCTTAGATTGATTTTTGCCGACATGCTGAACATTGGTCAGGTACATATGTTTCACCGGCTGGTGCTGGCAGTGCCGGTTTTTCTGATTGGTTATCTGCTGACACTGGTAGACTTTTCGATTATCTGGCGGTACTTCGCATTCTCCAATCAGGCGCTGGCGACCATTGTTTTATGGACAGCTGCCGTATATATGGCGGTGCAGGATAAAAACGTCTGGATTCCTCTGGTGCCTGCTGTGTTCATGACGGCAGTGTGTACAACCTACATTCTTATGGCACCTGAAGGACTGGCCTTGTCGTCATCGATTGCCTGGCCTGCTGGTGCACTCGTCGCACTGGCATCCGGATTAGTGTTTATTGTGAAGGTGTCCGGAAAGCGTCAGCAAAGCGAAGAAATGGTATAGCAATAATGCGCTGGTATTCGCCTGTTGATCTCTCTATGATCTGGCCTGTTTGGTCGGGCGAATACAAATTTGTGCGTCGCTGTCGTATATAGAGCAAGGAAATAATAATTTCATCTTATGGCGATACTTACATTCTTTCTCGGTATTGGTATCACCTGGCTGGTGATGTCCGGTTTACTGTCTCAAATCATCATGTTGCTGGTTCGCATCTGGTTTCCGTCTTCCCGAACGGATAAAGGTGTTGTTGCAGATCAGTGGCTTCTAAACAGTGGTGTCTCTACTTCTTCTCGCTGGCGACTCCTGGGCTACTGGCACGATACGGCAAACTATCGTCAGGCCTGCTCGGAACTGGCTGGTTTGCTGGCCGATAAAGCCTGCTTGTCGAATAAAGATAAAGTGCTGGATATGGGCTTTACCAGTTACGACCAGCTGCTGGTCTGGCTTGATTACTACCAAGTGGAATCGCTCACAGCGGCAACGGAATCCGAACGAATGCTGGCCGACGCACACGACTACTGCGGGCACTTCGGTCAGTTAAACCTCGAGCGCGGCAATGTATCGATTATGCAGCGCCTTGACGATGAGTCTTTCGATAAAGTGCTGGCACTGGACTGTGCTTACCACATGGCAGACAAAAAGACGTTCTTCCAGCAAGCACGACGGGTACTCCGCAAGGGAGGTGCTGTCACGTTGACCGATATGGTGCTGGCCCGACCTTTTAAAGACCGTCTGGAACAGCGCATGGTGACACTGATGGCCAGAACCTGCGGTATTCCTGTAAGTGGTTTGTATGTAACGCAGGTGTATGAATCCATGTTAAACACCTGTGGCTTTGAAGACGTTCAGATGACTGACATCAGTGAAGATGTGCTTTCCGGTTTCTGCTTCTGGTTTTCACAACATTATGGAAGCCTGTCTTCTGTGACCCGTTCCAAGGTCTGGATTCGGCTTCGCCTGCTGGTCTGGTTTATTCGCTGGATGCAGCATCGCGGGTTGCTTCGTTATCATTTGGTGACAGCCAGATAGTGGTTGGCATTAGAGGCCTCTGAATTGTTTTCTGCTATGCTCAACGCACAAAAAACAATCAAAAGGTGTCTGTATGAACCACGGAAAAAATAATGATGATCCTATTGATCAAATACAGATCAGTGTCAGAAATTCACAAAACGACATCAGAAAGCTATTCCTGCACAGCGCAAAGCAGGAAAGGGCTATGGAAGAGCTACAAACGGTTGTGACTGGTATAGCCGAGGCGACTGCGGCAGTATTTAAGCAAAACGAAAACTTGATTGACAAACTTGAGCAAGAGCAAGCAGCAACACGGAAAGAGATTGCAGCTCTCAATACAAGGTTTGATCGGCAAGATCGCCGTCTTGAAAAGATCGAGGAAATCCTTATCCGGATCGTCAACAATCTCGCCAGCAAGTAGCAGCCCTTTGGTTTTCAGGTTATTCACAACTTCTGTGGATAACCCTGTGATCATTTTTGGTATACTGCTTTGAATTCCGCTTCTTCTAGCATGAACGTCTTGCTGTTCAAAAAACAAACAGCTCTTGGTTTTGAATGTCTGGAAAAAATCTAACTTATTGATAAATAAGTGTTTTTTTATTAAAGACACTGTTTGTTCAAACACGCCCACGCCAGCAATACTGTTAGTATCGTTGAACTATTTCCAAACTATCCGGTCAGTTTTAATGACTTAATTCCTGTGGAAAATAAAATGAATACAAGGCAAAGGATCGCCTCGGTCCGGGTTTACCTGTTGTTAACCCTGTTATACCTGAAAGCTTCGGCAAACAGCCTGATGCCGGTTTCCCCTGCCTGGCAGATTGATGACCTGATGCAATGGCAGCCAGATGATTCTTACTGGCTGGAAGACCATCGCTCTTCAGTACCTCTGCAGAAACTGCCCGAACGACTGGGCAGTAAAACCATGATATTTCATTCTCAAGCCACCAGTGGACAAACTTCCCAGGGTGTTCCCTACAACCAGTTCAGTGTTTTCACAAACTGGCATCTGGCAGATGTCTTTATTTACTGGGCGGGTTCACTACACGAAGGCATTATTGTGCCGCCACCGGTTTACTGGGTTGAGCAAGGTCATAAAGAGGGTGTGCCGGTTTATGGAGTGGTTAATCTGCAACCACAACAGTACGGTGGACGGTATGCAAATCTGGAAAAACTACTGACCAGGAATGAAGAAGACGGCTCATTTCCGGTTGCAGATCAACTGATCGATATTGCACAAACATTGGGCTTTGATGGCTGGTTTATTAACCAGGAAACAGAAGGCGGCATGAGGGAAGACGCCACAGGCATGGCAGAGTTCCTGCGTTACTTCATGGAACGTGCACCGAAGACGGTTGATCTGATTTGGTACGATGCCATGAAGGTGGATGGACAAATAGAACATCAGGGAGCGTTGAATCAGTCAAATCATCAGTTTTTTCGGGCACTGAATCCCACAGATCGCTATGGCCGAATGGTGATTGACTACCGTTGGAATGAACAATCTCTGCGGCTTCATCAGGCGAATGAAGGACTGCTGTTTTATGGGATAGACGCTCACCAGCAAGCATTGGATACTTACCGCTTTCAAGCTCTTCAATCCAGTCATAGAAACCTGGCGCTGTTTGCCAGCAACTGGCACTTTAACAAACACGCAGCAATGGAAGAGAACCACAAGAAAGCGGAAGACTATTGGCATGGAGAAAACGAAGGAAACTGGCCAGGAATTTGTTCATTTATAGAGGCAAAGCCTGTTATCAGGAAAGTGCCGTTTATAACCGGTTTCAACAGAGGGCAGGGAGACGCTTATTATCATAAAGGCCGGCCCCTTGGAATTCTGAACACGTCGGGCACTGGCTGGACACAACCTCAGCAACAAACCCCTTTACCCGATGGTTGTGACAAGAAAAACAGTCTCACCATGCCGATGGTCGAGCATGTAACCCATGATGGTTACGAAGGCAGTGGTGCTGTAAGAATTAAACCTCACTCCATTCTGGCCGGGCAGGCACACTTATTTTCAGCAGACTACCGGTTTGACGGACAAGAAGAGCTAATACTGACCTACCGGCATAACCACGATAGCCTTAAACCTGCCATTGAACTGAAGCTTGTCAGCGGGCTAAAAACAAAGCTTGAGCTGCCCCGGTGTGATAACAGCTGGTGTACGGTTTCAGCGTCATTGAACAACCTCGCGGGGCAGGTGTTGCAGACTGTTACGATAAAAATGCCTGCTACCTTTGCACCATCAAACCTTGACGTTGGTCAACTGAAAATCATTAACGAAGCGGCATTAATAACCATTCCGCCAAGAGTCTGGGTGACACAACAACAGACTGAAGAAACAGGCCAACAGATCAGGCTGAACTGGGATAAAGACAGCAATGCAGACCACTATTTACTGTTCACTCTGGATCGCAATGGAGAACCGGATACGTTTATTGGTCAAACCCGTCACACCACATGGGTAGTGGAAATTCCAAACAATGCCAAGGTTCACCAACTGGGTGTTTTGCCAGTCAGTCGTGAGGGGGATTACGGCGTAATGGGCGTTCTGGCACTTTAAAGCCTCTCGGGCTATCAACCAGAGACGCTCCTTGTGCTCGTCCAATCTTCAACAGGCACTACAATGCCATATGCAGAATCGGAAACGGTTTGCCCATTCCATCTAGCGGCGACCGTGACACCACTTTGAAGCCCATGTGCTTGTAAAAATCAGTGGCCTGAGGGTTTTGTTCATTCACATCCACTGTTTTGGCATCGAGATGCTGCACGGCATAGTCCAGCAGACACTTGCCAATCCCTTGCCCTCTGGCCTCATTGAGTACAAACAGCATCTCAATCTTGCCATCATGAACACCGACAAAGCCCTGAATGGCACCGCTGGCACTTTTGACACACTTTAACGTGACCGCAGGAAAAGCCTGCTCCATGATAATCGGTTTAAAAAACTCGATATCTGCTTCGGAAATAAAGTCATGAGTCGCCCGGACGGAATTTTCCCAAACATTAAGCAGTTCTGAATAATCGTCAGGAAACGCATTTTCGACAGTCATGGGTATCTCTATTACAGGATGTTTTGAAGGGCAGCAGTGGTGTTAACTCCGCTTTAATATGACCTTCTTCCACCGGTTTGAGATGACCCGTTTTCAGCAATACTTTTGACCCGCTTTCAACGGTTAAGTTCACTGTGTTTTCAGGTTTATTTCTTGGCAGAAGTGCCTTTCAGTAATCCAGCTTTGCGCTTCTCTTTCAGGCGGTAACTCTCACCTTTGATATTGAGAGTTGTCGCATGATGCAGTAGCCGATCCAAGATCGCAGTGGCTATGGCTTGATCGCCAAAGATCTCGCCCCAGTCGACAAAGCTCTTATTCGAGGTCAGGATGATACTTGCCTTTTCGTAACGGCGAGTCACGAGTCGGAAGAAAAGGCTGGCTTCATCCTGATCCATAGGAAGGTAGCCAATTTCATCCAGTACCAGCAGCTTTGGGTACATCAGTTGCTGCATCTGTCTTTCAAGCCGGTTCTCCTGCAACGCTTTTTTCAGCGTAGTCATCAGCTTGTCGAGGCTCATGAACATAACCCGATGTCCGGCTTCTGCTGCCTTAACAGCCAGAGCTATTGCCAGATGTGTTTTACCAACACCTGGCGGTCCGAGTAATACGACATTTTCAGCACGATCAACAAAACCAAGACCGGAGAGTTCCCGAACCACTTTTCGGTCAACGGTCGGCTGAAAGCTGTAGTCAAACTGCTCTAATGTTTTTAGCCATGGTAACCGGGCTTGCTTTAGACGACTCTCAAGCCCTTTCTGGTGACGGCCAGCCCACTCAGTAGAAAGCACTTCTACCAGGAACTCCCGGTAATTCAGGTCTTTCTTGCTGGCTTGCTCACACAGGGTATCAAGGTTGTCAGCCAGGTGGTCAAGCTTAAGGCGATTGACCAGTGTCGTTAACTGTTCCATCACACCACCTCCTCATAATGGCTGAGGTCACGGGTTTCAACCTTGATCTCGTCATACAGGGCACGGTGGTGGGTGGCGTCGAGTACCCAGCGGTTCTTTGCGTCAACCAGCAGATGGCTGGCAACGAGGGTATCGTCCGGGCCATAAACCCGTAGCTGCCGGTCAAGTCCCATGCGGATACTGACTTGCTGACCAACCAAAGTACTGGGAACACTGTAGCGATTCGTCTTAAAATTAATGTAACCATCAACCGGCACACGTCGTGTTTCCCGGTAGCTGGTGTCATAACGAATATCCGGTAGCTTTTGAAGGTGCGGCTGTTCTTTAGCAAAGCGGTCAGCCACTTTTTCTTTCAGAGTGTCATGATGGCGTTCATCTGCTACGTTGGTCAGCCAGTCTCCCAGTTGCTGGTTCAAGTGCTCAAGGCTTTCAAAGCTGCGATAGCGCTGGAAGAAGTTTTCTTTTACGTAGCGCACCATACGCTCGGTTTTTCCCTTGGTCTGTGCTCTGTAGGGTTTGCAGGCTTTAGGCTGAAACTCGTAGTGTCGAGACAACAACAGAAAACCTTCATTAAACTTCACCTGTCCGTTACCAGGATGCTCCAGAACTGCAGCCTTCTGGTTATCAACCAGTACCTGCGCACTTGAACCCCCGAACCACTCGAACGCCCGGATCAGGCTTTCATAAGTGTGTTCCGCATCATTGCTGTAAGCAGCAAAGGCATAGAAGCGGCGTGAGTAGCCCAGAACATTAACGGAGACATAAACTTTGCGAAGCTCACCTCCAACTTCGATCTGCAGTTCTCCCCAGTCGTGCTGCAACTGGTGACCGGGAGCCGTTTCATAACGGGTGGTCGCCTTGCTTTCACGCAGGGTGCGTTTAGGGTGGATATAGTCCCGTAAAATGGTGATGCCACCGGCATATCCCTGCCCTTTGATTTCGGCAAATATGACCTCGGCATTCCAGACATTCTCAGCCAGTAACGCGTCAATGACGGATTTGAAATCATCAAGCTTACTCTGGCGAACACCGGATTTGCGTCTGGGTGGTGGCCCTTGCCTTTGCAGGGCTCTCTTGACGGTACTGACAGAGCAACCTCTCTGGCAGGCAATGTCCTCAAGATAGCAGCCTTTGTCTCTGGCTTGCTTTATCATAAGGTAGTCCTCTCGGTTGATCATGGCTCCTTTTCCTGAGTGCTGATAACACTATGGGATTCGGCCATGAAGTGGTAAATCGAGAGGTCATTTCAAACCGGTGATTTGGGGTCATTTATTGGCGGAGGTAACAGTGGACGGGGAGATTACCATAGTTATTTGTGAATCAATATTAATAATAAGATAAGCTGGAAAAAGCAATCAGGTAGCTATGAACGATACGATGAAAAACAAAAATAAAAAACTCTCTGCCACTGCATTGGCAAAAACCATGGCATTATCAAGAAAAGAGTTGCTTGGTAAAATGGAAGGCGCTGGTTGGATTTATCGACAAGACGACAGCTGGCAGTTAACAGAGAAAGGCAAAATAAAAGGAGGCGAATACACCAGCCACCCTGAATACGGGGAATACATTGTCTGGCCAGAATTGATTGCCAGTTTCGATGAAGCTAAAACGGGCACAGACGTAAATGCGGTTCGCAGCTGCCGTCAGCTGGGTAAAAAGGTAGAGCTGTCAGGGCAGACAATGAATGCCCTGTTTTCAGAGCTGGGCTGGATAAAGAAAGCCCTGAAAGGCTGGAATATCACCGAACAGGGAAAAACCATGGGCGGGCTCCAAAAAGAAGACTATCGTTCTGGTATTCCCTATGTCTGCTGGCCGGAACAGATTCTGGACAACAAAGCCTTCTCACTTTCGCTGAAAGAAATTAAGGGTGACTTGTCGCACGCCATCGGGCTCAGTACAGAAAAGAACGACGAGATTGAAAGCTTTCGGGAGAAATTCCCTGCCAAGCTACGCACAGCCGACGGCCATATGGTCAAATCAAAAGCCGAAATGCTGATTGATAACTGGCTCTACATGGCCGAGATCGTCCATGCCTATGAGCGAAAACTCCCCATTGAAGAAGATGTGTACTGCGATTTCTACATTCCCACAGGAAAGGTCTACATCGAGTACTGGGGCTATGAGAATGATGAAAAATACCAGAAGCGGAAGGAAGACAAGCTGAAAATTTATGACAAATATGGGTTTTCGCTGATTCAGTTGAAAGATGAAGATGTGAAAAATCTGGATGATGTATTGCCGAGGATGTTGTTGAAGTTTGGGGTGCAGACCTATTGAAAGCTGGCTGACAAGAGCTGAACAGCGCAAAATCGGTGAATCGAAAACCACCAGGCAGCGGTTTACTTGCTGGCAAGATGGTTGACTATCTGGATCAGCAGTTCTTCGATTTTGTTGAAGCGCTTGTTGTTTGCATTCCGTGTAGTCTGGATATCCTCTTCCAGTTTTCGGAATTTTTCACGCTGCTCATTCAAGATCAGGGATACAACACCATGAGTTGCTTCAAGGGTCTTGTTGTTCTCATGGAACGCATGATCAAGTTGCTCGACCTTGCGTTCGAGCTTGGTTACTCGTGCTTCAAGGCTCATGCTGCGTACCTTTGTGTTTATTTGTGTGTCATTAGGTTAGCAGACAATGTGGGCAGAAATGGTGACGTTATCACTACATCCTGTAGCGAGTCGGTTTCGGTACTGTGTGACCATGAGCAAAACACTGGATAGTGAGGGTGATTCTTAAGTTTGAGGTGCAGGCTTACTGATGTAAGCATGGTCAGGAGAGCATTTTTTTGATATACCGCTGCTTTATCAAAATTTATTCTTAGGGGTACTAGGTCAGTGAAAAAAACGGTCCAAGTCGTAGGCGCAGTTATCGAAAATGAACACGGTGAAATATTGTGTGCTTTACGATCTAATGCCATGAGCTTGCCAAACTTATGGGAATTTCCAGGTGGTAAAATTGAGGATGGTGAGAAGCCTGAAGAAACTTTATGCCGTGAAATCCATGAAGAGTTAGGCTGTGATATTGAAGTCGCTCAGATGGTTGAAGATACGACTTATGATTATGGCAACATCATAGTTAACCTAAGAACTTATCTAGCAAAAATTGTCAGGGGTGAACCAGATGCAGCTGAGCATGCTGCTCTGGTTTGGATTCCAAGAGTCAGTCTAAAAAGCTTGATCTGGGCGCCTGCTGACATTCCTGCTGTTGAGATTTTAAGCGCCGAACGCACTGAAACTGCATAAATGCAGGTGTTTAGCCCAGCATATACGGGCTAAACACCAGGAAACGCACTTACTCTGTTAGGTCTTCATAGAGCTCAAGAGGAACTGTATTATGCAGTTTCCATATAACACTCATTGGTTGGTCGCCGCTACTTGAGACATAGTCTGCTTGACCTAAGTACATAAATGGCAGGGTAATATTATACTGTTTTGCGGCTTTGCGAACGAATAGATGTATACGATAACTGGCTTTTTTATGGTTGATATAATGCTGACCAACATTGGATGTATGTGAAGTTTGGTTCTGACTTTGCCAATGAAACGTACTTGGATTCATAAAGAAATCTTTGTATTTCAAATGTTCGTCAACCTCTTCCTCTTTATTGAGATTAATGAAGAGGAAGTAGTCTTGACCTACGCGTTTTACGCCTTCACGCCAGCTGCCTTTTTGGGCGGTATCTTCAGAAAGAAATTGAATGTCATTTCTTGTATAGTTTTGATACAAGGCGAAGCGTTGTCCTTTTGTTAGGAAAATATCAGGCTTGTACTGTCTTCTGAATAACTTTATGCCGTAGTCAATGCGATCTTGAATATATTTTTTCGCAAAATCAGAAGACTTAATTAGCTCTATAAAGTCAGTGTTTATTTTGAATGCGTCACTTTCTAACTTACCAAAGCTCCATGTCATTCTTTTATAGCCTAGCGAAAGCTCTTTCATTGCAGAAAAGATTAATGCCTTGTGTTGTTTAGGTTCAAAGTTAATATTGAATAGCGTTTCAAGCTTTTTTATAACATCAGATATACTGATCGAAGCGTTTTTTTGGTCAAGAATAACAGAAATTATTGCAAATTCATAAGGCCACTTCAGAGGTAGTACAGATTCTAAGCGTTCGGCTATTTCTTGAAGATAAATGTTGTTCACCAACTCTATTGGGTTGCTTTCTAAATCACCACACCTATTCTTTGTTTGGTATAAAGAACCAAACTTTGAAAAAAAGAAGTATGGATTAGGCGCATATTCAGATGTATAGAAATCTAATATTTCAGGTGAAGAGCCTAAGTCTTGCTTAAATTGCTGATAGAGGCGCTTTAAATAGTCAACTTTATCTAATCGAATAGAATCGAGTTTGGCTATTATTTTTTCTTTTGCTATTTCATCCAGCTCTACATAACAACCTGCAGGTAAGTCAGAGAACTCACTGCGAATAGATCTTTTTAAGTAATCTTTATCAAAATCCCGTCTGCCGGTTTCTCCAGATAAAGCTAAAGGTACCATAAATGAATTCTGATGATTTCCGATAAAATCCAGAACTGTTACATACTCTTTTCCTCTAACTTTTCTTAATCCGCGACCAAGTTGTTGAATGAAAATAGTTGAAGATTCCGTTGGTCTCAAAAAGAGAAGTAAATTTACTTGAGGTATGTCGATACCCTCGTTGAAAATATCGACAGTGAAGATGATCTCTAATGGATGTTCAGCGTCCTGTAAGTGTTTTATTTGATCTTGTCGTTCTTGTGGCGAAGATAAGCCTGTCAGTACAGTACTGGTTATACCTTTGTCATTGAAGCTCTGTGACATAAAATTAGCATGGTCACGATTCACGCAAAAGCCTAGCGCACAAAGCTTTTCTTTTTGGAAAGTGTATTTTTTAATCTGCTTGATAATATAGTCTGCACGCTCATTTGTATTTAGCTGTTCTACTAGCTTTTTCTCTACATATAAGCCATTGTTTTGCTCAATTTCATCATAGTCAACAGTTTCATCCGCGACTCCAAAATAATGAAATGGTGCTAGGAGATCCATCGATAATGCATCTCGCAGCCGGATATCACAAACAATATTGTAGTTACATAATTTGAGAACATCCCTGCCATCCATGCGTTCAGGTGTGGCAGTCATACCAAATAAAAATTTAGGTGAAAAGTAGTTGATAACTTTTAAATAAGTGGAAGCTTGTGCATGATGAAATTCATCAACTACGATATAGTCAAAAGCTTCTAAGTCAAACTTACTTAAATTGTTGTCTTTTGATAATGTTTGAATAGTGCTAAATAAAAATGGTCGATCAAACTCTTTAGTTTTACCTGTAAGCTTTCCACAAAGTTGATCATTCTGAAAAACTTCTGAGAAAGTTTTTATAGCACTTTCAAGCAATTCATCACGATGAGCCAAAAAAAGAACACGACTAGCCTTGAACTGATAGGCATCAAATGCTGCTAAATAAGTTTTACCTGTTCCCGTTGCAGCAATGGCTACAGCTCTTTGCTCCCCTTTTTTTCTGATAGCAACTAGGTTCTCTAAGGCTTCTTTCTGCATAGCGTTAGGAGAAATAGTGTGTTTACTAATAGAATGGCTATTTAAGTGGCTTTTCTTTAAGAAGTCGAAAGTTTTACCATTTGTAAACTCTTTTTTTGAGTTATCTTCATAAAAAGCTTCATATTCATCAATAAAACTTTCTGTTAATGGTATCGAATTTTCTGAGTTCCATAGCTTTTCAAATCGCGTATAGGCTTGATCATAAATTTCTGCGGTGTTAGAACGCGGTATTTTAACATTCCATTCTTCACCATTTATAAGTGCTGATTTGGAGATGTTGGATGAACCAATTAATGCACTGTTATTTCTACTATATTCTCTTTGAAATAAATAAGCTTTAGTATGAAAGGATTCATGCTGAGTACAATAAACTCTTGTTTCAATATTGCTTTGATCTAGCAGTTTTCTTAGGGCTTCTGGTTGAGTTATATTCATATAAACCGAAGTAAGGATTCGTCCTTTTTTTCCTCGGCTTAAAAATGATTGCAAAGGGTTTAGTAGTAGCTGAAGTCCTGATTTTCGAATAAAACTAACCATGAAATTAAACTGATCAGCAGTTTGCAGCTCAAATTTTAGATTCTTAAAGAAATTGGTTTTTGCTGTCTTGCTATTAGTAATCAGCGATGGAGATATTAAAGAAAAATCATCACTTAAAGGCAGGTGAACATGATTGTCCTTTGAGAAAAGTACTCTTCGCAAAGGTAGGCTTAAGCCTTCACACTCAGGTTCTACGAGACTAGAAATTGACTGTGTTAGCTGGATGATACCCTCGAATTGGTCTTTTTGTGAGTAGTATTCGAGCCTGTCAGAAATCTGTCTATTAATGTGCTGGAGTAGGGTTGATGTATATGCGCCGGCAGGTACCTTAAAAACCCTTTGATTTTCTGGATAAGCTTTTTGTTCCGCTTTAAGCTCTTCTGAAACTGACATTATGAGACCCTGAATGTTTTTAAATGTATCATAGTACCAAAAAGAATCATGTAATGTTGTCGTATTTTTACTGTATCGCTATTTTTTGGTTGCTTTTGCTTTTATTTGACCAATTGCTTATCCACTACTAGTTTCAGTTGTCCAAACATCATAGTTTACGGTGGTTTCAAGGTTGTCAGACTCATCTAAGCTCTATAAGAGACTATTTGGTAGTAGATTTGAGTTGGGTATTAAACTCCCTTCTCACTTCAGTGATTCGAGCTACAAAAATGATGTTTGCCCTTGCTTTGTTTGTGATGTAGGAGAGAACTGCTTCTTACTGTGGGTTGACTATTCTGATGCTTCTCAGAGAGAGCTATGTAACTCTAAGCGCTACACCCTAGAGCTTCGGAAAGAGAGGGCAAGATCGCATTTAATAATGAGTACAAATTCATCTAGCCTAATTGAGAGCATTATATCTTCCAAAGAAACGCTTCTATCATACATACAGCCATGACCAAAATATCAGAAAATAAAAGTGTCCATCTCACCTCTGAATGCTTCATTGCTAACCAGATAATACAGCCGGTTAACATAGTGCATTCCGTTGGCTACAAAAAGCTTGCCGTCACAGTCAAGCACTGTCCAGATGCAACGAGGGTCGGCTTTTTCCAGCTCGTGCACGTTTATATCGTTCCAGCCCCAGCTAATGTCCAATGCCTGACCATCGACTTCAATTTCAAAGGAGCCGTCGGGTACAGGCGCGGTTCTAAAAGAGAGGTTGAGTTCATCAACCAGATCGTCAAATTCTTTCATGTTTTGTACGACAGAGTTCAGGTTCTTCGTGCCGATATAAAATCGTCATCGTAAAACCATAAAAAAAGAGGGCTGAATCTCTTCAACCCTCTTCGTTCAAGTGTGGTGGAGGCGGCGGGATTTGAACCCGCGTCCGCCGATTCGCAGCCTTTGGCTCTACATGCTTAGATCCACCTTTAAATTTAACTCTGTAACGACCCAGTGGTCGGGGTTCTACAAAGCGATCTTCACAAGTTTTAGCCCGTTAGCCAGAAGACTGCTGAACGTGGCGAGTCCGCTTACGATGACAGTCTGAAAAACCGGCCAGCGAACGAACCGGACAGACTGGAAGCTTCGTAGTGTTTAGTTACGATTAAGCAGCAAAAGCTACAGCTTCGTAGTCGCTTTCATTGGCAACTAGAAGGTTTGTAGTGTTTTGATTAACGAGAACCACTACGTCCTCGGCATGCACCTCAGGGTTTGATACCGTCGTCGAATCCGAATCGCCCCCAGTCCCTTATTTATAGAGCAGACTGGTGCGAACCGCAATCACAGTCGGCCAGAAAAGCTGAGAGAGTAAGCGTCGTCACCTTCGGGCTGGCCTAAAAAGTCCAGTCCCTGCCTTAGTTGACCGGGCATATCCTCGCCCGGCGTCAGGGTGGCGGCCAGATTGAAACTCATGTTCGGGCGCAGGGTAAACTCGCCTTCGGTGCTGATGTCGCTGGAAGACTGGTTCACCAAAGCCGTCAGTGTTCCGGCTTCACAGTTCAGGCGCGCACCGGCTTCACCCAGACGAATATCGCCAAACGGACTGTTGAGGCTGCTGCGCTCCAGCGCCACAAGACCATCCAGCGCCTGACAACCCTGTCGGTTAACGTGCAGGGTCTGAACATCCAGATTAATGTTGCCCAGCACGTCCACAATCACAAAGTCAGGCATCGGGAACTGCGACTGCAACCATTGGGCGGTCACATCCAGCGTGGTGTCTTTCAGACTGACGTCCGACAGGGTTGCCCGCACCGTTGTTTCTGCGGATACCGGTGATTGCAGGTCGCCCACGGTAATGTCGGCTTCCAGCGCCCGCCCGAGCAAAGCAGAAGGTTTGATGTCCCAGTTCACCGAAGTCAGGGTGATGTTGTTGAACGTCACTTCACCCACCTGCCCGGACCAGACAGTCCCCGTGATATTGCTGGCACTGACATTACGTGGCACCGGAGCCATCTGATAAACAAAGGCCGCAGGCAGATTTACCAGCAGGAAAAATGCCCAGGCCAGTAAACCTGTGAAGGTTAATCCCGGAATTTTCTTAATCTTCATCCTTCGCTTAACTCCAGACGTTCAATGCTGACAATGCCCGGAGTACGGGTCTGTTCAATTCGCAGTTGTTCAATCACCGCGCTGCTGCCTTGTTCCAGTTCAACCAGCCAGCCCATCAGTTGTTCAAACGAGGCATTGGCCAGACTGACCTGCAAACGGTTCTGCTGGGTACGAACCCCTGTGACACGCAAACCATGATCGCTGGCACTGCGGTTGATTAACTGATCCAGTGGTACGTCCGGACGCTCGGTAATCACTGCCCCTTTCGCCTGTAGCCGAAGGATTTCAGTCGCAGTGCTTTTTACCCGGTTCAGCATCTGCTGGTTGTTCATGACTTCCTGTTGTGCCTGCTCGTGTTTGTCCAGTACTGGCTGGACAACGCCCATCCACACGATCCATACCAGTAGCAGGGGCGCAGCAATGGCAATCAGTTGTCGTTCACGGGCTGAAATACCATGCCAGTACTCTTTTGCCTGCTGTTGCAGTTGGTTCAGTTGACTCATGGCTCGTTGACTCATCGTTCAGTGCTCCTGATGACCAGCGCGCCGGTCACAACGTCTTCCTGTTGCTCAACGGTTTGAACCGTTACAGAAACGGAATCAGGTGCGTTTTCACGAAAGCGGCTAAAGGTGTTGAAGGCATTCGACTCGGCGCTCATGCGCAGCTCCTGACGACTGTGGTCGTAGTCCAGTTGCACAGGCTTGAGCGAAGGTTCGGATTTAAACGTCGGTGACAGCTCATTCAGCAGGGCTGGCAGCCCCTGTTTTTCCTGTTCGCCAGGTTGTCTCAAGGCGCTGAGTTTCTGGTTCAGGGAAAACTCCAGACGAATCACCCGCTCACCGGGGAACAGATCATTGTAAATGCCGTAGGCTTCGGCTCGCAGGGCATCGGCCTGACGTTCCAGCTTGGCAGTGCTGACCATGTTGACACCCAGCATCAGGGCGCAGGTGGTCAGCATCAGGGCGGCAGCAGTACGCCATGGTTTCAGATGGCGAATCACCATGGATTCTGGCTGATAATCACCCTGCAGCAGGTTCAGGGAACTTCGGGCAGTGGGCTCCAGCAGAGCTTGTAAAGCATTGCCTTCTGGTTGAGGGGCACTTGGTTGAGAGCCATCTGGTTGAGTGCCAGGCTGCAGGTCGGTACTTTCAGGCATGGGACTGAGCGCACGAACTTGCAGGTCATCGGATTCGTTGTGCAGGCTTTCCAGATAAAGCGGCAACCATGACGGGTCGCACACACTGGCCTGCCATTCTCCGGTACGTACAAGGTATTGGTCGTTTAATTGCAAAATGGTGCATTCATCGTCGGCAATGGGCAAAGCCAGCGTATCCGGTAGCCATTGACGACTGTTAATGCCTGCTTCCGTCAGCCATGACTGCCACTCATCCATAGCCGACCGGGCGACAACCGCCATATACACCTTGCCATTGCTATGGTTCAGCAGGGCAAAGTGCAGGTCTTCCACTTCGCCCGCCAGATCATCTTCCAGACGCCAGGGCAGGGTTTGCAGTACGGTTCGGTTTAGTTTACCGGCATGTTCCAGCACATGCAGGCCAACGGCTTCACCGGGTACCAGTACCTTGCAACGATGGTTGCTGGTCAGCGTTTGCAGTTCACCCAGTTCTGCTACAGAGGTGGTGCCGTAGTCACTGTCCGTTGACCAGTAAACCACGCCATCCGCTTGCAGTGGCAAACGGATCACCAGCAGGTTTTTGGCGGTGCTGCCGGTTGACGGTTGTTTTATCGTATGACTGTTCAAAGGGTCACTTGTCATAAAAAGGCACCAAATTTACGACGCACAACCGATAATTGGTTGTCGTCGTTGCGTCTTAGCAAACTGTTTAAGCCTGTACGTGTTCCGGCAAATTCGCTGTTGGCACGTAATTCAAAATAAGAGCTGTTCACGGTCACCAAAGACCGCATGTTGCTGGCGTTGTAATTCGCCAGCAGGGAGCTGTTCAGAAATTCATCGACGGTATCCCAGCCGTTGGCGGGGCGCTGTTCCAGTGCCCGGCGAGCCTGATCAATGGGAAGGTCGCCTTCATACAGTGCCGACAGCAATTCAGGCTGATCCGCCGGAATGGTGTTTACATTCACCTGCAACCGGTTTGAAGGTGTTGCACAGAGATAAGGCATCACCCGCAGGGCAATCCCCTGGGAAACGCCTGCAACAGCCCGCCATTCACTAATATCCCGCATGGCGGTCTGACCGGCAAGGTGAGGAACAGGACGGGACATGTAATGGTCGTCGCCGTACTGGGTATAATCTTCACCGTTATACACCCAGTCCCGTGTCGCCCAGCTGATGCTCATGGCTTCGCTGGCACTGATTTCCAGTTCTTCCAGCAGGTAGGCAAAAATATCCACTTCCAGTGGGGTTGAACCATCCGTATTGTCGGAAACGTTCATTGCATTAAGGTTAAAGCAGCCCTGCGCATCGAGGATTTCACCGGCAATAGTGCCGTCTTCAACCGGAAATACCATGCCTTCGGTAGCCCAGTACTGACCAAGGTGTATGACACCGTCATCGTCGTCAAAGCTCTGTTTCAAAACCCGCACTGCCAGCTCTTCTGCCGACAGAGCGTACCACCGGGCCTGTTCCAGCTGATGACGGCCAGTGGTTCTACGCAGCTGATTGCGATAGGCAAACGTCACTTCCGCCACAATCAATGTCATCAACGTGAGAATCAGCATGATGCTTAACAGGGCAATGCCCTGCTGTCTGCGCGGTCTGACTCTGTGTGGTCTGATATAGGGGGATGCATTCATCAGGCTTTCTCCCACTCATCAGGCAGCAGGAAACGACGTTCAATGATGCCCAGATCCTGCAGATCCATTTCAATCAGCAGGCCTTCGGGTAATTGTCCGTTGTCTTGTAATGTGTTTTGCCAGTCATTGTTGTAGAAAAAGCGGAACTTCAGACTGTTTACACCGTCCAGCAGTTCACGATTAACCGGTTCGGCGTTTTGTAACGGATCGAGTACATGATGATGCATACGTTCCAGACGGTTGCTTTTCAACCGGTAGGAAACCCGTTGTAATTCTGAACGTGGCAGCTGTTGTGCCGGGTTGCGCCAGTTGCTGCGCACAAAGGCAATGGCCTGATCGTCAGTACTAAGCATATTGCCATCGGAAAACAGGCTCTGGGTTGATACACGACCATCGGTTCGTACACCACGATCAACCAGCTGGCGAAAGTCCTGTTCCAGTACCAGCATGGTGTATTCCACTTCGCGCAGACGGTTCAGCTGGGAACCGGTGACGTCTTTGGCATCGATAACACTCATAAATAGCTGGCGACCACTGAGGGTCAGCAAACTGAAAATAGCGATGGCAACCAGCATTTCCAGCAGGGTAAAGCCTCTCTGGTGCTGACCGGGTCGTTTACATTGAGACCATTTCATTGGCGCACCATGTATGTTTGCAAGGTTTCCAGAGGCGAGACTTTGTCGTCTTTTCTGTCTCTCACTTCCACCTGAACCATGCGGAAATCATCACTGGTGGTTTTAATGCTGCGCTTGCGGATATGCCACTCGGTGTTAGCCATTTCGACTGAATAAGATTCCCAGTTTTCCCTGGGCCATTGTTGTTCCAGACGAATGGTGGTCAGTTCGTTATCCGCTACCCAGCGGGCAATGGTTTTTTGTCGCATATACAGCGTATTGCTGACATTGGCGCCCACCGTCCGGGTCACCCCGATACCGACAATGGCAAGAATTGACAATGCCAGCATGACTTCCAGCAGGGTAAAGCCTTTTTGATGATTCGATCGATGCGTCACGACTGGCTATCCTCAACAAGACTCACGTCGCCCGTCTCTTCAATTTGAAGGGTAAACGACGGCAGGCGATTGGATAACCGGTTGCCGGAACCGGAAGGCTGAATGCTGAAAACAATTTCGGCGGGTGTCATATCGCCTGACGACCAGATATACAAATGAGGCTCTTTCATGTCTTCAGGCTTGGTAAACCAGTCTTCCAGCAGGGTGTCCTGTTGCTGTTGTTGCAGCGAGGTATGCCACACGGTTTCTCCGGGGGTAAACCGCATGCGGAAATTTTCTTCAAGAGTGGCCGGACGCAGCAGGCGGTCCTGAGTAATGGATTCCCAGCCTTCTTCGCCAAACTGCACAAACTCATAGTCGTTGTCGTTTATTACAACACCCAGATCACGGCCACTGAGAATGGCTTCTTCATGAGCGGTTTCAACCAGAGCGGCAAAGCGCTCTGCGGCCCGTTGCAGTTCGGCACTGCCGTTACTGAACGTGATATTGGGCACCACCACAGAGGTTGCCAGTCCCAGCAACAGCAGAACCAGCATAATTTCCAGCAGTGTGAAGCCTTTGTGGTGGTGTCTCATCTTTATCTGAATCGTTGTTTAAATAGCCGTATCAGGAAGGCAGATCCCAGTTACCAATGTCGGAATCGGTACCAGGCTGACCATCAGGGCCGGCAGAGAAAATGTCGATCTCGCCATACTGACCCGGATTTTGCAGGAAGTAGTCGTTACCCCATGGATCTTTAGGCAGACGACGGATGTAGCCATTGGCACGGTAGCCGGCAGGTTCTGGTGAACCGGTAGGCTTGGAAATCAGAGATTCCAG
Source organism: Endozoicomonas montiporae CL-33 (assembly GCF_001583435.1). Lineage (NCBI taxonomy): Bacteria > Pseudomonadati > Pseudomonadota > Gammaproteobacteria > Oceanospirillales > Endozoicomonadaceae > Endozoicomonas > Endozoicomonas montiporae. The sequence continues at coordinate 4,800,121 of NZ_CP013251.1, read as the reverse complement.
TCCCTGCTGGGTGGTCGGGTAGTGGTTGTTGTCCAGACGGTACATATCCAGGGCGTTTTCCAGCGCAACGATGTCGCTCACGGCCTTCTGCATATCCGCCTTTTCCTTGTTACCAATCACGTTGGGAGCAACAAGGCTTGCCAGTACACCCAGAATCACGATAACCACCATGATTTCCAGCAGGGTAAAGCCGGACTGTTTTTTATTGACCGGTCTTGGTCGTTGGAATTTTGAACGCATATCTCTTTTCCTTAATCCACTTTAATAAGATGCTAAGAGCCACATAAGACGCTAAGAGCCACTTGTTTTAACCACTGACAAGCGAGTTAAGATCCAGCATTGGTGTCAGAATCGCCATCACAATAAACAGCACCATGCCTGCCATGAGAAGAATCAGGAGCGGGGCAAAAATCCCCAGGGCAATATTCACCTGAGACTCAAACTGTCTGTCCTGGGCATCGGCAGCACGTACCAGCATCTGTTCCAGTTCACCGGATTTCTCACCACTGGCGATGATATGCAGCATCATGGGCGGGAACAATTGTGTCTTATCCAGTGCTGTCCAAAGGCTGGCGCCTTCGCGCACCCGTTCGGACGCTTCTTTTAAAGCCTGACGGATATGGGCATTAATCAGTACATCGCTGGCGACTTTCATACCGTCCAGCAAAGGCACTGAACTGCTGGTCAGAATGCTGAGGGTTCGGGCAAAACGCGCCGTATCAACACCGGCTGAAACATCACCAGCCACAGGTACTTTCAGGAACCATTTGTCGTGCTTCAGTCGTAGTTTTGGTTTGGTGAGCAGTCTTTGTCGTATAACCAGCAATACCAGAGTGGTGATCAGCAGATGCATACCGTAGTCGCGCACAAAGTCACTCATGGCGATCAGCGCCAGTGTCATGTCCGGCAGCTCCTGACCCATATGGGCAAACTGGTCAACCACGGTAGGAACCACCGTTGCCAGCAGAGCAGCCACAACACCGATGGCAACGATGGTCAGAATGACCGGATAGATCATCGCCTGAATCAGTTTGCCTTTGATTTGCTGCTGCTGTTCGCTGTAGTCAGCCAGACGTTCCAGCACCACATCCAGATGTCCGGATTTTTCACCGGCTGCCACCATGGAGCGGTATAGGCGATCAAAGGCTTTGGGGTAGCTGGCAAGGCTGTCTGCCAGTGTCTGACCTTCCAGCACCCTTGAGCGGATCGCCGTGATCATGGCTTTCAGGTGGCTTTTCTGCAGCTGTTTTGCCAGTGCCTGCAAACACTCTTCCAGTGGAATGGCAGCAGCCACCAGTGTCGCCAGCTGACGGGTCAGCAAGGCGACTTCTGCCGGTGTCGCATTTTTCTCAAACAGATTGATCGAGAATGAACGACGCTCGGTGCTGGTTTTTTCGGTGGCAGGCTCAATAGAAACCGGTGCCAGACCGTCCGAGCGTAGCTGTTGGCGTAACTGTCTGGGCGAGTCTGCTTCCAGTACGCCTTTTTTCTTACGGCCTTTGGCGTCCAGAGCCTCATAAGCAAAAACAGCCATGACTTACTCCTCTCTGGTCACCCTGAGCACTTCTTCCATGGAGGTAATACCTTTCAGCACTTTGCTGAAACCATCCTGTTGAATGCTCGGAGTATGCTTGCGGATTTCTGCTTCAATGGCCTGTTCACCGGCACCGTCATGGATCAGATTGCGAACGGTGTCGTCCACCAGAAACAGTTCGTGAATGCCGGTTCGTCCCCGATAGCCCAACTGGTTGCATTCATCACAACCTTTAGCGTCCCAGACGGTGGCTGGCGTGTTGTCAGCCAGTTTCATCATGGCGCGTTCGCTGGCAGAGGCTTCGCGAGGCTGGCGGCAATCCGGACACAGGGTTCGTACCAATCGCTGTGCCAGAACGCCCAGCAAACTGGACGACAGCAGGAAGGGTTCAATGCCCATGTCCCGCATTCGGGTAACCGCACCAATGGCGGTGTTGGTGTGCAGGGTACTCAGTACCAGGTGGCCGGTCAGGGACGCCTGAATGCTGATCTCGGCGGTTTCAAGGTCACGAATCTCACCCACCATCACCACGTCAGGGTCCTGACGCAGAATGGCACGCAGGCCGCGGGCAAAGGTCATGTCCACTTTCGGGTTGACCTGTGTCTGACCAACGCCTTCTATATCGAATTCCACCGGGTCTTCTACGGTGAGAATGTTACGCTCAATGTTATTGATTGAGCTGAGGCCGGCGTACAGTGTCGTACTCTTACCGGAACCGGTAGGGCCTGTGACCAGAAGAATGCCGTGGGGTTTCAGCAACAATTCGCTGACATGATCACGAATGGATTCGGTCATGCCCAGACTGGTCATATCCAGCTGTACACTGCTGCGATCGAGCAGACGCAGTACGATACGCTCACCGTGTCGCGAGGGCAGGGTGGACACACGTACGTCAATGGCTCGACCACCCAGACGCAGGGAGATACGACCATCCTGCGGGACACGCTTTTCAGCAATGTCCAGTTTTGCCATTACCTTGATACGGGAAACGAGCAGTGCGGCCAGTTTGCGCTGAGGGCGCAGAATTTCGCGCAACACACCGTCGATCCGGAAACGGATCACCAGCATGTTCTCAAAGGTTTCGATATGGATATCCGACGCGCCATCCTTGATGGCCTCACCCAGCATGGCGTTGATCATTCGGATAATGGGTGCACCGTCGTCGGCTTCCAGCAGGTCTTCGTTGTCGGGCAGTTCTTCTGCCAGTGACTGCAAACCTTCATCATTACCAATGTCCTGCATCAGCTGGCGGGCTGCGGAGGAATCCTGCTGGTAAAAAGCAGCGAGACGTGCATCGAAATCGGCGTCTTCCAGCTTTTCAATAGTGAACGGCCTGGCCGTTAAACGACGAACTTCGCTTAATGCATGACGCTCAGGCATACCGTGATACAGCAGGTGATAGTCACCCGCTTCGGTGTTTTCCAGCAGTACGCCAAACTTCTGGGCGAAGTGGAAGGGCAGAGTGATTTGCTCTGCCGCACCATCCTGTTCTTCAAAGGCTTCAGCCGTTGGACTCTGCGTCATCACCTTCGCCTTTCTCAAGTTGTTCCGCTTCTGCCTGTTCGATCAGCTGGCGTGCTTCTTCCAGTCGGCGCATTTGTCTGATGACATTGTCTTCATCCATCTGGCGGCGGGTTTCTTTCAGAATGTCCTGTGGGGACATATCTTCGGACAGTACCGGAATGCGGGCATTGGGCATCAGATCGACACCATGTTGTGCCCGGTCAAGCTGGCGAGCACGCATGTAACCGTATTTTCTGCCGCTGATTTCAGTCAGGGTATGGTCATCGCGGATAATGGTCGGGCGAATGAAGACCATCAGGTTACGCTTGCTGACGGTGTTGGAGGTAGACCGGAACAGACGACCAATGAAAGGAATATCGCCCAGCAAAGGCACCTTGGATTCGCTTTCCTGTACCTGTTCATCAATCAGACCGCCAATAACAACGGTGTCACCACTGCCGACCATAACCGAGGTTTTTACCTGACGAGTCGCAAAGGTGATATCAACGGGTGTTGTGCCATTGATGTTCGACACTTCCTGTTCGATGTCCAGCTTAACGGCGTCACCTTCGTTGACCTGTGGTTTGATGCTGAGCTTGATACCGACTTCGCGGCGCTCAATGGTCTGGAATGGATTATCGTTGTTGGCGCTGGAGGTGGCACCGGTCAGAGTGGGCACTTCATCACCGACAATAAACGACGCTTCTTCGTTATCCAGCGTCATGAGGCTGGGTGTCGCCAATACGTTGGACTCGGTGGTGCTGCTGACGGCTTGTAGCAGGGCTGTCCAGTCACCGGCAGTAGCCGTAAACGCTGCACCGGAAACGCCGGACAGGGCTTGTGCCAGAACGGACCAGTCGCCGGGTTTGTCAGGATTAACAACTTCTCGACCGTCTTCGTAGATAATGGTTGAGCCTTTCTCACCTTCAGCTTGTTTCATGCCATACATAATCTGCCCAATAGGCACAGTCTGACCGTTCTGAAACTGCATCAGACCGCCTTTTTCGCTACCGAGCTGCATAGACAGGTTGATGCCATCGCCATCAGCCACTTCAACAATAATGGCTTCCACCAGTACCTGGGCACGACGGATATCCAGCTGCTGGATAACGCTTTCCAGTACGCCCATCATGTCTGGTTGTGCAGTGACGACCAGAGCGTTGGTCTGTTCATGAACGTTGATGCTGAAGTTGGTGCCAGCCGTTGTGGTGTTCTGGGAACCGGTCTGTTCGGCAATCACCGTTTGACCAACGCCTTCGAGCACTTCTTTCAGGTCTTCGGCAACGGCGTAGCGCAGGTAAAATACGCGGGTGTTACCGGTGGTTTCCTGCTCGGCATCCAGACGGGATACCAGATTCTTTACCCGGATAACCTGTGAGGTTTCACCGGAAATGATCAGGCGATTGCCTACTTCATCGGCAACAATGGCCGGGTTGCCTGAAACGTTGCTCTTGCTGCCGGACTCGGTGTTCAGGGCACGGAGAATGCGTGACATCTCATTGGCAGAACCGTGTTTCAGGTTGATGATTTCAACGGTTTTGCCGCCCGCGTTATCAATGCGGGTGACAATATCTACCAGTCGTTCAATGTTTGCCGCGCGACCGGTCATCAGCAGGATGTTGGACGGGTCGTAGTGAACCACGTTACCGGCAGTGTCGTTTAGCTGGCGCAGAATGGGCGACAGTTCACGTACAGGAACGTTTTTGACCGGCATCACCCAGCTGATCATTTCATCGCCTGCACCGGGTTCGCTGGAATCGATCACTCGAATGGCAGAGGTTTTGGCTTCTTTGTCCCGAACCACTTTCAGAATGCCGCTGGGCTGTTCGACCACGGCAAAACCATGCACTTCCAACACGCTCAGGAAAAACTGGTAGTACTGTTCTTCGTTGAGTGTTTCGTAAGAGCGGACTGTGATCGTTCCCTGTACGGAAGGGTCGATAATAATGGTTTTATTCAGATTGGCACTGACGGTGTTGACGAATTCATCCACCTTGGCGTTCTGGAAACTTACCGAATACTCACCGGCAAATGCCTGTCCTGCCAGCGTCGTGTTAATAACAAGAGTACCAGCGCTCAACATGATACCGGCTGCGATTGGGCGCAGTGCACGACGCAAGGCACCTGTTCCCATTAATAATGCTGTTTTTTGCTTCATGATGATAAGTCGATCTGGTAAATCTGGCCCTGACGCTCAATAGTCAGCGAAATCTGGTCGAGGTTTGGCAGTTCCTGCATCAACTTCATGGCTTCCATGTTGTTGGTCAGGTCGATGCCGTTGATGGACAGGGCAATATCGTTATTTTGCAGACCTGCCGCCTTGAATAAATCAGGGCGTGATCTGGGATTTATTCGATATCCTGCCAGCTGGCCATCCCTGCGTACCGGTGAAATGCTGATCAGCTCAGCAATGGATGTGGGATTATTGCGGAGTTCCGAACTCAGCTCTTTGATGTCTGCAGACGGTTGCGCGGGTGTAGAAGTCGGGCGAGCCGCTGTGCGCTGGTCCGGATTGTTCGGGTACAACAACAGTGCTTCGTGCTGACCGTTGTTTTTAACAATCACCCGGTCTGGATAAATATCGACGACTTCGGCATTGGCACCGTTCAGGCGGTCACCAATACGATAGGTTTTGTCTTCTGAACGGAAATTGATAATGGCCAGGGAGCGTTCAGGAATACTGCTGGCAACAATGCCGGTAATGCGGGCGCTGAGCCTTGAACGGGGAACGGAGTCCGGATCAATGGTGTTGGCGGTTTCAGTTTCAGGCACCGGTGGTGTGCCAAACAGATGTAGACCCGCCAAATCGGGGTAGGCCTGGCTGGTGCTGTCCTGTTCTTGAAAGGACGCTGCCTGATTTTTCCAGTTGTTACTCTCTGTTGTTTCAACAGGAATCAATTCCCAGGTGACTTTTGCCAGTTGTTGAGCCAGAAGAATGACAAGAACCACTTCGCAGATCAGAATCAACCAGCGATTACTGAGTCCGGTAAGGTTGAATGACTGGGCAATATTGGAAAACCTGCTGGAAAGGCTCTCAAGAGATTTGCTTTTATTAAACGCGATGGGCATGGACACTCATTAATTACCAGTCTGTACATTTGTGCTGACTTTCCTCTCCCTGCTCAATGCACTGATCTTTCTAACTGACAGAAAGCTAACTGACATAACTTCTGTCGTCAGAAAACCTGCTGACAGAAAGCTACATAAATGCTTCAGACTGTATCCTTAAAGCCTACTGGGTCAGGGCATAATCATACTATCGTACACACATGCTGAAAAACAATCATGAGATAAGTCAAGAGAAGTGCTGGTTTGCGCAATGTTTGTGACGTTCCTGTGACAGTAAATAAGTCCCGGGTTTCCTGTTAATAAGTTAAGTAGTGTGACACTATGTAACTTCTTATGAAAAATAAGTATTTACCGTATAAGAATTAAAAAATGAGTAATAAAACTATGGATAGGAAAGTCTTGTTGGGTTGTTCTCTGGGGTTGGTTTCATTGGCCTGTGTAGCGTTTTCTGCACAGGTTTTTGCCTCGTTTGATGGTATCAGGGTTGCTTACGGTAAAGCGTTAACCCCTGATGTCGAGGCAACTGATCTCAGGCTGGCAGCAAGGTGGCATATCAAGGATTTTGAGAAGGGGTATAACGGCGACTGGGAGCGACGATTGATGCTTGAAGCTGTTTATACCCACTGGCATAGCACGATTAGCGGTTCTGCTAACAAAAGTGCCAGAGGTGCAGATGATATTCATGGTTTCTTTATTACTCCCATCTTTCGTCTGGAAGATACACGTTCATCGTCGGTTAAACCTTATATTGAAGCCGGACTTGGCATCGGCGGAATCAGTGATGAAGAATTCCGTCGAAAAAATCGTGAATACCCATTGCGTAAAAGTTCCAGGTTTCAGTTTGAAGTCAAAGTCGGTGGTGGTTTTGTATTTGGTGAGCAGCAGCAGATGGAATTAGGTATTCAGTGGGTTCATTATTCCAATGCTAATGTGGCTTCGCCCAATTACAGTTTTGATGCCATTCAGCTCGAGGGTGCTTATCGCTTTTAAAGCGACTTATTGTGGTAGTTTTTCAGCAGAATCGGCATACTCGCGGTTTTTCCTTCACGGGAATAAACGGGTATGTCTCTGCTTCGTTCACGTTTTATTGTTCTGATACTTGCGGCTGTTGCTGTTTTCGTCGTTTTCTTTTATTCATCGTCGGTCAGGGAAACGGTTCCACGCACTGCTATAAATGCAGAGTCGTTTAATAGTGTTTTACAGGAACGCATAGAGCAAAAACAGCAAGAGCATTCCATTCTTGCAGAAAGCTATGATGAGCCTTTGAGTGATCTGATCAGTCGTCAGGCAGCCAGCTTTGGGGTCAGCATCGCAATACCGGAGTCCAGCTGGCAGAAAGCTGAAGTCAGCGTTTTGCAGGGTGAACCTGAGCAGTTAGTTGACTGGTTGTCTGAGTTGGCGACGGTTTATGGCATCCGGATTCAAAGCCTTCATCTGTTATCCGACAGTAGTCATCCATTTTCCATTGATCATCTGGTTTTGGTGCGGTGACTATATTCACAGATCTACAGGTATAAAAAAGCCGTGTCGTACGACACGGCTTTTTTATTTGGTGGAGGCGGCGGGATTTGAACCCGCAGCCCAGTGTCGTTTACTTAATGATTTCGTTGAACTTTTTATGAAGGAATATCTGGGAAGTGGCAGAATCGTGGCATACTAAACTTCTGCGGCATAAACGCTCAAATCCGGCACCTCTGACCTGATGCTTCCTCCCTCCATTAACGCCTTCTTCCCCGGTGCCATACTCTCTCCCTGGACTGTGATAGTCGTTCCATCTCTCAGGGTCGCTGTGCTGGTTCCATTGCCGTTGTTTGACGTGATCGTGATAATGGTTCTGGCTCCTTCGGGGATGAGCGATTTGAACTGTTGCCAGATGTTGGTGGTGGCCATACTGTTCTCCTGTTAGTAATGCCTTTCCAGCTGTAGGCTCTGAGTCACCTTTCCACCTGATGAACGGATGCTGGTGGACAGGCACAAAGCTCTCCAGTTGCCACTCTGTCCATTACTCTGTCCATTACTCTGTCCATTACTCTGCCCATTAAGAGTGTCCTGAACCTCTATCAACTGTCCGGGTTCCACCAGCCCCGGTACAGTATTGCTGTCGGTCAAAGGGATCTCGATGGTGGTGATACTCTGGTCGCCTCCTTTGGCCAGCTCGTTACGACCTCGCTCGGTGTTCACCTGTGTTTCTGTCAGCCAGTCTTCCAGAATGTCTGGTGCAGGTTCATTACCTGCAGTGCCTTCTCGCTTCACATTGACTGCGACACCTGCATGGGTACCTGAAACATAAACGGCATTGTATTCCGGCTCGGGTCGCCAGCTGGCACTCAGACTGATCACCAGACTCACCGGGATGACCTTGTCCATGATGGCTTCATTCCACTTCCAGGGGCTGGCTGGGTAGCGGGGCTGTATGCTGAGAGTGTCGCTGTCTCGGGCAGGAATGATAACGGCTCCTGCAGTGCTGCTCAGTTTGGCTATCACACTCATCGGAGTTTCGTTCTGGTAGCTGAATGTACCACCGGGAATAATCCAGTCCGGAGTGCTGTAATCATTCAGGCTCGGGTACTCAGCCGTGAAGCCTGTATTTTGCAGTTCTTCACTGATCGCCTGCTTTGCATTGATGTTGCTGGTACTGCTTTTACTCCGGTAGGGCGCATAAGGGGCTGCGAGTAACTGTGTACGACTGATGCCATATACCGTGTACCGTTCCTGCCCGAATTGTCGGCGACTGGTGTAACGTTCCAGAATGAAGACCCACTTCCAGCCGTTGATGTCGACCTCGATCTGCTTGGCTCCATTCTCGTCAGGTTCCACCATGGCGAGACTGGTGGCTCCCCAAAGTTCACCACTGAGTTCCCAGCTGAAGCTGTCGATGTCGAGGTTGATCTCCAACTCCTTGAGCTCTATCGGTGTCCTGTCTGGCAGGGTGACAACGGTCACGGTATTCATAAGCAGATAGCTCTCCCTGATCTCTGGCGGTTCCGGTTCCGGCTTTTGTGGTTCTTCGGGCTGGGTTTCGCCACCATAATTCCCTGTATATTCATTGTCGGTGTGCTTGTGCCCTTTTCCCCAAGGGATAATGACTGGCTCGTCCTGATTCTGGTTACTGCTGTACGTCTGGTGTCTAGTTGAATCTTTTGGCTGTATAGCCCGGTTCGTCCTTTGCTCGCCCAGTCTGAAATAAACGTCAGGGGATACTGCCGGAGTGTAACGCTGCCCTTTAAAGGCAAAGTCCAGCAGGCTGGCTGATGGAATGGTATAGCCACTGGCGGTTTGCTCAATGACCGGGCTGTACTCATCGACCCGATCAAACCGTTCGGTCTGGTGCCTGTCCGTGGCGATGGCGTCGTTCCATGGATGGGTTGCCTGTTCATCCTTTGGTATTGCAGAGTTGTCCCACTGACCTGCCTGTTGTGCCTCTTTCGCCGGGGGCTGGTGCCAGTTGAGGTCTATATCGCTGGCTCTACTTTCACTGAAAGCATGGCGACTTTGTACAAAAACCTGCACATCAGGCACTCTGCCCCAGAACACGCCGGTGGCTCTGGCTTCCAGAGGTAATGCCTGGTGACTAATTTGTTCGCTTTGAGCATTAATCGTCACACTGCTGCCGTAAAGCGCATGATGTGCCTGCTGTTTGGCCTGTCCTTTTTGCCACTGGCTATGATAGGTACTGGTGACGGAGGGAGGTTTTTGGAAAGGAACACCCTGTTCCGGATAAAAGCTAAAGTCTGCCGATGGCTGGTAAGGCTCTGCTGTGAACTGGAAGTCTTGACCGTTGCCCGGTAAATAGGCCACTTAACTCTCCGGCACCAGTACAGGCTTAACAGGTGCATGTGCCAGGGGACGATTGAAAGGCTTCACCTTAAATTGTGCCGTTCCTGTTCCCTGCTGCTCATCGGGTTCAATCCACCACTGCGGCTCATTGCTGTCGCTGGTTCCGGATACCGTACATTCATAAACGTATCCGGTAAAAGTCGTCGGTCTGATAATATCGCCTGTCTGATAAAGCGTATCGGGTTGCCACTGTGTTCCCCAGTCATCCACTGCCACCACCAGAACCTCTTTGTCGTAGGTGTCCCATATCAACTGATAATCTCCTACGCTGTTGCTTCTGCCTCTGGCCAGCAGTTCCCCTGTCTCCCAGGTACAGGCTATAACGTCTTTTTCTGAAGGAATGCCGTCCTCATAAATCGTTCCGGACACCTGGTACTGGTTAATAACGGTTTGGTTCGTCCCTGCGGAGTACAGTGCCATGACTTGTTCTGCCGTCAGCTGGTAATCGAACAGCATCAGCTCGGCAGCATGACCGTTAAAACTATTACTCCCGCTTGCTACTCCACCCAGTGTTATTGGGTTGTCTTCACCTCCGGTTGGGTTATAGGTGTAGCTTTTTGACTCTTCAAGAACGCCATTAACATAAAAATTCACCACCTTATTAGTACTGTCCCTTACCGCTAGGTAGAAATATTCTTTATCTAATTCAAAAGTAAATGACGACCCTTTAGCATCGGCATTTGAGCCACTACTGTACTCCTGAAACCATCTGAATTTTCCATCTACAATGCCTAAACTCCACAGGTAGTTTGTACTTTGGGTTTCTCCACTGGAGCTACAGCTAAATATATATCTTGATCCTGACATAGTGCCTGTGGGCTTTATCAGAGCCGCAATGGTTAAATCAGAAACAACCTGCATTGCCGAATGCACTTGTGTTTCTCCAAGAGAACTTGATCCATTAAAGTGAGCACCAATGGATTCAGGAAACAACACAAATGGCTGCTGCAACTGTACATTAGTCGCCGTGGCATCATAAAACCGGGCACTGTCTTTTAAAGTACTGCCTTCGGTTTCATTCAGCCGATACCAGGCCAGAGGTTTCAGGCTGTTGACCAGATCAGTAAAGTCACTCATTAATCGGCATCCCCCCTGATCTGTAATGTAAACTTGTCGTCTGTCTCCGTCCCCTGCCCGGATAGCACCGTTCGACAAATCCAGACCGGAGCCAGACAGCCATCGGTGTTAAACCGCACCACATTGCCTGATGACCAGCCACTTCCCCAGCCATCAGCCAGAATGGAAAAGTACGGGGTTCCGGTTTCCGGATTGATCGGGGCGGTATTCGAACCAATATCACCCGTGGCGATAATACCCAGCTTTTCTTCGACTACCTGAAAGTTGGAAGACGATGTAAAAATAATTGCCCACTTGCCAAAGATGGCTCCCCGGTTAGCGACCTGAACCGGGTAGTTGATGGTGTTGTACTGGGCAGTGGTATTGTCTTCATTGCGCTCGTCCGTCCAGTTCGGGTTGCCGTTATCCCATACTTTCTGGCTGAAAAAATGATGCACTCTCGCCTGCAAATCACCGTACACCACGGCACTGCTGATGGTGGTTTCTCCTGCCGGTAAATCCCACGGCACAGGAGCAATAATGGACAGTTCCCCGTTAATCTGGGCATCGCTGACCACGCTCATATGTTCGACCCGGTCAGTCACGGTAAAAGGCGCAGTCAGGTTATTACCGTCGCTGTCCTGAAGCTGCAATGGGTCAGCAAAGGTCAGGGTTCCCGCTTGTTTGTCCGTTGTGTATTGAGCAGGGTCGAGGTCATTGCCACCGGAATCCTGCACTGTGATCTCGGCCTGATGATCTCTTGACAGTGCTATGCTCTGTCCCGCTGCCGGGGTTGCGGCATCGGTTTTATTTTTGTGACTGATGACCACAATATCACCGATTCGATAGATGGGGACTCGCCCGTCCGAAGGCAGTCGAACCGGGTCAAGGCCGATCAAACCGGCATCCAGTGGCAGGCTGGTTTCAATAACACAGTTATAGCGGACGCTCTGGGGCAAAACCGGGATCGGATCGGTGCCATCGGTAAAAAACAGTTCACACCAACCAGTGGAGGTATCAATAGTTCCCTGAACTTCGCTGGTGTTTATATTCCCGTTGAAGTCTGCGGTTGCAGTTATAATGTCAGCGTTGTCTACCCGGACGGCGGTCAGTTGCAGGCTGCCTGCCCGAATCGGAGAACCGGGAGTTCGGAACGCCACGGCACTTACCGAGAATCCTGCCGACAGGGTTGCCGCTGCGTTGATGTTTGCTGCTGAAAGTTCTCCGGACGGATAGACAGCCAGGGTTACGACACCACCACTGTAGTCCACTGTACCTACGCTGACCCCGGCGTTGGTTTCGGTGCTGATGTTTTTATAAAGAACGCCATCCCGGTCAAAGTAAGTCTCACCATTCCACTCAAAAATGACACTACCGGGCAGCAGGTAGTCTTCAATCAATGGCAGCAAGTCGATGGTCAGTTCCGGTGCGCTCAGGGTTTCGGTATTGGGCAGGTGACTTAAACTATTGCTTTGGGCTTTGCTGGTGACGGTGTTGCCAGAAAATCGTTCTGTTTTCAAAACCGATGCATATTCAACTTTCCAGACGTAGCCGCTGCTATTGGATTTTGCGACATAATTTGTATAGTGATAATTCGCCAATGCCCGTAGCGTAAAATTGCCCGTCTGATAATCAATGGTGCCGGTTCCGTTTAACCAGCCCCCTTGGGCACTGTCTTTAAAAGATTTTGTCTGGTAATAAGTTGATGTGTAGCTCTGCCATGCCGATCTTTCTCTTGAGCCATTATGGACATTTTGATCCCGTTCTACTTCAAACTGAATCTCCACCGAACCGGGCAACAGGGGTGCTCCTGCAATGGTTCCCGATATAAGCCCTGCACCGTCTACGGAAACAGCCACAACACCACCCGCCACCTCACCTTGCTGATAACTGATTTCTATTTCAGTGCCTGAGTCCGGCAGGGCATCAAGGATAAAACCCAGCTCACCCGATGCATAATAAACCGAGCCAGAACCATCGCCGCTTAATAAGCCATTGCCCTGATCGGCCAGCGTTTTTAAAACGTCACTGGACAGATAGTTAATCGTAACAGAGCCGGGCTTGATGCCGGGTTTTTCTGTGGTGTGCCTGTACCCGATATCATCGACTGGCACCGTTCCGGTTCGAACCGTGATCTCTTCATCGGCCTGGGTGATATAGCTGTAAACCATCCGGCTATCCGGGTCAGGCAGCCCTTCAAACGTCACTGCCACACTGCCAGTGCCATAATCCACATTGCCTTTACCCGAACCTTGTAGCTGCCCGTTGCCGGGATCGCTCACCTCCTGCCACTTGCCCAGAGCTATATAGCTGATGACCAGCGTTCCCGGCCTTGGCTTCGCCTCGGCAAAGTTAAATGTATAATTGAAGCCACGGTTCTGAACGGTCACCTCAAGGGTGCCGCTGATGGCAGTGCCGACAATGCCTGTTCCGGGTCGATAAGTGGCTGAGGCTGTGCTGGCGTAATAGCTGCTGTTTCGTATGGCGGTTATTGCGCCGCTTTCATAGTCGATAGTCAGGCTTTTAAATTGATTACTGCCACTGACGTAATTCAGTTGACCCGTCTGGTTGTCCCTGAACTGTCCGCCATTGAGAGACAGGCTAACCGTTCCGGGTAGTGCTCCGGTTTGCAGAAATGCCCTGCTCTCATTGCCGCTGATACGAACGAATTTCAAACTCACCTGTCGATCATGGTTTGAAGTCGCCACCATCCGCTTAGCGGTATAACCGCCATACTGATCCACAACAGGGCTTTCCATTCTGGCGCTTGGCACCAGTGGCGCATAGACGCTGTCGACCCGGACGCTCAGGTCGCCCTTGCCAATATCCGCACTGGCGGACTTGATGCCATAATAGCGGGAAGCATCAGCGATCTGGGTTCCCTGAACAACGGTCTTCTCGGTAAAAACCCCCTCGCTGTCTGCTGGCATCTGCGTTCCTGCAGGCGTCGGAATGCCCCCGGGAAAGGTGTAAAGAAGGGCTGCACTGATCTCCATATCGATCCGGCGTCGCTCAAAGTCAACGAAGTTATTGCTGCCATACTGGTACGTAAACACCTCGATGCGACTTTCCACTTTAGTCAGGCGGACATACTGTTCCTGCTTCGTATCAGGGTTGTAGAGGCGGTACACCTCACCCACTTCCGGCAGCCTGCTTTCTTCCCGCTGTACCCCTGCGATGCTGCGTTGCCCTTCGGTCTGGTTGCCCAGCAGTTCAAAGCTGGCAGAAGTGCCCGGCACCACATAAGCCTCGATCCGGTTCCGGGCATTCTTTCGCTCGTCAGTCTGGTCATCGGTGTTGAATAAAAGCACGCTGACGTTTTCATCTTTCGGCGGCTCGGTCAGGATCAGGTGGCTACCGAGATAGGCATCGTTGTTGTCGGTGCTGATGCCCACATAGGCTTTCCGCAGGGCGACATCGCCAATGGTTCGGTCAATCCTTGAGATGTCCTGAAACAGGTTGTTGACGTTGCCATCAACCACTTCGTTTCCGGTTGCCCGTCCACCGCCGTCTTCCTCATCGCTGAGTCGCTGGCTTTCAAACAGTTTCACATCGTCGTTGTTAATGGCCATCCGTTGCTCCTGTCATTTATTCTGGTGCTTCCACGGTTTCGACGGTCAGCAGGCGAATGCTGAGGCTGTACTGGTAGCTGTCATCGGGATAGGCAAAAGGCATGATCTGCCGGGCTTCGATGGGCGCACCACCACTGCGGTCAAAGATCACTGAAAATGCCCGAAGGTCAGCCGTGGTCAGGGTCATGACTTTGTTGGGTATCAGTGACAGGGCGAGCAGTTGTTCAACCGTTGCCCGGTCTACCCATCCGGCTTCCTCACCTCCCGAGAGTTCTATCGGGCGACCGTAAGAAGCAGCCTGCTCCTGAACCAGCAAGGCTCCGGACAGGCTGCGATCAAGGTTTTGCTTTACCGGGTTCCAGTCGTATTCGTTGACCCATAACAAATCATCAGGCAGTGTCACGCTATCCAATTGCATCAGGTATGTCCTTTTTTTACCGGGATCGCATTCCTGCATTTTTTAATGCTTCGAGCAGTTTGGCCTCATCCCCTTTATTCACTCCGACATTGACGCTGCCTCCGGGGTATTCCAGCCGGATCACCTTGTCCGGGCTTGCTCGTCGGGCTGTACGCTCATCTTGGGTTCGCTGACGGCTGGAATTAATACGTGAATTTTCCTTCTGGCTGCTCTGTTGTTTGCGCTGGACTTCTTCCTGCTTTTGCTGCTGTAGCTGTTTGCGCTTCTCGCTGTAGATCTTCTGGTTAAGACTGAGAGCCTGGTTAAGATTGGCGATGGACTCTCTATCGCCTTCTTGTGTCGCTTGCTGCAGTTGCTTCTGTAGGTCATTGCTTCTGGACTCAAACTGTCGCTGCTCGATGTTTTCCTTGTTGTCCTGCAGGCGATCCAGCTCATCCTGCAAACCTTCCAGAGTATTTCGGGTACTGTTGTTAAGGCTATCCATGCTGGACTCGGCACTGTCGATGGCGCTGTTGAGTCGATCAAGGTCTTGCTGGTTCAGCAGATCCATTGACCTTGCTGCGGCTTCTCCCTGGAAAGTCAGTTCCTTGGCAGAAACTGAGCCATCCTCGTACCCTTGCACCAGTTCTTCCAGAGCAATCTTCTGTTCATAAAATTCAGCTTTAACATTTGCAGCGTTCTCTGCAGTATCAATCATCCAGTCGCTTAAGCCGGTAGGATCGTAGCTCACGGCTGCAGAGAGACTGTGAGCTTCTTCCTTGGCTTCAACCAGTGCCACCTTCAGCTGCCCAATATCACCGAGGGTATCGGTAGTGTCGATATCGGTGGCTCCCTGCATGGCCTGAAAGGTGTCTTCTGCCTGGGCACTCAAACCGTAGAGCTCGGAGGTAATGTTATTGTAGAAACCCGTCAGACCACTGCCGGTAGATTGCACTTTGTCAGCACCATCTGCGGCGGCTTCGCCTACTGCCCCGGCAGCACCGGCAGCTTCTTCTGCGGCTCCTTTCAGTTCTTCCAGTTTTTGCTTGCTGGCTTCCAGGGCTTCGTTGTATTGCTCCTGAGTGATCTTCCCTTCCTGAAAGCTGTTTACCAGCACCACGCCAAGATCGGCCAGTTCTGCACTGGTTTCGGCGGCATTGATTTGTTTGAGGGCATCGGCAGCATCAGTGAAGGTTTTTTTGGCGACCTCTGCCGTGTCATTGAGGTTGTCTTTGGTTTTGTCGAGGTCTGCTGCCAGTTCCGTTGTCGTCTTTTTGTTTTCGTTGCGAATGTCTTGTTGGGATCGTCTGTGGCTGTCTGCTATTTCCTTGCTGAACGAATTCCATGCATCGTTCATGTCCACAATATCTTGCTTAAGTTCTTTCTTGAATGTGGCTGATATATTTTTCATCAGCTCACTGGTTTGCCTGAGTTTTTCTGCGGTTTCATCGGCTCCCAGTGCTGCAAACATTCTCGAGGCGTTTTTCGTGATGCTGCCTGCCACGCCACTGAAGACCATACCCATGGTTTTTACGCCTGCGCTGAAGGCATTAAAAAAGCCTTTCAGCACACTGCTGGTTATGCTGAAGTTTGAACGCAAGCTGCCCAGAACATCGCTAACCGTTGTAAACCCGGTTTTTACTTTTGAGACAAAGTCTTCGAAGTTAATACTGGAAAAGGATGCCTTTACTGCTTCAGCCATTTTTATAAAACCACGACTAATGGACTCAGCCAGAGCCTGCAGCCTGCCATCACCTGCCATCTCATCCAGTTTGCTACCCAACTCTGACAGTTGAGCCTTCACATAATCCAGCCATCCAGCCTCGGCTATTCGATCTTTGAATTTCAGCCACTCATCGGACAGGTTAGATATAATTCCAGACAATAACCCCATGTTGGCTTTTGCCGCACCGGCACTGGATTTTCCGATTTCTTCGATTAACTGCTTGATAGTCTCCCGGCCTAACTGTCCAGCCGACGATAGTTTTTGCAATTCTTGGGTATTCTTACCAGTGACCTTTTCCAGCAGGCTCCAAACCGGCACACCACGTTCCACCAGCTGCAGGATTTCTTCGCCCTGCAGTTTCTGTTTCGCCCAGGCTTGCCCCAGTGCCAGAGAGATCCCGTTTAAACGCTCCATGCCTCCACCGAGTTTGGAGGTCTGATCGACAATGGCCTGCAGGGTGCCATCCATGGGATCAAGGCCGAAGTTCTTCAGGGCTGTGAAAGCATCGGCTACCTGTTGCAGTTCCAGTGGTGTGTTCTTGGTGAATTCCTTAATCCACTCAATAGCCCGGTCACCTTCCTCGATGCTGCCCATGATGGCTTTCATCTGGACTTCCAGACGCTCGAATTGATCCCCCGTCTGCAGGACGCTCTGCATCGATTTCTTGATGGTGTAAAAACCAAGACTGGCAACCACCAGATTACGGATGCTTCTGCCCAGACTTGCAAATCGGGATTCTGTCTGCTCGCTGGCCTTGCCCATCCCCCGGAGACGGGCAGTCACTTTCGTGAGTGTGCCTTTAGCGAGATCCCTTGCCCGGATAACAATATTGAGTACGCTGTTGCTGCTCGCCATATCCTTGGCTCCTTTTCATGCGGTCTAAAAAGAAAAGGCTACCCGTTAAGGCAGCCTTTCTTGATCGGGCTTCCGAGGCTGTTGAGGATTAGAGTGCCTGGATGACTTTCATAAACTGCGAGATCCCTGTTCCGGTTTTGGTGCTGTCCCTGAGCACTTCAAATTCCATACTCACTTCAGCAAACTCATCACCGATCAGCTGCAGTCCCTGTAAAGGTGAGAACTTCACTTTATGCAAAGTGACGCTTACCGGGTTACCGGACTGGGCTTCGTTCATGCCATCGAAGAACAGACAAAACTCCTCACCGGCACTGACCATGGCTTCCAGTATTTCCTGCGGGGCTTTGGTGTAACTGACTTTGACACCGGATGCGGTAATGGCTCCGGCTCCTACTACCAGCAGACCGTTGGCTGTCAGGGTATAGTCATCACCTTCTGTCAGCCCGCTGTCGTCTGCAGCGTTTTTTACTGTAATGGCTTGAGTGTGATCCGGGGCATAAGCAAAAGGCAGAAGCTCACCATCGTTCCCGGTTGCCGTAATCACTTCATCAGTCACCTGACCACTGGCTTCGTTCTTCACGGCTGCTCTCAAAGCAGGAGCCATGGTGTCAGCACTCAGGTCGAGGGCGGTCATCGATCCGGTCACACTGTCGATGCGGGAGACCACGTTGACATTGCCACCACCAACACTGGTGTAATCTTTCTGTTCCTTCTTGTCTTCCTCGAAGCTGATCTCCAGAGCACTGCAGTTGCCCACAGGCATCAGTCCGATTCCGGCCTTTAGTGCCTTGAGGTAGATAGTGCCTTTCCCGATATAGGAGCGATCTTGCTTGGCCATGTTCAGTTCCTTCCCATTCCTTTTCTGATGATCTGTTCCCAGGAGATGCCCCATAAGGCTATACCCTTACGGTCTATCTCTCCGCTGTATAAATTTTCCGCAGATATGCTGGCTGGGGAGACGGGCTTCAGGTTGTTTTCCCCGAAGCGGTTAAACGGCAGCAGCTCCACAATGGCTTCGGTGATCGCCAGTGCGCTTTTGTGCCGGGGAGCGTCGCTGGTATCGCTACAAATGACGTAAGCAGCCATCAATAACTTCGCTTCCTGGATACCCTGCCCATCCACACTGACCGACTGAGTATTTTCGATAGCGACCCGCACTGCTTTTTTGCCTGTCAGCAGTCGGCTCAGTTCATCTTCGGAAAATCGACCCCTTTCAATCCTTTAATCGCAGGGGGCTGTGCTCCGAGAAACCCCACATGCCGGAGGTAGAACACACCGGGCACCGGGTTGTTGGCACTGTCTGGCGGGTAGAAACTGGCGCTGACTTTCTTGAAGCGTCCGGCCTGTACCAGTTCTTCAAAGTTTGCATCCACCTGATCGGGGCTGGCGGTTAAACCGTCCTCACCATAACTCAGGCTCGAAACCCAGCCCCAGGCAGGCGCATTGCCTTTTGGGTGCCCGATGACGATGGGGGCTTCATGGAGGCTGGGATCGTAGGCTTCCACGGACGCCTTTAGGTGATCCTCGGTAAAACTCAGGCTTTGTCCCTGGCTGCTGGTATGATTGCCAGCCTTGAAAATATGAATCCGTTTCATGAGTGCCTGTGATTTGATGTTTTGCTTATTCTGGTTTTCTGATCACAGGTTCGACATACAAGAAAGTTCCGGTTCGTTAAATCCATTATTGGTAGTGGGCCAGAACTGTTATATCGCGTGAATATTGACCCCAAACTCAACTTTATTAATCAATAATCCAATAACAATATCGTGCATCTTTTCGAGCTTTGAAAAACAAATTGTCTTTCTGGCCAACCGTTTAATCCAAGTCCGAAAATTAAGGTTTTTACGCTCTATCTTCTGAGTGTTTGCTTTACCAATAATATGCATGTTTTCATCAAGGTGTCGCTCATAGGCTCCCCAATCATCGGTGTAAAATTTATTAATACCAAATGGCTTCAGAAGTGTTTTGAGTTCTTTAAAAACTTCATCTTTCCGTTTTCCGAAAACATAAGCAAGCACGGTATTTGTAGCGTGATCAACAGCATACCAAAGCCAGCGTTGGTTCGATTTATCATGAACATACGACCACTGCTCATCTAGCTCAGCCTCTTGGCAGACAAGCCCTACATGAATAATTGCATCTGACTTGAGATCAATAGTTTGAATATTTGGGTTGACCTTTACCAGACCGCTTTCTTTTTTTCAAGAGTCTTTATTACTGTTGTCTTGCTTATTCCGAGTACTTTACTTGTATCCCTGATTCCGCTGCCATTTATTGCCATATCGATGATTTTTTCTTTAACGCCAGGCTCACAGGCCTTGTAGCGATATTCAAGCATGAAGGTTTTGATTTCACATTTGTCATTACAGCAATAGTATCGTGGAACATCATGAGTGCTGTATCCGAAAGGCCGAACTTGGTTACTGCCACATGTTGTACAGAGGACTTGCGTAAGGCACATTTTTAAACCGCATTTTTCAAAGTTGCCGAATGTCGTATTTTAGCAGACAGGGCTAGAATCACAGAACTGTGCCACTACCAATCTACGATTTCTTGCCCAGCTTTATATAACCCGGTTGCCGACGGATTTAATAAAAATGAGCATTTCGTGAAACACTTTTCATCTTTTAATTCCAACAACGAAGGTACTCTATGAACTTGTATATTTCTTTGAAGTCAGTTACCAAAGCACTAAAAAAGTTTCGTGATTGTCGTCTTGATACTTTTCTGATACATGCAGTTGCACAATCTTTCGACGGCACTTTTTCTCCAGACGCCATTAAGTCAGTGGTTGGTATCAGTGAGGGGAAAATCAACGGGGTTTTGAAACGATCACAATTCATTAAGTCCGATGGCGATCTTTATGAAAAACGATTAAAACTGGATACGATTTACAAGGACTCTGTCGTTGAATACAAAAACGGGCAGCTGGAAATTGTTAAGCTAAAAGATCGCTATTCACCAGACATTCTATTGCACGATCCGGTTATTGATTACAACCTTTCAGTGTTGAAAAAATACGGTGACATACTCGGGCTACTTGATATCACGGTTATGACTGCGATACAGGAAAAAAATCAAACTAAAAAAGCGATTTTTAAACGCCTTCAATTTGACGACTCAAATGTGGCTTCGTCAATTGACAGGCTCCTGCAGCATGAACTGATTGTGATGAAAAATATGGGGGGCGTTTACCATTATCACTTAAGTGCAAAGGGGTCTGACGTCTGGTCGTTGCTGTACAACCAATCCGTTTAAACGTCATCCTCCCGGCTTAGTAATTGCTCTTTAGCTCTTTTGAACAGAAAGTCGTACAGTTCTTCTCCAAAGGCATCTACAAAATCCGCCAAGTCGGAATTGCACTGTGCGGCTTTCTCCACGCTTTCGAACATTTCCTCCTGCAGTTTCTCAGCCGCTTCTTCGAGCAGATCCTCCTCCATCTCTTTCAGCAAGTGTTCACCGAGTTTCATCTCTATGTAGCATGGTGTACTCATGGTACCTCCCTCCCTGGTGGTTAGTCGTCGCCCTCTACAATGCTCTGGGCGTCCAGCCCTGCCAGCTCTGCTACTTTCTCCAGTTCATGCTGAAGTTTCCGGATGGTGCCAAGGTGGGCGTCGTTCAATGTTTCCGGGGCAAAGCCGAGATGGTCTTCATTGATGGCAGTCAGGTTCCTGAGCAGTCTGCTGATGCACTCTTTGTGCATAACGAAGTCGGCGATGATCAGCTGGTTGTCCATGTTATGCGGCCTCCTGCTCCAGTCTGTATTGTTCTTTAGCCACCTCGGTGATGAATTGTTCCAGACTCTTGCAGTGCTGTTTGGCAAAGCTCACCAGTTTTGGGTCGCTTTTTATTCGGGTGGCGGCTTCGTCGTAAATGGCCTTAAAGGTGGTTGTGGTTTTCATCGTGCTTCTCCCTTGCTGTGTACTACCACTATCGTCTAACACCGGGACATAGCAATGGCCACTCGTCGGATGCTGAAGATCCACTGCACAAAAACCAATCAGGACAGTTTTCTGAGAACTACACTGAGGCTCCTAGGATTTAATTGCAAGTTTGGGGTTTCCCAGACCTGCTAAAAAGTATTCTATACCCTGTAACCCTTGGTACTACTGGAGAAAAAGTATCCATAGTATTGATCTATACTCCCTCTCTCTCTCTCAAAGGAGGTATAGATGAAAACAAGAGCATTCAAAACGCACAAAACTTTATTGCTTGGAATCATAGTGGTGACCTTAAGCTTTAAAGGTTTTGCCAATAAAACTAGCTCATGTACCGGGGCTTGTAGTCAACGTTGTGATCATTGTTCAGATATAGAATTATCAGATGTCCAAAATGCTAATCACGCATTAACAACGATACCACTGATAGGTGTCGATCCCGAACTCATTTTATTAGGAGCAATTAATATAATGATTTTAATGAATGGCGGTGAAATTATTAAACCGGAAGATATTGAAGGCGATGAAATTTTTGTTCGAGCTGTCCAAAATGAATGTTTTGAAAATGTATCTTCCTTATTGATTTATGTTTGCGATGCTATGCCTGGAATCGTTTCTTCAAGTGACTCTGTCAGAATTCTTATATCAAAGAACGACAAAAAAGAGCTGCATAGCAGTCTAAGAAGATGGATTAATGAACTTTTTAAGGCTGGCACCCACATCAAAGATGGCTACCATATATTTGAAATTACACTACATAGCGGATATGTTGGAAGATATGCGATGGTCGTAAAGAATGGAAAATTCTACTTTATATCAAAAACACTTACATGTTCATTTACACAAACAGCTAGCATTTTGATTTTTTTGCATTTTAATATTGGCAGATTGGACACAAGAACTGTCAAGTATACTTTTTTGCCTTCGATTGATACGTAAGCAACTCATTAGCAGTATGCACAACGTTGCCGATCATCTCTTTTGGCTCTCCTGACTCACGTCCCGCAGGTCGTTGGTCAGGTCTGTGAGCCACTGGCTGAAGTCTTTCATTGTTCTTCTCCGTTTACTGCTTCCCATATTTTGGGCATTGGCCTTGCTCCTAAGATGACCAGAACTAAGTCGATCAGTTCCCGTTTCTGGTTGTCGGAGTCCATGTAAAGAGCGACCAGGTCTGCAGAGCGTTCGTAAATTTCACCTTTGTTCTCTCTGGCCAGCTCGATGATTTTCTCTATCTCGGTCATGGCGGTTCTCTCCCTTAAAGCCTGTATTCTTTCCATTCACCTGCTTGGTAAACATTTAAATACTGTCCGTCATTTTCCTTGGTGATTTTTATCAGTTGTTCCATGTTGCAGCTCAGTCTTGGTCTTATCGTAACCCAAGCGTCGCCATAGTCCCGGTAGCGTTTGATCTCTCCCTCAGTGATGCTGGAAATGTCGCCATGCTTCACTATCTGTTCTGCCAGCTTTTGGCTGTTGTAGTGCTTTGTAAGAGTTTCGTTGACCAAGTCTCCGTCGAAATGCACGTATACTGATCGGTAAGTAATGATGCCTGCTTCGTTTTTTTCTGCGATGGCTATTCTTGATCTGGTGCTCATTGTTCTGTCCTTTCGTTCTGTTGTACTACCACTATCGTCTAACACCGGCATATAGCAACGACCATTTGTCGGACATATTCACGCATAATCCCGGCAATTGCTCCTGCATTGCCGGGATACCGTCCATCCATGGACATAAAAAAGCCCCGTCTGGCGGGGCATTCAGGGCAGGCTTTAGATGTGCCTTGGGATCTCTTTCTTCATGCTGTAAAAGGTAATTCTTGCGTCCTTTTTGCCATCCTCCGTTGGCAGTAGGAAGTCTCCCTTGTCGTACTTGATGGTGGACAAACTTTCGTCATCCAGCTTGATCTCCTTTCCACCTTGCAGCTTCAGGGTCATGCTCCACTTGCCTATGCAGCTGGCGGTGCCGCTGGTGACCTTGATGTTGTCCACTCTGACTTGCTCTGCCCGGTTGAGCAGGGTTTTGAAGGCGTCAGCGACCTTCTGTTCCGTGGTTTTAGCCATAGTTTTTCTCCTTTTTTTAAGCTCATGATTTTTTTCTTTCAGGCTTGATCCCCCGGGCTGTCTGGCTCTAACCATCATCAAACGTCCGTCATCTCTGTGGCGCACAATGCTGATCATGCCCTGGCTGGTGAATATCCACAGGGTGTCTCTCCTTTATTGGTCTTCGGGATGGGTCAGGCAAAGGTCACAAAACCAGCCCTGCTCATGGTCATTGGCCAGTCGGGGGACAAAGATCCGGTTGCAGTTATCGCAGGGTCTGGCGGTATCCACGCCATATCGCTTGTTTACCGTGTCTATCTCTCCCTGTGTGTAGCCTTTCTGATAGGCGTCCATGAGGGCTTTCTTGATTTGCCATACGGCTATGTCGTGAAAGTCCAGAGAGTCGCTGCTTTGTCGCTCCAGTGTTTCTATCTGCAGGTTTTTCTTTGCAATGAGGCTGATGATTTCTTTCATGGTTTACTCCTGCCTTATTTTTGTTCTATCAACACATTAAACCAACACAGAAATTCATCCAGTAATGTGTCGAAAGTTTGAGCAATATTTTGCAGCTAGGTTGATTTGAGTTAGATCATTCTGGGAACAGGCTTCGGAGAGATATAATGCAGATTTGAAGAAGCCCCAGGTTTATTTGGGACAGTTTCAAAAATTGGCCTCAATCCGGAGCCTAATGACTTCATCAATGGCCTGCTGTGCAGCTTCAGGCAGATCATCGTAGGCGGCCTTGGCTTTGGCGTTGGGTAGTTTGCCGTTGACCAGTGCTTTCTTGTACTGGTTGATCAGCACTGACTGCTCGATGCTGGTGGCCTTGGTCTTGGCCTTCTCCAGCAATTCTTTAGCGGTGAGACTGGCGGTACCTTTTTGCTTGCCCAGCTGCTTGATGGCGTTGGCGAGATACGGAGTGTTCTCACTGATGGCGGTGTCCAGTTGGTGCTGCGCTGCCCGTTCCAGAGTCTTTTGCTTCTGCCGTTCAAAGGCTCCCTCTGTTTCAGCCTTGCCCAGTTTTTTCAGTGCCTGGTTTGCGGCCAGCTGGGTCATGTAGGCTTTCTGGGCTTTCGCTATGGCCTTGTCGCTCACCTGATTGGCCTGTTGCTGGGCGATGGTCAGCTGGGCGGTCTTTTCCTTCTTCAGCTGGCGCAGGTATTCCGTTCTGCGGAGGCCTGGGTTGTGATCCCAGCCGGGGTCAAGGTCTGCAGCAATCGTCCGGGCTTTGCCTGTACGGGGATTGACCCACGTGCGCTTTTTAATCTTTGGTTTGGGCGATGGTTTCAAGCCGTAGAGTTTCATCTCGTCACGGCTCATCTGAATCACTCCGCACCGACACTGCCAGCCGTTGGGCGGGTAGTGGGTTTGCCAGAAAGGGTCATCCACCGGGCGAAGGGTGCCGTTCCACTGCTGGTGTTCCGGGCGGGTGCGGTTATCTTCCACTGCGTCGTACATCAGGAAGGGGGCTGTTTCCTGGTTGGCTTCTATGCTTTGCCATTGCCCTACGGCGTATGCACTCTGCAGGTTGGTTCTGAAGATATTTTCCAGCCGGGAGGCACTGCCCAGCCGGGCTTTGGTGACCTTCCCGGTTAAAGAATCGACCACATCTTTCTTGCCCCACCAGCCAGCCTTCTGAAGCCTTGGGATTAGATCTTTTTTGAAGTCAGCCAGTGTCAGCCCTTCATCGATAATCTTGTCTACCTGCTTGTCCACATAAGACAGAAGATCGTTATCCATCATCTTGGCCACGGTGAAGGCGGTATCGTTTTCCTCACCGATCATGTCCAGCCAGCTGAAACTGGCCTTGAGCCCTTTGTTCTGAAAGTGCTTGATGGCCTGTTCAGGCTTTAGATCGAAGGCGTTGGAGAGTTCGAAGAAGTTGTAGATTTCGGCGGACATAGGATGCTCCCGTTGATATTAGGAGCATCTT
This sequence comes from Endozoicomonas montiporae CL-33, assembly GCF_001583435.1. NCBI lineage: Bacteria > Pseudomonadati > Pseudomonadota > Gammaproteobacteria > Oceanospirillales > Endozoicomonadaceae > Endozoicomonas > Endozoicomonas montiporae. The sequence continues at coordinate 4,774,663 of NZ_CP013251.1, read as the reverse complement.
TGTTTTATGGCGGTTGGTTAATTCAGGAATGTTCCGGTGAACTTATCAGTCAGGGAAGTGCAGACGAACCGTTTTATTTCCAATCATGTTGGTAAGAAGGCTATAGTTTTTGTTCTCATGCCGAAGGCGACCGGCAATAATAGCAGGGCTGATCTGCAGTTCTTTGGCCAGTGCAATGCAATCCCTTTCGCTCTTGCTTTCTCTTACTTTGGCTGTAGACCACGCAGATGAATCAATTAATGCCTCGGCTGCTGCTCTGTCGGCTTCGTGTTCTGTATCATCCTTTTCGGATGAGTCAATATCGTCAAAGAATGTCGTAGCATCCGAGTTCAGATGAAGAGCTACGTGGGCAACTTCATGCAACAGCGTAAACCAAAAGTTATCCAGGCGATCATGTCTTAGTGTTAGCCCGATCACTGGCTGGTTGTTTGAATCCAACATGACCGCACCATCCAGATAGGTCTTCTCGAAATGCGGTTCAGTCACCAACTTGATACCCAGGTTAGACAGAAATTCTTCAGCCAACTTTGGAGCCTGGGATGACCAGCTTAGTTTGGCCAGTGCCTTCATGACCGCAGGGTTAATGCTGCAAGGTTCGTAGCGACTATTCGTTTTAATCTTTTCTGCTTTCTGCAAAATTCTCACTTGCCAGGCAAGCAAAGCATACGGGTCGACTTCTTTATCTGACACATAATGAGCAGAACTTCGACACAAGGCAGGTTGTATGCAGGATGAATGAACACTGCCAAGAAAGCGCCTCAGGTATTCTTCTGAATAAACTTTCAACTCGTTAATGGAGCCGGTGAAGTCAGGAAAGCAGCCTCTTTTCTTCATTTCAGCCAATGGAAAATGATCCCAGAGAATACCGTCTGAATCAGGCAAAGAAGCACCACGTTCCTGAATCAGAACATCGGCAGGAATACCAAGCCCATCATGCAGCTTGCGAATCATTGTCAGGCTCAGATCCCGCTTTCCATTCAGTACCTCGGACACCTTACTGGCGGAACCGAAATAAGGCTTCATATCCTTCTGGGTCAGCCCCTGTTGATCCATACGAAACCGGATAGCCTCTATAGGGTCAGGTAAATCAGTAGGAAACTGCTCGGTTTCATACTTCTCTATAAGTAGTGCCAGTACTTCCAGCTCGCTGTCTTCAGGGGAGTCTTCTTCCGGAGCCGACTCCATCAGCGTCATCAGGCGATCCATGGCATCAGCATAATCTTGTTCTGTCTTAATGACTTTTATGGCAGACATCATTCACCTCCTGAAGTTTTTCTTGCTGTACTCTGCATGAGTACCGACCCATTCGACAACGACAATACCGTGTCGGTATGCCACCTTAACCACCAGTCGATAGTCGTTACCTTTGATGTTAAAGATAACCCTGTTATTCGCGATCATGTCAGCACTGCCAAATCGTGCTTTTATATCGTGGGTGGTTTTCCAGTCAGCTTTTTTGGCTTCCTCTCGCCATGCATCCAGTGCAGGTTTGGCATTGGCATGCTTTTTTGAGAACTTTTCAAGAATTGGTATACCTACGACTTTCATAATAGTCCAAAGTTCCCGAGGAGGGAATTATATATATTTATCCCAAATTGGGAATAGTTTAGGTAATATTATTTTAAAGCCTTCAAAAACCTGTTATCCACAGCACAAAAGAAGTGTGGATAACGGGTAGTTTTTATAGTGAAATAACATTCCTTATTTGCTGAGTAACGTCCCGCCCCTGATCATCTTCCTTCACTGCCATCAGAAACAGGCACTGACCGTTGCTGGTTCTTGCCCACAGCTGGCCTACTGCATCCTTTTCCCTTGAGTCATCCGAAGTCTTCAGGTTTTCGCCTTTGTACTCTACCACCAGCATTCGTCCATCGTTCAGTTCTACAACAAAGTCCGGATAGAATTTGCCTTCTGCCAAAGGGAGCCAGAAAGCCGCATGAGGCTGTTTTACCAGATTTCGCACCCAGTGTTTGACTTCCGGCAGACTGTCGATGACACAGGCGCAGTTGAACTCCTCACCATCAGCCTTCAAGTCCTCAATTCGGTCGAAGAAATGTTTCTGGAACAGATAACGACCTGAATAGTAAGGCGGTTTAGCTGGGTAATAGCCTGGTTTGAATTCGTACATAAAGTCCGGCGATGTTAAAACCTGACTGTCATCACCAAACAGTGAATCCTGATAGCCGTTATTGGCCGCCTTGCTTCGTAGCAGCTTTATGCGTGCTTCAATGGCATTAGCTAACGGGAAGCGACCACGGTAGAGTGCGGTCAGCGTAAACTTGCGCTCGTTGATCAGGTGGCTGACCAGACGGCTCAGAAACCCGATCATGTCACTTTGGGTTATATCCTGTTGCCTGACTTGCTGATCCAGCTTTCTGACCAGTTCTGCCTCAGTGTACTGCCCTTCAATACTGTCCAGATCCAGTGTTGTTTGCCCTGTTTGTGTGTATTTTATTTTTTTGCCGTAAAGATCCAAAGTGTAGGTTTTAGAGTCTTCATCAATAGAAAAACCGGGCAACTCAACCGGATAGTCGAGCAGGCTCCAGTGATGAATATTCAGGAAAATTTCAGGCTCCAACAGTTCCATCTCGCCCTGAATCAGGGCACATAGCTGAGGTAACGGTTTGAAATGTTCACCACGACTGGCTGGTGCCTGCGCCTTCTTAACCTGTATATTCTGCCGGACAATCTGCTTTTGCAGTGCTTTCCGTTCTTTTCCCGTTGTTCCCTTTAACAAGGCCTTTTCAGCTTTTTCGGAAACATGCCCTTCTATTTTTACTTCATAGGCGGCGGGTTCTTCCCCAACCGCAGGCTTTTCCTCAACCACAATACTGACTTTTTCTTCAGCCGGTAAAGCAGACAAATCCGGTCGGGTTGATCGTTTAATGGTGAGTTTGGGTGTTTGTTTTAAAGGCGGAACCACGCTGTCTTGTCCACCAAACAGGTCACCCTCTCCGGGTGCCAGAAGATCAGGGATTTCCATCTCCTCAAAGCCCATACCCACCAGTTTATCGGTCAGCTGGTTAGCAGCCGCACCAAAAGAAGGTGAGGCAATATGGGCATAAGCCTGATTCAATGTTTCAGACTGACGACGACGAGCGTATGGCATGCGCAGTACCCGCCCAAGCAATTGTTCAACGTCTTTGCTTGAACTCACGGACTTAACGGTAGTGAACACATAGGCAAAAGAACAATCCCAACCCTCTTTCAGTGCTTGAATAGTGATGACGAACTTAACCGGGCAGTTGGCGTCAAACAAGTCCACGCCGTCCAGCTCCCGCTGGTTGCCAGTGGCGATGGCAATGGCTTCTTCAGCAATATGATGCTCTTCCATCAGGTGCTGCTTCAGCACCTCCACGGTGACGTCCTCATTGGCGTTTTCGGCCTGCAACAAGGCAATGGGGCGCAGATACTCATGTTCCTTCTGCGCCTCAATCGCCAGCTTTTCACGGGTCAGAACCGCATCACGAACAGCGTCTTCCCACCCTTGGTGTTCCGTGAGCTGAATGGGCAGCTTGATCATGTTTTCTGCTTTCAGCTGTGCGGCTGATACATGGTAAAGCACGTTGCTGCCACTGACGTTGGTGGTATTCGGAGTGGCTGTCAGTTCCACAATACAAGCCGGATGAATGCGGTGTAGTGTGGTGAACGTCAGGTGGGTTCTGGCATTGTGTGCTTCGTCAATAACAACCATAGGCTGATGCAGTGCCAGCAGGTTGGCAAAGGAGAACTTGATCTTGCCCAGCTCTGCCGCTGTCAGACCATTCTCTTTCAGGTCTTCTTCGGTGACCCGTTCCAGCTTGTTGTCCGGATCAGTTACGCCACGAAAGCAAGGTTCAAACACTTCCTTATAGGCATACACCTGACGGCCACTGGTATCGTTGACTCGCAGGTTGGCAATGGTGCTGACCACGACAATGGCCTGATGCTCAAGGTCTTGCGGTCGAATCTGCTCAACTTCATCAATATCCAGAATTTTGACCTGATTATCAAAGGTACGATCCAGCTCCTGCCGGTAGGGATGCCCCGGCTTTTTCAATGCCTCAACCGTTTGTTTGCGGATGGTGTTCGAAGGCACCAGCCATAAAACAATCGGGTAATCCTGTTGCAGAAAACGCTGGCTGGCGATACGAATCGCATGGGAAGCCAGAACGGTTTTACCGCCGCCCGTTGGCAGGCGCAGACACACATAAGGCACATCGCCGAAACTGTAAGGCCGGTAGGGGCGCTGGTTATCGGTGTCGTTTATTACATTGGCGAATGCTTTGGACACACCCTCAATACGAGCCTGACCCAGAAAAGAGTCCAGCGCGTCCAATGCGTTGTTCTGGTAGTTTTTCAGGGTAAACATCAGCGAGCCTTCACATCATAAGGAATTTGTTTAAACGTGATCTGTTCACGTGCCAGCCGTGATTCACCGAGACGGCTGGTTTCGCCATAAATCACTTTCGGGCCATCGAACGGGGGCAGACTTTTAAGGACAGGTGTCGTTAATACATTGCCGCCATCAGGTCGACGATCACCGAGTATGCCATTGTACAGCAGATAATAGGCGACACCGTTATGCACGCCCAAAAGTGGTGTTTTATTGGTTTGGGGCAGTGGCGCAACAGGCTTACGGATTTCGTTATACCAGATATGCCCGGCCAGTGTGTCAAAGCCGATGTTCTGATTCAGACAACCGTATTCGTCGTAGACCGTTTCGCCCAGACGGTAAAAACGGAAACCGCCACCGCCTTGCCACTCTACGGCTTTGGAAATACCGCCCTGTTCGCCATCCACCACTTTTTGCAGACGTGGGGCGCAGTGTGTGACAGCATGGTCGCCCATTTCGATGCCGATGTAGCGGCGGTTCATTTTGTGGGCGACGGCGGCGGTGGTGCCGGAGCCGAGGAAGGAGTCTAAAACAAGATCGCCCTTATCTGAACTGAGGTCAATAATTCGTTTCAATAGTGCTTCCGGCTTCTTGCTTTTTGGGAATTTCACTCCACCTTCATTGTGAAGGTTGTTAGACAGTACATCTGCCCATAAAGTTGTTAGTGGCTCACCAGTTACGAGTACACCATCTATGTTTTTCAGTTTTTCCTTATAAAAAATCCAGCGTTCTCCATTTTTTAAATACATGTTCGGAGCAGACTTTCTTGTATGTAAATGGACACGGTCAGGGCTACTTTTAGAAGCATCAATTGCTCTTCTAACATCCTCTCCTACAGCATTATAATCTGGTCGAGCTGTACGAATTACACGTTCAGAGTGAGAAACGACGAATGCGGTCAATTCTTTTTCAAATGAATCACCGAAGTGTTTTTTTATGTTTTTTTTGGTTATTCCAGTCGACTTTGAGAAGGCTTCTAGAAGAGGGGTAACCTTCCACTGTTCATAGCTGTCTTCATAATTTTCAATAAACTGGCTATAACGACTATCTCTTTCTCTACCTGTGTATACGGTATTTGGCTTCCAATACTCCTTATTTTTTGCATAGCTCAAAACAAAATTACATGTATTTACCATCCCCGGATTGATTGCTTTATGCCCAGTTGCAGAGCCTTGCTTGAATGCAACGATGTGAGTTCGGTTTTTTCGACCAAAGATTTCATCAAGCATTACGGTGAGGTAGCCTACTTCACTGTCATCAATATGAACAAATAGAGTACCGTCCTCACTCAGAAGTTCTCTCAAAAGTTCAAACCTAGGGTACAAAAGAGAAAGCCAGATCGAATGCTCCAGATTGTCATCATAGTGTTCGAATGCTTGTTTAGTGTTGAAAGGCGGATCAACATAAATACACTTCACCTGTCCGGCATACAGGGGAATCAACGCTTTCAGCGCCTCCAGATTGTCCCCCTGTATCAGCAGGTTATCGCTGTCGGGGTCGCCGTAACTCAGCTCGGGATCGTGTTTCAGCAGTCGGTAGGGGGTCTGACTGGCAGTCCGGATAGCACTGCCTTTGTTGAGCCAGTCGAGAACAGGCATTGATCACTCCAAATCGGGAAACCGGCCAGTGGCATTTATGCATAGCCAGCCATTAAAAAATGAGGGACAGTGTAACGAAATAAAACGCTTCGGGCAGCTGTTTGGTGCACGCCCAGCCCTCTAAATTGTGTATACTCCCACACCGTTAAACGCCCACAAGATTGGTACCACCATGTCAAAACGCAATATGGCTCTAAAGCGCCAGCAAAAAGCGCTTAAGCGCAAAAAGAAAAAACAGGCTCAGCACGCTCACGAGAAGTCAGCTTCCCGTACTGTCAACAGCGCCGATCATAACCTGCCTAATCTCTCCAAGACCCTGCTGGATTTTGCGGCTCCTGTATTGGGAGACAGCGATGATCAAGAGTACATTGAAGGCATCATGGCAGTGATCCACATGTGCTGGAACATTGGTACTGTAAATTACCAACTAGCGGAAGAAATGCGTGCAGAACTGGATAAAATCTTTGTTCAGGAATTCCAGTCACTCAGTGCAGAAGAACTGGAAGAGTTAGAGAGGCAGATTGATTTGCTCATCGTCGGTAGACGCACCTTCTTCTCCAGTGACCCTCGGCTGGTGGTGGAGTATGACCTGCAATGGAATATGTTTGGCGAGTACAACCTGCAAGTGAAAAGCGCCTTTATTCCTGATGAAGAGCGATTTGACCCGAACGATAAAGAGCATTTCAATTATGGCTTGTCAGCCCGTACCCAACAAACTATCGCTGAACTGGACACGCCTGCCACCGAAGAACAGGCACCTAGTGTCGAACTGATCCAGAAAGGCAGAGAAAGGCAATTTGCAGGAGAATTCATAGACGACAACATTCTTGAAACCTGTGATTTCTGGCTGGAAGCCTGGGAGAACATCAAAACGCTTTATCAGGACGTTAATTCCATTGACAGCATTAAACCCTTCGCTGGCATTCTTTTATCGCAGTGGTGCGAGCAGCTGGAAATGACTCTGCATAACGCCTGGAGAGAAGACGTCACCTACCTTGAAAAACGCATTCAATACTGTCGTGAGTTCTGTGAAGCATTCCCAGAATCCGATGAAGGGATTATTCATAACATGCTGCGGGCTGAAGCTGAAAGCCTGTTCTTTTCCGGTCAACACGAACAGGGAGAGGCAAAATTCAAGCAGCTGGTGGAGAAATTTCCCGACGACGCCTGGAGCTATATTGGCTGGGGTGACATATACAATGGCACTTATACTGACCTGCCTGAGAATCTCGAAAAAGCCGAGGAACTGTATAAAATCCCTGTTGAGCGTGGACTGAAATATGCCAGTGACGCAGAGGATCGATTAGACGATTTGTTGACGCTGTTAGAAGACAGAAAAAGCGAGCATGGTCGTGTTTTTGAGCATGAGGCACAGGCATAAAGCTTTTGCCACCAGAGGGCTTACTTCAGCATTCCCATCAACCGCCCAAAAAACGAAGCATTCCGCACTGTCTCCACCGCCTTCTCAGAGGGTGGTTCCTTCATCATCTCTACAATCTTCCCTTTAAACGTTTCCACATCGCCCGTTTCTTCCATGTACTGCATCAACTGTTCAATCCGCTTGCCATACATTTCCTGATACTTTGTACCCAGATAGTCAGCCGCATCCACAATCGCCTGCATATCTGCCCGGTGTGCTGCCCGTTTTTGGGTCAGACTGCTGATCTCTGAAAACTCCGGTGGTAGTTCAGCAGTATCTGCACCAACAGGCGGCAGTGGACTACTTTCTTTCTTCTTCCAACCAACCCCGTAAACCTCAGTAATATAATCCTCGGTAGGCTCATAGCCCAGAGTGCTGATTTTATTGTCCCGTTCAGCTCTCGCCATCAGGTCTTCTTCCGGCTCTGTATTGCGCCAGACTCTGGGCGGAGTGGCATTGGGAAAGTTCCACTCTGTGAGCCACTTCACCACTTGCTGGTTCAGGCTCTCGCAGATGAGGTCGGCGTCGCTTTTGATGACGGACTCTGCCACTCCCTGATGAACTTCAGCCTGACTGCGACTGCTGCCATCGTCGGTGGTCATGGTCTGGCTGAGAATGACTTTACTGATGGCTTTATCCATCCGAAGGCACAAGGCATCGTAGTCGGCGGTTCCGGATCGGGCGGCCTCGATCAGCTCGATGACGATATTGTCGGGCACCACAACACCACTGTCGCTTTGTATGGCATCCAATGCTTCCAGTGCCTTGCCTCGTTCGATGGGGTCTACCGATTGTCCCGGTGGCAGCTTGGCGGCGGCGGTGGGCATGCCGAACTTTTCCAGAAATATCAGCCAGAACTTGATGCCGTTGCGCTTGAAGAAAGTCGGCCAGTACAAACTGTGTGCCAATCCCACGCCATAAGGGTTATCGCTGTGATCGGCTCCGGCATCAAAGACCCAGAACTTTCGCTCTGGTAGTAGCAGTCCATTGGGGTGGTCAATATTAATCAGCCGCAGGTTTGTGTTCAGGTCGAACTTGAAACGGGAACGCTCACGAACCTTAAGAGCCTCCAGACCCACTTGATTGCCATCACTGTTCCACATGCACTCAGCCACGGCGTACCCGTAAAATATGCCGAAGAGCATCTTGTCGGTGATGTCATCAAACCGGATGTTGTGCTTCAGCTGCTCTTTGATGAATTCTGCGGCGGCTTTATCTTCTGCACTTTCACTGGCTGGCTCCACTTCCCACTCAGATTGTGTCACTGCCAGTCGTCGTTGCTGGAAGCAGGACTTAACCTGATCATCCCGGAGAATTTCATCGTACAGTTTCATGTCCCGGCCACGCTGCTGCAGGACGCTGTCCGGGTTTTCCAGCAGCATAGCGGTGTAGGCTTTCGCCATTCTGATACCGTGGTCAGCCTGGGCGATTTCTCCGAGGGTGGGTTTACCTGCCATGGGAATGTTCCTGTCGGTCGAATCGGTGTTGTCTTCGACCTTACACAGCAACGTCAGAGGCTTTCAGTGCAAAAAATTCCGCAGGGACTTTTATTATTCTGGCAATACTTTCAGGCCGAGGTGTTTCGCAAAGGGTAAAAAATCCCGATCTGAATGAAGAAGAGTAATATCATTTTCTATGCAATAAGTGGCAATAATCACGTCTATGGTTTTTCGGACTGTGATGCCTTTTTTTCTGAAATACCGGAAATTCTGAGCACTGCACACTGCGAGTTCCTGCGACAGTAGTGGGCGTACTTCAAAAGCGGTAAGCAATCGTTTGCCCTGATTAAAATCTTTTTCGCTTTTAAAGCCCTGCAATACTTCCGTAAGAATCAGGTCGCCAATGATCAGATTTTTATTGCCCAGTGCAGCATCCAAAAAATCACTGGCATCGGTTTGAGTGCCGTTGAAGTAATCTATCCAGACGGATGAGTCCACCATTATCATTTGTCGGTTCTCATATCGTCTAAGTCACCTTCCCACTTCAGCTTTCCCCGGAATGCTTTAATGCGTTCCTGAGACTTTATTTTGATCAATGCTTTCAGCCCGGCTTCTACCGCTTCTTTTTTTGTCGCCAGACCGCTGGCTTTCAGTGCCTCGTCCATGAGTTGGTCATCAATAACAATATTGGTTCTCATGAGTCCTCCTATGTGTATAAAAATCCTTATTTATGTGTATTTTAGCCTACTTCATACAACCTGCACTGTCTAATACCCCGTAAAGTCGTTATTGCCACGAACGCTGCCGTAGCCTCTGTTTTCGTCAACGGCACTTCCGCTGTTCTGCTGGTCTTCGTAAGCTGCCAGACCCACACGCTTTTTGCCGCTGGTGGCAAAGTCGAAGCTGGCCTGATTCTCATGCGCCCACTTTAAAAACTGGCTGGTGCTGTCCACCTGATCGTCGTGGGGTGCAAGGGGGAAGATGGTCAGCTCGATTTCGTAGTCCACTTTCCATGGGGCTACTTCCGGCAGATAAACCATACCGGCCTCGAACAGGCTCGAAACGGCCACCAGTCGCTCTACCTTGTTGAGTCCTTTCGGGTCGATGGGGATCACGGGTACCCTGACCTTGGTGCTGTGCATCTCCACGCCTTGTTTCAGTTCCTGAATCAAGCTCTGCCCACTGCCTTTATCCTCAATGAGTACCGCTTGTGGTCGCCATGCCTGATAAAGACTGGCGGCGGTACGTTTAAGCTGCGGGTATTCCAGCCAGTCCCTGAAGACATCCAACAGGTACCATCCCTGCCGTGTTTCTCCCCATGTTGTGCAGACGCTGGGGTCGTTTATCTGTTCAGGTTTATAAGCCGTGTCCCAACTCTGGATAACCCGCAAAAATTCCGAAGGCAGAGTTCGGTAACGCTGGAACCAATGCCCTTTGATGAGCCCGCCTTCCGGAGTAGCGTTCCAGTCTCCGGCCAGCCATGCCTGAACGAGCCACGCTTCTCCGGATTTTTTCAGACGGTCGATGTACTTCGGGTCGCCTTCCATCAGCAATGGGTTGTCCTGCAGGCGACTGGGGATGTATATGCGCTGTGCCCCGGTAGACTCGTCAAAGATGGGCGACATGCCCAGAGGGTTCGGGTCTATGTAACGCTTCTTGATCCACTCATGACCGGCACCACCGGGGTTGGCACTGATGTTAAAGCTGGCGGGTATGCCGTGTGGGTTACGCAGGGTGGCGTTGAGTTTGTCGATGGGTTTTGGGCAGGGAAAGTTACCGCCTTCGTCCACATAAACATCGGTATAGCTGTGTCCCTGGTACTTCCCTGCATCGGCATCCCGTTCGAGACTCCGAAGCCTGAGCATGGCTCCGTTGGGCATAATCCATGTACTTTTCTGGGCTTTCCATGTAGCCCCTAATGGCTGGTAGATTTCCTGACTGCGGCCTATAACCTCGTCCAGCTCCGGCATGCTGCGACGAATAAACAGCCCCTTGCATTTGCCTCCGTAGACTTCGGATCGCATTGCCCACTTGCCCAGAAAGCCATCGGTCTTACCGCCACCTCGGGCACCTCCGTAGAGAATGTCTTCAATGGGACAGGTCAGCAGGGCGGTTTGCCGTCCTGGTTGGGGTGACCAGGAAAAATAAGCCTTCATTTCAAAACCAACTATTATGGGTATTCTATTTTTTCTAATATATACAAGAGGAAAAAATGATCACAAAATTACTGCGGTTGTCTGTTCTGGCATTGACGCTATCTTCATCATCAGCTTGGGCATCGCTCCAATCAACAGGGCGTGATTCTTTTAAATACACGGCAAATGATGGCACAGAAAAATCAATCAAAATTACTGGATTTACACGTTTTAAGAATGCAGCTGATTATTTAAAATCAAGCGCTTTTGGCAATAGCAGAGAAAAATCAACTACCCCGCCCCAAGGGGCGGGGTATGAAGTTAGTTCTCTGAGTTGTTCGCCGCAAGCGGCGGGGAATATGACCCTCAGAGATTTAAAACATGATCAGGAACTTAAAGGTCCAGTAATAAGTACAATTTATGCTATCCGATTTGGTGAAGATACGACAAACTCAAACAGTATTGGTTTCATAATTGTCTTGGCTAATGGTACAAAATTACTTAATTTTGAATACCATTGTTCAGTGATGGGTATTAAAAGTGGTTATTATAAAGATAAAACCATTCACCAAGCATTATCAGATATGCAATCACAAGGATCATTTTTGGGTGTAAGTGCCAGTAATCAGGCCTTAAGCTATTGGCATGCCCCAGAAGACTTTGAGCAAACCTACTTAAACCGATTCAAGGTAGAAGAGTCTCACACATTAACTGCAACAATATTACTTGAACATTTCATTGTCTCAGGAGCTGGAGTAATAAATATCCCTGGCTTAGGTCAGACTACATATACGATTACCGAGCAATTAAATTTGTGACGTTGTAAATAGTTTAATTTTATTTGTCCTGCTTTTGCTGGAAGGCTTTTACCCAATCTTCCAGATCCATGGGAGAAGGCACCACCACCACGCCTTGTTGAATTTCTTCTCCCTCCGGTGTCGTCTGACTGATTTTTTGCGGTGCTTCAAAACCATAGATTTTTGCCCTGCGGTCAATGGCTTTCATCACTCTGTCCATTGCCTGCAGGTCACCCTTCAGCGATAGTTTCATAGCCTCCCGAATGATCAGCTCCAGCCGCTGCAGGTCGAGGGTTTTATTCAGCTTCGCTAGTTTTTTGGTTTCCTCCTGCAAGGCTTCAAGAGATTTCACTACAGCTCGATGGGCTGCGCTTTTCGAGACGCCTAACTGGTCGGCGATTTGCTGGTAGGAGAGACCGATGGTACGGAGGTCAAGAGCCTTACGTCTTAACTCATTGTTGCTTATGCGTTTTTTGCCGGTTCCTTGGCTCATATCGTCCCACCTCTATGCGTTCCACCTAAATTCGCTGTGCTTTCTTCCCTGTAAATTGCTCCCAACGCTTGATAATGACATCACAATACACCGGGTCGAGTTCCATGATCCGGGCTTGCCGTCCCAACTTTTCACAGGCGATCAGGGTGCTACCTGAACCTCCGCACATATCCAGTACCCGGTCTTGTCGGGTGCTGCTGTTGCGAATCATATGCACAAGCAGTGCAACGGGTTTCATAGTGGGATGTTCCGCTGAACGGGCGGGTTTGTCCTCACGGACAATGGTGGTGTTCAGCTGGTTGCGAAGTGTGCGGCAGTGGTTGACCAGTTCGGACTTATCCATGTTCTTTAAGTCCGGCTCATCATCGATCACGGTGGCCTTGTTAAATTCCCCGAACCACTTATGGGCAGCTCCGGGTTTCCATCCGTACAGAATGGGTTCGTGCTGCCAGTTGTAATCCTGCCTGCCGAGGGTGAAGGTGTTCTTGACCCAGATGAGGCACTGTTTAAGCAAGAATCCCGCTTCCTGAAGCGCACTGCGAAAGTTGACGCCTTCAGTGTCGGCATGAGCCACGTAGATCGGTGCTCCCGGTTTCGTCCACTGGCAGGCTGCGCTGAACAGGTCACGAAGAAACTCTCTGAACTGGGCGTCACCCATCTTGTCATTCTTGATGGTGAGTTTGTCTTCAGTGCCCCCTTGGTAATCAACGTTGTAAGGTGGGTCTGTCCACACCATATCCACAAGCTCGCTTTGCACCAGCCGTTCTATGTGTTCAGGCTTAGTACCGTCACCGCACATAAGACGATGGCTGCCCAGTAGCCAAACATCACCGGGTTGGCAGGTTGTGTTGTCTCTGGGTTCCGGGCAGTCGTCGTCATCGGTCAAACCGTCTTCGGGTTCATCCAGAAGGTCTGGTGATGCGAGGCTTTCCAGCAGACTGTTCAGCTCGTCATTATCGACATCGATACCTTCCAGCAAGCGATCCAGCATGCCCTGATCGGTTTCAGCCATAGCCGACAGTGGATCAATGGTGGCCAGTGCGATCTTTTCCTCATCTTCGCTCAGGTCAACGTAAATCACGGGCACTTCGGTTTCGCCTTCCCGCATGGAGAGTTCGACCCGCAGGTGGCCATCGATCAGGTGCCCGGTTCGCTGGTTGACAATTACCTGCTGAATCCAGCCGATTTCCTCCAGTGCGCCTTTCAGGGCATCCTGCTGATGCTTGGGGTGAATGCGCCAGTTCTGTGGATTGGCGAGTAACTGCTCCGGGTTTTCCTTGCCCTGGCCTGTGATGCGGTCTTTCCATCGGCTCATGATGCTTCTCCCAGGGCTTTCCGCAGGCGTTTGATTGCAGACTTGCGGATCTGGCTGATGCGTGAGTGTGAAACCTTGAGGTCATTGCTGATGGTTTCAAATGGGAGTCCACTCAGGTCATATTGAATCACTCTGAGTTCTTTTTCCGGTAACCCTTTGATGCAGTCTCGCAGAAGAGCCAGAGTTCTTTGTTGTTCTGCTTCGTCAGCAGGATCGTTGTGTGTAACCGGGATCAGCTGGCGCTCACAATCTTCGTCATGGCTGTCATGAATAGGGAGATTTTTAACGCAGGGGAAGTTGTTCCATTTGCGATACTCTGCCAGAGACTTGCCCATTCTGACGGCCATCTCCTGGTTGGTCGGAGCTCTTTCCAGTTCATTGCTCAGTTGCTGAGAGGTCTGTTTCTTCTCTCGCTGGAAGCGTCGAATCCCCCTTGACGTACAGTCGTATCGACGAATTTCATCAATCATGGCTCCACGAATGCGAAGGCACAGGTAAGTGGCCAGGCTGCAGTTTTTGCTCTCGTCATAGCGGCTGAAAGACTCAATCAGTGCAACAAAGCCTGCCTGTATCAGGTCATTGCGAGGGATCAGACGACGTGTCTGCGAATCTACTTTTGCCGCTATCGCATGCACATTGGGCGTAAAGTCCCGAATCAGTTCATCCGTGTTCATGCCATCTCCCTCGTCCTGACATTGCCGACCAAGTGGTAAAATTCCACAGCTTCGTTGACCAGCTTATGGGCTTCGCTGATCTTGCCTGTTTCGAGGTACATCTGGACGCATTCCAACGATCCAAGCAGGCGGCGAAAGTCCAGCGTATGCACGACTGCCATGCCTGCCAGCTCATCGGGCGTTTTTTCGTTCGCCAGTCGATTGATGTTTACAGAATCACCGATCTGGCGTTCCAGAAGTTCTTTGTCCTGTTCCGTCAGGTTCATATGCCCTCCTTGAGCCCTTTCAGCTCTTTTTCAACAAGAAACCGAGCGACTGAAGTCGTTCACGGCTCTTGTTCCTGCCTGCTCTGGGGTGAATCCCTTGCCGGATCATGGTCTGTTCCAGCTCTCGTTCGTGGTAGCGGTTAGACTTCTCTGCTTCACTCAACGTCGTTTGCTGGTGCTCCAGTGCCTGGGCAGGTTCCGTTTGCCCGGTGGTAAAAATTCGCATCACCACACGGTGGTACTCCACGATGAATTTTTTCTTCAGCGTTTGTCGCTCGAAGCGGTTTTCCTCGTTGCGGATATCAAACCAGCCGGTGTAGTGACCCGCTATGTAGACTCCCCGGTGCGACCAATTGTGCTCCAGTGGTTCATGGCTGTGTTCTTCCACTTCCCGCCATGCCCGGTCAACGGGTGGCATGCCGTAATCCTCCGGTCTGGGTTTGCACAGATGAATCGCCTTGGCCACGTTGGGAAAACGCCATTTCTCCGGTTCCTCGGTCATCAGCTGTCGCATCCTGACAAACCCGGCATCGATCTGTGGTCGGGTCAGCTGGGCGATCTGGTCATGCCACTCGGCCTTGGCAGTATCCTCCGTCCGGTCATTGGGAAACTTCACCTTGTAATCTGCTCCGTAGGTGCGTTTCAGCCGGAAGAAAAAATAATTCACTGTCTTGCCTGTCAGACGGCTACTCTCCTGCGGGTGGGGGACGTCCGGGGTCGTTGAGCCAGCTGGTGTCGCTAAGGTCGTAGTCTCTGTCGGAGAAGACGGGATTAGCTCCATGGTGTTCTGCGTATCGTTGTTGGTTGTCATGAATTTCTCCCCGATGGACAGCGTTGTGGATGAACCTGTCGATCTGGTCTGCACTTTTGAGAATTACATGGAGCCCGTCGTACTTCTGTCCTTGCTCGTTGTCACCCATGTTGAACGGGGTCAGGCTGCAGCCGAGGATGGCGGTTTTCAGGTCGTTGACCGAATAGCCCATTTTCAGTGCTGCCCGAATATTTTTTTTGCGCTTGTCGTCCAGCCTGGCTTGCGGGTGTTTGAGTGCTTCCTGCCAGAAGCAGAACACCTCCCTGACCAGCTCTGGTGAGTCACGTTTGGGTTTGCTGTCTGGTGGCGGATGGTCGTGATGCAGAAGTTCACCTTCGACCACATCCGGTTCAGGTGCCGGTTCAGGGGAAGGTTGAGCGTTAGCTCGACGAGTGTCGTCAGACACTGGCTGTTTATTTTTTTCTGTCTCTGTCTCTGTCTCTGTCTCTGTCTCTGTCTCTGTCTCTGTCTCTGTCTCTGTCTCTGTGCTTCGAAGGGGGTTGTTTTGACTTTTTTTCACTTCAATAAGCCCCTTCGAAGGGGGTTCAAAGCGCTTTTTTAATAGCTCTATCTGGTCTTCAAGATACTGTTTTTCCTCGCTTTCTTTGTATTCGTTCATTTTTTCCTTGAGCAAACTGAACATTTGCGAGGCGTCGATGCGAACAGATGGCAAATTGTCGAGAATTTTTATGATGTTTTTTAAATTGTTGATGGAATCGATAGGATTAAACTTTAAATATCGATTAATAATTATCCAGTTTTCGTCCTCTGAAAGGTTGAAGAAGCCCCTTCGAAGCCCCTCCGAACGGGCTTCTTTCACCCTGTCTGTATCCCAAAGAAGGTATCCTTGGAGCATTTGAACGGGGGCAAAAAACAGTCCTGCTGAGTTCCCATGGGGGTTTGTTAACAGAAAAAAGAAGAGCGTTCGTCCGTCTTCCGACATGGATAAAATTTCCGGGTTAACCCAAAACGAAGAATGTAACTTTGAGTACTCTCTCATCTCTCACTCTCCGTCACTGTCGCTAAACCAGTTACTGGTAACCGTTAAGCAATTGTCACCGTCATATTCCACGAGTTTTCTGGTGGACAATTCATTTAATGCATCTTCAACTTCCCCGAGGTCTTCTGGGGTACTCGCCACATTCAATCCCAGTAATAATTCCAAATGTTCCGATGGCATATAAAACGATCTGCTTTTTTTTGAGTGCGAATAAAGAACCAAATAAACAGCGATCAGCTTGGCCTCCTTGCTCAACGCTGTAATTTCCGGATCTGCAAAAAATGAGGCGGATATGGGGTTCTCTCTATTTTTCATGCCTACTCACTCCTATACTTCTCTGCGATCCGGGCTTGTGTTTTGCCATTGCGCTTCTGGACGTCTGTGATGATGTTTTCCATCACCATGACCTCCATAGAAGGCGTCGGGTCTTCATGAATCAAAAAGCCATCCAGTGCTTTTTGGATAGCGGGCGGGTTCCACTCAAACCATCCATCCTCGTCTGCCACATAAAGCAGACCCAGCAGTGTGAGTCGAACGGGGAGTTTGGTATCTCTGTTCAGGTAGAACAGTTCCGGAAAGTGGAAAAACCGCAGGGGAATTTGAACCTTGCGCTTGGCTTTCATGGCTGACTCCATTCTTGTTGTTATTTAACGGAGGGTGCCGGGGGGGTACCCTCCGGTTTGTTAAGGCAGTATGCTCTGCCATCGCTCACCAGAAAGTTGCCGGTTGGAGTCTTCTGGCACGACTGCGGGTGTTATTAGCGCCACCTCCCGCTGGGCTATTCTGTTGTTGCTAAATCACGCGCTTTCCTTGCGCTTCTCTATGGCCTGAATTAACCAGGGTGCAACGTTCTTGACTGCTCGCTCACCAAACAGAAAACCAAGCACTAAAAGGTTGATGGCAATCAGGGCTTTTTGTTGGTATTCGGAGAGTGTCCAGCTGGTGAACCATTGGTAGTCGAGCCAGATTGTGTAAAAGCCCCAGATAGGTCGCTGGCTTCCCCTGGCAAATAAAACCATTCGTCCGACAATGGGCAGGCTTCGAAGGTCTTTAGCGGTACCTTCCAGTTCACTGATCCGCTGGGTAATTTCACGCTCGGCATCCAGCAGTACCTGGTCTGACTGCTGCTTCTTTTCCAGCTCCAGTCGTTTCAGGTCGAGCATGATCTTGCCTTTTTCTTCCATAGGCATGTCGGGAGGAAAGTAGGTTTTAATGGCATCGTAGACGGTGTCGGCCAGTCCTCCGGTCAGGACGTTGGACAGCCCACTGGCGATTTTGCTGAAATTCATCAGAGTTCCTTTTCTTAATGAATAATCCGGTGCGGTACGCCTTGTTGCTCCCAAGTAATCCCCACGTCAATTAACCAGTCGCTATAAGGCTGGCAGCCCAGTTCGTGGTGAATGATCGCTTTCATCAGGGGATTCAAAATATGAGTGATACCTGCAGGTAGTCGCTGATCGTGCGCCAGTCCCAGTCGATGACTGACTGAACGAATATAAGCGTCAGTATCGTTTTCACTGGGAGGAGCCCAGCGTTTGATAATGTCTTGAAGGGTTTTGAGTTTATGCCGGTGGTAATAGTTCTGAAGAATGCGAGCCATCGCCCTGATGCCGTACTCAGGGGAGATATACTGGCAGAACACATCATCCGTTTGTGTTGACTGCAAGCCCAGCCATGGGTCGCCATGCTTTATGTTACCGGGGTTATTGTTACGCCACCCCCGGATTTCACCCAGATGTTTCATTGCTGCAATTCCGTTGCATTTCGCTGTTGTATTGATTGCCAGGTGTCGTACAGCTTCAGCCCCAGTAATAAAGTGCTTGCAACACTGGCGAGAACGACTCCGGTATAAAACAGTTTTCTGACATCTTCGCCCAGGCTAGCCACCAGCTTATGAGTCTCTTTGCTTTCCTTTTTGATCTCGCTGATGTCGTCGTTCATGGTTTTAAACTGAACCTCAAGCTGCCCGACAGTCTGCTCAAGATTAATGACTCTTGGGGGCGTGCTTTCCAGTTCGCTGACCCGGTGTTCCAATACCGCCAGACTCTTTTCCAGCTCGTTTTGGTTGCTGTCTGCCATCCATGTATCCCTGCGTTTGCGCTCTGAGTAAGCGACATGACAAACCGAAACGAGGGTGGTTATCCCCCTGAACCACTTTTCTTATGGTTCGCTCTACCAATCCAAAACGCTGACCAATTAGTTGCTTATGCTCACCAGACCAAACGGCGAGGGTTATTTCCTGATTTCGCTGCCTTGCTGCAAGGTGTTGCGGAATGTAGAGCAGCATGCCTCCGAACCGGGTAGCGAGTTTTATCGCCGCTTCCATACCGATGACATTGACTATTGAGGATTCAGGAGTAGGTTTCGCTGCAATGTATTTCCGCTGACCGCCGAGCGTTTGCTCCAGTTTCAGGGTGGTTTGAGTGCCCAGCAGCTCGATGATTTCCGGTTCGTTACTCATTGGCTGGCCACCAGGTGGCTACTCGGACATTTTGAATATTGCACTGCCGAGCCAAGCCGTTTTTTATCAGTCCTTGCTGCTTAGCAATCAAGAGGCTTTCAGCTACAGCGTATTTATCGAGCCCTTCTAGGGCAGCAATTTCACGAGAGGTATGCCCTTCGTGCTTACATACGAAACGCACAACTTCAGGTATTGATGGGCTACGTCTGAACTTCTGATCCCTAAAGTCCATTTGAGCGATCCTGATATCGATTGAAAGGATTACTCTTTTTTAAATGGTAAAGAAGCTTTATGTCAACGCAAAAATAAATATTATACGTAGTAATGAAACTCTATTACGTTTGAATGTTTGAAAAATGAACTCTTTTATCTGTAGATATACGACAGAGAAATTAGACCTGTGGAAGGTGAACCTTTACATCTCACGTAAGTGCATTGTACAAATGTAAGAGATAATAAGTTTAACGCAGTTAAACTTGAACGTAATAGTATGCTTTATAACGTTTTTTTATGACATTGAGCGTTATTTTCTCTGAAGCCTGTTGATGAGGATGAGCCAATTTCTGACGTTAGTATTACTAACACTTTACGGAATCTATGATAAGCTTCTGCTTATTAAAATACGTTTAAAATAATGATTTTGCGTTTATTTTGTCTCTTTGCAGACTTGAAGGCATAGAACAGAAAATGGAGAAAGGCGATGTCTACGCTCGGCGAGCGCCTGAAAGCGGTGCGTAAACAACGTGGTCTGACTCAGGCGGCTTTGGCTGACAGAGTCGGAGCCAGGCAAGGCAATATCAACGACATAGAATCTGGCAGAAATAAATCGTCAAAGTACCTGCTTGCTCTTGCAGATGTGCTGAATGTCGATGCTCGCTGGTTGGAACGGGGAATAGGGCAAATAAGAGGCGTAGGTGTTGATGTCGTTAACCAAGGTGCCCCTCTTCCACTCTATGACATGGATACAATCAAGCAACTGGCTCTTGATCCGAACTTTGAGCCTGTCATGATTGATCAGCTGTACAGATGTCCGACTGAGCACTCAGACAAGGCCTATTCAATTCAGCTTGTTACTCCTTTGTATAATTTTTCTGCTGGCTGTGTGCTATTTGTTGATCCGGCAGGGTCTTATCAAAATAATGACTATGTTGTTTGTGTATTTCCTGACAGTGGGCTTGTAGATATCAGACAATTAGCCACTGATGGAAATGCAAGTTTCATCAGAAATTTAGACCTCTCCATGCCGAATGAAAAACGCCTTTTAGAAGTTAAGATACAGGTTTTTCCGGGAGGTACGCTAGCGATTCCACAAACAACGAGTACTGATTCCAAAACTGTAATCTTGGCTGGCAGAATTATTTTTTCAGGTTATAGATACAACTGATTGACTCACAGTGTTTTACAAGAGGCTGAGTTATCCAGCCTTTTTTTAACTCATTTTAAACGTTATTTCATTTGATATAACTTAAATAGAGTTCTAAGGTAGAGAAGACATCATGAAAAGGAGTTCATTATGAAATCAGGAATCTATGATCAACTCCCCGAGCAGGAGTACCATGCCGGTGAAGGGCTGTCAGCCTCAACACTGGTCGAAATGGGGCGTTCACCTGCCCATTGCAAGGCAAGGCTTGATGGGTTGCGGGAAAAGCGCACACGGGCGCTGGAAATCGGTCAGGCGCTGCATTGTGCGGTTCTGGAGCCTGAACGGTTCGAAACGGACTACATTCTGGCTCCAAACCCCATGGATGAGCAGTACGCTGATGTGGTGCCGGTGGCGGATACCCATCTCAAAGCCCACTGTAAAAAACTGGGTATCTCCGGTTACAGCAAGCTGAAAAAAGACGATCTGAAAGCTGCCATTCTGGAGGCTGACCCTCAAACCCGGTTCTGGGATCAGGTGGCTGAAAAGGCTGTCGCTGGCAGAACCATCCTGTCCGAGAATGATATGGATTTGTGCCATGGGGTCATGGGTTCTGTCTCTCGCCATCAAAAGGCATCTTCAGCTTTTTCCAGTGGTGTTGCCGAACGTTCTATCTATTGGGAAGATCCCGACACCGGCATACTCTGCCGTGGTCGCATGGACTATTACCGTGAGGATCTGGGCATCGTCTTCGACCTGAAGTCCTGTGTGGATGCCCGGTATCACCGGTTCCAGAGTGACATCATGAAATATCACTATCACATGAAGGCTTCGTGGTATCTCAAAGGCTGCAGGGCTGTCGGTCTCCCTGCTAATGGTTTCGCCTGGCTAGCCATTGAAAAAGAAGAGCCCTATGCCATCGGGTTGTATATGGCCTCTGATGACATGCTGGAACTGGGCAGGGTCGATATGGACTGCCTGCTGAAAGAGTTCGCTGAATGTCAGGCGTCCGGTATCTGGCCTGCCTATCCCCAAGAGTTCAGCACCATCGAATTACCCGACTGGGCAAAGAAGGATTTGCACGATTCGTTTGCATAAGGATTTGCACGAATTGCCAGCAAACCGAGCACAAGGAGTTGCTTGATTCATTTGCATAAGGAGTTGCGCCATGCCAAAAGCTACCGCTAAAAAATCACCGGCCACGCAGGTGGTGGATACCGCTGAAAAGCCAGCCACCATTAAAGACCTGCTCCGAAACAATAAAAACACCATTGCCCAGGCTCTGGAAAATACGCCACTGACACCAGAACGATTGCTGTCAGTGTGCATGACTGAAATCCGCAAAACCCCGAAGCTCAGGGAATGCTCGCAGGCATCTCTCGTCGGTTCCATCATCCAATCGGCACAGCTGGGGCTGGAGCCTGGCTCGGCACTGGGGCATTGCTACCTGATCCCATTCTGGAATAACAAGCTCCGCAGCCTTGAATGCCAGTTTATGCTCGGTTACCGGGGCATGCTGGCACTGGCTCGTCGCTCCGGTTCCATCGTCAGCATCGATGCTCGGGTGGTCTATGCCGCCGATGAGTTCAGCCTGCTCTATGGCACCATCACTGAAATAATCCACAAACCCAAGCTGACAGGGGAGAAAGGTGGCGTTGTAGGTGTCTATGCAGTAGCTCAGCTGCAGGGCGGTGGTACCCAGGTGGACTTCATGCCCGTCGAGGACATCCTGAAAATTCGGGACAGCTCCAAAGGGGTTCAGTCTGGCAAGGACACGCCATGGAAGACCCACTTTGAAGAGATGGCAAAGAAGACCGTGGTTCGCAGGTTGTTTAAATTCCTGCCGGTATCCGTAGAAGCGTTAACCGCTGTCGGTCTCGACGAAAAAGCCGAGGCGGGGCAGTCCCAGTGCAATGAAGCACTGATTCAGGAGGGTGATGGCGGTGTCCTTGTGGACATGGATACCGGGGAAATCATCGAAGGAAAAGTGACCAGTGCCGCAGACCTTAACCGGGCACTCTAGGAGACGTGAAATGGACGACGTTATCTATGTAGTAAAAATTGGCATGCATGATTTTCTGGCCACCAACCAGAAGCATGCTGTGAACTTAATCAAACTGTTGGCGAATGCCCAGCCGGTTAACTGTGTTTACTGCACCGAGAATTCGACTGAGACCGTGAGTGCAGTAAAGCCTGTAACAATTTCTCTGGAAGTGAAACCCGGTAGTGCTTTGTCTGAAGACTAGCAAGGAGGCGGTCATGTTGAAGTGGGTAAAACTAAACCGTTACTACGAATTGTCCGGTGACACTCAGGATGCTTTTTACTCAAAGAAAAGAAAGGGCATTTGGCGTGAAGGCAATCAGTTTCGCACTGCTGCTGATGGTGTTACCTGGGTCAACCTTGAAGCGGTTAATAGCTGGGCAGAAAAGAGCAAGCACATAGCGTAATAAAAAACGATAGGGGTGTTGTATGGACTTATCAGGGATCGACCTGCCGAAGGGTGTATCTGTCAGAACGTTTGCTCAATCGGTAACGATTCAGGTTCAGTTCTCCTATAGAGGAGACAGGTGTCGTGAAGTATTTACGACCATCAGTTTGCCCGGTGAGTCGGTTACTCAGAATAAGGAGTTCATTGCTGCCGTTAAACGGAATGTAAAAGCAGCAGGTGATCTGCTTGGTAGAATCCGACACGAAATCAATCAGAACACTTTTTCATATCAGGATCATTTTCCTGATTCAAAAAACTGTAAAAAATATGGGCATATCACTCACGGTCATAAAACCGTTGAGGATTACTTAAAATCCTTTCTGGCAAAAGCACCCAAGAAGGTTCGTACAAAAACACTCAAAAACTACGACCGTATCATTAACAACCAGCTCATTCCTGAGTTTGGCGAGATGGATGTTGAGGACTTAACTCCGGGTATCATCCGTGACTGGGTGTTTGAAAAGAGCCACTGCACGAGTCGAAAAACGATCAGTAACATACTGTCTCCTTTCAAGCAGGCCATGGATGATGCCGTCATGGATCGGATTATCAGTGACAATCCAGTGCGAGCGTTAAACCTGAATCGAATTATCACGGTCGAGTCTCGTCAGAGCGAGTATAAGCCAGATCCGTTCACTGAAGATGAAATCAATATTTTGCTGGATGCCATGGATGGGCAGATCAGAAACTTATTCCAGTTTGCTTTCTATACCGGGCTTCGTACCAATGAACTTGCAGGGCTGACCTGGCAAAAAATCGACTTTGTTAACCGTGAGGTGCTGGTTGATGAGGGGCTGGTTGAAGGAGAAATGGGTAAGTTGAAAACCGCAGACAAAGGCGTAAAGTCCAGAAAGGTGCTTTTACTGGATCAGGCACTGGATGCTTTGCTGAAACAAAAAGCATTCACTTTTCTGGAGGGGAACTTCGTATTCCATCACCCATTCAAAAACCGACATTGGTATGATGACTCTCAAATCCGAAAGTTTGCATGGACTCCAGCCTTCAAGCGATCCGGTTTGCGTTATCGCAATCCCTACCAGACCCGACACACTTATGCCCATATGCTGATTCGTGACAATGAGAACCCTTGGTGGATCGCTAACCAGCTTGGTCATAAAGGACTCGAAATGTTGAACCAGCATTATGGTGGTTGGCTGGAAGAGGCCGCTGACAAATATAAGCCTCGGAAGAGATTCACCGATCAGCAGCTTCGTGCCATCAAATAAAACCCTGCCTTGAAATGCAGGCCTACCCATCAGCTGGCAAGTCGCCAGCATCAAACCATCAAATAAATCTCTGGCTTCTTTTCTCTGGCTTGGCTGGTCTGCTCCGTTCAAGTGGCATTTTGAGTGGCAGAAAGTGGCATTCTGAGTGGCAGGATCGTGGCAGTGGATGCTGGAAAGTGGCATTTTCGTGGCAATGCCATACCGCCTCAGACAGACTCAGATGGAAGACTAAGGGTTTTTTAACCTCCTGATATTAGTAAAGAATATCTGTCTCTGTTTATCTGGGTCTGTTTGAGATGGTTTAGGGAAATGGTGGAGGCGGCGGGATTTGAACCCGCGTCCGCCGATTCGCAGCCTTTGGCTCTACATGCTTAGATTCCGTCTTTAGGTTAACGCAGAACGACCCAACGGTCAGGGTGACACTACGCGATCCTGAAAAGTTTTAACCAATCCGCCTCAGGCATACTTCATGGCGATCCCGTTTGCATTTGCGATCAGTACCAGCCAACAGGCAAGCCAGAGTGATCGGGAGGAGGCAGGGTTTAAGCTGCCAGAGCTCCTTGGTAGTTGTCTTCGTTTGCAACTAAATGTTTGTAGCTATTGGTTTTACGAGAGCAGCTACGCGCTCGACATGCACCTCAGGTTTTGTAACCGTCGTCGAATCCTAATCGCCCCCGGAAAAACCTGCTGCCAGTTTATTCTATTTTGTAGGGTGTAAGTCAATAAGTAATTTCAAATTGCTATATAAATTGGCATAGAAACGTGTCTGACTGGTGCTTTTCTATACTTATTTGAATTTGTCGCAGGAGTACCACACTATGTCAGGGACGATTATTGGCAGGAACACCAGCCCCTCGAATATACAGCCATCTGATAACAATGGCGGGGCAAATAAAGCAGGCAGAATGGCGAAAAAACAGTTTCAATGTCGTAATGTTCTTTCCCGTGGCGGCAGATCTATCGTTAGAAATGCAGCAAACTGCAGGGTGATGAAAGGTTCGCCTCTCAATATAAGGAATGTCAGCAACCTTCCTCAGCGTCAGGCATCTCCGGGTTTGCCACGTCCCGGAGCCCGTCAGAAAAAACCAATGGATGAGCCGGCAGCCTTGAAGCAGTTACGTCAGCAAAATAACCGACAACAAAAACTGGAACAGCAACTGACTAACCTGCCTGCGCCACCAACCGATGATCCAAAAGGCAGTGGTCGTTCACCTGATACAATAAAAACCGATCATCGTGCAGGAAAGCAGCCTTCTAATGTTGGTGGTTCACCAAACCAGCGGAGGCGGCAGGAACAACCGTCGAATGAGCCAGCCGCTTTACGACAATTACGTCAAGAGAATGATCTGGCTAATCTGCCTTCTCCCCCGACAGGTAAACCAAAAGGCAATGGTCGTCCAACAGGCATGATGAAGGCGGACATGAAAGCCAATATATTGCCTTCGTCATTTAAGGGGCTATCAGATTACATTGGTAAAATAACGACGACAAAGGATCTTCTGGAAACGTTCAACGCCTTAACATACAAAGGTATCAAAGGTCAGATTTCAAGCTCACAGCTGTCTTCACTCAAGGGACGATGCGTTGGTATGTTGGTGAAAGTTTCAAAAGATCCCAAACAAGCCGATCAGATTTCAGAAGTGCATTTAAAGAAAATGATTCCTGACGACTATGCAAGACGAAAGGACATTTCACACAAAATAACTATGAATAAGTCAGCCTTTGTAGACCTTCAGAACCGTTTTGACCGATTGAAGAAGGGATAGAGTTTATCTGTCGCTTGAAACACTCACAGTCATTTTTGAATGTGAGTGTTTTTTTGGGCAGATGTTTTAGCCGCGATGCATGACCCGCTGTTTTTCAATGTTCCACTCACGCTCTTTATTGGCAGCGCGCTTGTCGAACTCTTTTTTGCCTCGGGCCAGAGCAATCTGGCATTTGATCAGGTGTTGTTTCCAGTACAGTTTAACAGCGACGCAGGTGTAACCCTTTTGCTGGGTTTCGGCAAACAGCTTCGCCAGCTCGCGCTTATTCAGCAAAAGTTTTCGGTCACGCAGAGGGTCAGCAATCACATGTGTTGATGCGGTGTTCAGAGGGGTAATCTGGGCACCGATCAGCCAGGCTTCGCCGTCTTTCAGCAGTACATAGCTATCGACCAGCTGCACTTTACCCTGCCGGAGACTTTTAACTTCCCAGCCTGCGAGAGAGAGACCCGCCTCAAACGATTCATCAAGATGATAATCGTGGCGAGCTTTTTTGTTGACGACGATAGAGGAGTCGCTCTTACCGCCCTTTTTCGATTTCTTAGCCATGGACGGATTATAACGTTACTCCCTGATAAAACCAGTTGCGTGAGTCAATGTTGTTGTTTTGTGTTCTGCTGAAGGTTAATTTCGTGTTTTATTCTTAATCGTCTGCAAAAAATACACTTTTTTACAAATATGGCAGAAAAAAGTATTGTGCCTTACGTGTAAACCGATAGAATGCTGGGCTCGCCCCGTGTTTATACTATGCGTAGTTTAAAAATTGCACGATTTGAAAAGTTTTCCACTCTCTGCCAAACAGCTGCTTGTCAAAAGAACAGTTCATCAGCACAGTTCATAAACACAGTTCATAAGCAAAGATAGCGACACCCTTTCAGGCCCGGTCCGGGGCGATACAAAAAAAGACGATAAATGCTGTACGTTTTTGAGGAATCTCATGTCAGGACAAAATCCGACTGCGTCGAAAAATACATGGAATAATCGCTGGACCTTTATTTTGGCAGCCGCTGGCTCTGCTATTGGTCTGGGTAATATCTGGAAGTTCCCCTACATCGCCGGTCAATATGGCGGTGGCGCATTCGTCCTGATGTATATCCTGTTTATTGTCATGATTGGTGTTCCACTGCTGATGGCTGAAGCGGCCATTGGTCGTAGTGCGCGTTTAAGCCCGCTGAATGCTATGCGTAAGCTCACCAGTGAGCTGGGCATTACCCGGGCATGGAACGGTATTGCATGGATGGGTATGCTCACCGGCTTTGTCATTCTGACGTTTTATAGCGTTATAGCTGGCTGGTCTCTTTCGTATGCTTTTGAATTACTGAGTGGTCATTTTTCTGGCATGTCGCCAGCTGATGTTGTTAATGAATTTGACGGACTGGTGATGTCTGCTTCTCGCCAGACTTTCTGGCACACCATCTTTATGGGACTTACCATTTTCGTTACTGCCGGTGGTATTCACAAGGGTTTGGAAAAAGGTCTGCAGGTTATGATGCCGACCTTGTTCCTGTTGTTGATTATTATGTTGGGCTACAGCATGTTCGCGACCGGCGAATTTATGCGCGGTTTCCACTTCATGTTTGACTTCAACTTCAGCAATCTGACCGGAGCAGCGGTAGTGGCTGCGATGGGGCAGGCATTCTTCACGTTGAGCCTGGGTATGTGTACCCTGATGGCTTACGGTGCGTACATGCCAGCCAATAACTCTATTCCCCGTACTGCCCTGAATGTTGCCTTTCTGGATACGTTGATGGCGATTATCTCCGGCCTGATCGTATTCCCGATTGTTTATGCACATGGTATGGAGCCATCTGCTGGTCCGGGTCTGCTGTTTATCTCCCTGACTTCTGCTTTTGCCAGCATGTCCGGCGGCTCTCTGGTAGGCTTTATCTTCTTTGCTCTGGTAGGTATTGCGGCCCTGAGTTCTGCTATTTCCCTGATTGAGCCAAGTCTGGCGTGGGTAACCGAGCGATTCTCCATGAGTCGTGCGACTGCAACCATCCTGATTGGTGGTCTGGTGTGGTTTGTGGGTCTGGCAAACGTTCTGTCCTTCAATCACTGGTCGGAAGTGAAGATTCTGGGTCGGGGCTTCTTTGATCTGTTCGCCGATGCCACTGACTTGATTCTGCTGCCTCTGGGCGGTGCGCTGACGGCCATTTTTGCAGGCTGGGTAATGAAGCGTTCAGTGCTGTCCAATGAACTGTCTCTGGACACCGGCATGTTCAATATCTGGCTGGCTCTGATTCGAATTGTTGTGCCTGCCAGTGTACTGCTGGTGTTGATATCAGCACTGACGTAATCGCTTGTACAGGTGCTAGTCTGTTGGGACTAGCACCAATGTTACTGTTCTCAAAAGGCCGGATTGAGTTATTCTATCCGGCCTTCTTTTATTTAATCAGCTGATGGCATGAGGAAAGCTATGTCTAAGGTGTCTCGTTCTGCACTGATTATGCACTCTGTCGAACAGATGTATGAACTGGTGGCTGATGTCGAGTCTTATTCCGAGTTTCTACCCTGGTGCCAGAGTGCGCGGATCCTTTCTTCCGAAGGTAATGTCATTGAGGCATCACTCAGTCTTGCCAAAGGTGGTCTTGGTTATGAGTTTGCCACGCGGAACCGAATGAACCGGAATGAGTCTATAGAAATGCAGTTGCTCAAAGGGCCGTTCTCGCATCTTCAGGGTGCATGGACGTTCAAAGCTCTGGGTGATGAGGGCTGTAAAGTGTCTCTGGATCTGGAATTTGAACTGTCTAACCCTATTTTGCAGGCGACCGTTGGCAGTGTATTCGGACAGGCTATGAACAAAATGGTGGAGGCTTTCTGCCAGCGTGCGGATCAGCTTTATGGAACGGGTAACAGGTAAAGGTTTGCGCAATGACGGGTGAACATTCAAAGCCACGGGTTCGGGTAGAGGTGGCTTACGCCAAGCCCCACGAGCAGAAAATCCTGACGATTCAGGTCGAGGAAGGCACCAGCCTGTTGGAAGCTGTCAGACAGTCCGGTATTCAGTCTTTCTTTCCGGAAATAGACGTAGAGTCATCCAAGCTGGGTCTCTATGGGAAAGCGGTTCCGAAACCAGCTGATCAGGCGGTTCGTGAAGGTGACCGGATAGAGATTTACCGGGCTCTGATTGCCGATCCGAAAGAAGTACGAAAACGTCGCGCAGCTCAGGCTAAGCAGAAGAAAGAGGCTTCTGCCTGATTCTTCTGTTGCGTTTGGTGTGCCTTTGCAACTGCATGAGAGCAGGAAGTCCTGCTGAACAGGCTTATTGAGGTGTTGGACGAAGGTCACCCTGCACAGACACCAGCTTGTCATCTTTGAAGAAGATGGTCAGGGTCTGTTGAGTGCGCTTTCCGCCTCCGGGCTGCATGCTGTAGACATAGTCCCAGCGGTCACGGTCAAAGGCATCTTCCAGTAGAGGGGAGCCCATAACGTATTGTACCTGACTGCGGGTCATGCCGGGGCGGAGCTGATCCACCATTTCCTGGGTGATCACGGTACCCTGCTGGATGTCGATCTTGTATGCACCCGGAAAGCTAATCAGTCTGGAGCCGCTGTCTGTAGAGCTGGCGCATCCAGCCAGAAGGGCGGCAGATAGGAGTGCTGCGGTCAGAGCCGGAGTTTTTTGCATCGGTATCAGACTTCCACTATCTTCTTGCACAATATGAAATACTTACACGAAAATGAGATAATAGCAGGGTTCACCTGTTAAAGGTTAGGGAAACGTGTTGGAAAATCAAGAATTGCGCAAAGCGGGTCTGAAGGTAACGCTTCCGCGAGTAAAAATCCTGCAGATTCTGGAAGGCTCCCAGGGACTGCACATGAGTGCCGAAGATGTCTACAAGGCTTTGCTTGAAGCCGAAGAAGATGTAGGTTTGGCGACGGTTTATCGGGTGTTAACCCAGTTTGAGGGTGCCGGACTGGTGGTGCGGCACAACTTCGACAGTGGGCATTCCGTGTTTGAGCTGGCCCGTGGTGAACATCATGATCATATGGTGTGTGTTGAAAGCGGCGATATCATAGAGTTTGTTGATGAAGAAATCGAACGTCGGCAGAAAGAAGTTGCCGATCAGCATGGCTATGAAATCGTCGATCACAATCTTGTGCTCTATGTTAAGCCTAAGGACAAGTAAGTCCTGAGTTCTAACTACTCACTTTGAGCCACAAGATGGATCTGGTATGAAGCGTTTCCAGTTATTTGTGTAGTACTTTGAAAAAAACCGGCGGTTTGCCGGTTTTTTTTGCCGTATAAACGGGTATCTGGAATGAATGAACGTCGTGGATGAGTTGAGTTCAGGCAGGAAGACCAAGCATTTCTTCGGCGTGAGTCAGTGTTGAGCGGGTGATTTCAACACCGCCAAGCATTCTGGCTATTTCTTGAATGCGGTGATCACCATCCAGACGGGCAATCCGGGTACTGGAAGTTGATTTGTTGTGCTTCTTACTGACGAACAGATGTTGGTGGCCTTGTGAGGCGACCTGTGGCTGATGGGTAACGCACAGTACCTGACTTTTTTCACCCAGCTCTCTGAGCATGGAACCGACAATTTCGGCGGTTCCACCGCCGATGCCGACATCGACTTCATCGAATACCATACTGGGAATGCGGGAGGTTTGCGCCGTGATGACCTGTATGGCAAGGCTGATGCGGGAGAGTTCGCCGCCCGAGGCGACTTTTGCCAGAGGTCTGGGTGGTTGCCCCGGGTTGGTTGTGACCAGAAACTCAATCTCTTCCCGTCCAAGAGGAGAAAGCGTTCTGGTGTCATGCGGTGTTAATGAAACATTGAACAAACCTCGCGGCATACCCAGCAGGCTCATTCGGCCAATGACCTGTTTTTCCAGTTTTCGGGAGGCTTTCTGACGACGTTCAGACAGCTTTTCTGCTTTGGTCTGGTACTTCTCTTTGAGTTCTTCCAGCTTCTGGTGCAGGGCATCAGCGTGTTCGTCGCTGAATTGAATTCTTTCCAGCTCATTGGCAAGAGAGAGTTGTTTGTCCAATAGCTCGTCGGGATGAGCCCTATGCTTTCGTGCCAGATCGTATATGGCACTGAGGCGCTCATCCACTTCCTGCATCCGTTGCGGGTCAGCGTCAAAATGATCAATGAAATGATTCAGTTCACCCACGGCTTCTTCGACCTGAATATGGGCTGATGAGAGCATATCCATGGTGCTGCTAATGGCCGGGTGGTCAACGGAAAGGTCGCCCAGCAAATGCATACAGTGAGTCAGCTGCTGAAGCAGGTTGCCTGCATCGCTGTCGGAACAGATATGGTTAATCTGCTGGCAGGCGGACAAGGTGGCTTCGGCATGGTTCAGTTGTTGCAGTTCTTTTTCCAGCTCCGGTAGCTCGCCTTCTTGCAGGGACAGCTGTTCAAACTCTTCCAGCTGGTAAGTCAGGAGCTGAACACGTTCGTGCTGTTCTTGCTGACTATTCAGCAGCTCGTCTAATTCTGTCTGAATACGGTTGTGCTGGTGGGCGATAAAGGCTACCTCGGTAGCCAGTTTGCGGGTGTTGGCGAAGTCGTCCAGCAGCAGGCGGTGACTGTTCTTTTTCAACAGGGACTGGGATTCGTGTTGACCATGAATATCGACCAGCAGCTCGCCAATGCTGCGAAGGTCTGAGAGGGGAGAGGGGGTTCCGTTGATATATGCTCTGGAACGACCCTCTTTGGTGATAACGCGACGCAGAATACATTCGTTGTCACTGAGCAGCTCTTTGTTTTCCAGCCATTTGCCGGCATCCGGGCAATGGGTGAGATCAAAGATGGCGTGGATTTCTGCCCGGTCAGCCCCGGTGCGAATACAGTCCGGGTCGGCACGATCGCCCGTTGCCAGTCCGAGGGCGTCGAGCATGATGGATTTGCCCGCGCCGGTTTCGCCGGTAATCACGGTCATGCCGGATTCAATATCCAGATCGAGTTGGTCAACGATGGCGAAATTGCTGATAGACATTTGGGTCAGCATAACGGCTTCCGGAGGCTACGTTAGTGTAACTGTTTATATATACAGTAACCTGAAGTCATTGCGCCGTAAAGGCTTGGGACAAAAAAGATTTCCAGGGATAAAGGTTCAGAACAGAACGGAGTCGTAGTCCAGCCATACCCGATGGCGGAATTGGTATAACAACCTGGACAGCCTGCCTGACAATAAATGAATTTTTTCTATTTTATTAACTCTTTACTGGTACAAAGTTTATTACGTAAGGAGAGAAATCATGGA
Organism: Endozoicomonas montiporae CL-33; assembly: GCF_001583435.1. NCBI lineage: Bacteria > Pseudomonadati > Pseudomonadota > Gammaproteobacteria > Oceanospirillales > Endozoicomonadaceae > Endozoicomonas > Endozoicomonas montiporae. Next base: position 4,742,825 of record NZ_CP013251.1, on the reverse strand, counting down.
TCCAATGTCATTTTTATCAGGTAGTCCTGTACAGGAAGTAGGTTTTCAGGAAGGAAAGAGCGATTCAGAGGATAAAGAGGCGTTGAAGTATCTGCCTTGCCCAGACGATAATCCTAAGCCAGAACCAAAAACGCTGTCTTTTCGAACTGTCGGGTTATTTGAAGAAGGTACGTCGAGTGAACCTTATAAAGCGCTTGATCAGTACGATGCCGAAAAAATTATTGTAGAGTGGATGCAGTTTTTTAAGTCAAGCCAACCACAAAGGGAAGAAATGCAAAAGCTGGTAAGGGACGCTGTTTCTGAAGGAAAGCTGACCATGGACGAGCTTATGCAAAAAGTTTCAGAAGTGTCGAGTCATACGGCAGTGACGCAAGCGGCTAAGCTGCAACTGATACAAGAAAAGACGAGCCAAATTCATCTGAATCTATTAAAAGTGCAGCCTGTTCCTCCTGAGAAAAGTTTCGGAGAGAGTAGCGGTGAAGTTACTCAGGGTTTACCTGATGTCGGAAAAATTCAACTCAATATTCCACTGACAGGCTACCTAAAAGAGATTGATGATTTAAAGGGATGGGTAGAAGAACTAAAAAGTATGGGGCGGAAACAACCGGGATACCAGCGGCGGCTTAAACAGGTTAATGAGAAAATAGAGCAGTTGGTTGATCTTGGTCGAAATATAAGACTTGATGTTGGTCATTACAAAGACATCATCACTGAAGTAAGCACTATTCTTGAATCAGCGCGTGATATGGATGTTTTTTTTGAATTGAAAAAAAATCTGGAGTCAGGTGTTTCTATTGGCGATCTAAGCAAAGAGTTTTCTTATGGTAGTTGGATTGCTGATAATCTCAAAGCGTTTTCTAAAACGGTAGAGCGAGCGATCTTAACAAGTAGTCTTTCATTTGATGGTGTTTCCATAAATAATCATGAAGACCCTCATTGCTCGCACAAAATAAGGCCAACCCTGGTTCTTAGATATCATGACGGTCAGGAATTTAACTATCTTTATTATCCTTTTACTAAAGTGTCTCCTGATGGCTCTTTAACAAAGTTATCGGAAAGCGAGACGAAAGATGATCACATTTTTGATATGGGGGCCATAACCGAGAGAAGAGCATTTAATGAATCTTCCAAGTACAAAGTGACTACAACAACGGCTATTCATAATGGTGACTTCAGGAAATCTAAACTGGGTATTATTCTGAAGGATCCCAATGGAAAACGTATTAAGTCTGTCAGAGATTTAAACGTTTTAGATTTCTATGAAGAAACAGGTCTTCATAAAACCAAACATGCCGCCTGGCAGAATTATCTCGGGCAAATGGTTAATGAAACATTGGATGCTGACCGCGGTTTTGGCCTTACCAGGGGAAGGGCTTCCGTCCTTCGGGGAGGTGATTTTAGCAAAGTCTCCGGGCGGGAAGCGGCATTGCCTTCTTCAGGAAGTCGTGGGTTCAGTTTTGGTAGTCGTAGTGCAACGAGTGATTCATTTACACCTTACGCTGTACTTTATAAAAAAGCTGAAGAGGAGAACAACGATTCTAAGTAACAGCTTCTAAAGGCAAGCCTCCCAAAATTCAGTCTGAGTTTGGGGAGGCTTTGCTGTATCACCTGACTTTCAGCCTGAAGTCATCTTGCAAAAAAAATTTCACTTCCTCTTGAAACCCTGAAAGCCAGCCCCATATAAGCCATCAGTAAAAGATTTGACTCCCAACCGGAGATTCGGAATGACAGTTGAAAACGGTAAGCCTGAAGAACAGGTGGCTGAAGAAGCAGTAGCGGCTGAGCACGAAACCGTAGAAGAGTTTGTGATCAACGAAGAAGGCGGTGTACCTGCAGATAATGAAGCAGGATACTCTTCGGACAGCGAGTCGGACAGCGAGTCGGACAGCGAGTCGGACAGCGAGTCGGACAGCGAGCTGCAACAGCAGGTTGAAGCCCTGACCGAACAACTGGCACAGGCTAAAGATCAGACTCTGCGCGCTCATGCGGAAATGCAGAACATCAAGCGTCGTTCCCGGCAGGATGTGGAAAAAGCCCACAAGTTTGCCCTGGAGAAGTTTGTTGATTCCCTGATCCCGGTGGTGGACAGCCTGGAGAAAGGCATTGAAAGCGCCGGGCAGGCGGAAGGCAGCCATGAAGCGCTGGTTGAAGGTATGAATCTGACCCTGAAGCAGTTTCTGGCTGCTATGGAAAAAGCAGGCGTGAAGCAGGTGGATCCGGTGGGTCAGCCTTTTGATCCGAATTTCCATCAGGCGATGTCCATGGTTCCGAATCCTGACATGGAATCCAACACCGTTATGAATGTGTTCCAGAAGGGTTATACCCTGAACGATCGTCTGGTTCGTCCGGCTATGGTCGTCGTGTCCAAGTAGTTTCAGGCAAACAACCCTGACCATAAATCAGAAAAGTTAAAAAAGTCTGTATCGGGCACTTGAAAAAAAATCAGGCGATCCCATATAGCAAACGAAGGCCATCGACCTCCGGATCATCACAACGCTTTACCCGCTTCTGATCAGGCAAGGCACACCGGATGACAACGGCAGATGGCAAACCGGATTTAAACAGTTTTTAAAGATTTAACGCTCTGGATTCAGAGCACTGGAGATAACAATCATGGGTAAAATCATCGGTATTGACCTGGGTACAACAAACTCCTGTGTATCCATTCTGGATGGCGAAAAAGCCAAGGTTCTGGAAAACGCTGAAGGCGGTCGTACCACTCCTTCCATCATCGCATTTGCTGATGAAGGTGAAATTCTGGTAGGTCAGCCAGCCAAGCGTCAGGCGGTTACCAACCCTGATAACACTCTGTTTGCTATCAAGCGTCTGATCGGTCGTCGTTACAAAGATAACGTCGTTCAGAAAGATATCGAAATGGTGCCTTACAAAATCGTTGAAGCCGACAATGGCGACGCGTGGGTAGAAGTTAAAGGCGACAAAAAAGCACCGCCCCAGATTTCTGCTGAAATCCTGAAAAAGATGAAGAAGACCGCTGAAGACTACCTGGGTGAGTCTGTGACGGAAGCAGTAATCACTGTACCAGCGTACTTCAACGACTCCCAGCGTCAGGCGACTAAAGATGCTGGCCGCATCGCCGGTCTGGACGTTAAGCGTATCATCAACGAGCCTACTGCTGCGGCACTGGCTTACGGAATGGACAAGCGTAAAGGCGACCAGACCATTGCGGTTTATGACCTGGGTGGCGGTACTTTCGACGTATCCATCATTGAAATTGCCGACGTAGACGGCGAGCACCAGTTCGAAGTACTGGCCACCAACGGTGACACCTTCCTGGGTGGTGAAGACTTCGACATGCGCATGATCGACTACCTGGCAGACGAGTTCAAGAAAGGCCAGGGCATCGACCTGAAAGGCGACCCTCTGGCTATGCAGCGTCTGAAGGAAGCGGCTGAAAAAGCGAAGATCGAACTGTCTTCCGCTCAACAGACTGACGTTAACCTGCCATACATCACGGCTGACGCGACCGGTCCCAAGCACCTGAACGTTAAAGTAACCCGTTCCAAGCTGGAATCCCTGGTAGAAGATCTGGTTCAGCGCTCTCTGGAGCCTTGCCGCATCGCTATGAAAGACTCCGACCTGGATCTGTCTGAAATCGACGAGGTAATCCTGGTTGGTGGTCAGACCCGTATGCCAATGGTTCAGGAAAAAGTAGCTGAATTCTTCGGTAAGGAACCACGTAAAGACGTGAACCCTGACGAAGCGGTAGCTATGGGTGCTTCTATCCAGGGTGCGGTACTGGCTGGTGACGTTAAAGACGTACTGCTGCTGGACGTTACCCCGCTGACTCTGGGTATCGAAACCATGGGTGGCGTAATGACCTCCCTGATCGACAAGAACACCACTATCCCGACCAAGAAGTCCCAGGTGTTCTCTACTGCTGACGACAACCAGACTGCGGTAACCATTCACGTCTGTCAGGGTGAGCGTAAGCAGGCGTCTGCGAACAAATCTCTGGGCCGTTTCGACCTGTCCGACATTCCACCGGCTCCACGTGGCATGCCTCAGATCGAAGTCAGCTTCGACCTGGACGCTAACGGTATTCTGAACGTGTCCGCTAAGGACAAGGCGACCGGTAAAGAACAGTCCATCGTGATCAAGGCGTCTTCCGGCCTGTCCGACGACGAAATCGATCAAATGGTACAGGACGCTGAAGCCAACGCTGCAGAAGACCAGAAGTTCGAAGAACTGGCTGCTGCACGCAACACGGGCGATGGCTTGGTACACGCAACTCGCAAGACTCTGGAAGAAGCTGGCGACAAGGCTACTGAAGAAGAGAAAACTGCGATCAACGCTGCCCTGACCGAGCTGGAAGAAGTTCTGAAAGGCGACGACAAAGACGCCATCGAAGAGAAGTCCAAGGCTCTGTCCGAAGCGTCTTCCGGTCTGGTTCAGAAAATGTACGCCGAAGCTCAGCAGCAACAGCCTGGCGCAGAAGGCGCTGCTCAGCAGGAAGGTGCATCTTCCGCTGCGGACGACGCTGTAGACGCCGAGTTCGAAGAAGTGAAAGAAGACAAGAAGTAAACACGCATTCCGCGCTGCGGTATGAAGTGAGTTAAACGACAGCGCGGGATTATTCCCGCGTTGTTGCATTTAACAACAAGATGAGATGATCGGGAGTGTTCCCGGTGTGAAAACGGTTAAGAATATTTAAGAGACTGCGGGTAATATCGCCGCAGCTCTCAGGGTTTTACTGATGGCAAAACGTGATTATTACGAAGTTCTCGGCGTAGCAAAGGGTGCTTCGGACAAGGAAATCAAGAAGGCCTACCGCCGGATGGCCATGAAGTATCACCCTGACCGTAACCCTGACGACAAAGACGCTGAAGAGCACTTCAAGGAAGTGAACGAAGCGTTCGAGATTTTGTCGGATGACCAGAAACGTGCTGCTTATGATCAGTATGGTCATGCCGGTGTTGATCCTAACATGGGTGGCGGACACGGAGGCTTCGGCGGCGGTGCCGGTGGTTTCGGTGATATCTTTGGTGATGTCTTTGGTGACATCTTTGGTGCGGGTGGCGGCGGTCATTCCCGCAGCAGTGTTCAGCGCGGTGCCGACCTGCGTTATCAGCTGGAACTGAGTCTTGAAGAAGCCGTAAAAGGTACCACCAAGAAAATTCGCATTCCGACTCTGAACGAATGTGGCAGCTGTCATGGTACGGGTGCTAAAAAAGGCACGTCGCCCACTACCTGTAACACCTGTGGCGGCATGGGTCAGGTGCGTATGCAGCAAGGCTTCTTTGCAGTACAGCAGACCTGCCCTGATTGTCGCGGTTCCGGCAAGATGATCAAAGACCCATGTCACGAATGTCATGGAGAAGGCCGGGTACAGGAATACAAGACGCTGTCTGTTAAAGTACCAGCGGGTGTTGATACCGGCGATCGTATTCGTCTGTCCGGTGAAGGTGAAGCCGGTGTTAACGGTGGTCCTTCTGGCGACCTGTATGTTCAGGTGAGTGTTGCAGATCATCCGATCTTTCAGCGCGATGGCAAGAACCTGTACTGCGAAGTGCCAATCACTTTCGTAGACGCTGCTCTGGGTGGTGAACTGGAAGTGCCGACTCTGGACGGTCGCGTTAAGCTGAAAATTCCAAAAGAAACTCAGACTGGCAAATTGTTCCGCCTGCGTGACAAGGGTGTAACGCCGGTTCGGGGTGGCAGCCGGGGCGACCTGATGTGTCGTGTGGTGGTGGAAACACCGGTTAAGCTGACTGAACGTCAGAAAGAACTGATGAAAGAATTGAAAGAAACCTTTGTCGCTGAAGGTGAAGAACGTCAGTCTCCGAAGAAAACATCATTCTTCGAAGGTGTGAAGAAGTTCTTTGATGATATGGCATCCTGATCAGTCTGCCTTTGAACATAAAAAAAGTGGCTTTAGTGCCACTTTTTTTATGTTCTGATTTTCTAATGGTTTCTAAATTGTAGAGCATTGGTTTTCGTGGGTTGGCACGCAGCCTTGCTCGTTATTGCTGACAAAATTGCTTCTGGTATCCCGTGAGGAAATAGTGGTAGTCGAAATTTTTTATGTTCAGTGCACCGAGTTCGCCGTTTTTATCCTCAAATGGTCCTCCATCCGTTTCGTCGCTAGTAAGAAGATCCTCAATATCCAGTAAAGCTTCGTTTTCACAAGCGTTTTCTCTTTCTTCATCATCGTATTTAGTAATATCAATATAGGTGATAACAAGCTGATCTTTTTCAGCAATGACAACGGTATTCCAGGCATGACCGGAGACTTTCGTAAATAGCTTTTTAGTGAGATAGACATTTTTCAGTACGTCAGGGAATAGTTGTTTAAGTTGCGCGAAAACTACCATGCCAAGTGAGGTGTATTTGTCACAATCACCGATACCTCTACGCCAGTATTCGGCGATTGAGCAGTTTTTCGGAAAGGTCTGTTCCAGCTCTCCATCATCAACGTCTGCGTATTTGATTCTTTCGGAAACGATGTCGGCTGTCAGGTAAAGCAGGCTGTGAATTGTTGGGCTTTCCACCTCTTTAACTTTATTTTCAACAAATCTGAGAATTTCCAGCTGGTCGTCGGTGGAGAAATGATACATGTAATCATGAGTAAAAATAGAATTAAGTGTTGAAAACAGGGCTTTTGGAAGGGGGACTGGTTCTCTTTCGCTCTGGTAGCCGATCAGGTTATCAAGGTATTCAAATTTAAGCTGTGAGCCGGGATAAGTTGTGCACGTTTTCTGATCTGAAGTCAGAGACTGATAGGTATCCAAGTCGATGCCGCGAAAGAAAAGAGAAACGCCATCATCAACGCTAACGCCTTTATCCATTGCCTGCTGGAGAAAAGTAACGGGAATTTTTGAAGTGTAAAGCTCTTTTAATTTGTCTGCGGAGCTGGCTAGTCCTTTGTATTTCTGTATGTCATCTATTGCCAGTCCTTGCTGGAGGGCAGTTTGCATCCCGGTCAGATCATAGGGGGTGGTTATTCTTATTCCAGCTCTTTTTGCAGCGCCTGCAACTTCAGGGCTAATTTGGTATGTTTTTAAATTACTGATTTTATATACAGATTCTATGTTTTCGTCAAAGTATTTCCTGGCGGTCTTTGCAGATATTCCGGCATTTGTCAGGCTGGTAATGCTATCAATGCTGGTTATGCCCTCATTAATAAAGCAATTCGCAGTTTCCGGGGTTATTCCAGCATCAAGAATATCTTTAATATAGTAAGGATTATCTGCAACCCGTGGGTCAAAAGTCAGAGCTGTTTCGGCGGTAATGCCATGTGCAATGAAGGCGTGAATGATGTAAGGGTTTATCATTGGTGCTTTTTCATAGAAAGGTCGAGCCTGTTCTGCTGTAACCCCTTTTTCTATCAAACGTTCGATTTGAACAGAGCTGGTAATTCCAGCTTTCAAGTACGGTTCTTTTTCTTGATCCGTTAAATCTGCACTGACTGACAGGGTCAGAGTTATAAAGAATGCAAAAACGAGTTTGTTTAGGTTGCTTGTAAACTTCACAGGCATACTCCTTTATTGCCTTATTTATTGGGCCCACAAATAGTAGAGCCAGATAAGGTTTGAAAGTTCACAGGAGATCAGAAAGAGCATCAGCTGATTGAGGGGTTTAAGCCATTAAAAGCCCTGTATGCAGCTATTTTGAGCAGACTTAGACAAAAGTATGATGTAAACAGTTACGGGTAGGGGGTGAGCCTTTAATGTCTCTAGGAGCCTGTCGGACTTACCACTGACCTACTGCGAAAAAGCCGGATTTGGCCATTTTTGACGATCCTTTTCGTTGAATAGCTCGCTATTCGCCTCAAATGATCGTCAAAACTGTCTCAAACCGGTCTTTTTCTCGCTACGGTCGGCTAAGTCCGACAGGCTCCTAGCCAGAGATAGACTTGCCGTTTACTTTTCTGGCGTTAGACTGTCCGCCTGAATGACCAAAGTCTGGAGTCATGGAGAAGCTCATGTCAAAAACAAGAATTGCTGTCGTTGGTGCTGCGGGTCGTATGGGGCGTATGTTTATCGAGGCAATTGCCAATGATGAACGGGTTGAGTTGGGGGCTGCTATTGAGCGACCAGACAGCAATCTGCTCGGTGTTGACGCTGGTGAACTGGTGGGTGTTGGCGCTTTGGGTGTAAAGTTGTCGCCGCAGCTCTCAGGAGTGGTGGATCAGTTTGATACAGTGATTGATTTTACCACCCCTGCCTTCACCCTGAGTAATGTTGAGTTGTGCCGCGAGCATGGCAAAAGCATTGTTATTGGCACCACCGGGCTGAGTGATGATCAGAAAGTCCAGCTGCAGGAAGCCGCCAGAGACATTTCCATTGTTTTTGCTTCCAATATGAGTGTGGGTGTGAACCTGGTATTCAAGCTGCTGGAAACCGCTGCACGCATAATGGATGAAGATGCAGATATCGAAATCATTGAGGCTCACCATCGCAATAAAGTGGATGCCCCATCCGGGACGGCCCTGACCATGGGTGAAATCGTGGCGGATGCGGTTGGGCGGGAGCTGAAGCAATGTGCCATTTACGGTCGTGAAGGTGTGACTGGTGTGCGTGATCATGAAACGATTGGCTTTTCCACCATTCGTGCCGGTGATGTGATTGGCGACCACACGGTTCTGTTTGCGTCTGAAGGCGAGCGGGTTGAAATTACCCACAAAGCCAGTAATCGTGTCATCTATGCCCGTGGGGCTTTAAGAGCTGTGCGCTGGCTGGCAAATAAACCGGCAGGTCTTTACAGCATGCAAGATGTTTTGGGACTAAATTAACGGCTGCCCTGTATTAAAAGATGATGAAAATCTGGACGATGCAAAATTTTTGTGTTTAAATGCGAAAAATTTGCATTTGATTTGTTGCGTGTGTGGCAGCAAGCAGCCATGGGCAAATATTCTCAAACAGCGTGTTTGCGATATTAAAAACATCATGGAAACAAGGCGTTAGCTTTCCGGCTGGTTTTAAGTGGTTCGGACAAAGCTGATAAGAAAGCGAGACGGTGTTCTGACCTCTCGCTTTTTTTGGGCGTATTTATAAGTTCGCTGGCGGTTGCTTAACTAGGTGGTTGTTCTTATGTTGCTTGCTTTGAATGCTTAAAAAAGCCACATGTTTATCGCGCAATCCCATTTGTTATCCACCTGAGTCGTAGCAGCATTGATCGCTGTTACTGCCGTAGGATTTAACAGGTCGAAAATTGGGAGGACCCATTGACTAAGTCTGCCGTTCTGGCCCTCGAAGACGGAAGTCTTTTCCGGGGCATTGCCATCGGAGCTGATGGCGAAACCAGTGGTGAGGTTGTTTTCAATACAGCCATGACAGGCTATCAGGAAATACTCACTGATCCCTCCTATTCCCGTCAAATTGTCACCCTGACTTATCCTCATATTGGTAATACCGGCATCACCCCCCTTGATAATGAATCTTCCAGTGTTCATGCCGCCGGACTTGTTATTCGTGACCTTCCTCTTATTGCCAGCAACTGGCGCCACCAGATTTCCCTTGATGATTATCTCCGCCGCGAGAATGTTGTTGCTATCACAGAAATCGACACTCGTCGCCTGACTCGCATTCTGCGTGAGAAAGGCGCTCAGAATGGCTGCATCATGACTGGCGAAAGCCACGAAAGCATTGATGTTGAAGCCGCCCTGGCGAAAGCCCGTGCTTTCCCGGGTCTGAAAGGTATGGATCTGGCGAAGGAAGTGACCACCGAACAGCCTTATGAGTGGACTGAAGGGGTGTGGGAGCTTGAGACTGACAGTCATCAGAGTGTCGCCAAGCAGCCATTCCATGTGGTGGCTTATGACTTTGGTGTGAAGCAGAACATTCTGCGTATGCTGGCGCAGCGTGGTTGTCGCCTGACCGTGGTTCCGGCGAAAACACCGGCGAATGAAGTCTTGGCCATGAACCCGGATGGTGTTTTCCTGTCCAACGGTCCTGGTGACCCCGAGCCATGCATCTACGCCATTGATGCGATTACCGAAATTCTGAAAACCCGTATTCCGGTCTTTGGCATCTGTCTGGGTCATCAGTTGCTGGCGCTGGCCAGTGGTGCGCAAACGGAAAAAATGAAGTTTGGTCACCACGGTGCTAACCATCCGGTTCAGGACCTGGACAAAGGCACGGTAATGATCACCAGTCAGAATCATGGTTTCGCAGTGTCTGAAGAAGGCATGCCGGAAAATGTTCGGGCTACGCACAAGTCTCTGTTTGATGGCAGTCTGCAGGGGATTGAGCTGACAGACCGTCCGGCGTTTAGCTTCCAGGGTCATCCTGAAGCCAGCCCCGGACCGCACGATGTCGCCTGTCTGTTTGACCGCTTTATTGATGAGCTGTCCAGACACACCGCCTGATCAAGGGTGTAGGTTGGGACGAGCGCAGCGACCTCCCAACACGGTGAATAGCATTGAGCTCCCATGCAGGGAGCCACTCTGCTCTTCCCAATCAACCGTCTGAAAAAGTACTCCTAGCCAGCTCCGGTGTTCAGCAACAAACACCGGAGCTTGACCACAAGTTACGAGAGCGACGATGCCGAAACGTACTGATATTGAAAGCATCCTTATCCTGGGAGCCGGCCCCATCATCATTGGTCAGGCTTGTGAATTTGACTATTCCGGTGCCCAGGCCTGTAAAGCCCTGAAAGAAGAAGGCTACCGTGTCATTCTGGTGAACTCTAACCCGGCCACCATCATGACCGATCCGGTGATGGCTGATGCCACCTACATCGAGCCGATTCGCTGGGAAACCGTTGAAAAGATTATTGCCAAGGAACGCCCGGATGCGGTTCTGCCAACTATGGGTGGTCAGACAGCACTGAACTGTGCGCTGGATCTGTTCCACAAAGGCATTCTGGACAAATACGACGTTCAGATGATCGGTGCCAGCCGCGATGCCATCGACAAGGCTGAAGACCGTGAAATGTTCGACAAGGCGATGAAGAACATCGGTCTGGAAACGCCTCGTGCCGGCATTGCTCACAGCATGGACGAAGCCTGGGGTGTTCAGGAAGACGTTGGCTTCCCGTGTATCATTCGTCCTTCCTTCACCATGGGCGGTAGCGGTGGTGGTATCGCCTACAACCGTGACGAATTTGAAGAAATCTGTAAGCGTGGTCTGGACCTGTCGCCGACCAACGAACTGTTGATCGACGAATCCCTGATCGGCTGGAAAGAATATGAAATGGAAGTGGTGCGTGATCGTAACGATAACTGCATCATTGTCTGTTCCATTGAAAACTTCGACCCGATGGGCGTTCACACCGGTGACTCCATTACCGTTGCGCCTGCGCAGACGCTGACTGATAAGGAATATCAGATCATGCGCAACGCTTCCATCAAGGTGCTGCGCGAGATTGGTGTTGAAACCGGTGGTTCTAACGTTCAGTTTGGTATCTGCCCGAACACCGGCCGTATGGTCGTGATCGAAATGAACCCGCGTGTATCCCGTTCTTCTGCTCTGGCTTCCAAAGCGACCGGCTTCCCGATCGCCAAAGTAGCGGCGAAACTGGCAGTGGGTTACACCCTGGACGAACTCCAGAACGAAATCACAGGCGGTGTGGTTCCGGCTTCCTTCGAGCCTGCCATTGACTATGTGGTTACCAAAATTCCTCGTTTTGCTTTCGAGAAGTTCCCGCAGGCTGACGATCGTCTGACGACACAGATGAAGTCTGTGGGTGAGGTCATGGCCATTGGTCGTACGTTCCAGGAATCCATGCAGAAAGCCCTGCGCGGTCTGGAAACCGGTGCAAACGGTTTTGATCCGATCATCGACGTGACGGCTGAAGGCGCCATGGATCGCATCAGGGCTGAACTGGTCACACCAAAAGCGGATCGTCCTTACTATGTGGCGGATGCTTTCCGTGCCGGTATGACCGTTGAAGGGATTTTTGAGCAGTGCATGATCGACCCGTGGTTCCTGGTTCAGATCGAAGACCTGGTTCGTGAGGAAGAGAAGCTGCAAGGCACTTCCCTGAAAGACATCACGGTCGAGCAAATGTTCCGTCTGAAGCGCAAAGGTTTCAGCGATGCCCGTCTGGCCGAGTTGCTGAACGTGGCTGAAGGTGAAGTGCGCAGCCATCGTCGTGTGCTGGATATCAAGCCTGTATATAAGCGCGTTGATACCTGTGCGGCGGAATTTGCTTCTACGACAGCGTACATGTACTCCACGTACGAAGAAGAGTGTGAAGCAGAACCATCTTCCCGTGAGAAAATCATGGTGATTGGTGGCGGCCCTAACCGTATCGGTCAGGGTATCGAGTTTGACTACTGCTGTGTACACGCAGCTATGGCGGCTCGTGAAGACGGTTACGAAACCATCATGGTGAACTGTAACCCGGAAACCGTTTCTACCGACTACGATACCTCCGACCGCCTGTACTTTGAGCCAGTCACTTTGGAAGACGTACTGGCGATCATTGATGTTGAAAAGCCAGAAGGCGTTATCGTTCAGTACGGTGGTCAGACACCTCTGAAATTGGCGCGTGCGCTGGAGCGTGAAGGTGTACCGATTATTGGTACCAGCCCGGAAGCTATCGACCGTGCGGAAGACCGTGAACGTTTCCAGGAAATGATCCAGAAGCTGAAGCTGGTTCAGCCTCAGAATGCCACTGTTCGCAGTGTCGAAGAAGCGGTAACAAAAGCAGAAGAGATTGGCTACCCACTGGTTGTACGTCCATCCTATGTTCTGGGTGGCCGTGCCATGGAAATTGTAGCCGGTGAAGACGAACTGCGCCGCTACATGTCTTCTGCGGTAAAAGTATCAAACGACAGCCCTGTACTGCTGGACTTCTTCCTGAACCGTGCGGTTGAGGTGGACGTTGATGCGGTGTGTGATGGTAAGCACGTTGTTATTGGTGCGATCATGCAGCACATTGAGCAGGCGGGTATTCACTCCGGTGACTCCGGTTGTTCCCTGCCGCCGTACTCTCTGAGTCCGCGTGTTCAGAACAAGATTCGTGAGCAGGTTCGTGACATGGCGATCGAACTGGGTGTTATCGGCCTGATGAACGTGCAGCTGGCGATTCAGGATGACGAGATTTATGTGATCGAGGTGAATCCTCGTGCGTCTCGTACTGTGCCGTTTGTGTCCAAATGTATCGGTCACTCACTGGCGAAAGTGGCAGCACGCGTTATGATGGGTAAGACGCTGGAAGAGCTGAACTTCACCAAAGAGGTTATCCCTCCGTATTTCTGTGTGAAAGAGGCGATTTTCCCATTCAACAAATTCCCTGGTGTTGACCCGATTCTCGGCCCTGAGATGAAGTCTACCGGTGAAGTGATGGGTGTTGGTCAGTCCTTCCCGGAAGCTTATTATAAAGCGCAGCTGGCTGAGAATATGTCTCTGCCAAAAGGTGGCAAGGTGATCATCAGTGTCCGTGATCTGGATAAACCTGCAGTTCCGGCACTGGCGCGCCTGCTGATGGATACCGGCTTTGAGTTGGTCGCGACCAGTGGTACTGCCCGTGTGATTGAAGAAGCCGGTTTGCCGGTGACTTACACCCGTAAGGTCATGGAAGGTCGTCCTAATCTGGTGGACAGTATCGTTAATGGCGATATAGCTTTTGTAGTAAATACTACAGAGGGTCGTCAGGCGATAGCGGATTCGTATAAAATCCGTCGTTCTTCTCTGACCAACAAGGTTTTGTACACCACCACCATGGCGGGTGCAGAAGCTATTGCCCGGGCCATTGCTTTTGGTTCGGAAAAAACAGTCAGACGACTTCAGGATCTGCACGAAGGTAAGACTGGATGAATCGATACCCAATGACGGTAGAGGGCGAAAAAGCCCTCCGCGAAGAACTGGCACAACTGAAAGGTGTTGAGCGGCCTCGTGTTTCTCAGGCGATTGCGGAAGCAAGAGAGCTGGGTGACCTGAAAGAGAATGCTGAATACCATGCTGCCCGCGAGCAGCAGGGGCTGATGGAAGCTCGCATCAATGATATTGAAGCGAAGCTGTCGAACGCGGTCATCATTGATGTCAGCACGCTGACGCAAAACGGCAAGGTTGTATTTGGTGTTACGGTCGCTCTGGTCAATCTGGATGACGACAGTGAAGTGGAATACAAAATTGTGGGTGATGACGAAGCGGACATCAAAGCCAGCCGAATTTCCATCAACTCGCCCATCGCCCGCGCCCTGGTGGGTAAGGAAGAAGGTGATGTTGTGGTCGTTAGCACGCCGTCCGGCTCTATCGAGTATGAGATTGACGAAGTGAAGTACATCTGATGATGTATTGATCGGTTGATCTTGCAAAAAAAACCGCACTCCTTTAAAGGGTGCGGTTTTTTTATGGGTGTTTTTTTATCAGGAAGTTTCTGGGGCGGCGGCTATTCTGTTCGCAGTTCTTTTGATTTAAAGGCAAAGACAGTGAAGGTAGAATCGGGTCAGCAAATAGCACAGCCAGCCGCTCTTTCTGAAGCGCGTTATGCGGAAACCTTTGGTCTTCTTGTGAGAGTGTCCAGAGAATACGAGCCTATGAAGCAGGCTTTGATTCGTACCATTAGCAGGTATTGCCCTGAATCGTTTTCACTTCTGGATATAGGTGCAGGACGTGGGATATTCATTGGTGATGTTCTGTCTGAGCTTTTTAGAAGGCCGGATTTATATGGGGCTTATGAGTCGAATCCGGATCATTTTCAGGCGCTTCAGGCAAAGTCGCCAGAGCTTGCCAGACAACAGAGTGTGTGGCGCGAGGCTTTTACCTCCGAGACCGTATTAAAGCCTGAGTGGGATGTGGTACTGATGTCGCACTCTCTATACTGGATGCAGCCAATGGGTCTGCATGTTCAGGCAGCTTTGGCGGGATTGAAGCCCGGAGGTGTGCTGGTGATTTTTCTGCAGCCGCCAGCCGGTTTTTACAAATTGCAGCTCGATTTTATGGATCTGATGGTTTGCCGTGACAATGGCTTGAATAACCATGCCAGTTCACAGGAATTGATGGCTGAGCTGAAAGCATTGAATATTGATGCGACTGAAGAGTTATTGCCAGGTTATCTGGATTTTTCAGATATCTGGGATGATGACAGGGCGCTACTGGATATGGGGTGCTTCATTCTGGGAGGGGAATTGCGGGAGGTGCCGGAATGGATTCAGAAAAAAATGGTACACCATATTCAAGCGAATACTTTGCAGTTAGACCGGTTTAAATTGTTTAATCAGCCAACCAGTATGGTGATTGTTCAGAAGTCTTAACAAGCAATGGCAAGTGCAGAGCGCGAAGCCTGAGCTTCGCACTCTGTCATCAATCAGGCTGCAGAGCCTGCGGTGGCAGTTGCTTTGTTTTTCATCAGGAAGGCGACCATGGCAGCAATGGCTGCGGTAATTCCGATTGGGTAAGAAATAGCGGCGGACAAAGACAGTCCTTCAGGTGCCATCAGGATGTAAGTGGTGCAGACAGCCGTCATAAACATAGCTGGCAGTGATACGAACCAGTGGCTCTTATCACGGGTGACCATATAAGCGGCAGATGCCCACAGTACGATGGTCGCCAGAGACTGGTTGGAGAAGGCGAAGTAGCGCCAGATGATATCGAAGTCAATAAAGGTCAGTGCAAAACCAACCGCAAAGACAGGGATAGTCAGTTTCAGACGGTTTGCTTTGCTGGTCTGTTCGATACCAATGGCGTCAGCAATAATCAGGCGTACGCTGCGGAATGCGGTGTCGCCGGACGTTACCGGACAGGCAATAACACCCAGAACGGCCAGTAGTCCACCCACAGTGCCCATCAGACCGACAGAGACTTCTTTCACGACCAGACCTGCGCCACCCTGAGACAGTACAGCATTAAGACCTTCGATTCCGTTCGGGAAGAAGGACATGGCAGCCGCAGCCCAGATCAGTGCCACAACACCTTCAGCAATCATGGCGCCGTAAAAGATAGGACGACCCTGAGTTTCACTCTGAGTGCAGCGAGCCATCAAAGGCGACTGTGTAGCGTGGAAGCCACTGATGGCACCGCACGCGATGGTGGTGAACAACATTGGGAAAATGGGCAGACCGCCAGGATGGCTGAGGTCGGCACCAATTTCAGGAACCGGCAGCCCATTAATAATGGTCATGCCACCGACGCCAAACGCCATGATTAAAAGGGCTGCGCCAAACAGTGGATAAATTTTAGCGATGATTTTATCAACGGGCAGCACGGTGGCGACGAAGTAGTAGCAGAGAATGATGCCCAACCAGAAACTGGTGTTTGCGAGAACGCCCTGTCCGCCAAGGTTTGCAAGCAAGCCAGCAGGCCCCATCATAAAGACGACACCCACCAGTACCAGCAGTACCACCGAAAAACCGCGCATGAATTTACGCGCCGGTTCACCCAGATAATGGCCAACGACTTCAGGCACTGATTTGCCCTGATGCCGGATCGACAGCATGCCGGAGAAATAGTCGTGAACGGCACCGGCGAAAATGCAACCAAATACAATCCAGAGGAAAGCTGCAGGACCGTAAAGGGCACCCATAATGGCACCGAAAATTGGGCCCAGACCGGCAATGTTCAGGAATTGAATCAGAAAAATTTTGTACCAGGGAAGGGGAACGAAATCGACACCGTCTTCGAATTCGACGGCGGGTGTCTTGCGATCAGGCTCGATACCAAACCAGTGTTCAACAAGTTTACCGTAGATGAAGTAGCCTCCAATTAATACGGCGAGCGATATCAAAAAGCTTGTCATAGGACATTCTCCGATGTCGTTTTTGGTTTTGGTTTGTAGACAAAGAAGTTCTACTCACGGCAAAGGCAGAAAGCAGTGAATGATGTCGCGAATCATAAGCAGGCCGGAGGGATAAAAAGTTGATCGAAAGCAATTTTGCTGAAGAAATATTTACAGTTGAGTGAAAACCCTGACAGGGCTCATACGTAATACTTTTGATGTTATTTTTGTTTGTATGTTTTGATGGAAGGCAATATTTTTAAGTGGGTTTGGCGCTATCATTGTGTGTTTTGATTATCTTTGTTTATTTGTGTGTCAGGTAAATGCTGTGAGAATAATCAGGGTTACTGACAGTTTGCTTACATAAGTATGTTGTGGTTGTTTTTTATAAATTGATAAAAACGACCAAGTTTTTTCCTGTCTGATGAGAGATCGGTAAAAAAGTATTTTGAGCAGAGGTTTCACTCTTTAATATCTGGCCTAAGTATTCGCTGAGGGTTTTGGTCGGTAAAAATACCTGAAGCGCGGTCACAAAAGCGAGTTGAGTGCAGGTTGTTCTACTTTTAGTACCCGTATAAATAAGGGTTAAAGTAGGTTTCCGAAACATCATAATATTCCGCCATTGCCTTGAGGGGCTCTTCCCGTATTTATGATGATAGCGAGTAGCAGGATGTATCAGGCGTTTAGCATAGAACTACTGACTGAGCAGTACGTTGACGAAGTAGCAAGTGTAGTGGCTAAGTCATTCAGTAACAGCTCTCTGGTGGTTGCAGAAAGTGATGATATGAGCGACAGGGAGTTTAGAGATTATCTGGCTTATGTGGCTCTGAAATGCGCAAAGGAAACGTCAGGTCTGCTGGCTCGTTGCTCTGAGACCGGTCAGTTGATTGGTAGTTTGCTGGCTTGTGATCTGGCTGATACCTGGGGGGATAAGGGTTTTGCCTATGAGGCAGAAAGTGATGCGATGATGTCATTGTTGTTCACGTTGAATAAAGCTTTCTTTCAGGATCAGTCCATTAACAAGAATGAGTATATGAATTTCAAATTTCTGGCGGTTTCTGCTGAGCATGGGGGGAAGGGGATTGCTGCTGCACTGGTCAATGAGGGGGTGAAGATGGCAGCGGAAAAGGGCTTTAAATTTGCTCATGCTGAAGCTACGGGGGCTGCTTCACAACGAGTTTTCATTAACAAATCCGGTTTTGATGAAAAGCACGAGATTGATTGTTGCTCGTTTACTTTTAAAGGAAAAACGCCGTTTTCTTCATCTGTTGAAGGAACAACAATGAAGCTTGTTTTGAAGCCGCTATAAGGTTGCAGACATGATTTACTTCGTAGTAGATTTGCGATCCGCAGGGATCGCAAATCCTGCGAAAGAGAATCAGAAGCTCTTTACGTTGGACAGGTTGGGCTTGGCATCTTTATTCTCTTTATAAACAAGAGCGATGTTGCCAATAGTTTGTACCAGTTCACATTCGGTTTGCTTGACCAGTTCG
Organism: Endozoicomonas montiporae CL-33; assembly: GCF_001583435.1. Lineage (NCBI taxonomy): Bacteria > Pseudomonadati > Pseudomonadota > Gammaproteobacteria > Oceanospirillales > Endozoicomonadaceae > Endozoicomonas > Endozoicomonas montiporae. Next base: position 4,724,709 of record NZ_CP013251.1, on the reverse strand, counting down.
TCGATCATTGCCTTTTTAACGTCACGATCACCCACTGCGAATTTTACCTTGATCAGTTCGTGATCGGTCAGGGCGCGCAGTGCCTCTTCAACAACGCCTTCAGTCATGCCTTTGCCGGCGACCATAACGACAGGCTTGAGCTTGTGGCCCAGGGAACGGAAATGTTTTTTTCTATCAGTAGATAGACTCATGATTGCACAATCCTGAGGCTGAACAATACAATGGCCGGATTGCAATACAGCCATAGCAATCAGGCGCTTACTTTGGGGTTTTCTAACGCTATAGTTTTCTGGCTCTATAGAAGGATACCTGATAGAAAAAACCAAGCATGCCTCATGCTGAGACCTATATTGCTAGAGTGAAAAGTTCATTATTCTACATTCTCGCTGTACGCTTAGCGAGTGTGTTATTTGAACAAGTGAAGCGTTCGACCACTAAATCCTGAACTTGTTCCCCCCTTGTTTCCCGTTAGGTTAATCGTAAGGTAAGTCATGACCCGATCCAAAAGCTCCAGCTCCTCACGCTCAAAGAGCAGTAAGCGTTGGCTGCAGGAACATTTTGATGATCAGTATGTTAAGCGTTCCCAGGAAGATGGTTGGCGCTCTCGTGCCAGCTATAAGCTACTGGAGATTCACGAGAAAGATAAACTGTTTCGTCCCGGTATGAGAGTGGTGGATCTTGGTGCAGCCCCGGGTGGCTGGACTCAGGTGGCTGCGGAAATTATTGGAGACAGTGGCCGTATTGTTGCTTCCGATATTCTGCCTATGGACCCTATTGCCGGTGCCACCTTTGTACAGGGTGACTTTACCGAAGACCAAGTGCTCGAAGAGATCCTTGGAGCGATAGGTTCTGACGAAGTAGACCTTGTAATTTCCGATATGGCCCCCAATATGAGTGGAGCACACTCTGTAGATCAGCCTAAAGCAATGTATCTTGTCGAGTTGGCTTTGGATCTGGCAAGACAGGTGTTGCGTAAGAATGGTGTATTTCTTGCCAAGGTGTTCCAGGGAGAAGGCTTTGAAGAATACCTGAAGGATTTACGTTCTTCATTTACCAAAGTCATCACTCGCAAGCCTGATGCATCAAGGGCTCGTTCCCGGGAAGTGTATCTGTTGGCAAAGGGCTTTAAAGGTTAAAAGTTAAGCGTTTTGTAAGGACGTGTAATTACTTTTTTCTATTGGCTATATAGATTGTTGATGACTGTCGCCTGAACGCCCAATCGTGTATTGTTACAGGTGACGATTAACCAAATAAAGAGAGCAGAGCCGGTACACATGCCCAAACCGACCGACTATCCCAGGCTTCAGTACGTTCAAGAGAGGGTAGCCCTTTGAATGATATGGCGAAAAATTTAATTCTCTGGGTCATCATCGCATTGGTGCTGTTGACCGTGTTCAAAAACTTCGATGGTATGCAGACGACCACGCAGAAGGTCAATTATTCTGACTTCATCAGCATGGTCGAAAACCGGCAGGTCAGTAAGGTCGTGATCGACGGTTATACCATCAATGGTGTTCTTAACAGCAGCGAACGTTTTGAAACCAACCTGCCGCCTGCCGTGCCCGATAATCAGCTGATGGACGAGCTGTTGCGTGGTAACGTGCAGATTGAATCCAAACCGATTGAAAAGCAGAGCATCTGGACACAGTTGCTGGTGGCCAGTTTCCCGATTCTGGTGATCCTTGCCGTCTTTATGTTCTTTATGCGCCAGATGCAGGGCGGTGGTGGCGGCAAAGGCGGCCCCATGAGCTTTGGTAAAAGCAAGGCGCGCCTGTTGTCGGAAGATCAGATCAAAACCACCTTTGCCGATGTGGCAGGTGTTGAAGAAGCCAAGGAAGACGTACAGGAGCTGGTGGACTTTTTGAAAGATCCCGGCAAGTTCCAGCGTCTGGGCGGGCGTATCCCCCGTGGTGTGCTGATGGTCGGTCCTCCGGGTACGGGTAAGACCCTGCTGGCAAAAGCTATTGCCGGTGAAGCCAAGGTGCCGTTCTTCACTATTTCCGGTTCTGACTTTGTTGAAATGTTTGTGGGTGTGGGTGCGTCCCGTGTCCGCGATATGTTTGAACAGGCTAAAAAACAGGCTCCCTGCATTATCTTCATCGATGAGATTGATGCGGTGGGTCGTCATCGTGGTGCCGGTATGGGCGGTGGTCACGACGAGCGTGAGCAAACTCTGAACCAGTTGCTGGTTGAAATGGACGGCTTCGAAGCAAACGACGGTATTATTGTTATTGCAGCAACTAACCGTCCTGATGTACTTGACCCCGCGCTGTTGCGTCCTGGTCGTTTTGACCGTCAGGTTGTCGTGGGTTTGCCGGATATTCGTGGTCGTGAACAGATTCTTAAAGTTCACATGCGTAAAGTACCTGTAGCTGATGATGTTCAGCCAGCGGTGATCGCGCGTGGTACTCCCGGCTTCTCCGGTGCGGACCTGTCCAACCTTGTGAACGAAGCGGCACTGTTCTCGGCTCGTGCTGACAAGCGCATGGTAGGTATGCATGAATTTGATCTGGCAAAAGACAAAATCATGATGGGTGCCGAGCGCAAGTCCATGGTGATGAGCGACAAGGAAAAGAGCAACACAGCCTACCACGAAGCAGGTCATGCTATTGTTGGTCGTCTGGTGCCAGATCACGACCCTGTTTATAAGGTGTCTATTATTCCTCGTGGTCGTGCGCTGGGTGTGACCATGTTCCTGCCAGAGGAAGATCGTTACAGTCAGAGCAAGCAGGCACTGATGAGCCAGATTTGTTCTCTGTTCGGTGGTCGTATCGCTGAAGAAATGACCCTGGGCGCAGATGGTGTCACCACTGGTGCCTCTAACGATATCCAGCGTGCTACCCAGATTGCTCGTAGCATGGTCACCAAATGGGGTCTGTCTGAAAAGCTCGGACCGCTGATGTACGACGAAGACGAAGGCGAAGTCTTCCTTGGCAAGAACTATGGCAGCGGCGGCGGTGGCTCCAATGTTTCCGGTGAAACAGCCAAACTGATTGATCAGGAAGTGCGTCGTGTGATTGATGAGTGTTACACCCGTGCAGCGACTATTCTGGAAGAGAATCGCGATAAGCTCGATATGATGGCTGATGCGTTAATGCAGTATGAAACCATCGACAGTGATCAGATTGACGACATCATGGAAGGGAGAACGCCTCGTCCGCCCAAAGATTCCAGCGATAAAGGCGCTGGTGGTGAAGGTGGCGAGAAGGTTGAAGCCTCTGAGGAACAGCCTGAAGCCAAAGCGCCGAAAGCGGATGATGCCGGTGACGCTGATCAGGATAAAAAGGACGACACCATTGGTGGTCCGGCCAGCGAACAGGCTTAATTAATTCGGTCTATGCTAACGGGCAGGTTTTCCTGCCCGTTTTTTTTCGTGTGTGCCGAGCATGTTGCACAGCTTGGGGGTGAAAGTCCCCTGCCCAGCCAGATGAGGGCGAAGGGCTAGCGAAGCACAAGGTTTGTATCGCGAGGTGCAGACTGAAGGCAGTGTGGAGCAAAACTGCGAGCTGACGAATAGAAATCGGATATGAGGCTGTCTGCGTGAGGACGAGTCAGCATGTGATGACGAAGTCCCATACTCATCCGGACACTCGGACAGTAAATCCGGCAGTTGTGCAGGGAAGGCGGTGTAACTTACCTCGGGAGGTCTGTCTGGTGTCTGATATTTCAGACTGAGGTCATCGTAAGATGTCCTGATCGCCATACAGAAGTCAGCAGACGGCATAGTAGCTGGCGAAGTCAGTGAAGGCCTGAACGGTTAGAGCGGTGATTAGTTTCTGTTTCTCGATATATCGGACGCAGACAAAGGCCAGCAAACACTGGTGCTCATGCCAAGCGGTGACGGCGGAACCGAAAGCTGCAAGGTCATAAGAGCTGAGACTATATCGGCATTACAGGATTACAAAAGCCCGGCGGGTGGTGTGAGTCATATGTCTTGTATCACTGACCCTTCCATTGTCATGTTTGTGCTGATGGTAGACGCTTAACTAACCGAAACGCCCAGTACGGACCCGTACGCTGGGTGTTGTGGGAGGAGTGGAGCCGCGAGGCTCCACCCTATCCCGATTAACCGATTTATATCACAGTGGTACTCATGACAAAGTTGGATTGCGCTGGTCGAACCCTTGATCTCTCTCGTACCCGGATTATGGGTATTCTCAACATCACTCCGGATTCTTTTTATTCAGGCAGTCGTTATCAGGATATGGATACCATTCTGCGCGTAGCAGATAGCATGGTAAACGACGGTGTTGATATATTTGATGTTGGCGGCGAGTCCACTCGTCCTGGTGCTGATGGGAAAGTGGTGACCAGTGAAATGGAGCTGGAGCGGGTGCTGCCAGTGGTTGAAGCATTGAATGCCCGTTTTGATAAGGTAATTTCAGTAGATACCAGTTCTGCTCTGGTCATGACGGAAGTCGCTAAAATCGGCGCAGGCATGATAAATGATGTTCGTGCGCTGAGACGCGAAGGTGCGTTGCAGGCCGCAGCCCGAACTGGCTTGCCTGTGGTATTGATGCACTCTCTGGTTGATCAGCCAGAGCCGGGTTTTGAGCCTCATTATCATAATGTGGCTGATGAGGTTTGCCAGTATTTGCTGAACCGGGTGTCAGACTGTGAAGCAGCCGGAATCCCAAAGGATCGGATTATTCTTGATCCCGGGTTTGGAGGCGGTATGTTTGGCAAAACGCCAAAACAGAATCTCAGTTTGCTGAAACATTGTGACAAACTGGCTGGTACAGGCTTTCCGGTGTTGGCAGGTTTGTCGCGTAAGTCATTCATGCAGGTGCAGTTGGGTAAGGCGGCGGATGAGTTGCTTTCAGGCAGTCTGGCGGTGGCTTTGATGGCCGTTCAGGCAGGTGCCCGTATTATCCGGGTTCATGATGTTGCCGAGACCAGGGATGTTGTGACCATGCTTGAAGCTGTGCAGCAGGCCGAATAAAGTTTTCAGTGGTTGACGGTTGTTTGCAGATCGTTGATCCAATCTCGTTAGGTAAGGTATTACAAATGGGTCGCAAGTTTTTTGGAACGGATGGAATTCGTGGTCGTGTTGGCGAGTTTCCCATTACGCCTGAATTTGTTCTGAAACTGGGCTGGGCTGCCGGCAAGGTGTTGGCAGCAGAAGGTGAAGGTCAGGTTCTTATTGGTAAGGATACCCGGATTTCCGGCTATATGTTTGAATCGGCACTGGAAGCTGGCTTGTCTGCCGCCGGTATTGATGTTTGTCTGACCGGTCCAATGCCAACTCCTGCGATTGCTTACCTTACCAGAACATTTAATGGTCAGGCGGGTATCGTTATCAGCGCCTCTCATAACCCGTTCTACGACAATGGCATTAAGTTTTTCTCCGGTAATGGTACCAAGCTTTCTGATGAGGTAGAGGAGAAAATAGAAGCTCTTCTTGAAGGTGATGTTGATGTAGTTCCTTCTGAAAAGCTTGGTAAAGTAACCAGACTGGACGATGCGGCAGGTCGTTATATTGAATACTGCAAGGCCAGTACGTCTCATCAGCTGGATCTGAGAGGTTTGAAGCTGGTCATTGATGCCGGACACGGCGCAACCTATCAGGTGGGACCTTCCGTGTTCAAAGAGCTGGGTGCAGACGTTCATGCCATGGGTGTTTCGCCGAACGGTGTCAATATCAATAAAAACGCAGGTTCAACCAAACCGGAAGGTTTGTCGCAGGTAGTGCAGGAACTGGGTGTTGATATGGGCATTGCCTTTGATGGCGATGGTGACCGGGTCATTATGGTGGACGACAAGGGTGATATAGTGGACGGCGACGAGTTGCTGTACATCATTGCCCGTGATCGTCAGGCGCATGGTGAGCTGAAGGGTGGTGTTGTTGGTACCCTGATGACCAACCTTGGCATGGAAAAGGCATTACAGAAAGCCGGTATTGAATTTGACCGGGCGAAAGTGGGTGATCGCTATGTCAATGAAATGATGATTGCTAAAGGTTGGGAGATCGGCGGTGAATCTTCAGGTCATGTGATCTGTCATGATGTGTCTACAACCGGTGATGGTATTGTTTCTGCCCTTCAGGTTTTGAAGGCGGTAGTTCGTTCCGGCAAAACCCTTTCAGAGCTTCGCTCCGAAATGAGTAAATACCCACAAACGATGATCAATGTCCGGGTCAAGGTGAAGTCTGACACCGATCAGATTCCTGCCATTGTTGAAGCTGTTCAGCAGTCTGAGGCAGAGCTTGCGGACAAGGGGCGGGTTTTGCTGCGTCCTTCAGGCACAGAGCCAGTGATTCGCGTCATGGTTGAAGGTGAAGATGCAGCTCAGGTACGTCAGCAGGCGGAAAAACTGGCAAAAGTGGTTAAGTCGGCTATGGTCTGATTCAACCTCGGCAGGGTGGTATTTGGCTGCCTTGCTTTGTGTCGGATGTTGTCGCTAAAGTCGATTGGCAAGGTGTTATTTTTTGATCCGTCGAGTTTGGTTGCGATGTTCGATGTGCGAATGTTTTCAGTGTTTGAAAAGTCGCTGAAGGCATTGATATTATTGACCTGAGAGCTATGCCGCCAGTCAAGGAAAAGCGTTTTCCGCAGTGGTATCGTAGTGTTTTCAGGTTGTATAAATTTATCGCGTAGGTTAGTATGCCGACCTCGCGAACGTTGAGGTAATGCAGTATGCGTCAGCCACTCGTAGCCGGTAACTGGAAGATGAATGGTTCTTCCGAAAGTAACCGTAAGTTGCTAGAGGAACTGGTTTCCGGTCTGGAAACTAAAGCCGAAGTTCTGGTATGTCCTCCGGCTGTCTACGCTCAGCAGGTTCGTGACCAGCTGGCCGGTTCTGTTGTTAAGACTGGTCTGCAAAATGTTTCTGACAAGTCTTCCGGTGCGTTCACTGGCGAAACTTCGCCTCTGATGGTTAAAGATCTCGGTATCGAGTATGTCATCATTGGTCATTCCGAGCGTCGCACTCTGTTTGGTGAGACTGACGAAGATGTAGCTGCGAAGTTTAATGCTCTGGTTGATCAGGGTATCGTACCTATCCTGTGTGTAGGTGAGACTCTGGAAGAGCGCGAAGCAGGCGACACGATGAGTGTGGTTGCTTCACAAATTGAGGTTGTGCTGCGGGCTGCAGGTCCGGAGCGTCTGGCAAACTTTGTGATCGCTTATGAGCCTGTTTGGGCTATCGGTACTGGTTTGACTGCAACTCCTGAACAGGCGCAGGAAGTACACGCTGAGATTCGCAAACTGTTGGCTAAAGATAATGCTGATATGGCTGCGAAGACTCGAATCCTGTACGGTGGTAGCATGAAAGCTGCCAATGCTGCCGAACTGATCGCGCTTCCTGATGTGGATGGTGGTCTTGTAGGTGGTGCGTCACTGGTTGCTGAAGAATTCAAGGCGATCTGTCACGCTGCGGGATAGCGATGGAAACCATAATTCTTATTTTTCATGTTCTTGCCGCTGCTGGTGTGATCGGTCTGATCCTTCTCCAGCAGGGCAAGGGTGCTGAGACCGGTGCCAGCTTTGGTTCCGGCGCGTCACAGACTGTCTTCGGCAGTAGTGGTAATGCGAGCTTTCTGAGTCGTACTACGGCTATTCTGGCAACAGTATTTTTTGTGACGAGCTTCTCTCTGGCTATGGTAGCCAGACAGAAGGCGAACACCATCAGCGATGCTGGTGTTCCGGCAGCTGCTGTTCAGCAGCAACAGGCTCCTCAGACTTCTGATGCACCTGTTGCAATTGAAAGCGCTGCGGGGGGTGTTGAAAGCGATGCTCCTGTGTTAGACTCTAGCCCCGTCGAGACTGACGAGATGGGTCAGAATCAAGAGAATGACCTGCCTCCTGTGCAGTAAAATATTCCGCCTCTGAGGCTGGTGTTTTTAACAGGAAGTAGATGCCCAAGTGGTGGAATTGGTAGACACGCCATCTTGAGGGGGTGGTGATCGTATGATCGTGCGGGTTCAAGTCCCGCCTTGGGCACCAAGTTTGAACTCTGCTGAATAAGGCAGAATGCAGTAAAAAAGAAGGTTTCTGTATTGGGTTGTTAGCTTCCTAATCAAACAGTATACTGAAAAAGATTTTGGTGCGGGGTGGAGCAGCCTGGTAGCTCGTCGGGCTCATAACCCGAAGGTCGTCAGTTCGAATCTGGCCCCCGCTACCAACTAATTAAAACCCCCTTTGTGGGGTTTTTTGTTAGGTACGTAGCTTAGAGGCTGTTTGAAAATAGACCGCTATGCCTGACTTTTGATGATAAAAGTCTTTGTAAAAACAGGCATAAAAGCGGTTGCGACAGTGTGATAGCGCAGTGATGTAATAGCGCGATAGTGTGAATGAAGGATGCGAACGAGATGTTCGAATTTCTGTCACCAGACTCTGTTGTAATCTCTGCTGCGGACGCTATTTTCAAACAGCCTTAATTGCGTCCAGCCGGAAAACTGGAGGCTAGGGCATCTTTTCCTGAGGCGTATCCGGAAAAGAGTGCTTAATCGATACAGGGCTTTTTAGCCCTTTTTTTGTTTTTGCAGACAGGTGTTTCCATCGTGGCAGGTAAGCAGTCGCAATTGGAGGCGTTGATCGGGCCGGTAGTAGAATCGCTCGATTACCAGCTCTGGGGTATTGAATTCAAATCCCAGGGACGTAACTCCGTTTTAAGAATTTTTATTGATACCCTTCCTGGCAAGGAAGGTGGTATCAGCCTGGAAGACTGCACAAAAGTGAGTCGTCAGGTGAGTGGGGTTCTCGATGTAGAAGACCCGATTACAGAGGAATATACCCTGGAGGTTTCTTCACCAGGCGTTGACCGCCCGCTGTTTACGCTGGAGCAATACCAGCTGTGGGCCGGTGCCGAGGTGAATATCCGTTTGCGTGTTCCGTTTGAGGGGCGTCGCAAATACCGGGGCATTGTAAAGGGTGTTGAGGATCAGGATGTGGTTGTGGTTGTTGATGACCATGAACTACTGTTCCCCATCGAGAGCATTGATAAGGCTCAGGTGATACCAAGGTTCGACTGAGTAGTTTCATCTTTTTGTTTCTTGCTTCAAAACGGAGGAAGGGATCGAAAGACAGAGGCTGCGTTTGGTTCAGATCGGAGTGAAGAGTATGGCCCGGCAAACCGTCTGGTCAGGCATTCACTGCGGTGTGCGGCCAGGGAAGTGTTGGCATAAGCATGGACTGGTACAGCATAGGCGAGGCAGAGCATGAGTAAAGAAATTCTGTTGGTCGTAGAGTCCGTTTCCAATGAGAAAGGAGTCTCCCCCGAAGTGATCTTCGAGGCGATGGAGATCGCATTGGCAACCGCGACTAAAAAGCGTTACGAAACTGAAGTCGATATCCGTGTCGCGATTGATCGTAAAACCGGGGAATACGACACATTCCGCCGCTGGACAATCGTAGCCGATGAAGATTTCGAGTTTCCGGGAATGCACTTTACCCTTGACGAGGGTAAGGAAAAAGATGAATCCCTGGAAATTGGTGGTGTGTGGGAAGAGCAGGTTGAGTCCGTTGGATTTGGCCGGATCGCAGCCCAGACTGCCAAACAGGTGATTGTACAAAAGGTACGTGAAGCTGAGCGTGCTCAGATGGTTGATGCTTACCGCGATCGTCTGGGTGAGCTGATTAATGGTACCGTTAAGAAAACAACCCGTGACAGCATCATTATTGACCTGGGTGGTAATGCCGAAGCTGTTCTGCGTAAAGATCAGGTTCTGCCCCGTGAGAACTTCCGTGTAGGTGCTCACGTACGTGCCCTGCTGCACGAGATTTCCACTGAAGGTCGTGGGCCTCAGCTGATGATGTCTCGCAGCGCACCGCAAATGCTGATTGAACTGTTCCGCATTGAAGTGCCGGAAATCGCTGAAGAAGTGATTGAGGTGAAAGGTGCTGCACGTGATCCTGGCTCCCGAGCCAAGATCGCCGTTAAAACGAACGACGGCCGCATTGATCCGGTGGGTGCCTGTGTTGGTATGCGTGGTGCACGTGTGCAGGCAGTCTCCGGCGAACTGGGTAACGAGCGCATTGATATCGTGCTCTTTGATGACAACCCGGTGCAATATGTTATCAACGCGATGCAGCCTGCAGAGGTGGCATCCATCATCGTTGACGAAGATTCCAAAACCATGGACATCGCCGTCAGCGAAGACAATCTGGCTCAGGCGATTGGTCGCGGTGGTCAGAATGTCCGTCTGGCCAGTGAGTTGACTGGCTGGAACCTGAATGTAATGACTGAAGCCGACGCTGCTGCCAAACAGGAACAGGAAGCGGGTCGGATTAAACAGAATTTTATTGACCTGCTCGACATTGATGAAGAGTTAGCAGAACTCCTGGTGACAGAAGGCTTTACCACCATGGAAGAGCTGGCCTACGTACCTCTGGAAGAGATGACTGCCATCGAGGGTCTCGATGAAGACATCGTGGAAGAGATTCGTAAGCGTGCCAAGGACAAACTGCTGACTCAGGCTATAGCCCGGGAAGAGAAACTCGACGGCGTTCAGCCGGCTGAAGATCTGCTTAACATGGATGGCATGGAAGAGGATCTGGCTTTTGAACTGGCCAGCCGGGGTGTTGTGACAATGGAAGACCTGGCGGAACAATCCATCGACGACCTGCTGGACATTGAAGGCATGGACGAGAAACGGGCCGGTGACCTGATTATGACGGCACGTGCACCCTGGTTTGAGGAAGCTGGCAACTGAGCGGGCCACTGAGAGGAGAAGTGTTAATGGCAGATGTAACCGTAGAACAACTCGCAAAGGTGGTCGGCGCGCCTGTTGAAAGGCTGTTGAAACAGATGAAAGATGCAGGGTTGAAGCATACCCAGTCGTCCCAGTCTGTTTCTGACGCTGAAAAGCAGCAGCTGCTCGCGCACCTGAAGGCGACTCATGGCGATCACACGGGCGGTGCTGAACCGACCAAGATCACCCTGAAGCGCAAGACTGTCAGCCAGATGAAAGTGGCTGGCGGTTCTGCAGGCAAGAACAAAGTGGTTAACGTAGAAGTTCGCAAGAAGCGTACTTACGTTAAGCGCGAAGAAGAAGAGAAGAAAGACGAAGGTCGCGGTCAGCGTCGTGACGGTGACAACCGTGGTCAGCGTCGTGATGGTGACGATCGTGGTCAGCGTCGTGACGGTGACAACCGTGGTCAGCGTCGCGATGGTGACAACCGTGGTCAGCGTCGTGATGGCGACAACCGTGGTGCCCCTCGTCGTGATGGTGATAACCGTGGTCCTCGTCGTGATGGCGATAACCGTGGTGCTCCGCGCGGTGATAACCGTGGTGCTCCGCGTGGTGACAACCGTGGCGCTCCACGCGGTGATAACCGTGGTGCTCCACGTGGTGATAATCGTGGTGCTCCGCGAGGCCCGTCTGCTCCACGTTTTGATCCGGCAGCAGCGCCACCGCCTCCACCGTCTGATGACAACAAGCGCGGTCGTAATCGTAAAGCCAAGGATCGTCGCGATAATGATCGTGATGATCGTCGTGATGGCGATCGTCGTGGTCGCGGTGGTCGCGGTGGTCGTGACGATCGTCGCGGAGGCCGTCGTCAGCATCGTACAGTGGCGCCGGAATCCATGGCGGCACACGGCTTTACCAAGCCAACGGCACCTGTCGTGCGTGAAGTCTCTATTCCTGAGACGATCACTGTGGCAGAACTGGCTCAGAAAATGGCAGTTAAAGCAGCTGACGTTATCAAGGCCATGTTCAAGATGGGCTCTATGGTAACCATCAATCAGGTGATTGATCAGGATACCGCTTCCATCGTTGTCGAAGAAATGGGTCACTCCTATAAGCTGACCAAAGCGGATGACATCGAGGATACCCTGGTTGAAGATCAGGCCGAAGGTCAGACCGGTTTCGAAGAGAAGCCTCGTGCGCCGGTTGTGACCGTTATGGGTCACGTTGACCACGGTAAGACCTCCCTGCTGGACTACATCCGTAAGAGTCGTGTACAAGCGGGCGAAGCTGGTGGTATTACCCAGCACATTGGTGCTTACCACGTTGATACACCGCGCGGTATGGTGTCCTTCTTGGATACACCGGGACACGCGGCGTTTACCCAGATGCGTGCCCGTGGTGCCAAGGCCACTGACATCGTTATCCTGGTGGTTGCAGCAGACGACGGCGTAATGCCACAGACCGAGGAAGCGGTACAGCACGCGAAAGCGGCTGGCGTACCTCTGGTCGTTGCTGTGAACAAGATGGATAAGGAAGGTGCTGATCCGGATCGTGTGAAGAACGAACTGTCTGCCATGGAAGTTATTCCAGAAGAGTGGGGCGGCGACACCCAGTTCATGCACGTATCTGCGTTGACTGGCCAAGGCATTGACGAGCTGCTGGAAGCGGTAGTTCTGCAGGCGGAAGTACTGGAACTGACGGCACCTGACGAAGGTCCTGCGAAGGGCGTTGTGGTTGAATCCCGTCTGGATAAAGGTCGTGGTCCTGTGGCGACTGTTCTGGTACAGGGTGGTCAGCTGAATCAGGGTGACAACATTCTGGTGGGTCAGCAGTACGGTCGTGTGCGTGCGATGCTGGATGAGAACGGCAAGCCAATCAAAGTGGCGGGTCCTTCTATTCCTGTTGAGATCCTGGGTCTGGACGGTACGCCTGAAGCCGGTGACGAAATGCTGGTCGTGAAAGACGAGCGTAAGGCGCGTGAAATCGCCCTGTTCCGTCAAGGCAAGTTCCGTGAAGTGCGTCTGGCTCGTCAGCAGGCTTCCAAGCTGGAGAACATCTTCAACAGCATGGGCTCTGAAGAGAAGAAGACCCTGAATATCGTCCTGAAGGCCGACGTTCGTGGTTCTCTGGAAGCGCTGACCTCTTCTCTGGAAGAGCAGGGTAACGACGAAGTACAGGTTAAGGTTATTTCCGGCGGCGTAGGTGGTATCACCGAAACCGACGCTAACCTGGCGCTGGCTTCTAATGCTGTTATCGTTGGCTTCAACGTTCGTGCTGACGCTTCTGCCCGTAAGGTGATTGAAGCGGAAGAGCTGGATCTGCGCTACTACAGCGTTATCTACGACATCATCGAAGATGTTAAGAAGGCTCTGGGCGGCATGCTGGGCTCCGATACCCGTGAGCAGATCGTTGGTACTGCTGAAGTACGTGACGTCTTCCGCTCTCCGAAGTTCGGTGCTGTGGCAGGCTGTATGGTTATTGAAGGTACTGTGTACCGCAACGACCGTATCCGTGTACTGCGTGACAACGTGGTTATCTTTGAAGGCGAGCTGGAATCCCTGCGTCGCTTCAAGGACGACGTTCAGGAAGTTCGCGAAGGCATGGAATGTGGTATCGCGGTTAAGTCCTACAACGACGTTAAGCCTGGCGACAAGATCGAGGTTTACAAGACCATCGAAGTTCAGCGTACTCTGTAATAACAGGGTGGCAGCTGGCTGGTCTGGCGTAATAAAAAAGCCCGTGGTTTCGACCGCGGGCTTTGTCATATCAGGACTTTTGTAAACGACACAGGTCTCTGATCGATTTCATACCAGTTAAGCTTTTTAAACCCGTAATGAGCAGTTATATAAGCAGCGCAACAGGGATTTAGAAAGTGCAATTGGTATCAGACGGAATGATGTATGGCAAAAGAATACAGTCGAACCCAGCGGGTCGCTGACCAGATTCAACGAGAACTGGCGCAGCTGATTCAGCAGGAAATGAAAGACCCGCGATTGGGTATGGTAACCGTCAGTGCTGTGGACGTGACACGTGATCTGGCCTTTGCTGACGTGTTTGTGTCTTTTCTGGGCGTGGATGACCAGGAACAGATTGATGAATCTCTGGAAGTGTTGAAGCGAGCTTCAGGGTTTTTGCGCAGCCAGCTGGCGCGCACCATTAAACTGCGTTTTACTCCGCAGTTGCGTTTCCGCTATGACGCCAGTATGCGTCGTGGTGCTTTCCTGAGTGACCTGATCGAAAAGGCGCGTTCTCAGGACAGTGATTATGAAGGTCCGCTCAATAGTGATGTAGCGGATCGTGGTGAGTCCGAGGAGTAAGATCGAAATGTCCAGACGCAGACGTAGCCGTGGCCGCCCGGTCGATGGCATTGTTGTCGTAAACAAGGAAAAAGGCGCCAGCTCTAACGACGTACTGCAACGTGTTAAGCGCCTTTACGGAGCCGCCAAAGCGGGTCATACCGGTAGTCTTGATCCTCTGGCGACTGGCGTATTGCCAATCTGCCTGGGTGAAGCGACCAAGTTCTCCCAGTTCCTGCTGGATTCCGACAAGTCTTATCGCACCGTGGTTAAGTTGGGTGCCCGCACCGAAACCGGTGATCTGGAAGGCGAGATTGTTGAAGAGCGTCCGGTAACTGTTACTCAATCGGATGTGGAAGCGATTCTGGAACAGTTTCGTGGTGAAATTGATCAGGTGCCGAGCATGTTCTCTGCCCTGAAACACAATGGCGAGCCTCTGTACAAGCTGGCGCGTCAGGGTATTGTGGTGGATCGCCCAAGTCGTCGTATCACCATTCACCGCCTCGATATGCTGGCGTTTAATGGCGACAGCATCACGCTGGAAGTGGACTGCAGCAAGGGTACTTACATTCGCACACTGGCGGAAGATATTGGTGAGGCTCTGGGTTGTCTGGCGCATGTCATTGAACTGCACCGCGTAGCGGCTGGTCCTTACACTGAAGAGAGTATGCATACTCTGGAAGCACTGGAAGCGGTGCGTGATGGTGGTGGTCATTCAGCTCTGGACGAATTGCTGTTGCCGCTGGATACTTCTGTCAGCGACTGGCCGCAGGTGCGTCTGGGGCAAACCAGTAGCTTCTATATAACCCAGGGGCAGCCGGTTCAGGTGCCTCAGGCACCCACAAGCGGCGGTGTTCGTTTATATGGGCAGGAAATATCCGAGTCTGGCGAAGAGAGTTTCCGCTTTCTTGGTGTTGGGCAGATTGACGACGACGGGCTGGTAGCTCCGAAGCGTTTAATTGGTACAAAGTAGTGCCTGTCAGGAAAAAATGATTCATGCGTGACCAGGAGGCTGTCCGAGAATAGTCTGCCCTACTGCGGTCGTAGTAAATTGGTCTAAAAATCCGCTTTTGTTCGTCAAATAGCTCGCTATTCTCCTCTCAAAACCGAATTTTTATCCTCAATTTTCTACGATCCTCGCAGTAGGTCAGTGGTAAGTCCGACAGGCTCCTAGAGATATTAGCTCTGGTCATGCCTTTTTGACGCTGAATTTGACGCTGAATTTTTAGTGCTCAATGGGCTTTAATATATATCCTTTGTCTGTAAGCAAATTGATTAAATTATTTTTTTCTCTAAGGTGTCGTAGCCCTACAGCAAATAGTGTTTTGCCTTTTTTCAACTGCTTGATAATTGAGGGGAGCCAGCAGTAATTTCGGTAGGCTATGTAGAGTTTATTATCGGCTTCGCTTTCGCCAATTACGGCCCAGTCATCTTGATTTGATAGTAAAGTTAATGACTTGTAAAGGTTGAATACGTTGCACTGGTTAGCATTTAGATAACAGTCAGCCATAAGTGACAAATCATGCCTTAACTCATTCTCTGTGCTTTCTTCTTCAGGATTAAAATTAAATTTATTCTCATGTAGCCAGTTAGCAACTTTTATTCTCTTAAAGTGTATGTCGAGATTGTTTGTCAGTTCAGATGCTTCGAATGTTTCAAGATAGATGAGATTCTTGTCTTTTTTTATTGCTTGAAGACGAATAATCTCGTCAATGATCTTCAGATTGGAGGGGCTTGTTGCGTTACTTTGAAAGTTGATACTTCTTTGTAGTGAGCCGTGCATCAAGCAGTGACTATATCGAGCTTCTTCAGATAGTGGGCCATAAGTGGAAGCTAATTGTTGCTGTATGATTTTGAGTTCAACAGGCGTGAGAAAAGAGCCAAGCCCTAATGAACAGTTAAATTTATATGGCCTGGGAGCTTCTTCTGGCAGCGAATCAGATGCTATATGAGGGCTTTCAAATGCAACGGAGTCCACTTCGGCAATAATTTTTTTTAGGTTGGGGTAGCTATTAAAAAGCTGGCTGGATTCAACAGGAATGTGGACTGTGCCGAATAGGTAGCCTTTTAAGACTGCGTCTTGATCGTATATTGCCCATAATTTTTGCTCAATAACCTCATCATGGGCAAAAGCAAATGATATCTTAATGGTGATTAGTATTATTAAGAAAATTTTCTTTTTTACTTTATTAAACATGCGCTGCTGACCTCTGTTTTTTAGTAGAAATAGATTTGACAGCGCATAGAGTTTTTAGTTCGAAGTCTTCAACGGGTGGCGACAATAAGGTTGCGATTAATCGACTGATCAACCCGATGCAAATAATTTGTGTAAGGGACTGCCTCAAGTACTTTGAATCCGGCTTCTGTTAATGCTTCAGCAGCGTCTTTCCACTTCAAAGTGAATTCATTGAAGGAGATCACCAGGGCGCCCTTGGGTTTCATGGCCTGCTTCCATGCCGGTGCAGCTTCTTTTAACAGCTCTACAGGGCTGCGATCCAGTTTGGGGTCTTTGGCATTTTTGCTGCCGTGTTGAACACCATAAGGAAGGTCGGATACCAGAATGTCGCAGGAGTTCTTTTTCACCAGAAACTGGGTTTTTCGGGTATCGGCAGGAAATACTTTCAGTGTCTGGATTTTGCCATTGCTGAAGTCTTCTTTGCTGGCAGCGGTTTCCAGAGTAAAGCCGTCGGACAGGCGCTTGCCGTTGTGAGTGCGTCGTTCTTTGGCCTTTGTGTGCTTATAGCGGCCTTTCTTCAGATAGTTAATCAGGTAAGCCTGAATTTCCCGGGTCCATTTGTCATTGATTTCTACGCCAACCACGCTGAAACCGCGAACCATGCCTTCAAACAGCGTTGTACCTTTGCCGCACATAGGGTCAAGCAGGGTAATCTGATCGCTGCCGGTTTTGCAGGCACTCAGGGCCAGATTCACCATCATGCGGGTGAACTGTTCATTGGTTTTGCCGGTGTACTTGAGAATCTGGTTCAGGCTTTCCGGAAAGGTTTGAAAAGGCTCGACCGTCAGCGGCTTGAGCAAGCCCTGTTCAAGAACTCCAAAAATGGCGTAGTAGATAGAAGAAGCCGACAGGGCTTTCAGTGCCTTGCTGCCCAGTGGTTCTTCTGTGCTGAAGCAGATGCAGGCAGGCAGGTTAAGGTCGCGTTCGCCAACGTCGTTGATTTCTATATCTTTTGCCTGGGTAATCGCACGAATTTCGTTGCTGGCGATTGTCAGTGCAGTATCAAAATAGATGCGATTGTGGCCGGGGTTGGCAAGGATGGCGTAATGATGCATAAGAAATTCAGGGTATTGAAACCGGCAGCACGCTACCAATATTTGATGCCAGCTGCAACTGCTTTGGGGATAAAGTCAGATTGGATGACAGACCGTGCCTGTTCAGAGTGAAGGGGTGTCGGCATGCCCTGATTTGGATAATTACCAGCCTTAGTGTTAGAATGCGCGCTTGATTTTGCCAGTGCTGCCATACTACTGCCTGCAAGGGTATAGAGGCGCGCTGGCTACAAGGTCGGCTGTAAATATGCACGGTCGTACCCGCTTTATGTTTAAGCATATTCTATGGAGACTTTATCATGGCTTTGACTGTTGAAAAGAAAGCTGAAATCATCAAGGAATTCGGTCGCTCTGAAGGTGACAGCGGTTGTCCTGAAGTTCAGGTAGCCCTGCTGACTGCTAACATCGAAGGTTTGCAGTCTCACTTCAAAGCTAACCACAAGGATCACCATTCCCGTCGTGGCCTGATCCGCATGGTAAACCAGCGTCGCAGCATGCTGGACTACCTGAAGCGTAAGGACGTTGAGCGCTACCGCAGCCTGATCGAACGTCTGGGTCTGCGTCGCTAATAGCCTTCGGGATTAGCTCTGGTGGTTTCTGTTGAAATCGCCAGCAGAACAGGAAGTGTTGTTCCAGCCCTTGCTGGGCAAGGCTTCCACAGTCAGAGCACCGCTAGCTTCCATTGTGAGGTTGGCGGTGTTTTGCGTTGAGCAGGTACTGGATTTTGTGTATCTGTATGAAAAAGAGCTGTTGAGGCTCTCTATCCAGCCCTGACCTTATTTTGCTGTCAAATCGGGGTGCAATTCCAAGTCTCTCTGGGTTTTTTTAACCAGATAGCACTTTACTGGGTGGCTTTGGGCCAGAAGGTTTTGAATTGCATCCGTGTCTCGTGACAGCCACAGATGGTCGGGGTTTTACTAAAGGAAAACATTGTGACTCCGGTAACCAAAACTTTTACATTCGGTGACCAGACTATCACTCTGGAAACAGGCCGCATTGCCCGTCAGGCATCTGGTGCGGTTCTGGCGACTATGGGTGAAACGTCTGTTCTGGCCACTGTTGTGGGCGCTAAAGAGGCCAAGCCCGGACAGGACTTCTTCCCTCTGTCCGTGCACTATCAGGAAAAGACCTATGCTGCGGGTAAAATTCCTGGCGGTTTCCTGAAGCGTGAAAGCCGTCCTAGTGAAAAAGAAACCCTGACCTCCCGCCTGATCGACCGTCCTATTCGTCCGCTGTTCCCTAAAGGCTTCATGAATGAAGTTCAGGTGGTTCTGACCGTTGTATCTGTGGATAAGAAAAACGATCCGGACATTCTGGCGATGGTGGCTTGCTCTGCAGCGCTGGCTATTTCCGGTATTCCTTTCCAGGGACCCATTGGTGGTGCCCGCGTTGGTTTCAACGAAGAGAAAGGTTACATCCTGAACCCAAGTTACGCTGAGCTGGAAACCTCCGAGCTGGACATGGTGGTTGCAGGTACCAAAGACGCTGTACTGATGGTTGAGTCTGAAGCCGAAGAGCTGACTGAAGACGAAATGCTGGGCGCGGTGTTGTTTGCTCATGAAGAATACCAATCTGTCATCAGTGCTGTAGAAGCCTTTGCTGCTGAAGCGGGCAAGCCTGTTTGGGATTGGGCTGCTGAAGCTGAAAATGTTGAACTGAAAGAAAAAATGTCTGCGTTTGAAGGCAAGATGCGCGAAGCGTATCAGATCACCATCAAGCAGGATCGCTATGCAGCTGTTGGCACCCTGAAGCAGGAAGTGTTAGAAGCTCTGGTCGGTGAAGAAGAAGGTCAGTTCGAAGCGGGTGATGTTGAGAAAGCCTTCTCCAAGCTGGAGAAAAACGTTGTTCGCGGCAACATCATCAATGGACAGCCACGTATTGATGGTCGTGATACCAAGACTGTTCGCCCAATCAACGTAGAAATCGGTGTTCTGCCTAAGACTCACGGTTCTGCTTTGTTCACCCGTGGTGAAACTCAGGCGCTGGTTACAACCACTCTGGGTACTGCCCGTGACGCGCAGATTATCGACAGTCTGGAAGGCGAAACCAAAGATCCGTTCATGCTGCACTACAACTTCCCTGCTTACTCTGTTGGTGAGTGTGGTCGTATGGGTGCACCGGGTCGTCGTGAAATTGGTCACGGTCGTCTGGCTCGTCGTGGTGTTCAGGCTATGCTGCCGACTCAGGACGAATTCCCGTACACTGTTCGTGTCGTATCCGAAATCACTGAATCCAACGGTTCCAGCTCCATGGCTTCCGTCTGTGGTTCTTCCCTGGCTCTGATGGACGCGGGTGTGCCTCTGAAGGCGCCAGTCGCTGGTATCGCTATGGGTCTGGTTAAGGAAGGCGAACAATTTGCCGTTCTGACTGACATTCTGGGTGATGAAGACCATCTGGGTGACATGGACTTTAAAGTAGCCGGTACTTCTGAAGGTATCACTGCCCTGCAGATGGATATCAAGATTGCCGGTATCACCGAAGAGATCATGGAAATCGCGCTGGATCAGGCATGCGATGCGCGCCTGCACATTCTGGATGAGATGAACAAAGTCATCAGCGAAAGCCGTTCCGAGCTGAACGAAAACGCACCGATGACTATGTCCCTGAAGATCGATACGGACAAGATTCGCGATGTTATCGGTAAAGGCGGTGCGACTATCCGTTCTATCTGTGAAGACACCGGTGCTTCTGTTGATATCGACGACAGTGGTATGGTGAAGATCTTTGCAGACGACAAGGAAAAGGCTCAGGCTGCTTACGATCGCGTTTACGGCATCACTGCTGATGCAGAAGTTGGTCAGATCTATACTGGTGAAGTGACCCGTATCGTAGACTTTGGTGCGTTTGTTAGCGTGCTGCCGGGTCGTGATGGTCTGGTGCACATTTCCCAGATTGCTGACGAGCGTGTTGAGAAAGTGTCTGACTATCTGCAGATGGGTCAGCAGGTTGAAGTGGTTGTACTGGATATCGATTCCCGTGGCCGCATCAAGCTGAGTATCAAGGAAGTGGCTCGCGCTAAAGAGCAGCAGTCCTGATCCTCGCTGATCGTTAACCATAAAAAAACAGGAGCTCAGGCTCCTGTTTTTTTATGTGGATAGTTCCTATGGGTAACTATGACTTTTCTTTTGCAGATAGGTCCAAGCCATAGATTTGCTAGGGTACGTCTCAGTTTATCGTTCGATACGCGGCTCCGGCTTTTTGGTCAGGTCAACAGTAAAGGTTTCAATGCCAATGTTTTTCAGTTCGTTGGTTACCGCTTCCAGAGTGGAATAATGCTTGGGCATTCGACGGTCACGCTGAGAGCGAACGGTGTACGGGGTATGAGTCTGTTCTGAATCCAGCAGGTGCAGGCAGAAACCTTTTTGAGTCGGATAGTGCTCTACTTTTGCACCACCTCTGATCTCGCCCAGGCTGAATCTGAGCTTGGCTTCTTTCAGTTCAATTAATTTCATACCAACAACACTCCATGAATAACCTGTGTCAAAAACTAAACGACGTTGACATGGCTTTAATATGCCAGTATTGACGCATCAAAAAGCCGACTTCGATCAATAAAGTGAGTACTAATGATAATTTTTTGTGAAAAATGTACGAGTTTAGCTCTGAAATAGTAAGTTGCCCGTGATTGAGAGCTTGATATTTGCACTAACCTGTTTGCGTAGTAATAAAAGGCGGGTGTATTTTGATCAGTTTGGGGAGTGGAAGAATAAAGAGAAAAGGAGAAGGGAAGAGTCCCGTATTGTTGCAATACGGGACGGTGTCACACGTAAACGACAGTATTAGTCGATGATGTGAACAGAAGAGGTGTTGGTGGTGCCGGAAGGAACCAGAGCGCCGGATACCATAACAACCGTATCGCCCGCTTTAGCCAGACCCATTTCAACAGCCATATCCTTACCCAGCTTATAGAACTGATCAGAGCTGTCCAGTCCTTCAACAATCGTGGTGGTAACACCTTTGGTCAGGCACAGCTGCTGTGCAGTCTTCTGGGAGCTGGTCACTGCCAGAATTGGAGCATCCGGGAAGAACTTGCGAACGGAGCGAGCAGATTTACCTTTCTTGGTCGCAACGATAATCAGCTTGGCTTCCAGAGTTTCGGACGTTTTAACGGCACCACGGCAAACGGCCTGTGTGATGCTGCGACGTTCTTCGATTTCCAGATCGTAGCCTTCAACCTTGGACTCGATGGTGCCATCAGTGCTTTCACAGATGGTGGACATCACGCTAACGGATTCAGCCGGGTATTTACCCTTGGCACTTTCACCAGACAGCATAACAGCGTCGGTGCCGTCCAGAATCGCGTTTGCCACGTCACCGGCTTCTGCACGGGTAGGACGTGGGTTTTTGATCATGGAGTCCAGCATCTGGGTGGCAGTGATAACCGGCTTACGCGCTTTGTTACACTTGCCGATCATCATCTTCTGGGCAAAGATCACCTGATCAACCGGAATTTCTACACCCAGGTCGCCACGGGCTACCATGATGCCGTCAGAAACAGACAGGATGTCGTCGAAGTTGTCTACGCCTTCCTGGTTTTCGATCTTGGAGATGATGTGGATGTTTTCGCCGCCGTTGGAGTCCAGCAGTTCACGGATTTCCTGAACGTCGGAAGCCTTCCGGATGAAGGAAGCAGCGACAAAGTCAACGCCCTGCTCGCAACCGAATACCAGGTCGGCCTTGTCT
Source organism: Endozoicomonas montiporae CL-33 (assembly GCF_001583435.1). Lineage (NCBI taxonomy): Bacteria > Pseudomonadati > Pseudomonadota > Gammaproteobacteria > Oceanospirillales > Endozoicomonadaceae > Endozoicomonas > Endozoicomonas montiporae. The sequence continues at coordinate 4,702,812 of NZ_CP013251.1, read as the reverse complement.
TTTTCAGACAGTGCTGGCAGTTGAACGCTGACGCCTGGCAGGTTAACACCTTTGTTCTCACCCAGTTCGCCGCTGTTTTTAACGTCGCACAGGATTTCGGTGCCTTTAACTTCCTTAACGGTCATTTCGATCAGACCGTCGTCCAGCAGAACGGTGTTGTCCGGCTTCAGGTCTTCACACAGACCTTTGTAGGTCACAGCTACTTTGGTGTTGTCGCCGATAACGCTGGCGTCGGTGGTCAGAGTGAATTCCTGACCGGCGGTCAGCATCACGTCATTACCGCCCTGCAGCTTTACAGTGCGGATTTCAGGACCTTTGGTGTCCAGCAGGATGGCAACTTTTTTACCTGTTTCCGCGCTCACCTGACGAATAGTGTTGATGCGGTCACCGTGCTCTTCAAAGTTGCCGTGAGAGAAGTTAAGTCTCATCACATTCATGCCACAGTCAACCAGCTTGGTCAGCATTTCCCTGGATTCAGACTTTGGTCCGATAGTACAAACTATCTTGGTCTTTCTCACTGCATTTATCTCCGTTTGAGGGAAGCTGGGTAGCTACAGAGTATTGTATGAACAGGTTGTGCGAACAAAACCCTGTACAAACAAGGTGTTATGCAAATCTGTAGCTAAAACCCGGATAAAAAGGGCCCGAGAACGGTTTTGGAAGTTTCACGCACTTGTCGAAATCGAAATGATTAGCTGACCGGCGCATAAACCTTCGGAAACGTACTCAGGTTAATTCTTTGGAGCGCGAATATTACAGCAAACAAGATGAAATTCCTTTGAATTTTAACCCATACGCTATTGATGTGGATCAATATTTTCGGTGCTATTTAACTAAGTAGTTATCAATAGTAAGTTATTGTAAGAAAAGATGATATTGAATGGTTTTTGTTAGAAATAGTCGTTATTAAAATTGCGTTTTATTAATCGTATGTCCGGATATTTACTTCATTAATTAACTTAAATAAAAGTCATATGTCGTATAAAAGGCTGATTTTATTTATCGAAACGGGATAAATTTCTACGCAGTGGCTTTACTTTGAATCGAACGATCAGCTGAAACGGAAGGGCTTTTCCCCGAGGGGCAGGGAAAAGCCGTCAGACCTTATCAGGCAGATTGAGCTTCATTGAACTCGGTAGTGATGTCTTCAGAAGGAGGTGCGCTCAACAGGCTGGTGAAGTAGATGCCGACAAAGCCAAACGCCATGCCGGGCACAATCTCATACAGGTCAAACCATCCGCCACTGAGCTGTTTCCAGATAACCACGGTGACTCCGCCAATGATAATACCTGCCAGAGCACCATTACGGTTCATTCGTGACCAGAACAGACTCATGATCAGTACAGGGCCAAAGGCAGCACCAAAGCCTGCCCAGGCATAGGACACCAGATCCAGTACCGAGCTGTCTGGCACCATGGCCAGTGACAGGGCGATCAGTGCAATGATGACTACGGCAAGGCGTCCGACCATCAGAACTTCAGCCGAGCTGGCGTCAGGACGAAGAACCGCTTTATAGAAGTCTTCCGCCAGTGCGGAGGAAGAAACCAGTAGCTGGGAGTCGGCAGTGCTCATAATGGCTGCGAGTATCGCGGCCAGAAGTATGCCAGCGATCATTGGGTGGAACAGGGCGTTGACCAGCACCATAAAGATCGTTTCGCCATCGCCCAGAGTAGTATTGCTATCGTTGAGGAACAGCAGGCCGGTCAGGCCAACCATAATGGCACCCAGCATGGAAATGCCAGACCAGCCGACGGCAATGCGGCGAGCTGTAGGAATATCTGCTGTTGAACGAATACCTGCGAAGCGAGCCAGTATGTGTGGCTGACCAAAATATCCCAACCCCCAGGCTGCCAGAGAGATAATGGCAATGAACCCGAGAGCTGAGCCGTCTGCAGCTGTAAACGGGTTCAGCAGCTCAGGGTTCAGATCCTTAAGCTGACTGGTCATTGATGTGTCGCCTGTTGTCTGAAGGGCGACCACCGGAACCAGTAGCAGTGCTGCGGCCATTAATAAGCCCTGAATCAGGTCCGTCCAGGAAACCGCAATAAAGCCGCCAAACAGTGTATAGGAGATAATGCAGGCAGTGCCGATAATCACGGCCCAGCGATAGTTCAGGTCAAACACGGTTTCAAACAGTTTTCCGCCTGCAACCAGACCGGAGCTGGTGTAGAACAGAAAGAACAGCAAAATAAAGAAGGCAGAGACAACCTGTAATGAACGAGAGTTGTCACGGAAACGATTTCTGAAAAACTCGGGCAGTGTCAGAGCGTTGCCGGCTATTTGAGAATAGGAACGTAAGCGTCTGGCAACAAACAGCCAGTTTAGCCAGGTGCCCGCAAACAGTCCGCCTGCCAGCCAGAAGGCTTCTACACCGGAAGCAAACGCGTAGCCGGGCAGTCCTAGGAGTAACCAGCCACTCATGTCAGAGGCACCGGCGCTGAGAGCAGCAGGCCATGGGCCAAGGGTTCTGCCACCCAGAAAATAGTCGGAGGAGTCTTTGGTGCGTTTCCATGCCCAGCCGCCAATCAGCAGCATGATGGCCAGATAGACGAAGAACGTCATAATAATCAGGGGGGTGTTACTTGTCATGGTTAACCTCTGTCTGTAATCCATTACAGAGACTTTTTGTTGTTCGGGTTTCCTTTGTGCTTATGATGCCAGACCATCGTCGTTAAATGAATGAGGCTTTTTGACTGATGCAGGAAAAAGGTGCATCAACGATGGCGCATAAAAAAAGCTGCAACACCTTTTCAGGTCTTGCAGCTTTTTGTTAACGCCTTATCTTCCGGAACTTATTCGTCCAGGAAGCTGCGCAGGTGATCGGAGCGGGTAGGATGGCGCAGCTTGCGCAGAGCCTTGGCTTCGATCTGACGGATACGTTCGCGGGTAACGTCGAACTGCTTACCCACTTCTTCCAGAGTGTGGTCGGTGTTCATGTCGATACCGAAACGCATACGCAGGACTTTTGCCTCACGGGCAGTCAGCCCGGAGAGTACCTGGCGGGTAGACTCTTTCAGGCCGGAACCTGTAGCTCGATCGATGGGCGACTGGATGGTCGCATCTTCGATAAAGTCACCCAGGTGGGAATCTTCATCGTCACCAATCGGCGTTTCCATGGAAATAGGCTCTTTGGAAATCTTCAGAACCTTGCGGATCTTGTCTTCCGGCATTTCCATGCGCACGGCCAGTTCTTCCGGCGTTGGTTCGCGACCCATTTCCTGAAGCATCTGACGGGAGATGCGGTTCAGTTTGTTGATGGTCTCGATCATGTGTACCGGAATACGGATCGTACGAGCCTGGTCGGCAATAGAGCGGGTGATCGCCTGGCGAATCCACCAGGTAGCGTACGTGGAGAACTTGTAACCACGACGGTATTCGAACTTGTCTACGGCTTTCATCAGGCCGATGTTACCTTCCTGAATCAGGTCCAGGAATTGCAGGCCACGGTTGGTGTATTTCTTGGCAATAGAAATCACCAGACGCAGGTTGGCCTCAACCATCTCTTTCTTGGCGCGACGGGCGCGGGCTTCACCCAGAGACATCTTGCGGTTGATGTCTTTGATCTGGTTAAGCGTGATGCCGTAATCCTTCTCGATCGAAGCCAGTTTTTTCTGGGCGCGAATGATTTCATCGCGATAGGCTATGATGTTTTCTGAGTAAGCGGCGCTGCCGGCAGTGATCTGCTCAACCCATTCCAGATTGGTTTCGTTACCAGGGAAGGTCTTCAGGAAGATCTTGCGCGGCATTTTGGAACGGCGTACACACAATTGCATGATGGCGCGTTCATTGCTGCGGATGTTTTCCAGCGTGTTGCGAATGCGGAACACCAGCATGTCGAATATACGCGGAACCAGCTTCAGTGGCATGAACGGTTCAGCCAGCTCGGTCAGAGCCTGCTTCGCAGCTTGTGTGCCACGTTCATGCTCGGCCAGAACGTTGATCATCTGCTCATGCTTGACCTGCAATGCTTCAA